>JAFXVA010000026.1 GCA_017534965.1 Elusimicrobiaceae bacterium | reverse complement strand
TTTTATAATTAAATTAAAAAAAAATTAAATAAATGTTAATTATTAATTATAATAAAATATAATATAAATATTTATTCTATACCGGTGGAACTTATTTTTAGTAAAGCTTTTGTGTGGAAGAGTATTGGCACTTTGGCTTTCTTAATTTTTCCTTTCCTAGCTAATAAATTTGTTTATCTTATTAGTTCCGGCACAATAAATCCTAATTTTGACTATGCGCTCAGTTTTCCTTTCTTTGCGGCCTTATCAATAGCTGCAGCAATTAGGACTTATAAAACGAATTTAAGAAACAGAACCGCAGATTCAAAGGAAGATAAAGAAGAAAAACCATTTATTGAAAAAGTAAAATCAGCTTATGCATCAGCAAAAAAAGGAGCAAAAGCAAAGAAGGAAGAAGTAAAGCAATTTAAGTATAAAGAAAACAGAAAAGCTTGGGTAAAAGAAAATAACAGAATTATTAGATATTTCTTTACTTTAACTCTTGCTAATGCCCATGAATTTGTTGTTTCTACAGCTTTAGCTTTGCAATTAAGCAATATTTTTAAAGATAGCGCAACTTCTAACTTTTATACGGCCTTAGGGCTTTATGCGCCTCTTTTACTTGGAAGATTAATCTTTAATTTTGTAAGGGGGAAAACTTCAAGCGCAACATCTTTTACTGTTTTTACGGGCTTAGCACTTTTAGGAACTTTAATGATGTTCCTACATCCGACTTCACAAGTAATGTTAATGCTTGGTGCAGGTATTGCTTGTTTGGGCACAGGCAACTGCTTTACTTTACTTTATACGGATGTTACAAAAGGTTATAGTAAAGAAAAAGAACTTACGATATCTTCCTTGGGTTCTGTTGCGGTAGTTTTTAGCGCACTTTTAACTTTAGTTGCACCGGAATTAATAGAAAGAGGACATTTCCAAGGGGCGTTACTTTATGGTTTATGTTTGATATCTGCCGTTGCAATTTTAAGTTTGCCGGCTATGAAAGATTCTCCGCTTATAAAAGCAATTAAAGATATGCTTGGCTTAACTGATTATAAATATAAAGATAGTGATTCTCAAGCCAAACCTAAAAAGAAAAATCCTTTTGAAGATATGGGCAAATGGTGGCATGCTCCTAAAAATAGGCCGGATATGAATAACCCGCAAGAGCAAAATTAAAAAAGTTAAATGAAACACTTGCAAAAACTTTTTAAATTGTGCTATAATATTATCAGGATAAGATATGCCGGGGCGCATGGTGAATAGCCCAAAAATATCTAAGTGCTAACGAGGTAAAAAATACCTTGCTAGTATTTTTTTTATAAAAAAACAGGAATATGAAAACATACGAATCAGTAACAATACTTAAACCGCAACTTACCGATAATGAAGTTGCTGCTTTTGTAGAAAAAACAAAAGCGTTTATTACCTCTTCAAAAGGCGAAGTTCTTTCTGAAGAAAAGCTCGGCAGAAGAAGATTCTCCCATGAGATCAACAAAAACCGCGAAGGTTTTTATCTCTATTTAAAATTTAAAGCAGAGCCGACAATCGTTAAAACTTGGAACAATAATATGAAATTAAATGCCAATGTTTTAAGAAGCATTGTTATGGTTGCTTGCGAGCCAAAAAATAAACCGGCCAAAAAAGATAAAGTAGCGCCGGCGGCGGTGTAATTATGGCTACGGGAATGCGTCTGCCGGAATTAAATTTTGTCCTTCTTTCAGGGCGTTTAACACGTGATCCTGATAATAGAATGACACAAAAAGGCCAAGCTGTTTGCGGCTTTGATATCGCGGTAAACCGCAGATATTTAGATAATGCTAGCGGGGAGTGGAAGGATGATGTTGCTTATGTTCCTGTTTCGCTTTTTGGTCCTGCTGCACAAAGATCACAAGACAAACTCAAAAAGGGCGTGCCTGTTGTTGTTGAAGGCAGACTCGTGCTTAATGAGTACACTGATAAAGCAGGTCAAACACGCAGAGTTTTAAGAGTCAGCGCAAGAAGAGTGCAAATTTTGCAATCAGGCGATGGCTTAATGACAGAAGAAGATACTTCTGCCGAAATACCAAGCGACGCAACGGAAGACGATGTCCCGTTTTAAACACCTAGTTAGGTAAATTTTTATAGAGGAAATTAAAAAATGTCAGAAGAAAATATTACAAATACTCAAAACGCTCAGCCCAAAGCTGACGGACAAAATCAAGAAAATACACGCACTGCAAAACCTTTTGCCAAAAAACGCTTTGAATCAAGACGCAAAGTTTGCAAATTCTGTGCGGAAAAAATTGATCACATTGATTACAAAAATATTCAATTAATCAAAAGTTTTACAATGGATAGCGGTAAAATCTTATCCAGAAGAATCACCGGAACCTGCGCTAAACATCAACGCCAGGTAACCCAAGCAATTAAGAGAGATAGAAACTTGGCTTTCCTCGCCTATTGCTTACCCAAAAAATAAATTTAAGGAGTTTTTAAAATGAAAGTTATTTTAAGAGAAGATGTTAAAGCTTTGGGAACTATGGGTGATATCGTTGAAGTTAAACCCGGTTATGCAAGAAATTATCTCTTGCCCCAAAAACTCGCGGAAATCGCCACACCGGCCGTAATTAAAAATTGGGAACTCGGTGCTGAAAGAAGAAACAAAAAAATTCAAGCCGAACTTGCCGCCGCTAAAGAAGCAGCTGCAAAAATTGAAGGTATTGTCTTGCCTTATACAAGAACAGTTAATCTTGAAGGTATTATCTTTGGTTCTGTTACAAAAGCTGATGTCCAAAAAAGCTTAGCAGAAATGGGCCACAAAATAAGCAAAGATCACATTGATATCTTTACTCCTATCAAGAAAATCGGCGAAACAGAAGTTTCTATCTACTTTAAACCGACCGTTTATGCAAAAATTAAAGTTAGAATAGATGCTGTTGAAGAAGAAAAGAAATAAACTTTCTTTACTTTTTTAAAAATAAAACCCGTTCTAAATTATTTTAGGGCGGGTTTTTTGCAAATAGATAAAGCAAAATGTTATACTAATTATAGAAGTAATTTTTTAAATTTAAAATGTTTTTGGAACCTTGTTTAAAAAAGAACAAGGAGAGCCTTTAGGAAACTAAGGGCATTGACTAAGTCCAAAAACAGCTCGTTTGAGCTGTAAAGTAAACGGAAGTCATGAGCCGTTTATTTTGCAGCGAATGTTTGTCGCTCGTAAGGGCGGCAAACTACGGCTGTTATGTTTGGGTTACTTAGTCAAGCTCAGATATGGCAGCCGTTTTTTATGTATAAATATTTTTTAATTATTTTGTTTTTAGTATTTACGGGGTGTATAAATAATAAGAATTTTAAGAAAGCAGAGTTGCTTTCCGTATATGACGGGGATACATTTAAAGTAAATTTTACCTGTAAAGAACCTTTGGTATGTAAAAATATTTCTATAAGAATTAAAGGCATTGATACTCCGGAAATAAACAGCAAGAATAAGTGTGAAAAACTAAAAGGGATACAAGCCAAAACTTTTACTGAAAAATTTTTAAATAAAAAGGGGGAAATAGTGCTAAAAAATTGTGGCAGAGATAAATATTTCCGCCTGGTTTGTGAAGTTTTTGTAAACAAAGAAAACCTTGCTTTTGAACTTTTAAAAGCCGGTCTTGCGTTAAGTTATGATGGTAAAGCAAAAATAAAAAAAGATTGGTGCAAATAAAAAACCCCTCGTAAAAGAGGGGTTTTTAGTGTTAAACTAAACTCGTTTATATCAAAAGACCGGCGATTAAAGCCCTTAAACAGCTGGAAAGAAGACCGGCAAGCAAGGCCCTAAAACCAAGTTTTGATAAATCTGCCCTTCTTTCAGGTGCAATAGCACTGATACCGCCAATTTGAATACCGATAGAAGAGAAGTTAGCAAAACCGCATAAAGCATAACTTAAGATAACTTTGCTTTTCATTGTCATAACGGCAGCATCGGCGTTAAGAAGGTCCGTTAAGTGAGCATAAGCCACAAATTCATTTAAAATAGTTTTTTCGCCAAATAAGACACCTGCTATGTGTAAATCTTGTCCGTCAATACCCATAAGCCAGGAAATAGGCGTAAAGATATAACCAAAAATATCTTGTAAATTAAAAACATGGCTAAAACAATATTTTGTTAATGCTTCAACACAACCATTAGCTAAAGCAATTAATGCTGTAAAAGCAATTAACATACCCGCAACATTTAAAGCAAGCTGTAAACCTGTTTGGGTGGAAGAAGCAATAGCATCCAAAACATTTGCGCTAGGGTCTTTATATTCAATTTTTGTAATACCGGATGTTTCTGGTTTTTCTGTTTCCGGCACGAGTAATTTAGCAAATAAAACACCGGCCGGTGCGCCCATAACGCTTGCTGCCATTAAGTGGCCTGCAATACCTGGGAAACTATCTTTAAGCATACCGACATAAGCCGCCAAAACACCGCCTGCAACGGTTGCCATACCGCCTGTCATAACACACATTAACTCAGATTTTGTCATTTTTGCGACATAAGGTTTAATAAGTAAAGGTGCTTCCGTCTGACCGACAAAGATATTGGCAGCTGCACTTAAACTTTCCGCACCGGAAAGTTTGCAGGTTTTACTCATTATCCAAGCAAAAATATAAATGATTTTCTGCATTATGCCTAAATAGTATAAAAGACCCATTAAGGCAGAAAAGAATACAATAGTAGGTAAAACCTGGAAAGCAAAAATATAACCAAGGGAATCTGTTTTTGCTAAAGGACCAAAAACCATTTCCGCGCCGGCAACTTGGAAGTTCAAAATAGATACAAAAGCATCATTTAACCAGTTGAAAACAACTTGTCCAGGAGTAGTTTTTAAAATGAGAAAAGCAAAAACAAGTTGCAAACCAAAGGCCCAGGCAATTGTTTTCCAATTGATTGCCTTTCTGTTTGTGCTGCATGCATACCCGATAGCTACAAAGACAATTACGGCTAATACTGCTTGAAGATAAACCATTATTTCACCTCAATTTTAAGATTTAAAGACAACTCTATTTTACCTTTTTAATGGCTTTATGTCTAGTTAAATACTATAATATAAGTATAAAGAAATTTAGGAGGTCTAAATATGGCAGATTTTTCTTTTGATGTCGTTTCCAAAGTGGATATAAATATTATTGAGGAAGCAATTAATATTGCCAAAAAGGAAGTTGCTAACAGATATGATTTTAAAGGTTCTAACCCTTCTATTGAACTTTTGAATAAAGAAAATTTAATTAAACTTTCCTGCGCCGATGAATATAAAGTAAAAGCCCTTTATGATGTTCTTATTACAAGACTTTCTAAAAGAGGGGTTGCTTTAAAAAACTTACAACCTCAAAAAATTGAAGCAGGCCTTGGTGGCAGCGCAAAGCAAGAAGTTAAAATACAGCAAGGTATCCCGGCTGATAAAGCAAAGGAAATGGTGCGCTTGATTAAAGATTCAAAACTAAAAGTTTCTGCTTCTATACAAGGGGAGCAATTAAGAGTTTCTTCTGCTTCTAAAGATGCTTTGCAAAATACTATTGCTCTTTTAAAAGGCAAAGATTTTGGTTTAGATCTCCAATTCACAAATTACAGGTAGGATAAATATGAAAAAATACTTAGTTTTAACAAGTTTTTTATCTTTTACACTTTGTGTGTATGCCCAAAAACCAATAGATGAACTTTCTTTCTATCAGAAACAAGCACAAGAGGCAACAAGGCAAACCCAGCAGGCCTTAGTAGATAATTTGGAATTGTGGCTTGACTTAAATGCTACCTTACCGGAAGCAAGCAAAGCTCTTATTTTAAAGGGTAATTTGGAAAAGAATTTAAGGGCTTACCCTGAATCTATTATAACTTTGCTTAGATATAAATATGAGTTTAGCAATGAACAAAGAACCAATGTTCAAAGTGTTTTGCAGGATTTTGAAAAGGATTTTCCTAAAAACGAACAAGCAATATATAAAGATCTTATAAAGCAGCGCGTTCCTCAAGCAGATTTGCCAAAACGCTTGGATACTTTTTTAAATCTTGCAACAAAGGCAAATTTAAAAGGAACTTATCAGCCCTTAGTAAAGGAATATAATAGCTTTTTTAAACGCTTTAAAGATTACGGCGAACTTGACCGAATGGAACTTATGTTCGGTGATTTGCATAGAAGTAATAAGAATCCTTACGCTGCTTTAATGCAATATCAAAAAGTGTGGGAAGTTTACCCCGATACAAAATATAAAGCCGCTGCTTTAAGGATGCATGGGGATGTTTATGCCGGCAGTTTAAAAGATTATGAAAAAGCAAAAGCTATTTACGAAAAAGTTTTAAATGATTTTCCAAATTCTGTAGAAAAACCTACAACTTATTATCATTTAGCGCTTATTGAAGGGGAACAAAAAGAATATAATGAGGCCCTTTCCCATCTTAATTTTGCTACAAAACTTTATCAGGAAGAAGATAATAAAGAAGATCTTATTAATGCGTTATTCTTTAAGGCCGAAATTCAAGAAAAGAAAATCAAAGATTATACCGGTGCAGCAGAAACTTTAAAAGAACTTTCTTCTTTGGTTAAAAATAATGAACAACAATATATCCAAACAGAACTTAGACTTGCCGATTTATGTGAAAATAAGTTAAAAGATATCTCTTTAGCAAGAAAAGCTTATGAAGATATTATAAAAACTTATCCTAATTCCAAACAGGCAGATAAAGCCGTTTTTGAAATTGCAAATTTAGCAAAGGAAGACGGCGAGTATCAAATGGCCGCAAGTTATTTGGAAAAACTTATCGTGAATAATCCTGATTCTGATTATGCCGGTAAAGCCCAAAGACAGCTTAATAGTTTAAACAAAAAAATTGCAAAAGATAAATAATAAAAATGCAAAAAATTGATTCTGTTTCCCGTAAATTGATGTTGGAAAGTCTTAAGCATTACGCTAAGGAAAATTTACCTTTTGATTTATTGCGTAAATGTGACGAGGAAAACTCTTTCCCGGCAGAAAAAGTAAAAAAGATGTATAAAGACCTAGGTATCAATTTGCTTTTAATACCGCAGGAATATGGAGGCCTTGCAAGTTCCACAAGTGATATTTATAGAGTTTGCGCCGAACTTGCCCGCATTGATTTGGGTATAGCTACTGCCATTTTTGCCACTTTTCTCGGCAGTGACCCCTTAAATGTTGGGGGAACAGAAGAACAAAAAAAATATTGGTTTACCAAAATGGCGCGTGAAAATTTGCTCGTTGCTTACGGCGCAACAGAAGCTGATGCCGGAAGTGATTTAATTGCTCTTAAAACAAGAGCAGAGCAAATTGTAAAAGACGGCAAAATTACCCATTATAAAATAAACGGCAGTAAGATGTGGATTTCTAACGGGGCTATTGCTGATTTATATACTATTTTAGCTCTTACTCCCGGTGGCCCAAGTTGGTTTTTAGTGCCAAAAGATACCCCCGGTTTTACCCAACTTAAACACGAAGATAAACACGGCATACGCCTTGCCAATACTGCCGGGCTTTGTTTTGAAGATGTTATAGTGCCGGCGGAAAATCTTATCGGTTTAAAAGAAGGGCAGGGCTTTTTACAGGCACAAGCCGTTTTTGGTTATACAAGACTTATGGTTGGCGCTCTTGCCTTAGGGGCAGGCCAGGAAGCTATTGAAAATGCCATAGTTTACGCAAATAACAGAGTGCAGGCGGCTAGCCCTTTATCTCACAAACAAGGTTATATGCACAAATTAATTGTGCCCCACTATATTAAATTTGAAGCAGCCAGGGCTTTTATTGATAAAATAGCCAAAATCCTTGACGAAAATAACCACGGCCAAGCAACAGAAGGCGCAATAGCAAAATATTATGCAAGTCGCGCTGCAAATAAGGCCGCTGATGATGCTATAGAAGCTTTTGGCGGTTTTGGATACACAAAAGATTTTTCCGTAGAGAAAATTAAACGTGATGTTAAAATAACTTGTATTTACGAAGGGACAAGTGAAATTATGGAAATGACAATTTATCGCGGACGTTGGCAGGAACATTTAAAAACGCGAGGTAATTTCTATTTGGATATGGCGCGCAAGATGGAAGATATTAAAGAAATAGATTTTGGGACCAAAGCTATTGCTCTAGGTCTAAAAGCTTTAAGTGATATCTTGGAAGAATGCCGTTTAAACCGCTTAACGCGTCATCAATATATTACTTTTGAACTTGGGCGTTTAATTGCTAATGCCGAAGTTGCTTTTAATTTTGTGGAAAAAGCACTCAGCGGTAAAGTGGTTGAAGGTTGCCCGTTTAACTTGGAAACTATTAAAACTATGGCAAGAATAAATGCCAAAAATGTTGCTTTGGATATTGCTACAAACGGGGCAAAACTTGTAAATAGTGTGCTTGAAAAACCGACAGAAAAAGATTTTTATATTTCTCAAATAACTAAAGAGTGCGTGGGTATCAGTAAGGATATGGACGCACTTTCTATCGTTTTAAGAGATACTTTTAGGAATTAATTTATGGATATTATTGTTTGCCTTAAACAAGTGCCAAATACGGCAAAAGTTAAAATGAATCAAGACGGAACTTTGCTTAGAACAGGAGTGCCGAGCATTTTAAATCCTTATGACCATTTTGCTCTTGCTAAAGCATTGGAAATTAAAAAGCAAACAGGTGGAAAAATAAAAGTTTTATCTATGGGGCCTACTCAGGCAAGCGAAGTTTTGCGCCTTGCTTTAGCCCTAGGTGCTGATGAGTCCTATTTGCTTTGTGATAGGGCTTTTGCCGGTTCTGATACTTGGGCGACCTCTTATGCCCTTTCCTGCGCTATAAAGAAACTTGCACCTTATAATTTGATTTTATGCGGGCAGATGGCTATTGATGGCGATACCGCCCAAACCGGGCCAGAAATTGCCGGCCATCTAAATATACCTCAAATAACTTTTTGCACAGATGTTAAAATAAAAAATGATATTTTGACTGCAACAAAATTGATTGAGGGGGGGCATCAGATTTTAGAGGCCTCTTTACCTGTTTTAATAACTTTAACTACACCTCATAATTTTATTTTGCCTTATCCAAGTTTTACAGATATTTTTAAGGGCCAACAAAAACCGCTTTTTACTTGGACGCCAAAAGAAATTGAGGCAGACTCTAGTAAACTTGGCTTAAACGGCTCACCGACAAGAGTTTCTAAAATTTATCCGCCGGCTCCAAAACAAAAAGGCCAAATTTTTAATTTATCAAGTGAAGATACGGCAAGTGAAATTGTTAAAATTTTACAGGCAAAAAAGGTGATTAAATGATAAAGCAAACCGATTTAAAAAATTATAAAGATATTTGGGTTTTTGCCGAAATTGACGAAATAACTAAACAAATCAGAAGCGTAACTTTAGAATTACTGACTGCCGCAAAAAGACTTTCGGGTGAACTTAACTGCAAAGTCGGGCTTGTTATAATTGGGCAGGATAATAAAAAATATTTTGAAGAGTTTGCTAAATACGGCGCAGAGATAATTTATAATATTGAAGATTCTTCTTTTACCCATTATGATACTCAAAATTATGCGCAAATTTTGATTGCTTTAACAAAAAAATATAAACCGGAGGCAATTTTATATCCCTCAACTTATATGGGCAGAGATCTTGCCCCAAGAGTGGCCTCGCGCCTTGGTTGCGGGCTTACGGCTGATTGCACGGCTCTATCGGTAAAAGACGGCTTTTTAGTGCAAAGTCGCCCGGCTTTTGGCGGTAATATTATGGCAGATATTATTTGCCCAAACACAAGACCTCAAATGGCAAGTGTGCGTCCTAATATTTTGCCAAAAACACAAGTAAATAAAATTGCTGATTTAAAAATTATAGAGGAACATTTTAAGGCAGTTTCTTCAAAAGTGCGTTTAGTAAAAACTCAAAAAGATGAAACAAGCGAAATTTTGAAACTTGAAGAAGCCGATATTGTTATTGCTATCGGTAGAGGTGTTAAGGATCAAAAAACTTTTGCTTTTATAAAAGAACTTGCTTCTAAACTCGGTGCGGCACTTGGAGCAACGCGCCCTGTTATAGAAAGCGGACTTTTAGCAAAAAATCATCAAATCGGGCAGAGCGGTGTTAGTATAAAACCAAAAATTTATATTTCTTTTGGGGTTAGCGGTGCTTTACAACATACTATAGGTATGCAAAATTCCGATTTGATTATTTCCGTTAATAAAGATAATAAGGCACCGATATTTAATATTTGCCAATATGGCTTTGTTGCAGAAGCTCAACAAATAGTGCCAAAAATATTACAGGCAATAAATAAATTAAAATAGTGTATAATAAAATTGTATGGAAGAAAATATAAATTCTTTAAAAGAATATTTTAAAGAGATAACAAAAATCGTAGGTCAGATTGACAGAACCAAGGAAACAGAACTTTGGAAAAAGGCGCAAAAGGGGAATAAAAAAGCAGAAAATGATTTGCTTAAAATGCATTTGCGCTTAGTCGTTCCTATTGCAAAAAGATATTTAAAAAAAGGCATTGAGTTAATGGATTTAATTGAAGAGGGAAACCTCGGCCTTTTGCAAGCTATAAAACGTTTTGATCCTAAGAGAGGGTTTCGTTTTTCTACCTATGCGGTGCATTGGATAGAGCAATATATAAAAAGATGGGTTGATGAACAAGTTTCTACTATCAAATTACCGCCACACGCTTGGGATAATTTGAGAACTTGGCTTAAAACTTGGGATACTTTAAAAGTTAAACTTGGCAGAGAACCTTCTTTAAAAGAAATGAGTGTAAAGTTGAATCTTTCTGAAAGGCAGGTTCGTTCTATCTTAGATAGCATGAGTGCAGCTTACGGCGTGGATTCTTTATCTATTACTATTAATGATGAAGAAGGTTCTTCTTTAGAAAATGTAATTCCGGATGAACCAACTTCTAACCCTGATACAAAGATAATGCTGCAATCAACGAATGCTTTAATGCTTTCTATTTTAAATGAGCTTTCTCAAAGAGAAAGAGATATTTTAATAATGCGTTTTGGTGTGGATAGCCAAGAACCTTATACCTTGCTTGAAGTTGCTACAAAACTTGGTGTTTCACGCGAGCGTGTTAGACAAATAGAAGAAAGAGCAATTGCTAAAGTGCGTAAACGCGCAAAAGATTTTGGTATTTGGGAACCTCAAAAACACACCTCAGCAACCATTAATATTCATACAGGTCTAAAAGGAAAAGAGGAAAAGAATTTACTTGGTGATATAAAAGAAACCAAACTTGAAAAAACTATAAGAAAGGATTTAAAAAATGACAAAAGAAGAAATCGTTAGTTTGATTCGTAATGTGCCGGATTTTCCTAAAAAAGGAATTATGTTTAAAGATATTACACCTCTGCTTGCTAACCCGGAAGCTTTTAAAGCAATTATTGATGACCTCGCTGCTTTATGTAAAGATAAAGGCATAACAAAAATTGTTGCCCTTGAATCAAGAGGGTTTATTTTTGGTGCTCCGCTTGCTTATGTTTTAGGGGTTGGTTTTGTTCCTATAAGAAAAAAGGGAAAACTTCCTTATAAAAAACTTAGTATAGAGTTTGATTTGGAATACGGAAAAGATATTATTGAAATACACCAAGATGCTCTTGATAAAAATGATAAAGTTTTGCTTGTAGATGATTTGCTTGCAACAGGTGGCACTATGAGTGCAGCAATAAAACTTATTGAACAACTTGGCGCAAAAATTGAATTGTGTGCTTTTATGTGCGAACTTGAATTTTTAAAAGGTAAAGAAAAACTTTCTGCACCTTCTAAAAGTTTAATTGTGTTTTAAAAGGTTTATTAAGATAACTTTTTAAATTGATATAATTTAAAGAGCTAAATTTTGAAAAATTTTGCCTCGGTAGCTCAACTGGAAGAGCAGATCCGTCCTAAGGATAAGGTTGCAGGTTCGATTCCTGTCCGGGGTGCTTTAGACGGAGGGCGGTTTTTTAAATAAAAATCCGCCCTTTTACTTGGCTTTATATTTATGAATATATATTATATTCTTGCTAAACTTCCGCAAGTTATAGGTGTAACGGTATTACTATGTGTTATTTTCAGAGTAATATGGGCCTTTTATCGTCATATCCGTTATGTGGAAGATGGCTTTAGTATAAAAAATATTCATGAATTTTTTGACCCATATAAACAGGGCGTTTTTTATTATAAATACAATTTTACTATAGTAATATGTTTAATTGCTTTTATTATATTCCTTTGTTATATTTACGTTCCCCATGAAACAATTGAAGAAGGGAAATATATTAAAGATTCACTTTTAACTAATATTTTTACCTGGACGCCTAATTATTTAATTCATGAATTTTCGCATAGATTTTGGGCGTGGTTTGGTTGGGATTGGTGGACAAGTGCAAGCGGTAACGGCATGGAAACACTTCTTCCTTGTTTTATTTATTTGTTTACTTTACAAATACGAGGGGGGAATATTCTTTCGCCATTTTTATTTTTTTGGATAGCTACTACTCTTTATGAAGCTGGTTTTTATGCAAGTGATGCGGTGGCAAGTAAACTTGCTTTAACAAGTAGCGATATGGTTACAAATTTTGAACCAGGAAAAGTGAAAGGTGATTGGTATTATATTTTAAAACCTTTTGGTTTGCTTGATTATGCAGAAGAGATAGGGCTTATTCTTGAAGTTTTGGCTTGTGTGTTTTTGGCTTATGCAGTATTTAGCATAATAAACTATTTTATCCGTCTGGCAGAGCCACCCCAAATGGAAAAAGATATTTCTTTAAATAAGTTTTAAAAAAGTCTTGAAAAAGCAAGAAATCTCTGTTATACTTAAAGTATGTGTTTATGGAGAAATATTATGAACAAAATAAATAATAAAAAAGGGTTTACCTTATTTGAGGTATTAGTAGTTTGCTTAATAATTGCTATTATCTCTGCTATTGCTGTGCCAACTTATCAATTTTCTGTTGAAAAAAGTCGCGCTGCTAAAGGGGTGATTATGCTTGATAGAATAGCAAAAGCACAGCATACTCATAGGGCAAGATATGGGGCATATTCTGAATCTTTATCAGGGTTACCTTTAGAAATTACCGATACAGAAGGAAATATCTTGAAAACGGCGGAATTTAATGATGAGTTTTTTGATTATAAAATATTCGGTAGCGAATTTGATAGAGCAAGAGCAAGTAGAAATAATGGGGAATATGAGCTTTCTGTAGATTATGGAACAAGTGAAATAATGTGCCGTCCTATAGAGCATAGAATATGCCAAGATTTTGGCTATAGAGAAGGCGACGATTTTATTACATGGCCGCAAAAAACAGATTGTGATAGCAGCATTTATGTATATAACCAATATGCTCATTTTAATAATAGCCAATTCTATTGCGTAAGAACTTCATATAAGGATGGAACATATAAAGATAGGGTTTGTTGGAAGCCTGGCAAAGGTAACGAATGCTGGATATTTGATCATAATGGTAATAAGATACAACATTTAGCAGTAGGAACAAATGGACAAGGTGTTAATAATGCTTTATTAGTTTATGATTATGATCCCTTGAATAACAAAAATTATGAACTTTACTGGTATAATACAGATGGTTCTTTTAGGTCATATGGCAAATATGAAAATGGACAATCTTTAATATCTTATAACAGTGGTTCTACTGTAATGAGTGTTTCTGATGGCGGAGGATGGAGTAATTATTGGATGCTTGGATTTAATGAAAATGGAACGCCTAGATATGCTCTGCGCTTTTTAAATGGTAAGCAAGTTAGTCAACAAAATTATAATTCCGACGGACAAATTTCTTCAATAACATATTATCCTGTTAGTGGAGTATCTGCAATGGTGTCTTATAATTCAGATGGAGAAATAGTTTCTTCAAGATGTTATAGTGGTGACTGTGAAGGTTGGAAAGCGCCGGAAAGATCAACTTTGGGATATGAAAATGGTTTCGAAAGACCAGAATTAGGTAATTATTGTGAAGAAAATCCCGATGAAGATCTTTTGTGTAATTTGTGATTTTATTTGTAAAATAAAAGCCCCGTTATTTTTAAAAATAACGGGGTTTTTTATGTCTATTTTAAACTTATTCGCCTAAGATTTCCTTTGGTGTATTAATAATTGCTTTTTTAAGGAAGGGCTTTTTGATAAGTTCTTTCTTTAAAGATTCATCTCTTAAAGAGTTTCTGTAAGAAATATCTTCAAAGGAATATTTAAAGTTTGTGTGTATATCATAAGTGCCGTTGCAAATTGCGGCCACATCTTCTGCAAAGACAATTTCTTCATCAGTTGGAATAACAAAAACTTTAACAGGGCTATCTTTGGTGGAGATTAAACTTTCTGCATTTTTTGTCATAGCGGCAAAGTTTCTTTCTTTGTCATAATGAACGCCCATATATTCAAGGCCTTGAAGGGCTTTTTCTCTATAAACAGGGCCTCTTTCACCGACTCCAGCCGTCCAGACAATAGCATCAACACGGCCTAAAGCAGCAGCATAAGCGCCGATATATTTTTTCATGCGGTAGGCTTCCATTTCAATAGCAAGTTGGCATCTTTCGTCGCCTTTTCCTGCGGCAATTTCAATATCGCGTCTGTCTTGATATTTTTCGGTAATACCTAAAACACCTGATTTTTTATTTAAAATTTTATACATTTCGACAGGGGGGATATTTTCCCTTTCCATCATTTGAAAGGCAACAGAGGCATCAAAATCGCCGCTTCTTGTGCCCATAATAAGACCTTCAAGCGGGGTTAAACCCATTGAAGTATCATAAGATAAGCCGTTTTTAACAGCGTTCATGCTTGCGCCATTACCGATATGGCAAATAATCAAATTGCAATCAAAGGGGTTTTTGCCAAGCAAGGCAGCAGCTCTTTTTGCGTTGTATAAGAAAGAAGTCCCGTGTGCCCCATAGCGACGCATTTGATATTTTTCATACCATTTATAAGGTAAAGCATACATGTAAGTATGAGGTGGCATGCTTTGGTGCCAGGCAGTATCTGCAATAACAACATGCTTAATATTTGGCATTACGGCAAGCCCTGCTTCCATACCCAAAACATTTGCCGGGTTATGGAGGGGGGCAAGTTGTGCGATTTCTTTAAGATAATTAATAACTTCAGGGGTAATAATTTCAGATTTGGCAAGTTTACCGCCGTGCACGACTCTGTGTCCGGCTGCACCGATAACACTAACATCTTTAATAACGCCGTGTTCTTTATCTGTTAAAGTATTTAAAACCCAGGATATTGCTGTTTTAAAATCCGGGCAAGGAGCGGTTTTTTCAAATTTATCTTTACCGGGGGCTTCTTGAGTTATTTGGGCATCATCATAACCCACACGTTCAATTAAACCTACGGCAATATTTCTTTTATTTGTTTGGTCAAAAAGACTATATTTGACGGAAGAGCTTCCGCAGTTAAGACATAGTATTATCATTTAATCTCTCCAAAGTTTAAAATATATCTATTATATATTTTACACAATTTTGAGATTCCTTTAAAGCAGAGGTTTTCTTATAAGGGTTTTCGGTAAAAAGCTAAAATTTGTGCAAAAATTTTTATTTCACTATTTTTTAAGGTTTTAGTATCACCTTTAAAATCTTTTAAAATAATGGAATTTTGTTTTACATAAACTTTTTTTATGGTATAACCTTTTGCGGTTTTTATTAAATAAAGCTTTCCGTTTAGGGTTTCTTGTGAGGGAACACAAATAGCATATTCATCTTTACCTGCCCAAGGGCAAGCTTCTTTTGAAATTATTTTAATTGCAAAAGGTTGGGTGTTATTGCCTTCTATCATAATAGGCAAAAATTCTTCTGCCTGAGAATAAATAGGAAAATTAAAATAATCTGTTTTAACTTCACATTGAACACCGATTCTTTTTGCTGCGGGCAAAGAAGATAAAAGTTCGTAAACTTTTTTTTCTGTTAATTTGTAAGCAGAATTTTCTGCGCAGTATAAATCATCATCTTGAAAATAGGAAATTGGTTTTTTAAAAACATTAGATAATTTTGTTAAATTGGCTCTATCGGGTTTAAAGCGATTCTTTACCCAATGAGAAATTACGCTTGAATCTTTTAACCCCAATTTTTTAGCAAGTTCCACTTTTGTCATAGTGGTTGTTTTTAATAATTGTTCTATTTTTTGTCCTAAATTCATAATGAACCTCTTTTTATACCTATAAATACATATAAACAAAAAAATAGATAAATGTCAAACTTTAATAATCGTCTGAAAATTTGACAAAATTTATTTAATATGATACGATTGTATCAGATTTGATACGAAGATGTGTCAAATTAGGCCAAAAGGCCGCACCTGCGGGTAAAGCAAATTTTTAGCCCATGTTAGAAATTTGCGAGACGGCTCTCCCCCAAAGTCCTTTAATAAGGATTGCCGCAAAAAAAGCGGCGCCCACCCCGCAGGTGCTTAGTTAGGAGGTGTTTTTATGAAAAATAATTTTTTAAATAAAAAAGCAAAATTACCTGTAGGAGGCAGCTGGGCTGAACTTTATGGAATACTTTCTGATTTGCTTAAAAGACGTAGCTATCTCTTGCCTTTAGCAGAAGAATTTAACTTGATAGATAAAGCTTTAAAACAATATTTTATAGGTGTTAAGGAGTGTTCTATAGAAGGTTTTAAAATAAAAGGGAAATGCGAAGAAAATAAAATTTATAATCTACCCTATAAAATAAAACAAAAATATGCAACAACAACAAAAAAATGGATTGTTAATATAGAAGAAATTAAAAAATAAAATTTAAAAATCTTAATGGCGGTGCCAAAAAACTACCAAAAACTTCAGTTTCTTATCTCTACTTCCTCCTTAGCACACCTAAAACCCCCGTGCACCGCAACAAACCCCTGCTTTTAAAGGCAGGGGTTTTTAAAAAACATCTTGACAA
>JAFXVA010000025.1 GCA_017534965.1 Elusimicrobiaceae bacterium | reverse complement strand
GCCACCGCCACTACCGCTACCCGAAGGCATAGAAGAACCGACACCTCTTGCCAATCCCCCTGAAACAGCAGCAACTCCACCGGCACAAGCCATGCATTTTTCTATAGTTGCTTGAGATAAAGTGTTAGTAAATTTCTTAATCCATTGGTTTTCTAAACCCATAGCAAAAGCATAAGGCAAATAATCACAAAAAATTTTTTCCTCATCCATAGGATTAGAAACAGCAAAGCGGTTAACTTCGGCTGTTTTAATATATTTTTTGAAACCATTTAATTTCTCAAAGAGTTCTCTACCTAAAGGAGTTACATTAGGAATTAACTGCATGTAATACCCTAAGCCCCACAGAGATGCGATATAAAATACTAAGCATAAAAAGGCACTTGGAGAATTTATCATTTGCGACCAAAATAGACTATAAAAACCGATAATGCAAATTCTGATAAGTATTTTAAATAACGGATTTTTAGCAATAAACGGAAATACTGCAAAGAACACCGAGAAATGCAAATTGATAAAAATTGCCGACGGAGCTGTAAAAATAAACGGCACTATACCCAAACAAGCAACAATTATAACGGCTTTTATAATATAACTGCCGTTTCCTATTATATAAGCTTTGCTTTCTTCCGTAAAAGATTTGTGTAGCTGTTTCATAATTGCGTTAAGCATAACGCCAGTAGTATAATCCAGATTACAAACATCTCCCCCAGCAAAGCCGAATAATTTATTAAGTATCATTTT
Organism: Elusimicrobiaceae bacterium; assembly: GCA_017534965.1. Lineage (GTDB taxonomy): Bacteria > Elusimicrobiota > Elusimicrobia > Elusimicrobiales > Elusimicrobiaceae > Proelusimicrobium. The sequence continues at coordinate 13,184 of JAFXVA010000025.1, read as the reverse complement.
CTCTTCTTGGGACAGATTTTCGTCGGCGGGTTTTTTACGCAACATACTAATTTGAACAGATCCAAAAGTTCCTTTTTCTGTTTGTATTTCGATATAACCTTTCATAGCCAAATCCAAAAGTATGCAGGCGATAAATTTGGAATCTGCCATTTTGTTATATAGAAAATAAGTAAAAGCAGGCGAAATATCTTTTGGCGGTTCATAATACGCAATATCGGGATAAACAGGATCGCGCCCGACTTTGAGCCAAGAACCTACGGCATAGATAATAAGAAAAATAAATAACGCAAAAGAAAATAATACTGAAAAAGAAAAACTATCTTTAAGGCGGGTAAGAAAAGGCGGCTGTTCTACTGCACCTTTATCAAAGGGAACAGCTATTGTAAAACCTTCCCTATAAGAAAGCGGGCGGGTTGTTTCAAAAGTTAAATTGCCGACTTGGCGGGCATTATGTTCCTTGGCACCGCTTGGGCCTGTATATAAAGAAATATTTTCCGATTGAACGCGAGCATTTGCCGGTAAACTAACCTGCGCACGCGCCTTATCTATAACAAAATTCCAATCATTACCTGTTATATTCCAATATAATTCGTCATAATTTTTAAAAAATTTTATTGCATTTTTATAGGTATAATTAAAGGAATAAGTATGACGGCCCTGCGGTATATAATTATCATTACCGAAGTTAACGCGCAAATTGCGTCCTTTATTTTCAGTAAAGAAGGGATGGGTTTGCCCGTCCATAGTTAAAGAAATAGAATCTAACTGATTGCCAAACGAAACAGGTATATCGCGATAAATACCGCGCCTTATTTGTTGATGTTTGGCATTAAGGGTAATATTTTCGGTAATATTTATTGAGCCATTTGTTTGGACATCAATTTTAACATCAAATAAATATATTTTTTCAGGATCAAGAGCGGGATTACGATAATTGGGATCAAAAGGATCATCCCAAGCAAAAGCAACACAGGCAAGAAGGACAAAAAAACAACTTGCTATTAAGTTAAATATTTTTCTCATATTTAAGATTATATAAAAAATAAACTGATATAATAAAAATATCAGAATTCTTTAAAAACCTAAAAAATTATGAAAAAAACGATATTATACATTCACGGAAAAGGCGGCAGTGCCAAAGAAGCAAACCATTATCAAATGCTTTTGCCAAATTACCATATAATAGGACTAGATTATAAAACTAATACCCCTTGGGAAACTAAAGAGGAGTTTTTAAATAGTTATAATAAAATTGCTAAACAATATAAAAATATAAGTATTATTGCAAATAGTATCGGCGCTTATTTTGCTATGAATGCTCTAGCAAATACAAATATTGAGCAAGCTTTTTTTATTTCCCCTATAATTAATATGGAAAAACTTATAAAAAATATGATGCTTTGGGCTAATATCACAGAAAAAGAATTAGAAGAAAAAAAAGAAATAAAAACATCTTTTGGGGAAGTTCTTTCTTGGCAGTATTTTTGCTATGTCCGCCAAAACCCTGTTAGGTGGGAAAAGCCCACACATATTTTATACGGAGAGAAAGATAGTTTAACTGATACAGAAACAATTTCTTCTTTTGCCAAGAATATCAAAGCATCCCTAAAAATAATGCCAAAGGGCGAACATTGGTTCCACACCGAAGAACAAATGCTTTTTTTAGATAATTGGTTAAAACAATATTTATGATTTTTGCTACAATTTTCTTATGCGAAATCTATTTATAAAAAAAATTGTTTATTTATTGTTGGCACTTTTTTGCTTCCTATTAATTGTAGGAGGAATACTTTTTATAACAACTGCTTTTATCCAGACAGGTCAATTTAGAGCTCAAGACCATTCGCAAAATGTTTTTTGGTTTTGTTTTATTTTAACGATAATTTTAGTTATTTATACTTTTGCCACCTGGCTTAAAATAGGGAGGGATCCTATTTATGTGCCTGTTGCCCGTTATGAACCGCCGGAAGGAATATCCCCCGCGTTTGCTTATTATTTATATAATGAACAAGTTGACCACAGATTACTGCGTTGTATTTTATTAGACTTGGCAATGAAAAAATATATACAGGAACAAACCGTAGGAAAAGGAGCTAATAAACAAGTTTATTTAACATTTAAAAAACATGCCGAGTGGGATTTGCCCGAAGAAGAAAGAATAGTGCTTGAATCTTTATATGACCATAGAGGGCCTTGCGCCTTAGACGAAACAAACGCCGGGCTACTGGAAGATATAATAAAAAGAATAGAAAACCGCTTTATAATGAGGAGAGATAAATATATTATAGGAAATGAAAAATATATTATTTTGCCTATTTTAATTACCTTGTGTTTAGGGGTTATACCTGCTTTATTTTCCGCAGATGTAATAATTTCACTTTTTATGAATATAGTTTTTGCGATATTCTTTATTGTATTAACCGGTATTGTGCACGACCCTCGTAAAAAAATAATTGCCGGGATTTCTAATACTATTTTATTTCTATTTTTTGTAGCTATCAGTTTGTGGTATGAGAAACACCCCTACCATGAACCACTACACTATGCAGGATCTTCCTTTACGCAATTATTTTATCTTATTAGTTTATGGATAACAGTTTTTTATATATCCTTAATCAGAAATGTTACAGCGCTTGGCAGAAAAACTTTTGAGCACTTAAATGGCTTTAAAGAATATATTAAAACAGCGGAAAGTAACAGGTTTGCTCTTTCCAATCCCGAAGACGAAGAAAGAATCTTTTGTAATTATTTGCCCTATGCTTTTGTCTTTGATTTGTATAATCCCTGGATAGAAAGGGCTTCCCATATTTTATCTAAAGAAATCATAGCCAAAAATATGGCTTATGTAGGAATTTCCCCTATGGGAAATTTCGATCTTGTTTCTTATAGATTACAAGATATCTTTTCTATAGTAAAAAATGATAGTTTGTTTTTAAAAAGATAATAAAATATTAAAACTGATAAGATAAAATTAGCCCCAGTTTATTGATTGAGGGTTTATCTTCAAACCCGCTTGTGTAAGGAGAAAAATCTTGCCCGGCTTGCATATAGCCATAAATAATTTGTGCACTAAAAGCGGAAAATTTATATTGCACGCTTAAATTAATTTCGCTTGCGATATCGCGCGAAGTTTTGCGTTTATCAGTTGAGGAAATATTATAGATTTTTAATCCGCACTTAAATCTTTGATATTTTTAGGCGTTACGGAAAAGCCAAGTTTATAAGTTAAAGTTTCAAGTTCTTGTGTTAAATTGCCGAAGATAAAACCTCTCTCTAAATTAGCAAGTATCGGTTCATAGCCTAAAGAACTATCTGTATCAGGTGATAGATACTCCACGCCAAAAGATATAGCACTTTCAAAATCTTCCTTATTCTTTTTAAGTTTTATATTGCCGGAGAAATTTTTGCCTTTATACTTATCTTCCACTATGATACCGAGAATTTCTTTTGATTTCTTGCCGGAGTTAAAGGCCGCAAGTAAATCTAAATCAAAACTTTCCGTATTGATATTAAAAGAAGCACCGAAAACAGATAAATCAAAATTATGTTCTTTGGCTTTAAAGTAAAAGCCTTTAAGATAACTTAAAGATAAAGCAGCACCATATAAATCTTTATCATCAAAAGTGCCGCCAAGTAAAGAAATATCTATAAAGTCTATAGGTTTATAAGAAGCAAAAGCGCCGTCAAAATAAGTGGGCTTTTTTAAATCTCTGTTTTGATAAGGACCAAAGTAAATTATAGAGTTTAAATCTAAATCTAAAAAATTTCTGCCGGCACTAAGCGTAAATGTATCCGTATCAAAAGCAAGTATTGCCCGATTTAATTTATTATAAGTATCGCTTTCCTTATTGAAATAATCATAAGCAAGAAAATATTCCCCATAAAGAGAAAATTTATTATCAATAAAAACACTTACCGGCAAAACAATTTGGCCTTCGCCGTAAGTTTTACTTTTATTATTTGTAGGCGAAGAATAAAAACCCAAAGCAGATACTTTTGGGTGAAAATCAAAAGAAGCCGCTTGGCTAAATACCGAACAACAAATTAGCCAGCACACAAAACAAATTTTAACAGGGGACATAATTAAATTATAGAAAATATATAGTAAGCACCACAAATTTTGTAAAATTGAATTATAAAGTGGATATTATATGAAAAAATTTTTATGTGCTTTTGCAGTTTTATTTTTAAGCATAATGGCTTTTGCCCAATTACAAGAAGGCCAGCAAGTTGTAAATGGCAGACTTGGGCTTGGTTTTCAAACGCAAAATTCCGGCATAGTCTATTCTTCATCAGGTTCCAGAGTTGATTGGGGCAGTTTAGGAGCGGAAATAGGTATAGAATATCAATATTTAGTTTCTAAATACCTTGGACTTGGGGCGGAGTTTTCTTACGGAGATTTTGACGGCGGAGATTTTACTTGGAGTTCTTCAGACAAAGTAGATGATCATACAAATTTATACCGCCTTATGCTTGCAGGACGTTTTAATATAAACCCTGATAACAGAGTGCGTTTATATGTTCCTTTTGGCTTAGGTTTAAATATAGCAACACAAGATTTAAGTATTAAATACGGCGGAACATCCCATAACAAAAAAACAACCGATTGCGGCTTTGGCGCTTTTATCGGTGCCGGAATAGAATTTGATGTGGGGCATAATGGCTGGAGCTGGGGTTTTGATACCCGTTATAATATTTTTTACTATGATACGGAAAAAATCGTCAGCGGAGCCTCATCCCCCATTAAAGGCGATGGCAACCGCCGTTATGAATATATGATATTCAATTTAAACATAACAAAACGCTTTTAATATAAAAAGCCCCGATACAAAAAACATCGGGTTTTTTTATTTATGAGCAATTAGTAAAAATGATATACTTTTAGTTATGATTGCAAAAAAACATATTACAGATTTTACTAGCGGTAAAGTTTTTAAACAACTTATAATTTTTGCTACTCCTTTATTTTTATCAAACTTGCTACAGATTATTTATAATATTTCCGATATGATTATTGTCGGGCAAAGTATGGGCAAAGTTGGGCTTTCGGCTGTGTCTATCGGCGGTGATATTACCCATTTTCTAACTTTTGTTGCTATGGGGTTTGCTAATGCGGGGCAAGTATTAATTGCCCAATATCTTGGCGCAAGAAAGCAAAATAAATTAAGCCGTTTTATTGCTACAATGTTTGCCTTCCTAATTGTTTGCGCAGTAATAACAAGTATTTTATGTTTTTGTTTAAGAGTGCCTTTCTTACATTTGATGAATACTCCTGAAGAGGCCTTTAGCCAAGCCCTTGATTACTGCACTATTTCAGTTATAGGTCTAATTTTTATTTACGGCTATAATACCGCAAGCGCAATTTTGCGCGGTATGGGCGATTCTATAAGACCTTTCATTTTTATCGCGATATCGGCATCTTTAAATATCTTTTTAGATTTAATTTTAGTGCTTGGGCTTAAAAAAGGGGCAGCCGGGGCGGCATTAGCAACAATAATAAGCCAAGGGGTTTCTTTTATTTTTTGCCTTTGGTATATTTATACACACCGCAAAAATTACGGCCTTAAAATATCTTGGCTACACTTTATAAAATGGGACCCCAAAATGCTTATGCAACTAATTAAACTCGGCGTGCCGATGGCAATAAAAAACGCCTCTATACACTTATCAAAATTATGTGTGAACTCGTGGATAAATTCTTACGGCGTGGCGGTTTCCGCTTTTGCGGGGGTGGCAAATAAAATAAACAGCACAACAAATTTAATTTCCAACGCTTTTAACACGGCGGGGGCTTCTATGGTGGGGCAGAATATCGGTGCGCAAAAATACCCAAGAGTAAAAGAAATTATTATTGCTATTTTCAAAATTACTTGTACTATTGCCATTATTTTTACAATACTTATGCTTTTATTCCCTAAGGAAATTTATAGTTGTTTTACAAATGACAGCGAAGTTCTTGCTATAGGCATGGAATATATCTCTATTGCAATTTTGATATTCTGGGGCAGTGCCGCGCGTAGCGGTATGAACGCTTTTCTTAACGGAAGCGGTAATTACGGCATAAATTTTGTAACAGCTTTACTAGACGGAATTATTTTAAGAATCGGGTTATCTTTTCTGTTTGGACTCAGTTTAAAAATGGGGTATTTTGGTTTTTGGCTCGGCGATGCTCTGGCCGGGTTTACCCCCCTTTTTATAGGCCTAGTTTTTTATGCCAGCAACCGCTGGAAAAAACAAAACATTGTATAAAATTTGGCATAAATACGGGAGTTTCTGAAGAAGTAAAGGAAACTCCCGTATTTTCTTGTAAGCTTACTTATGCGGCGGTTTTGGAGCGCCGGGAGTATGCCTGAAGCTAGGTGGCAAAGAAGCATGCTGATAATGTGGCCTAGGGACATTAAAATGCTTTGGACCATGATGCCTTGGCGGGGGCGGTGCTTTATAAACAATATAATGCTGTCTTGGTTTTGGCGGTTTTTGATAAACTATCATTGAGCCACCGCCATAGCAACCGCTTAAACTAAAAACTACAAGACCGGACATTAAACAAACTTTTCCTAGTGTATTTTTCATATAACCTCCTATTAATGTTTGGCAAACACACTTCTTTTGCCTTACACTAATAAAACGCACAAATTTTATTTTTTATTGCAATTAAAAATCTGCTAAAATGATTTTGGGGGGCTTTTCTTATGGAACAAAATATTTGTTTTGCTCTTGTTTTAACTTTTCTTGCTGGGCTTGCAACGGCTATTGGCGGTTTTTTTGCTTTCTTTTTTAAAAGGGAAAATTTAAACGCGCTTGCCCTTGGTCTTGGTTTTTCAGCCGGGGTGATGATTTATGTTAGTTTTATGGAACTTTTACCGCAGGCAAAAGAAGCCCTAGAGCAAATTTACAGCGCAAAAGCGGCAGAAAGTTTCACTATACTTTTCTTTTTTATCGGCACTTTACTGGCCTGGCTTATTGATTATTTTTTGCCCTCACATCACTTGGAAAATAAAAGTTTAAATAAAGAAACCAAACTGCACCATATCGGCCTTTTTACCGCAGTAGCCCTTGCTATACACAACTTCCCTGAGGGCTTAACAACTTTTATGGCAACCTTAATTAATACAACAACGGGTATTTCTATTGCGCTTGCCATTGCCTTGCATAATATACCGGAAGGTATTTCGGTAGCTTTGCCAATTTATCACGCTACAAACAACAAGAAAAAAGCCTTCTTTTACGCTACCTTATCAGGCCTTGCCGAACCTATTGGCGCAATAATAGGTTATTTATTATTAAGAAATTTTTTAAAAGGCCCGGCCTTTGGTATAAGTTTTGCTTTGACTGCAGGTATTATGATTTATATTTCACTAGATGAACTTTTGCCTACAGCCCATGAATACGGGGAAGGACACAAAGTAATTTGGGGCATTTTGGCAGGTATGCTTGTTATGGCTCTTGGGCTTTTGCTCTTCTAAAAATAAAAATCCTCTTGCTAAGAATTTAAAATATTTGATATAATAAAGAAGTAGCAGATTTAATGTCACCGTAGCTCAGCTGGTTAGAGCGAGCGTTTCATAAGCGCTAGGTCGGTGGTTCGAGCCCACCCGGTGACACCATTTTTAAACTATCAGCGTTGCTAGGCAGCGCTTTTTTTATCGTCTTTTTTTGCTATACTAAAGGTATAGAGTTTTAATTAACGGAGGATTTATGTTAGATTTTTTACTTTCACCTTTTAAAGCACTTTATAATCTAAACACTTATCTTAAAGCAATTAAACAAAATGTTTGGAAAACCTTGCTCTTTTTAGTTTATTTGCTAGTATTTTTTAGTGTTTTATTTTTTGCAGTTCTTGCAATTAAAACCCCCTCTTTAACCCCTTTCTTTGAAGGAATTGCCGAGCAAGTGGCTCAAGTTGTTCCTGAAATAAGAGTAAAAGATGGCAGACTTTCAGCCAATAATGATGAATATTATGAAATAACTTTTGATAAGATGTTTCAAAACATTGATCAAGATATTACCGGTGTTCCGCCTCAAGCTTTTGACCAAAAAATCGTTTTTGATACCGCCAGAACCGAACCTGTTTACCCAACAAAAATGCAACAAGAAAATATTGGCGTGCTTATAACAGATACAGAAATTTATATACTTGCAAACGGACAACTGGAAGTGCGTAAATTAGAAATTAATAAAAATGAAAATATTAGTATAGATAGACAATATATACTTGATCATAAAACTGAAATAGTGCAATTAATCAATAAAATTATAGTAATGATGGCAGTAATAACAACCCCCTTTGTAATAGGGTTTTTTATGGTTATCTTTTTGATCTTAGCTATAATTGCCGTAGCCATAAGCCAATTATTTGTAAGAGCGGATGTTTCTTCTGGTGATGTATGCAGTATTTGCTGTTATTTACTTGCTCCGGTTTTCTTCTTTTTGCTAATAACATTTATATTGCCTTTTAATATACCTTTTCTTGGACTTATTTGCTTTGTAATTTGTATTATCTATGCACAATTAATTTTAAATAAAATTAAATTTTATAAGAAAACAGATGAGGAATAAAAATGTTTTTGAGAATAAAATCTAAATTTTCCGCCGCCCATAAATTGCCAAACTATGATGGCGAATGCGCCAATTTACATGGGCATACCTGGAAAGTTGTTTTTGAAATTGAAGGACCTTTGCAAAAAAGCGGTATGATTTATGATTTTAAACAATTAAAACCACTTCTCAAATCTGCCTTGCCGGACCATAAATTTTTAAATGATTTTGTGCCTAATCCGACGGCGGAAAATATTTGCCAGTACCTTTTTAATAAAGTTTCCGCCTTGCTTAAAGAAAAAAATTTAACTTTAAAAACCCTTGAAGTTTGGGAAAATGAAGATGCCGCAGCCATTAAAAATAAATGAGATTTTTTATTCCCTGCAGGGCGAAGGCCCTTTTAGCGGATGTGCGGCCGTTTTTGTGCGCCTGGCTACTTGCTCTATGCTTTGCCCCTGGTGCGATACCAAATACGCCCAAAAAGTTAATTTTTTAATGACAGAAAAAGAGATTTTAAAAGAAATAAAAAAATATCCTGCAAAACTTGTTATTATTACCGGCGGAGAACCTTGCGAGCAAAATATTTTGCCACTTGCTAAAATGCTAAAAGCAAAAAAATATCAGGTTCATTTGGAAACAAACGGCTCTATTGATATAGACAGAAAATATTTTGATTTTGTTGCCGTTTCGCCTAAAAAATATGTGGCAAGCAAAATGCTTAAAAAAGCAGATATTATTAAATTAGTTATTGACAAAAAAACACCTCTAAAAGAGATTTTAAAATATAAAAAATATAATTTATATTTACAACCAAATTCAGCCAAAAAGGAGAATACCGCAAAATGCGTTCAACTAGTAAAAAAGTATCCCAAAATGCACCTAAGCGTGCAAATGCACAAGTTAATAAAAATAAAATGACCCAGGAAAAAGCCCTTAGCCATTGGCGCGATTTACTTAGTTATATCGGCGAAAATCCCAATAGAGAAGGCCTTAAAGAAACCCCTAAAAGAATTGTTAAAAGTTGGGAAAAATTATTTAGCGGTTATAAAAAAGACCCGGCCAGCGTTTTAAAGACTTTTACCGAAGGTTCCTGCAAAGAAATGGTAATTTTAAAAGATATTGAGTTTTACAGCGTTTGCGAACACCATTTTTTGCCCTTTTTTGGCACAATAAGTATAGGTTATTTACCTAATAAAAAAGTTATCGGCATTTCTAAACTTGCCCGCCTTGTTGAAATTTATTCAAGAAGATTACAAATACAGGAAAACTTGGTCGCGCAAATTGCCGATAGTTTAATGGAAAATTTAAAACCGCTGGGCGTTATGGTTGTGTGCCGCGCACAGCACATGTGTATTTGTTCGCGCGGTGTGGAAAAACACCAGGCCCAAATGATTACAAGCGCACTTAGAGGTATTTTTGAAAAACCCGAAGTGCGCCAAGAATTTTTACAATTTGTTCAAAAAATATAAAAGGGGTTTTATAGGAGTTGTTTTTTATGCAGTTAATGGGTATTTTAAATACTACACCTGATTCTTTTTACGACGGAGGGAAATATACCATCTTAGAGAATCAAATAAAAAGAGCAGAAGAAATTTTAGCGCAAGGCGCGAGTATTATTGATATTGGCGGGGCTTCTTCCAGGCCGGGCGCAAGCGAAGTTTCCCAAGAAGAAGAATTTAAACGCACTATACCTGTTATAAGAGAATTAAAAAAGCACTTTCCGCAAGCTGTTTTTTCTATAGATACCACCAATTTTGACACGGCACTTGCCGCCGCTGATGAAGGCGTGCAGATTATTAATGATGTAAGCGCCCTTGCCGACCCTAAACTTGCAGGCCTTGCCGCCGCTTATAATATAAAACTTGTTATAATGCACACTAGAGGCACCCCGCAAACTATGCAGGAAAATTGTAAATATGAAAATATTCTAACTGATATCTTTGACTTCTTTAGAGAAAAAATTGAAATTGCCAAAACGCAAAATTTACCTAAAACAAATATAATTTTGGACATAGGGCTTGGCTTTGCAAAAACGCGCGAGCAAAATTGGCAACTCTTGGAAAATTTAGATTTTTTTAAAGCCCTTGATTTACCTTTGCTTGTAGGCGCAAGCAGAAAGAGTTTTACCGATTATTCCCTTGAACTTTCCTTAAAAGCAGCACGCCTTGCTTGGCAAGCAAAAGCAGATTATTTAAGAGTGCATGATGTTAAAGAAACGGCAGATTTTTTAAAGGTTTTGGAAAATGAAAAATAAAATTGCAACCATTTGGGTATCATCGGGTTTTAAGGCATATCACTATCACGGCGGAGCGTTAAATGAAGAAAAGCACTCCCACAATTTTAAATATAAAATTTTTCTAAAAGGCCAATTAAATAAAGAGGGTTTTTTAGTTGATTTTAGAGAAGTGGAAAAACTTTTAAACACTATAAATACCCACCTTGAAAATAAAGTTTTAAACGATATTATTCCCCCTGCCACAACGGAAGTTTTGGCAATATTTTTATTTGAAGAAATTAAAAAAACTTTCCCCCAAATTTGCCGTATAGAACTAAACGAAAAAGAAAATTATGGGGCAATTTATGAAGAGTAAAGTTTTTATTGCGCTTGGCTCAAATATCGGCAATTTAGAAGAAAATTTAAACACAGCTTTAAAGAAATTGGCCGAGTTTAGCAAAGTTCAAAAAGTAAGCTCTTTTTATAAAACAAAACCGCAAGGGTTTTTAGAACAGGCAGATTTTTTAAACGGCGTTTGTTTGATAACTACCGATTTAGAACCGCAAGAATTACTTAAAAAATTAAAAGAAATTGAAAAAGAAATGGGCCGCAAAAAAACTTTTAAAGACGGCCCGCGCATAATTGATTTAGATATAATTTACTACGATAACATTGTTTTAAATACCCCTACTTTAACTATCCCCCACCCACGCGCACATATGCGAATGTTTGTTATGAAAGGCCTTGTGGAAATTGCCCCTGACTTTCCGCATCCGATACTTCACAAAACAACTCAAGAAATTATAGAAAATAATATAGCAAAATAATATATAATAAAAGTATCTTAAATCTTAGGAGATTTTTTATGGCATATACTATTTGGCTTATTTTGGGCTTTCTTTTAATAATCGGAGAAATGTTTACAGGCGATTTTACTTTGGCCTGTATCGGTATAGGTGCACTTGCATCAGGGCTTGTTTCTTATCTTGGCACGAGCATCTATTGGCAACTTGGGGTAATGGCAATAACAATTATTATTCTTTTCTTTACCCTTAGGCCTATGATTTTAAAATATCTTTACAAAAACAAACAACCTGCTAAAAGCGGTATTGATGCTTTAATAGGCAAAACATTTACCGTGGTAGAAATGAGAGGCGAAAAACCCTTTATCAAAAGTGATGCAGACCTTTGGGAAGTTAAAGCAAAAGAAAATTTAAAGAAAGGCGACAGCGTAGAAGTAAAAGCAGTAAAAGGCATAACTTTAATTGTAGATAAAAAATAAGGAGGATGTAAATAAATGACAGCAGGAATAGTAGTATTAGTAGTAATTGTATTTTTTGCAATAGTCTTACTCGCTAAAGGGATAAGAATTATTCAACAATCAGAAGAAATGATTATTGAAAGGTTCGGTAGCTATCATTGCACCTTAAAACCGGGGTTACATTTTATAGTGCCGATAATGGATGAACCGCGCGAAATAGCTTGGAAAGTTACTTATGATAGCGGCCCACACTCTTATTCCACAATAAGAATGATGGACAGAATTGATATGAGGGAAAATGTCTATGACTTCCCCAGCCAATCCGTTATTACAAGAGATAACGTTACCGTTCAAATTAACGCTTTGTTATATTTCCAAGTGGTAGATTCTAAAGCTGCTACTTATGAAATTTCTTCCTTGCCTTTGGCTATTGAAAAGTTAACCCAAACTTCACTGAGAAACGTTATCGGTGAGTTAACTTTGGATGAAACCTTATCTTCCCGCGATACTATTAACGCAAAGTTAAGAGTTATTCTTGATGAAGCTTCTAATAAATGGGGTGTTAAAGTTAACCGCGTAGAATTACAAGATATTACCCCCCCGCCTGCCATGAGAGAAGCCATGGAAAAGCAGAAAAAAGCCGAGCAGGAAAAACGCGCTATGATTTTGGAAGCCGAAGGGCAAAAGAAAGCACAAATCTTGCAAGCCGAAGGTATGAAAGAAGCTGCTATCAATAAAGCCGAAGGTGAAAAGAGAGCAAGAATTTTGGAAGCCGAAGGTATCGCCGAGGCAAAAATGAGAGTTGCCGAAGGTGAAACAAACGCCATCAGAATAGTCGCAGACAATGTTAAAAACTATTCTAACCCGGCTAATTATTTAATTTCTATTAAATATATTGAGGCCTTGCAACAAATAACTGACGGCAAACAAAATAAACTCGTCTTTATGCCTTATGAAGCAAGCGGTATTTTGGGCGCAGTAGGCGCTGTAAAAGAACTTGTTGAACAAAAAGCAAAACAAGGCAACTAAAAATATTTAGTATTGAAAGATTAAAAGCCCTATTTTAAAAATAGGGCTTTTAATTTTATATAATTTAAGTCTAAGGAGAGGTGTGTGAGTGGTTGAAACAGCAGGTCTCGAAAACCTGTATACCGCAAGGTATCGAGGGTT
>JAFXVA010000005.1 GCA_017534965.1 Elusimicrobiaceae bacterium | reverse complement strand
TTTGAATTTTTGTAAAGTTTTATCGTCTGAAATGATAATAAACTCTGCTTTGTTTCTAGGGAAAATTTTTAATGCTTTTAAAGCAACTTCCGGCCCTATACCAAGCGGATCGCCAAGAGTTATTATTAAAGTCTTTCTTTGTTTATTCATGTTTTCAGCCAATAAAAAAGGCGGCATTTTTCAGCCGCCTTCTTTTAAAAGAAATTATTTTTTTGTTTCAGTTTTTGTTTCTTTTTTAGTTTCTTTAGCAGGATCGGTGTAATCAAATTTTACCATAACTTTAACATCTGCTTTATCTTTTAAGGAAACTAAATAATCTTCCATTGCTTTTTGCATATTTGCAGCGTAAACATATTGGCTAAGTTCGTTTTGAATTTTATCTAAAGTAACATCTTGTTTGGCTCTTTTTTCGTTTACTCTAATAATATAAAAACCGCCTTCAGTTTGCAAAGGTTCGCTAATTTCACCTACGGCGACATTAAAGATTTTATTATCAAAATCTTTTGGCATAACACCTCTGATTAAAATAACTTCACCACCTGTTGCAAGGGGGGTTTTATCATCGGAGTAAAGTTTAATTGCATCAAGCATGGTAATTTTGCCGTTTTTAATATCTTTGCGTATTTTTCTGGCTTCATTTTCTTTATCTTTTAAAGCAGTTTTAGATAAAGTTTTATCGGCTTTAATAAAGATGGGCGATACTTTAATTTGTTCAGCAGTTAATTGATTTAATTTAGCTGCTAAAGGTAAAGCTAAAGCAACTCTTTCTTTAGGGAGTTTTTCAACTTTTTGTTTATCACCTTTCATAATAACTTGGACATCTTCAAAAAGTTGTTTGACATCAGCTTCTGTCGGTTTTTTTGCATTAGCTTGAACAATGCTATCAATCATTTTTCTGACAGCAAGTTGTTCTTTTGTTTTATTTTCAAATTGTTTATAGCTCATGCCTTCTTCTTTTAAAGCTTGGTTAAAAGCGGCATCAGCTTCTTTTTTGCTTCTTTCTTTGCCGTTAGGATCTAACATAAAGCGTTGTTTAATTGCGTTAATGGCTTGGGCAAGTTCGCTATCTTTAACTTTAATGCCTTCTTTTTGAGCAGCTTGAAGCATAAGTTCTTCTGAGATCATTTCATTTAAGACTTGTTCTTTAATAGCATTTACGGCATTTTGATCTTGTAAAACCTGTGGTGCTCTTTGTTCATATTGAGCTAGAACGGCTTTTGTCATTTTATCGTATTGAGAACTTAAAATTGGCTTGCTATTTACGGTAGCTACGCTTGAATCAATAACTTTAGCGTTTGCGTTTAAAGCAAGTATTGTTAAAGCTCCGAGTAATATAGTTTTATTTACTTTCATTTTTTACCTCCACTCCATACTTCTCTTTAAGAGAATTTAGATAATCATCTAACTTTTGCTTTTCAAGAATGGTTTGTATTCTTTCCTTAGCTTTGTCATAAGATAATCTATTTTCTCCTACTTTCATTATTATATGAAATCCTAAAGGGGTTTGTATAAACCCTTGCACTTGGCCGCTTGAAGAATTTGCAGCCGGCACTTCAATTTCAGGCAGATATTCACCCGGTATAAAAGGGGGCAAAGCACCTTGATTTTGTTTTGCTAAAGGATCTTTTGAAAATTTCTTTACAACTTCTTTAAAACTATTTTGTGTTTTTGTTCCCTTTACATAATTCATAACTTGAGCTGCTTCTTGGGCATCATTTACTATTATCTGTAAAATCTGTATTTCATAAGGATATTTTTTATAATAATCTTTTACTTCTTCTTCACTCACATAAAGAACGCCTTCATTATAAAGATTATCCATAAGTGTTTTTTTAAGGAAAAATTCCTTTGCTCTTTTTAAAGATTCTTCTTGTTGTTTAACAAGGGTGTCTATTTCTTTTTGATATTCGGGGTCATTTTGTAGGTTTTTGAAAAGGGCTTCTTGTTGTAAAAGTCTTTCGCTTATTAAATAATTAAGGAAGTTCTGCTTGCCTAAAGGGGTTGAAACATATTGTTTAAAAGCAGGGTCCAAAAGTTCCGCTCTTTCATCAAATTCCTCTTGAGTAAGCGTATAACCGGCAACTTTAGCTAAAGTATTCTGCGGCAAAGCTTCTTTTTGTTCTTGTGGGGTTTCCTGTTTTAAACAAGCACAAAGACAAACAAGCAAAATATAAAGCGTTATTATTTTCCTCATACTTAAAGTTTAGCAGTTTAAATACCTGATAAGCAAGTCTAAATTTTGTTTAGTTGCTTTTAAAGGGTCTGAATTTTGCTGATAAATTCTTATTCCGTCACCGGCAGGGGAAGGTAAAAATTTTATTTTACCTCTAAAAAGTTCTAAAAGTTTTGTTATAATTTCTGCGGGCATTTTATAATTTCTGATAAAGAAAAACTCAGTATAATCCGTTGTTGCTTCTATATGGCGGATATGGTTTTTACCGGCCTCAGCGCTTATTTGCATAACTTCAAGCAAATTCTTAAGTTCTTTTGGCGCAGGGCCGCAAATATCTTCAAGTTTTTTTAGAAGGGCTTGTTTTTCCTCGTAAGTTGCTTCAAGAAATTCTTTATAATATCTTAATCTCTCGTCATCATTTGGCAAATAATCAGGCGGAATATAAGCAGGAATATGTAAATTTGTTGTTGCGTAAAATTTACGTTCAACAACTTCGCCTTTTAATCTTTTTACTTCGCTGGCAACTAAATCACAATACATACTAAGGCCGACTTCACCGGCGTAGCCGCTTTGTTTAACTCCTAAAAGTTCACCGGCACCTCTAATTTCCAAATCTCTCAAAGCAAGTTTAAAACCACTGCCAAGTTGGGTAAATTCCATAATTGCTTCTAAACGTTTTTTGGCTTCGCTGTTGGGTTCTTTTTGTTTTTTTGTTATTTTGCCAAAAAAACTATCAAGGGCATAATCTTGATCTTCTCTTTTAGTTAGAAGGTTTTTAGGGTGAAGTAAATAGCAATAGGCCTTGTTATTATTTCTGCCTATTCTTCCTCTTAATTGATAAAGCTGGGCAAGACCGAAATCTTGTGCATCTTCAATAATTAAAGTATTGGCATTTGTTATATCAAGGCCTGATTCTATAATAGTAGAAGCGAGCAAAACATCATATTTTTTATTATAAAAATCCCAAAGAGTTTGCTCTAATTCTTTTTCCGGCATTTGTCCGTGAGCATAAGCAATTTTTACAAGAGGTAAAAGTTCTTTTAAATGGGC
Organism: Elusimicrobiaceae bacterium; assembly: GCA_017534965.1. Taxonomy (GTDB): domain Bacteria; phylum Elusimicrobiota; class Elusimicrobia; order Elusimicrobiales; family Elusimicrobiaceae; genus Proelusimicrobium. The sequence continues at coordinate 41,888 of JAFXVA010000005.1, read as the reverse complement.
AAGTTTTGCCGGCATAGTTTCCACCCGATTATAAACATAAAACACTTGCCCGCCCCTATCAACTTCTGCTTGTATGGCTTGGGCTATAAGATCATCATCTTGTGGGCTTAAAATAGTTTGCACCGCCATACGCCCTTGCGGGGGCGTTTCTATTAAAGACATCTGCCTTAAACTTGAAAGAGATTGGTTTAAAGTTCTAGGTATTGGGGTAGCGGAAAGCATTAAAGTATGCACGCCAAGGGCTTTTGTTTTTATTTTTTCTTTTTGTTTTACGCCAAAGCGGTGTTCTTCATCAATAATACAAAGGCCTAGCTTTTTAAAAACAATATCTTTTGATAAAAGGCGGTGGGTTCCTATAACAATATCTATAAGTCCTTTTTTAAGATCTTGAGCTATTTTTGTTTGTTCTTTTTTTGTTTGAAAACGGCTCATCATTGCAATATTTATAGGAAAGCCAGCCAAGCGAGAGGAAAAAGTTTGATAATGTTGCGCTGCAAGCACGGTTGTCGGCACTAAAACTAAAACTTGCGTTTGGCTTAAAACGGCTTTTAAGGCAGCGCGCATGGCAACTTCTGTTTTGCCAAAACCGACATCTCCTATTAACACTCTATCCATAGGAACAGGAGATGTTAAATCAGAAGATATTTCGTGAGTGGCTTTTATTTGATCGGGTGTTTGCTCATAAGGAAAGGAATCTTCAAATTCTCTTTCTAGGCGTTCATCTCCATTTAAAATAGTTGCTTCATTTGCGCGTCTTAAAGCTTCTAAAGTTAAAATTTCCTTAGCGGTTTTTTGTGCATTTTCTCTAACGCGTTTTTTTACTTCGCGCCAGGTGTTAGAACTTAAAGAAGATATTTTTGGTGCTTTACCTTTTACGCCGATATATTTTTGTATTTTTCTAAAATCACTGATTGGGACATAGAGTTTTTCGCCATGTTTATATTCTATCAGCAAGCAATCAAGCGGCACATTATCATTGGTTAAAGTTTTTATTCCGCCATACCTGCCGATACCATGCTCCTGGTGAACGATATAATCCCCTGTTTGTAAATCTTTAAATTTTATGCGGGTTTTATTTATATCAAGATTTTTTATTAGGGAATTTCTTCTATAAATTCTGTTAAAAACCTCGCTTGAAGTTATAAAGCCTTTTTTTTCTTCCGTTTGAATAAACCCTTTTGTTAAAGGGGCTATAACAAGAGGTAATTTAGAGAGTGTTTGATATTGGGAAAAAACTTCTTCTAAGCGGTTTTTTTCGCCGGAGTTCAAAGTGTAAAAAATAATTTTAAATCCTTTTTTTATTAAATTTTCCGTATATTTTTCAAGCAAGTCTAAATTGCTGTTAAAACTTTCATTAAGTTTAAAGGGGGTATCTTTTAGCGCTAAAGGGGAAAGTATTTGTGCCTCAGCAAAATCTTCTTTAAAATCTTCACTTGGACTCCAAAAGTAGTAAGAAAAATCTTTTGTCCAATTTGCCAAAGTGGAAAAATTTTGTTTTTGTATAGCCGGTAAAATAGTAATTTCCTCAAGAGTGTTTTTTGTATTTTGAGTATCAATATCAAACAAAGCAATACTTGAGATTTGATTTGCGCTGAAATATAAACGAACAGGTAAAGTGCTGTTTATGGGGAAAATATCAACTATGCTTCCGCGCAAAGCATACTCGCCGGATTTTTCGGTAAAATCAGCCCTGTCATAGCCATTTTCGTTTAAAAAATTTACTACAATACTGCGATTGATAATTTGAGCATTTTTTAAAGTTAAAAGAGAATTTTTAAAATCTTTTTTACCGGGTATTTCTGTAAGTAGGTTTTTGTAAAGAGTGCAAATTATTTTTTTCTCACTTAATAAAAGCTCATTTAAAGCTGTGTAAAGAGTATTTTTGTCTTCATTTATTATAATTATTTTTTTATCTGAAAAAGTTTCAAAAGAACAAGAAAATTCTTCAAGTTCTTTTTCATCATTAGCGGCAAATAAAAGGTTATTTTTATCTAAATTAGCCAAATAATAAGCTGCTGCTTGACAGGAAGGTATTTTTAAAGAATTTTCTTGCATAAAATTGAAATATTTTTATTAGAAAGAGCTAGGTTCTGTCCCTTTTTTGAAAGCTTCTAATACTTTATTTCTATCGTTAGCAGTGGCAAGTTTACCTGTTTCCGGGTTAACAAAGCTAAAGGAAATATCTTCGGGAACGGGGAACTCGGTTGAGGGCTCATCTTTTAAAATTTCTGCTAAAATTGCACTTGCCCAAGGGGCAACGGCACCACCGCCGGTCCATCTGCCGGTTTCTTGGGAGGTATCGTCATCATACCCCATCCAAGCACCGCTTGCAAGTTGCGGGGTCATAGCAATAAACCAAGTATCTCTGTGGCTTTGGGAAGTGCCTGTTTTTGCGGCAACCGGTCTATTTAAGATACGTGCAGCACCACCGGTTCCTCTTTGCACAACACCTTGCATCATATTAATAAGTAAATAGGCATCTTGAGGCGAAAAAGCTTCTTTCTCAGAAGGAATATGTTCTTCAAGAACGCGACCATATTGATTTTCCACTCTTTCTATTGCGTAGGAAGGGGTTTGTATGCCGCCGTTAGCAAAAGTACTCATAGCATTGGTAAGTTCCTCCAGAGTAACAACGGAAACACCTAAAGCTAAAGCCGGTGCTTTTGGTAAAGAAGAAACAATACCGGCTCTTCTTGCGACATCTCTTGTTTTATCAATACCAACAGCATCAATAAGGTTAATTGCGGCTAAGTTTTTGGAAAGTTCCAAAGCTCTTCGCATAGTAACCCAACCGGAAGATTTTCCACCAAAGTTTTTAGGGGCCCAAACATCAAAATCTTTACTTAGCATAAAAGGCTGGGCTGCAAGTTGCAGGGAATATTGGTCTTTTGCTTCATCAAAAACACGCCAATTTCTTCCGTCATAATAAAAGACCATTTCCAAATCTTTTATTAAAGAAGAGGGGGTATAACCTTTTTCCAAAGCAGCCATCCAAACAAAAGGTTTAAAGGAAGACCCCGGCTGGCGTTTTGCCTGAGTTGCGCGGTTAAAGCGGGATTCTTCATAATTTCTACCTCCGACCATAATTCTTATAGCACCGCTCTTAACATCTCTTGCGTAAAAAGCCCCTTGTAACTGAGGATATTCTTTTTGTTCTTTATCTTCCTGTTGAGTAGCATCTTCATCTTCCAAACTTTCTTCTGTGGGGGTATCATCTTCTATAACTTCAATACCTAAATTTTGGGCAATTTTTAAATCATACTCATGCAGTTTGGCGTTCATTATTTCTTCTGCTTTTGCCTGTTTATCTATATCAATAGTGGTATAGATATTTAAACCGCCTTTCCAGAATGTTTCAACGCCATATTTGGGCTCTAAAATTCTGCGGACATATTCAATAAAATAAAGACCTGGCTTATCAGCTGTTACGGAGGCGCGTGTCGGTAAAGGTTCCTGTTTTGCTTTTTCGGCTTCTTCTTTAGTAATAAAACCTGTTTCCACCATAGAATTTAAAACAAGTGCTCTTCTTGTTTTTGCCATTTCCGGATTTGCAAATGGATTATAGCGGCTTGGCAAAGGAATAATACCTACAAGCATAGCACTTTCGCCAAGGGTTAACTCGCTTAAATCTTTATCAAAATATTTTTTTGCGGCTGCTTTTACGCCGTAAGTTCCTTCTCCTAAATAAATTTCATTTAGATAAAGTTTTAAAATTTCCTGTTTACTAAAAAGGGCTTCAATTTGAACGGAAAGGAAAATTTCCCTTATTTTACGGATAATCTTTTTTTCCTTATTTAAAAAGACCCCTCTTGATAATTGCTGGGTTAAAGTAGAACCGCCTTGCGCCGCTTTACGTAAAACAACGTCATTAATTAAAGCACGCAAGATGGCTTTTATGGAAAATCCCGCATGGTTAAAAAAGTTTCTATCTTCCATAGAAATTACGGCATTTTGTATATCAACCGGTATTTCATCAAGGGGCACCATTTGCCTTTTTTCTACAGAAAATTCATAAATTAATTTGCCGTTTCTATCAAATACTTTACTTGTTAGAGATGGGGTATACTCTTCCAGTTCATAGACGGGGGGCATACCCGATAAAATAACATATAAAGAACAGGCGCTTATTAAAATAAGTAAGAGCGCACATCCTATAAAAGAAAAAATAAATATTTTTGATTTTAAAATCTTCATTTACTTTTATTATAGCAATTATGTAAGATAAAATAAAAATGTCAAAATAATATATAATAAGTATAGAGACTTAATTTATGTTAGATACAAAACATCATACTCAAACCGATCTTTTTACAGAAATTGCTCCCCACGCACAATATATTTATGTTTATCGTTTATATAAAGGGGGCAAAATAGAGGTTTTGTATGATAATTCCTCTGGTAAAATAGATAAAAAGATTTTTTTAGCCAAAAATGATATTCATGGCTTTTCTCACAAAAAAGCGTTTGAGAATAACCGGATTGTCTATGAATGGTTTTTAATGACAGATAAAACTTCTTTTTATGAATCAACTTTAATCCCCCTAGAAAAAAATTTTGAACAAGTTGAAAGTCTCTTTTGCATAGTCAAACAACTTGAAGGGGTAAATATGGGGGAACAAAAAGATATTTTTATTGCTGATAAGGCAGGGGATAGTTTTACCCGTCTTTTAATTAAAGTTAGAGAAGAAGAAAAACGTCAAATTGCCTCTGCTTTTCATGATGAAGTAGGTTCCGGGGCGGTTTTATTAAATTCTGTTATAAGCATTTTAAAAGCAGACATAATGGAACATAAAACAGATTCTGCTTTAAAAAAAGTTCAAGAATTAGAAGATACAATTAAAAATATTACGCAAAGAATGCGCAAAATAATAATTTCCGTTCGCCCTCCGCAATTAAGGGAAATCGGGATTGTTTGCGCCATAAAAGATTTGATAGATAGTTTGCAGTTTTCTTCCGGCCTTAGTTTCCATTTTGATTATCAAATAGCCGAAGACGTAAACCTATCTGAAGAAGTAAAAATTGTTTTATATCGTTGTGTTCAGGAATCCATTAATAATATTTTTAAACATGCACAGGCAAAAAATATATGGATAACTTTGAAAGAAGCCCCTGCTTCTATTTTATTAACGATAAAAGATGACGGAATTGGTTATAAAGAAATAAAATCAAATTCCGTTAAAAAAATGGGACTACTCGGTATGAGGGAAAGTGTTTCTTGTATAGGCGGAAACTTTGAAATAAAAGGCAAAAGCGGTAAAGGAACATTAGTAAGTGTGCGTTGTCCCAAAATCTCTTATATGAGGAAGGTTGTATGGTAAATATAGTTTTGGCAGATGACCATGTAATGGTTCGCAGCGGTATAAAAGCCGCTCTTGAAAGAAAGAGAAAAGATATTCAAGTTGTTGCAGAGGTTTCAAACGGCAAGGAATTGCTTGAATTACCGGAAAGTTTAAAAGTGGATATTTTCCTTGTGGATATTTCCATGCCTCTTTTAAATGGGATAGAAGCTACAAAAAAATTGAAAAAAATAAGAAAAGAGGCAAAAGTAATAATTTTAAGTATGTATGATGATAGAATTTCTGTAGAAAGAGCCATCAGAGCCGGAGCAAACGGTTTTGTAATAAAGGTATCTACTATAGACGAAGTTCTAAATGCAATAGATGATGTTTGTAAAGATAAATTCTTTTTATGTTCCAGTATTTCCAATTATGTTTTTGAGGGTTTTTTAAATAAAGCAAGCGGTAAAAAAAGCGCTCATGTTCTTACAGCTAAAGAAAAAGAAATTTTACAACTTGTTGCGGAAGGTTATTCCAGCCGTAAAATTGCAGATGAATTTGGTCTTTCTTTAAATACCGTTCATGTGCATAGAAATAATATTATGCATAAATTGAAATTGCATAAACAAGCAGATTTAATTCGTTATGCAATAAAAGAAGGCATTGCGCATATATAATGAGAATTATTGCCGGCACAGCGCGCGGACGCAAGATATTTTCTGTATCAAAGAAATTACCTGTAAAGCCGATTTCTGATAGAATTAAACAATCGGTATTTGATATTTTACGTCCTCGCATAACAGGCGCTTTTATGCTTGATTTATTTTGTGGAACGGGTAATGTTTCTTTAGAAGCAATTTCCCGCGGAGCACAAAAGGTTGTTATGGTGGATTGGGAACTTGCTTGTATTAAAAATGTCAAACGCAATCTTGACCATCTTGGTTTTACAGATAAAGCCGTAGTTTTAAAAGGTGATTTGTTAAAACCTCTTAAATGGTTAAGTGCCTATAACACACCTGAAGGTTTTGATATTATTTTTATGGGCCCGCCTTATAGGGATATTAAAAATAACCCTTTAAGTTTTACAGAACCTGTTTTGGAGCAAATAGCTGTTTGTAAACTTCTTTCAAAACAGGGCCTTATCGTTGCCCAGCATCATAAAAAAGAAACTTTTAAAGTGCCAGAAGATTTTGAAATCTTCCGAGAAGAAAAATATGGCGATACGCTAGTCCATTTTTTAAGGCACAAAAATGTTTGAATATAAACCGCGTGAACTTAATTATTCCAAAGTAAAAACTTATAAAGAGTGTCCTTATCTCTTTAAACAAAAATATGTTAAAGGTTTTAAAGAGGGGCTTATTGCGGCAAGTTCTCTTGGGGTTAGTGTTCACAGGACTTTAGAGGCCTATCACTCTACAAAATCTTTTAACGGCATTTTAAAATTTTATAACAAATATTTTATTAGTGGCGGATATCAAAGCGCACAAGAGCAAATGGAATATTACCTTAAAGGTAAAGAAATGCTTCAAGAATATGCTGAAAAAGACGCCCAGCGCAAGAGTGAAGTGATTTCTACCGAAAAAGAATTTATTTTTGACTATGATGAATGGACTATTCGCGGTAAAATTGATCGCATAGATAAAATCGGTCAAGATACTTGGGAAGTTATTGATTATAAAACAGATTTAGAACCTCCCACAGATTTTAAAGCCAAAGATTCTTTACAACTAGGCATCTATAGTGTCGGTGCAAAAAGATATTGGAATATGAAGGAAGGCAAAGCTTCTATTTATTTCGTTTCCAATAATACAAAAGCAAGTGCCGATTTTAAAGATTTTAACGAAGAAGAAATTTTAGAAACTTTTATTAAGACGGGCGAACTTATTTTAAAAGAAGAATTTAAACCCAATCAGGAGCATTGTGCAAATTGTTTACTCAAAAATCGCTGTCCTAATAGCACAGCAAAAGAGGAGATATAAATTATGAAAGTTATTATAGGTGTTATTATAGGTGTTATTTTAACTTTAGCAGTTTTCTTTTCACTTCCTCAAAAAACAAGTGATACTTTAGTTTCAAATAAACCTGCTGTTTCAGTTCAGGAAAAGACAGATTCTAAACCCGCTCTTAAAAATCCTTTAAATATTTTAGAAGCTTTAGATAAATATATAGAGCTAAATCCTACCGATTCTAATGCCTACCAGCAAAAAGCAGATTATCTTGCTAAAAACGGCAAACTTAAAGAAGCTTTATCTTTTTACGATAAGGCCTTATATTATGATGGCCGTAATACTCAAGCATATATGAATCGCGGTGCTGTTAATTATATGCTTGGCAATTATGAAGCAGCAAGGCGTGATTTATCTGTGGCAATAAATTTAGATTCTTCTAAAGGAGAAAACTTTTTTAACAGAGGTCTTGCCAATATCAATTTAGGTTCTTACGGCCTAGCAAAAGAAGATTTTAAAAAGGCGGCAACGCTCTTTGATAAAAGCGGTAATAAAAAATCTCTTGATCAGGCAAATCAAGCTTATCAAGTGGCAAGTGCAATAGTAGCGCAAAGAGATCAAAACAATAAAAATGTTTCTACCCAAACAAACAAGCAAAGTGCCCAAGAACAACCTGTTTTTAAAACTTCTTCCAATGAAGCCCTTAATAAACAATATACCAGCCAACTTATGACAAGTTTATCAAATACCAGCAGTATGCTTGAAAAGTTTAAAGAAGCAAGACAAAGGGCTGGTTCTGAACCTGGCGTTATGCCTGATTTTGAATCTTATGCGGCTTCTATGCGCGAACAGGCAGGGCAAAAATTTAAACAGGAAACAGCACAAAAAACTTTTCTTGATTATAAAGATGAGGCCTATAAAAAGCAAGCTACCGGCGATATAAAAGGTGCTTTAGAGGCCATAAATAAGGCAATAGAACTTAATCCTAAGGAAGCTGATTTATATAAACAAAGAGCACAAATTAATAGGGCTGCAAAAGATCCCAAAGCCGCAATTGCTGATTATACAAAAGCCCTTAGTTTAAACCCTAAAGATGCCTCTAGTTTGTATGACAGATCCCTTTTAAAAGAGATGATTGGCGATAAAAAGGGCGCAAAGCAGGATATGCAGCAAGCTAAAGAATTATATCAAGCGCAGGGGAATAAAGAAGGGGTAAAACAAGCGCAAGAAATGCAAAATTTATGGGAAGGTAAACAGGTTTCCTCTCCAAGACAAGATAAAGACTTTATTGAAGGGGCCAATGCTTTTAACAGCGGTAAATATCAAGAGGCCTTAACCCATTGGGATAATTTGATTAAAAAATATCCTCAAGAGGCCTCCGCTTATTATAATAGTGCTATTACCCATGCTAGATTGGGCCATGTAGAATTAGCAGAACAAAGATATAAAGAAGCATTAAAGCACAATCCCAATATGGCAGAAGCACTTGACGGCTTAAGCAGCACTTTAATAGGGCAAGGTAAAGTTCAAGAGGCCTTACCTTATATAGAACAATCTCTTAAAATTAATCCGGAAAATTCTAACGCTTATCGTATGCGTGGTTTTGCTAATATGGAAAATAATCCTAATCAGGCCTTAAAAGATTTTAGCCAAGCAATTGCTTATGATAAAGAAGATGCTACTTCTTATTTTTACATGGGTATTATAAATGCTCAAAATAATAATGTTCAAGCGGGTATTTCTAATTTGCAGTATGCAATAACTTATGCTAGAAAACAAAATAATTCTCAAATTATAGAGGCAGCACAAAATATTTTAGATCAATTAAAACAAAAAGGTAATTAAGAAGTATTTTATGAGTTTAGTAGAAGATATTTTTGATAAATTTAGTGCAGGCAGAACACCAAGTCAACAAGATTTTAATGCCGGTAAATTCTTTTTGCTTTTACAAGATCCTTTCGGTCTTTGGTGCAATTATCACGCTCCTAAAGAAGAAGCCGTAAAAGAAGATAATTTATATGAAGATTTACGCAGCAAAACTGATAGGGATATCCGGGATTCTTGGATACACGAACATTGTGCGACAACTACTATAATAAATGCTTCAAGTGAAGCAGAACGCTTTAAACAAACTCTTGAAGCCATGGCTCAAGGGGTGGAAGGCATTATCGGCGCAAACCTTTGGGATTTAAGTGGCGAATTTGGCTGTTATGGTTCTGTAAATTTACTTAAAAAAGTGCCACAAGGGCAAAGTGTTTTTGGTCCTTATCATTATCAAATAGTTCAATTAAAACGCGCCGGCAGTATGAAGGAACATTATGCCATGCAAACAGCTTTACTTTGTTCTATTTTAAATAAAATACAAAATTATCAAGAGCCAAAGGCCTTATTTATTTTTAAAAGTAAAGAACAAATGCTTGATTGTATTCGTCTTGAAGAAAGAGTAAAAAAACATTTACTTGAATGGCAAGCCATAAAAGAAGGTTCTTTTGTGCCAGAAACAGAAAAACCGCCAAAGGCCGCTCTTTCGCCTTGGAGAGTATATGCCAATAAATATGTTTTTGATAAAAAGGATTTAGTTTTGCTACCTCATTTAAATTCTGCCCAAAGAGCAATTTTAAGAGAAAATAAAATTAACACTTACGAAGATGTTTTTAATGCCGGTCTTGATAAAATTAAAGAACTTTTATTTGACCCGGACCATAAAAGTAATATTGCCCAAGATGTTTATTATCACGCTTTGGCTTATCATTATAATAAACCGATTTTAAAGCAAAAAGGTCTTTTCCCGTTGCCCCCCAAAGAACGCAATTTATATTTTGATTTTGAAACTACGGAAACATTTACAAAAGATACCCGTTCTTTTGTTTATTTAATAGGTGTTTGGGATAAAGAGGCGGGGAAATTTGTTTCTTTTATCGCAAAATCAGAAGCTGAAGAAGAAAAAATTTTTAAAGAATTTGCCAATTATATGGGCGAGCCCCAAAAAGCAGCTTTATATCATTGGACAGAATATGAAGTTAAAAAAATGAAGGAACTTTGCTCAAAATATCCCGCTATTAGTGAAGATTTACAAAAATTAATAAGTGCTTGTATAGACTTAAAAGTAGTTATGGAAAAAGCTTTTTATTTTCCATCGCCCAGTCTTTCTTTAAAGGCGGCTGCCCCTGCTTTTGGTTTTCATTGGCGTCAAGATGATTGCGGGGCGATGGATAGTATGGTATACTTTACTAAATGGCTTACTGAAGGGGATGAAAACCTGCTTAGTAAAGTTTTAATGTATAACGAAGATGATTGTATCGCTATGTTATATATAGAAGATTATTTAAAACAAACTGAGATTATAGAGGTAAAATAAAATGACTAAAATATCAAGAGTAATTCAATATAGCGTGTTTTTGGTTAACGAACCCGGTTCTTTGGAACGCTTTTCCAAAATGATAGCCGATGCCGGGCTTGATATTGTGGGTATATCTTCTGATGTTCGCTATGAATCAGCCGTTGTTAAATTTGTAATAGCCGGGGAAAAAGATGTAAACTTACCATCTCTTATTGCTAAAAATGGCTATACGGCAATAAGAACAGATGCTCTTTGTCTGCAAGCAAAAAACAGAGTCGGCTTTTTATTTAAACTATCCAAACTACTTGGAGAAAATAAAATAAATATTAATAATATTTATTCTGCCGCAGTTGAAGATACCCAAGCAAGAATATTTTTGGTTGTTGATGATATAGAAAAGGCCTGCTCTTTAATAGAAAAAGCTGATTTATAAGTGTTTTAACCCAAATAAAAAAGCCCCGTTATTTAGACGGGGCTTTTTACATTATGTAATTTTATGCTTTCGCTGTTTTAGCCAGTTCTGCTTTGGCTTTTTCTTCCATTTTAATATAGTCATATTTGCCGGTTCCGGTCAAAAGAATTTCTTCTAAGTGCTTAACTGTTTTAGGCGTCCAAAGTTCACTATAACCAAGTTTTTTAAACCCTTCCTGTAATTGTTGCATATCCGGTTTTGGATTGGTAGTGTAAGCAAAAAGTTGTTCACCGCGTTTAGCATCGGGCAGTCTTAAAACAGCGTGTTCATATTCTGGCCAGATTTCTTTTAAGGCCTGTTCTACAGAAGTTAAAGAAACCATTTCGCCGGCAATTTTGGCAAATCTTTTTGCTCTGCCTTTAATTGAAATAAAGCCCTGTTCATCAATTTCCACAATATCCCCTGTTTCATACCAGCCGTTTTTTAAGGGCTCAATTACACCGGGGTTATTTTCTCTTAAATAACCAAGCATAAGGTTTCCGCCTTTCAAGATAAGCTCTCCGCCTTTTTCAACGCCTTCAATTTTCTTTATTTTACATTCCATACCGGGCAATAATCTGCCAACAGTGCCGCGTTTAAAATAAAGTTGTGTATCCACTGCAATAAGGGGGGAACATTCCGTTGCGCCGTAACCTTCAACAAGTCTAACCCCCATTTTTTCAGAGCAAACCTTAAAGGTTTCATCTTTTAATTTTTCCCCGCCGACACCTGCATATCTTAAAGAGTAGAAATCAAACGGATGGGCATTTTTACAATAAGCATTAAAGAAAGTATCTGTTCCAAAAGCGATAGTTGCGTTTCTATCATAAATAAGTTCAGGAATAACTTTATAGTGTAAAGGGGTTGGATAAAGGAAGGTAGAAGCCCCCATCAAAAGCGGAGCTATTGTTCCGATACCAAGCCCAAAACTATGGAACATCGGTAAGGCATTAAAGAATTTATCTCTAAAATCTAAGAATAAAGCACCGGTTAATTGATAGCGGTTAATATTTAAGTTTCTATGGCTTAAAACAACACCTTTAGGGGTTCCTTCAGAACCGCTGGTATATAAAACAACTGCGGGGGAATCTGCCGTTTGATTTTTTGTGTATTTATCGTGGAAGAAGTTAGGTGCCAAACTCTTTACAACAGCACCAAGTTTATCAATAATATTAACGGTTTCATTAATATCTTCCAAATAAATAATTTTAATTTTTTCTTCTTTTAAAGCTTCTATTAAAAAGTCAAATTGCATTTTTTCAATAAAAGCTTTAGAGGTAATAACTTTTTTAATTTTTGCTGCTCTAACGGCGGAAATTACATTTCTTTTACCTGAAGTAAAGTTTATCATTGCAACAACTCTGCCATAAGCAAAAAGACCAAAAATTGTAAACACCGTTACATTTAAGTTAGGAAGCATTACGCCGACATACTCGCCTTCTTTTGTCATCTTCGCAAATTTTTTACCGAGTAAGAAAGAGGCAATAATAAGTTTTCTAAAACTTGCCGGTTTGCGGGTTGCATCTTCTAAAGCGCGGGATTTTTTTCTTGCAAGTTTAGAACCTTCAAGCATAGCTTCAAAAAGGGTGCAATCGGTATCAAAACTGCTCATGCGCATTTCATTTAAAAGGTCAAAAATTTTATCTTCTGCATAGCCGTATTTGCGACCTTCTTGGGTGGGTTTATTTTGGTCAAAATCCCATTCGCGCGGTGGCCATACGGAAACAATAAAGTGTAAGTGTGGGCGATGTCTTAATTTTCTGCCGAAGTAAGAAAATCTGCTATATTGAGTGTTTTGAATATAAATAGGCAAAATTTGTGCGCCGGATTTTTCTGCAAGCATAGCAGGGCCTTTATAAATTTTCATAATACCGCCAACGGTGTTCATTCTGCCTTCTGGGAAAAGCACAATTTTTTTGCCTTTTTTAAGTTCATTTAAAATGGTTTTTAAGGCCATAGGATTTGTATTATCAACGGCTAAGTGGTTTACAAATTTTAAGGCCTGGCGCACCCAAAAGCGTTTTGCGATATTGCTATCTACAAGGAACATAACATCTTTAGGTAAATAGGTAGCTAAGATTAAAGGGTCTAAGAAAGAGTTATTATTTGCAATAATTAAGGTTGCCCCTTTTGCTTTTTTAAAGTTTTCTTTACCTTTAATTTTAATATTATAGAACAAGTTTAAATAAGTATAAACTAAAGAGCGGACCATTCTTTCCGGGTGATGAATCCATAAAGCACCGATTAACACTGCTAAAGCCAGTATAATAATACTGCAGGCCTTTGTAAGTTCAACACCGAACCCCCACAGGATAATGATGCTTGCTAATGCAAGTATTCCAATGGTTATTAAATTTTTACTGCAAAATAAGTTTGTTAAATTTTTCATAATTTTTCCTTAATTTATATATTTTTCCCTTTTGTTTTTAAAAGCGGACGAGGGTCTTTATTTAAAGTAAGTCCGTCAATAAAGGCCGTAAAAGCAACCTTAAAGATTTTTAAAGCTTCATTTAAGTCTAGCTTTCCTTTAATAGCATCCACATTAAAACCCCTGCAGAAACACCAAATAGCATAACTAATATCTTCAGTATTTACAGGTTTTAAAAAGCCGTTTTTTACTCCGTAATTTAAAATAACAACAATATGTTCTACCCACCATTCTTTATTTACTTTATTTAAAATATCACTAATAAACATATAATCACTAAAGTTATTTTTTACTTCGTAAGTTTTTACCAGCACATTTGTTGCTATGTTTATTATATATTGATGGTAGTTGTGTTTTTCATCATAAGGGGTTAAAATGCTTTGGCGCATTTCTTTAACAATTCTTTGAGAGATGATTAACAAAACCTCATCAATATTTTTGAATCTGTTATAAAAAACGCGGTTAGTAATATGAAGTTCTTTTAATACAGAGCGGACACTTATACCTGTTGAACCTTCCTTATAGACCATTTTACTTACACAATCAATAATTTCTTGTGAAATTTTATCTTGTAGTTTAGTCCCTTGGGAATAAGACATATAAGGTATTGTTCTCCTATTTGTTTATGTAGCACAATGTGTGCTATATAAATAAATTATACCAGTTGTTAAGCATGATGTCAAAAAAATAAAATATAAATTTCAAAAACTTTTAATAATGGTTGACAAAGAAATAGTTTCTTAGTAAAATATTTATATGGAAACTATTAAGAACGATTTAACTTCCTATGGCATTAATCCTGCCAAAGGGCGTAAATACGAAAATATTACTTATGTGCTTGCTTTGATTTATAATGTTTTACAAGCCAAAGTGGAATCTTATTTAGCAAGTTATAATTTATCTGCCGTTCAGTTTAATTTGCTTATGTTGGTTGCTTATCGCAATAAGGGTAAAGGGTTAAAACAGGCAGATATTTCAAACCATTTAATTGCTTCGGCAAGTAATATAACAAAACTTGTTGAAAAATCTGTCAAAACGGGTTTGATTACCCGCCAAACAAATCCAATCAGCCGCAGAGAAAATATAATTTGTATAACTAAAAAAGGCCAAAATCTTATAGATAAAGTTTGGCCCGGTTATGATAAACTTGTGCGTTCTTTGACAGAAAAAATACCCTCTAAAGACCGCACTTCTACAGAAAAAATATTAAATAATTGGCTTTTTGCTTTACAAAAGGAGAAATAAACAATGCTATCCCTACTTAAAACTTTTTTTAATCGTGCTTTCTTTTCTTTATTTTGCACTCAGTATTTAGGTGCTTTTAACGATAATTTTTTTCGTAATGCCCTAGCGACTTTTGTTACTTATAAAGTTGTAACCATGAGTGCTGAAAGTAAACCTGTTGTAACTTCTTTGGCGGTGGCTTTGTTTATGTTGCCATATTTTTTGTTTTCCGCCATAGCAGGTGAACTTGCCGATAAATTTAGCAAAGATAAATTAATTAAAATTGCCAAATTGGCCGAAGTATTAATTGCTTTGCTTGCCGGTTTTGGTTTCTTAACAACAAATATATCTTTGCTTTTATTTGTTCTTTTTTTAATGGGGACACAATCTACTTTCTTTGGTCCTGTAAAATATAGTATTTTGCCGGATATTTTAAATAAAAAACAACTTATTGCAGGTAATGGCCTTATAGAAGCGGGAACTTACGGGGCTGTTTTACAAGGTATCATATTTGGCGTTTTGG
Organism: Elusimicrobiaceae bacterium; assembly: GCA_017534965.1. Lineage (GTDB taxonomy): Bacteria > Elusimicrobiota > Elusimicrobia > Elusimicrobiales > Elusimicrobiaceae > Proelusimicrobium. The sequence continues at coordinate 26,700 of JAFXVA010000005.1, read as the reverse complement.
TTATTGCTAGTAATCAAATAAATATTTTGGGACATACTTTTATTTTAAATGATAAATTTTTACCGCTGGTTATTTTGATAACTGCAATCCTAGGGCTTTTGACAAGTTTATTTATTCCTCGTCAAAAAGCCACAAATCCCAAGTTAAAAGTTGATATAAATTTTTTGCGTAGCACTTGGAAAAATATGTCCTTTGCCAAACAAAATCACGATATCTTTTTATGTATTTTAGGTATTTCTTTATTTTGGATGTTAGGGACTTCTTTAATCGGGCAAATGCCGGCTTTGGCAAAAAATATTTTAAACGGGGATGAATATTTGCTTGCCTTTTTATATGTTTTATTTTCCTGCGGTATAGGAATAGGTTCAGTCCTTTGTCAATTTTTAGTTAAAGGGGAAATTACAAGCAAATATGTGCCTATAAGTGCCCTTTTAATGACTGTATTTTTAGTGGATCTTGCTTTAGCAACTAATGGTTATATTTCTACAATAGAGCCAATAAGTTATAAAACTTTTCTCAGCACTTTTGCCGGTAAACGTATTACTATAGATATTCTTGGTTTTGCTATATGCAGCGGTCTTTATATTGTGCCTTTAAATGCTATGCTTCAATTTTTAGCAAGTGAGAAAACGCGTTCCCGCGTGATTGCTACAAATAATATTGTTAATTCTTTATTTATGGTTCTTGGTTGTGGTGCTTGTGCTTTACTTTTGGCTTTACATTGGACGATTCCTGCAGTTTTTGCTGTTATTGCTTGCGTAAATGCGCTTGCTGCAATTTATATTTGTTTGCTTTTACCACATCACATTATTCGTATGATTATGACTCGCGTTTTGAATTTTATTTACGGCGTAAAAGTGATAGGTCTTGAAAATTATAAGAATTTAAAAGGAAATGTCCTTATAATTGCAAACCATACCTCATTTTTAGATGCTGTTTTATTATGGGTCTATATTCCTAGTAGTTTATATTTTGCTATAGATACCCATGTAAGCAAAAAGTGGTGGGTTAGACCTTTCTTACACTTAGTAAAATATTTTCCTATTGACCCGACAAACCCGATGGCCGTTAAATCTATTATTGAGGAAGTTAAAAGTGGTAAAAGGGTGGTGATTTTTCCGGAAGGGCGCATAACAACAACAGGTGCTTTGATGAAGATTTATCCAGGCCCTGCTATGATTGCAGATAAAAGTGATGCACAACTTTTGCCTATTTATTTGGAAGGTAGCCAATATTCTTTATTTTCGCGTTTTGGCACACAATTAAAAACACGCCCACAAAGTAAAATTACTATAACAATTTTACCACCGAAAGTTTTAAAAATTAAAAAGAATATTAAAGGTAAAGCACGCCGTTTAGCTACTTCAAGAGCTCTTTATGATCTTATGGCAAATATGAAATATGAGGCAGGTAATATTCACGAAACTTTATTTGATACTCTTTTAGATGCTTATGAACTTGTCGGTCGTCAAAAAAGAATTGTAAATGATGTTACTTTTAAACCTCTTACTTTCGGTCAATTTTTAACAGCCGTTTTTGTGCTTGGCAAACAAATTGCGAAATATCAAAAATCGGGCAGTAAAGCGGGGCTTTTAATGCCGACAATGTCTTCTAGCGTGGTTGCTTTTTTTGCTATGAGGGCTTTTAATATTACGCCTTGTATGTTAAATTTTTCCGTAGGTATAAAAAATATGCTTGCCTGCACAAAAGCGGCTAAAATAAAAAACATTTATACCTCTAAAGTTTTTTTAGCGCAAGCTGGTTTGCTGGAAACGGCAAAAGCTCTTAAAGAAGCAGGCCTAAAGTTAATTTATCTGGAAGATCTTAAAAAACAAATTACATTTTTAGATAAAATAACAGGTTTTATTGCTTCCTACTTCCCGCATCATTATTATAAAAAAATAAGAGGTAAAGTAACTTCAAAAGATCCTGCGGTAATTTTATTTACTTCCGGTAGCGAAGGCACACCAAAAGGAGTTGTTTTAACCCACGAAAATATTCAGTCAAATTGCTTACAGCTTAAAAGTGTTCTTGATTTTGGTATAAGAGATAGAGTTTTTAATGCTATGCCGATTTTCCATTCTTTTGGTTTAACCGTTGGCACTCTTTTGCCTATTTTAAGTGGGGCTGAAGTGTTTTTCTATCCATCGCCTTTACATTATAGAATTGTGCCAGAACTTATTTATGATAGAAATGCTACTATTATTTTTGGAACGGATACCTTTTTTAATGGCTATGCAAAAATGGCGCACCCTTATGATTTTTACTCCGTTCGTTTAGCGGTTGTGGGTGCAGAAAAATTAAAAGAAGAAACTATCCAAAAATATTATGACCAATTTGGTTTGCGTATTATGGAAGGGTATGGTGCGACGGAAACTTCTCCTGTTCTTGCGGTTAATACCTCAATGTTCTTTAAACGGGGCAGTGTGGGCCGTCTTTTGCCTGGTATTCAATATAAACTTGAAAAAATACCCGGTGTTGAAGAAGGGGGCAAACTCCTTGTTAAAGGGGGTAATATTATGGCCGGCTATGTGCGTGATAGTGCGCCCGGTGTTTTAGAGGCCCCTAAAGAGGGGTGGTATGATACCGGCGATATTGTGCGTATTGATGAAGACGGATTTGTTTTTATCCTTGGTCGTGCAAAACGCTTTGCCAAAATTGCAGGGGAAATGATTTCCTTAACTGCCGTAGAAACCCAAATCAATGCTCTTTGGCCTAGCAAAATGAATGCAGTTGTAAATATTCCTGATGAAAGAAAAGGCGAGCAACTTATTTTGTTTACCACTAACAAAGATGCCAAACGTAGTGATATTGTTGCAGATTTTAAAGCCAGTGGCCTTAGCGAACTTGCCGTTCCCAAAAAAATTATTATTACCGAAGAAATACCTTTAATGGGAACAGGCAAAATAGATTATGTCAAACTTAAAGAAATGATTTATAAAAATAAGGAAAAATAATATATGAAACAAAAAACAGAATCTCTATGTCCAAAATGTTTAAAGACGATTCCGGCACTAAAAGTAAAAAAAGGGGCGGAAGTGTGGCTAGAGAAAAAATGTCCGTTACATGGAGATTTTTTGGTTAAAATCGCAAAAGATGCAAAGCGCTTTTTTGATAAAACCTATGATGTAGAGGGTAAACCTTTTAAAGCAGTTACAAAATTTAAAGGTAATTGCGGACAAGATTGCGGTTGGTGTGAGGAGCATAAACAACATATTTGCACAGGACTTATAGAGATAACTGATGCCTGTAATTTGTCTTGTCCTATTTGTTATTTCGGTAAAAAAGAACAGCATTATATTTCTGTAGCGGAATTTAAAGCTCGCTTACAAACATTACTTAAAGTTGAACAAGGCCATTTAGATGTTTTACAAATTAGCGGGGGGGAATGTTTGTTGCATCCTCAATTTAAGGAAATCTTACAGGAAGCATTAAAAGCAGATATTGGGCGTATTTTAATTAATACAAACGGCCTTAATTTACTTTCCGATACAAGTATTTTTGAATTTATTAAGCAACACAAAGACAGAGTGGAAATTTATTTACAATTTGATGGTTTTGATGATGAGGTTTATAAAATATTGCGTGGTAAAGCTTTGTTATCTAAAAAACAAAAAATTTTAAATCTCTTAAATAAAGCCGAAATAAAAATATGTTTGGCTGTTACGGTTTATCAAGGTAATTTAAAAGAAATACCTGCCATTTTAAAATTAGCTGTTGATTTAAAACATATTTCCGGTATTACTTTTCAGCGATTAACAAAGGTTGGTAGTGCCGTAGGAACGGCTATTGCCTCCGTCTTACAGGAAGATATTCTATTAGCTATCGCAGGTAGCGAATATATGAAGTATAAAGATTTAATACCTCTGCCTTGTTCGCACGAAAATTGCACAAGTTTGGGCTTTTTATTTTGTCAAGGCGATAAAGTTTATTCTTTGGGCGATTATGTTGATTATTCTAAATGTAAAACACAAATTTCTAATCGTATAGCATTTGATAAAACGATTTTAGACTATATGAAAAAAAATGTGTGTAAATGCTTCGTCGGGCGGGTTTTGGGGAGCAATTTTATGCTTGAAAAACTGCAAGAATTTGCACAAGGGGATGGCTCTTGTCATAAAGATATGAAAATAGTTCGTATTATAGTTAAAAATTTTATGGACGCAGATACTTTTGATTGGCAACGCGCTCAAAAATGTTGCACGGGAGTAAGTATTGGCAACGGCAAAGTTATTCCATTTTGTGTTCATAATGCTTTAAAAAAGGAGATAACATGGTAGAAAATAATAAAGATTCAACCAAACAAGAATCACCACAAGTTCTAAATCAAGTTGAAAATCAGAAAGGAACAGAACAAACTTCTTCAACTGAACCTAAACCTCGTTCTGTTTGGGTAACAGTTGGTATTATCTTTTTAATAATAATTGGGATAGTAATAGCAATTCCATTTTTGTTTTTTATAACTTGTTTAGGTTTAGTATCGCTTTAATAATATGTTTGCATATGTTTTATTCTCGCTTATCGGTATAATTGTAGGTGCTTTGGTCGCTTGGAAATTAAAAATGCCGCGCCCGCCTGAAAAAGTGCGCTTTCCTATTTATGTAAGTGCTTTTATAGGAACTATTTTAGGGGCAAAAGTGCCTATATGGCTTTCCTATGGCCTGCATGGTTTTATTATTCAAGGCAAAAGTGTGATGGGTGGAATTCTTGGCGCATTTTTGGCAATAAATTTATATAAAAAATGTAGCGGTAATAAGGGCGGTTTTGGCGGAAGGTTTGTTATTCCATTAGCTGTTGCAGTCGGTTTTGGTAAAATAGGATGTTATTTAAACGGATGTTGCGGGGGAACTCTTTTTATTCCCGTGCAATTAATAGAAAGTGTATTTCAATTTATCATGGCAATAAGTTTATATTTATTTTACCTTAAAATACAAAGAGCGGATTTATTATTTCCTATTTATTTGCTTTCCTATTTATTGATGCGTTTTGTAATTGAATTTTGGAGAATAGAACCGCGAGTATTTGCAAATTTAAGTGTATATCAATGGTTGGCTATTTTATTTATTCCGATATGTGTTTTTATTATTTGGAGGCGTAAAGATGATAAATTGGTTGTTGCAGGCAAGTGAAAAGGCGCAAAATCCTCATTTATTTTTGATAGGAATTATACTTGTTTATATAACAGGTGTAATTCTTTTAGCTGCGGTAGTATGGAAATTTTACGAACATCATTTGAAATTACAAAAACTTGAAAAGCAAAAAAAACATTTTTTTTCTACCAAAGAAATGTTGCTTTTAGTTTTATTACTTTTCCCTTGTTGGATTGCTTCTTGGGGGCAGGCAGATTTACCGCTTATGGCACAATATTTCTTCTTTATAGTTGGATGCATAGGTGTGGTATTTTCCACAATATGGCATCTGTGGGCTAAATTTAATATAGGGTGTTTATGGTCTGATAATATAGAAATTAAGGAAAAGCATCCCTTACAAACTACCGGTGCTTATGCTTTGGCAAGGCATCCGATGTATGCCTCCCTTTTATTATGGTGTTGGAGCGCAAGTTTATTAGTTGCCAATGCCTTTACTCTTGTTTTTGTCAGTGTCGTATTTTTGCCCTTAATGTATAAACGGGCTAAAGCAGAAGAAAAATTGTTGCTTCAAAAAAATTCTGATTATACTTTCTATCAAAACAATGTTCGTATGTTAAGTCTTACGCTATCGGGTATTTGGAGTGTTTTAGTGCGATTAATTATAGCACTGACTTTATTTTATTTTACAGCTACACATCAAATTAATTTAAGCGTGCTTGGCGGACTTGTGTTTATTCATTTATATTTAGGATATAGTTTAAAACCGGAAAAAACAGCTTTTTCTTATCGCTCTAAATCAGGGATGTTGTTTGTTTTTGGCCTTTTAGGGCTTTATATACACCATGTTTTCTTTTATTTTTTCTATGTGATTGTGGCGATGTGTTTATATGGCTTAAAATGGAATTGCCCCTGTATGCTAGTTTATGAAAAATATCACGGATGCCCCTGTTTTAAATTATTTAAAAAATATTGTTTAACTTCAAAAGGAACATGTAAAATTAATAAGGAATAAAATGACAAATAAATGTGAACAAGCAAAAGAACTTTTTTTAAACGGATATAATTGCGCGCAAGCAGTTTTTTGCACCTTTGCAAAAGAGCTTGATATTGATAAGGAAACAGCTTTAAAACTTTCTGCCTGTTTTGGGGGTGGACTTGGCCGTCAAAGAGAAGTCTGCGGGGCGGTTAGTGCAATGTGTATGGCTTTATCTTTAAAATATGCCCCTAAAGACCCAACAAATCACGCAGAAAAAGCAAAATTTTATGCTCGCGTGCAAGAAATTTGCCAAGAGTTTAAGAAAGAAAACGGCTCAATTATTTGTCGTGAACTTTTGGGACTTTCAGAAGGGCCAAGCAGCCCAATTCCACAAGAAAGAACAGCCCAATATTATGCCAAAAGGCCTTGCGCTGATAAAGTTAAAAATGCCGCTGAAATTTTAGAAAAATATTTACAAGAAAATAAGATTATATAGGTAAAATTTGTTCATCTTTTAATAGTGTGATTTTATCACCAAAAAATTTTTTATATTTTTTGGTAAATTCTGTATGAATTGGAATAATTTGTTTTGGATTTATACCTTGAACTATTTTTTGTAAAGTTTTAATATCAGCATGTCCGGAAGTGTGAATTTGTTTTATTTTTAAATTGTGTTTTTTTGCAATTTTAATAAAAATATTATCTTCCGTAAGATAACCTTGCCAAGCACTATGAATTAAATTGATATTTTTTATATTTTTTATAACTTTTTGTGTTATATTAAAATTGGCTTTTAGAACAAAATTATTAGGATTTTCTAAAATTTCTTTTAAAGTAATTTTTTGTTTCTTATAAGTAAATATTTTGTTATCTAATTTCGCAGTTTGTTTATTGTTTGCAAAATAGATACGGATATCTTGCCAAAAATATTGCGGAATATTTTTGCTAAGAGTTTTTAAATTTTCCAAAACAGCACAAGTATAAGGATCTATTACCAAAATCTTTTTTGTTTTGCGCACAGCTTTATAGACGGAAACAAATCTATCTAAATTTTGAGAGGAAAAGTAAATTAAATTAAGTTTATTTTTGCTAAATTCTTTTTCTAATAGTTTTGTTAAATCTTTCTCTAAAAAGGGGGGCTTTTGCTGCCTGCCAAGTGTTGTGCCTTCCAAAATTAAATAATCGGCATTTTTTGCTTGTTTAATAAAGTTTTCTGTTTTATAAGCATTATATCCATAGGCGCGCAAATCGCCACTATATACTAAAGTTTTATTGTTTATTGTTATTTTATAAGCAAGGGCTTCAGGGGCGCTATGATCAACGGCAAGGGCTTGTATTTTTATTTTATTAATAATTATTTCTTCATTAGATTTAATAATTTTAAAATTAAGATTTTTTATATGGTTTTCTTTAATAAGCGGTGCAATTTTTGTAATTAAATTATAAGTTGCCCTGCTTAAATAAATTGGTATTTTAGGCGAAATTTCGCTTAAAAGACCATAATGGTCCGGGTGAGCGTGGGTAATAAAAACAACTTTAATTTTTGTATTTTTTTGTTTGCTATCTTTATAAATTCCTGGGATATTTAGGCGGTATTTTTTATTTTCTTTTTCTTCTGTCATAGAAGATAATGGCAAACCGAAATCAAATAAAATATGCGTATGGTTTTGTGCTATTTCTAGGCAAGAACCGCCAATTTCTTTTGTTCCGCGGTGAATAATTAAAAAATTGTTTTCCAATTTAGCCATAGTAAATTAGTTTCTATTTGTTTTAATTTTTCTTGATTTTCTTTAAAAGTCCAATCGGTTATAATTTTTTCTTTGTTTTTTAAGGAATTACCCTCTTTATCTACTAAAGAATTTTTTATATTTTCAAAAATATTTGGCTCTAAATTAAAATATTTAAAGAAAATTTTAATAGGGATATTCCTTTCTTTACTAAGAGAAGCAGCAAGTTTATCAGACAATTTTTTTAATTCATTAAAAGTATTTAAAAAATCAAAATTTTTGTAATATTCTAAAGGGGCAAGAATGGTTAATTCTTTAATCTGTTCTTGTTTAAGATATTGATTTTCTTTTTTAAACTCAAGATGTTCTTTTTTAATTAGTAAAAAATAATATTTTAAAATTTCTATTAAGGCATAAAGGGGGGAATCTTTATCATTAGCCCATTGTTTTAATTCTATTGCTTCAAAACCTTGTTTAGTTTTGTGTAGTAAGTCTATATGCTGGCCTCTGTCAAAGGGATATTGGTTATAAAAAGAATCTTTCATTTGATTATTGTTAGTTAGTGTTATGGCGCGCTCTAAGATATTTTCAACAGATTCTTTTGAATTTTGCATAAGGGTAAAATTATAGTTTTGTCTAAATCTGTTTGACTCTGTCAAACGTTTATGTTTTGCTAATAGGACAGCTTTTAAAATAGCTATTTCATCAGAAGGTTGATAGGCATAATTTTTATAATCTTTAAATCTGGGGCCTAATTCTTCTAGAATAATTTCCATATTATTCTTTTCTTTATTATTTTGCTTTGCCATAGGTTAATTATAGCTTATTTTTATAGTTATTCCAGTTGATGTAAATTAAAAACCCCACAAAAGCGGGGTTTAAATTTTACGGAGAGGGAGGGAATTCGGCTTTCGTCAAATTTTTTACGAAATTTGCTCCAGCCCGGGCTCGCGGTTTTTGCCTTTCGGTGCAAAAGCACCTCAAACAAAAACATCGCTCCGCCTTTCGAATCCCTACGCAACGGCAAGCAGTTGCCATTGCTTCCAACTCGTAAAAATTAAAAAACCCCACAAAAGCGGGGTTTAAATTTTACGGAGAGGGAGGGATTCGAACCCTCGATACAGTTTCCCGTATATTAGTTTTCAAGACTAACGCCTTAAACCGCTCGGCCACCTCTCCTAATTAAAAACGGGTTGTATCTAAATTATATCAAATTATTAAAAACTATAAAACCTGCGCGCGCTATAGACTCTAAATGCTATAATAAATATATGAAACAAATAGTGTATCGTTTTAATCAGGCGCTTTATATCAATCTTACTAACAGGTGTCCTAACTCCTGCGTGTTTTGTATTAAAACGAAATTTGCTATGCGTTTTGATAAATACGATTTAAACTTGTGCGGGCAGGAGCCGACTGCTGATGAAGTTATAACCGCTTTAAAAAAGGAAATGCAGCAAAATCCCGTCAAAGAAATTGTTTTTTGCGGTTATGGCGAGCCAACTATGCGTCTAAAAGTTTTGCTTGAAACAGCCGAAAAAATAAAAAAACTTTATCCGAAAATTAAACTGCGTTTAAATACGATAGGGCTTGGCAGTCTTGTTAACGGGCGTGATATATCAGGCGATTTGGCTAAAAATATTGATGAAGTTTCTATCAGTTTAAATTCACCAAACGCGCAAGAGTGGCAAAAGATTGTTCGCCCAAAGCCGGAATATGCCGCGCAAGGTTACCAAGCTATGCTTGATTTTGTGCGTGCCTGTGCGCCAAAGGTAAGCACTATTGTTTCTATCGTAGATAAACAAAATATTGATGTTGAAAAAACTAAAAAACTTGCTCAAGATTTAGGCGCAAAATTAAGAATAAGGGAGTTTATAAATGAAATGTAAAGGTATAAGTTTCTTTTCACTTTTCTTTTATATAGCGGCTTTGATATTTTTTGTTTTTGCCGGGCTTAATGCCTGTGCCGATTTTTTTGATTTTACTTCTAAGGCAAACCCTTCTTTAATTGCCAAAAGCGAAACACAAAAATTGCTTGAGGTTAACACCAAGCAAGAAGTTTCTTTTACAAAAGTTAAATTTAATTTTAGTGCTAAAGACGCAAGCGAAGTGCTTTTGTGCGCCGATTTTACGGCGTGGAACAAAAATCCTTTATCTCTTGAAAAAATATCTGATGACCTTTTTAGTAAAACTTTATTTTTGCCAAAAGGTGAATATAAATATTACTTCTTGGTTGACGGCAAAGCACAAAAAGATGATAGTGCACCGGCTGTAAATTTAGATTTAAAAGATTGTCCTTTACCGGAAATTTCCTTAAAAAACGTTTTATAAAAATTATGAAAAAATTGATTTTTTATTCCTCTTGTTTAAAAGAAACGCAAGACTTCGCAAGAAAACTTGCCTCTTGTTTAAACAAGGGGGATATTGTTTTTTTCAGCGGGCCGATTGGTGCTGGCAAAACAATAATGGTTAAAGAAATTGCAAAGTTCTTCGGCGTAAAAGATAAAATTACAAGTGCTTCTTTTAGTTTGATGAAAAAGTATTTTGGCACCAAAGCAGAACTTTACCACATTGATTTATTTAGACTTGAAGAAGGGGAAATGTTTAACCTTGGTTTTGAAGAAATGCTGGAAGATGAAACTTCTTTAATCTTGGCCGAGTGGCCCGGGGCAGCGGCAGATTTTTTCCCAAAAAACCGCTTGGAAATTGAAATTATTTTACAAAAAGAAGATAAACGCAAAATTGTTTTAACAGCAACAACTAAAACTTATCAAAAAATGCTTGAAAAACTTTCAAAAAAAATAAAAAGGAATTAAAAAATGAAAAATTTAACTTTACTTTTAGATAGTTCTTCTGTTCCCTTAACTTGCGCAATTACCGACGGCAAAAAACTTTACCGCGCAAGCAAGCAAGGTATCAAGCAGGAAAATTATTTATTTCCTTTGCTTAAAAATTTACTTAAAAAATTTAAAGCAGAATTAAGGGATATTGATTCTTGCCTTTTTGTTAAAGGGCCGGGGCGTTTTACAGGGATTAGAATTGGTATAACTCTTGCATCAATGCTTAAAGAATTTGCCGGTGTAAAAGTGGCAAGTTTAAGTGTGTTTGATGTTTTAAAATATCAAGCGCAAAACGCCAAAGAATATAAAAAAGAATACGGCGATATTATGGTTATTTTACCTGCTTTTAGAAAGGAATATTTCTTAAGTTTTAAGGATAAAGAAATTTGGACTACAGAAGAAGAAATTTCCACTTTACTTAAAAAACAAAAAACGCCAATATTTATTTGCGGTTGGGGCGGCGAAGGGCAAAGTTTAAATAAAATATTTGCTTGCAAAAAAGCAGTTTTTGCACCCGGTAAATTAAATAAAATTTCTTTTGAAACGATGTCCGTTCTTGCGCCGAAATATTGCGGCAAACAAAAATTGACAGATGTTTTTACACCGCTTTATTTAAAGCCGGCGCGTTTTGAATTAACGGCTTTACAAAAGGAATTAAAATAAATGATTTTTCTTGCTACTAGCAAAGATAAAATTTACACGCAAACTTTAGCCGATATTGCTAAAGAATCAGGTGCGGCACTTTGGACAAAAGAACAATTTGAAAAAGAATTAAATTTAACTTGCGCGCAAATTTTTTTGTGTGCAACAGCGGATACTAAAAAAGTTTTTGGCTTTGTTTGTTTTCGTGTTTATCAAGATGAGGCAGAGTTAACAAATTTTGCTATTTTACCAAGCCAGCAAAACAAACATTTCGGCACAGAACTTTTAAGTTTTGCTTTAACTTATTTGCTTAATAAAAATGTAAAAAAAATAACTTTGGAAGTTAACACTCAAAACAAAAAAGCAAAAAAGATATATCAAGATTTCGGTTTTAAAAAAGTTGCTATCCGCAAGAATTTTTATGAGGGAAAAATTGACGGCGAATTAATGCTTTTTACGGCGCCAAGTAAATTATAAAACATTATGAAAAAACTATTTTTATTTTTTATTTTTACAATTTTATCTTTAAATCTTTTTGCCCAAACAGAGCAAGCGCAAAAAGAAAATAAAGATATTTATACAAAAGATTTTTTGACTAAATTTGCCGAAGCAATTTACCAGGAAAGAGAAAATCCAAAAGAAGCAATAAAGACTTATGAAGAACTTTACGCCCTTTCGCCAGAAGATACAACTTTGCTTAAAAGTTTAGCTACTTTATGCACTCAAATTCAAAATCATAATTGTATGCAAAAATATGTTCCTTTATATCTTAACGCTGCCCCGCAAGAAGCCCAAGCCCTTGCTTTAGGCGCGCAACTTGCCTGGCAAAGAGGTAATTTAAAAGAGGCGCAAAAATATTATAGCCAGGCCTTAAAACAAGATCCTCAAAATCAATTTGTTTTAATGCAGTATTTAACTTTATTAAACACAATAGATAAAGATGAAGCAATAAAAGTTTTAAAACAACTTGAGCAAGAAAACAATCTTTTATATATGCCTGTTAATATGGAAATTGCGCAAATTTACTTAAATGAAAATCAGGTTCAAAACGCAATATTAACTTTAGATAATGCAATTAAGAAACATCCTCAAACGCGGGAGTTTTACCTTGCCAAAGCAAAAATTTACGAGATAAATAAAGATATAAATAAAATGCTTCAAGTTTACGCTGATATGGATAAAGAAGGTATTTTGACCGAAGAAGATTTAATTAAAATCGGTGCTTATTATGCTTTGCAAAATAAACCTAAGGAAGCAAAAAAATATTACTTGCGCGCTTATCAGCAAAACCCAAAAAATGCGCGCGCTTGCGAATTTTTATCTTTATGGGAGCAAAGCCAAAAGAATTATTTACAGGCGGAAAGTTACTTAAAACAAAGTGAAGATTTTAAAACAAATTCCGCTTTAAGAATAAAACAAGTGCACCTTTTAAAATTATCCGGCGAGCAAGAAAAAGCTCTTCTTGCTATGCAGCAGGCCTACCAAGATTTTAAAGATAGTGTGGAAATTTCTTTTTATTATGCCTTGATGTTAGAGGATAATAAGCAATATAAACAGGCAAGAAAAGTGCTTGAAAATCTTTTACAAAAACAACCTGATAATCAAGAATTTTTGCTTAATTATGCTTACACTTTATCCGAGTTAAAAGATTATAAAAAAATGCAAAAAGTTTTAAATCAAATAATTACCCAAAATCCGCAAAATGCCGAGGCCCTAAACTTTCTTGGCTATTACTTAATTGACAAGACAAAACAAATTGAAAAAGGGGGCGATTATATTAAACGCTCCGTCGCTCTTAACCCAAAAGATAGCGCAACCATAGATTCTCTTGCGTGGTATTTTTATAAAACAGGTAAAGTGCAAGAGGCCTTAAATTTGCTTAACACTTTGCCCGAAAAAGATAAACAAGACCCCGAAATTACTTTGCATTTTGCCAAAGTTTATGAAAGTCTGGGCGAGCAAGAAACAGCAATTTCTTATTATAAACTTTTGCTTAAATCAGAGGAATATAACACGCAAGCGCAAAAAGCAATTAAGAAAATTAGCAAAAAGTAGTTGACAAATTGCTAAAAAGTTTAGAAAATAGTAGTAGTATTAAAAAATGTAGTAGTAGTATATTTAAAAAGGTTGTATAATAAATATATATGTAGGCCCGCATTATGCGGTGCTACTTTATTTGTTTTTAATATTTTAAAGTGGTGGAGAATATGATAAAAAATAATAAAATTTTTAACTCCTGCTTAAAGGCAGGCGGTGTTTTGTTTTGTGTTTTTGTAGCGGCATTATTTGCCGTTTTAGGGGCAAGTGTCGCCAACGCACAAACCGCAATGGTGACAAGTGTCAGTACCAATTATCCTAAGGAAGCAGAGGCCTATACGAACTATCAATGTGATCTTGATGCTCCGTCAAGTGTCTCTTTCTTATATGACCCTGATATTCTTTCCGAATATAACAACACACATAATACCTTATCTGATAATGTTGACCCTTGGCATAACTCCGCCTTAATAGAATACGACCAACCCTTTCCTTATTCCTTAACGGGCGACCAAATAAATTATTACCCTAACCATTGTTTGAGACTTTGCGCAACAGTTACCTGCGCCAACCCTTCAAGAAAAGTTGAAGCTAACGATGGTAGCTCAAGTAGTTCTTTAATTTTAACACAAGATGTAGCAAGTTCTCCTTTCCCTATTCAAAGTGTTTTATTTGAAATTTTTAAATATCAACCAAACTCCAACCCTTATAATGCAGATTCTACACCGCCGATAAGAACCATCGCTTTAACCCCTGTAGATAATAATATTTGCTATGGCGTTGGCACTTATATTATAAATAAAGGATCCGCTAATGAAGAAATGAAGTCTTGTTGTGATTTGTTTAATACCTCTTCTGAAGCTGTTGCTGCAGGATCATGCCAATCAAGTACTTGTTCTACCATTACCTCTGCTGCAGTGTGCGGTACAACTACAGGTTGTTATTGGAAATCTCAAACAAAATGTTATACTAAAACAGATTCTGCTTCCCAGCATTTTTGTGAGGGTAGAAATAAAGCCAGTTGCCAAGCCAAATGGGGGTGCGAATGGGTTAATTCCAGCAGTACTTGTATAGATAAATGTAGCAAACTCGGTCAAAGTGCTTGTGGCCTTGCACAAAATTGTATTTGGGAAAATAGAGGTGTTTGTAACACTTCTGCAAGTGATCCTTGCGTAGGTTATGCTACAGCCGCAGAATGTTCTAGCCATGGATGTACTTGGAAATCAAATACAATAACTGGTATCGCTGGTTGTGATGATACTTTACAGCATTTTAGTTCTTTAGAGGAATGCGTAGCCGGAACAACGGTTATTCCTTTCTGCACAGCATGGGACGGCAGTTATGAAATTGACGGCGAATTTGGTAAGAGCAACGGGCAATTTGGCTTTAGAGTAAATGTAAAAACAAAATGGCCGGGCGACGGAATATCTTCCGGCGGTGATGTTGAAGTGGACCACACTATGGCCTACCCCGGCGAAAATCAAATACCTATACAAATTGATGTTACCAATGTTCATAGTGTCAGAAGTTCTTCCACTATGGTTGGCACAACAACAAAAGTGCCGGTGCAACCTTATGATATAACCTATAAATTAAGTAAAGATGCTTTAACAACAATACAAATTAGCGATCCTAATGAAGGTTGTAATTGCGATGATTTGGATGATGGCACTGGCACAATGCACTATGCTCCCATACCTAGCACAATAGTGTGCACTCAGCATGCTGTTGTAAAAAAACCTGAGTTTAATTTAATTAATAAACAACCCAGACTTGGCGAAGGCATTCCTGATGGAACAAATGTAAATGTAGATTCTTGGGATGGGCGTGATACTAATGGTATCTTTATGCCTTATGGTAACTATTTAGTTGGTATTACTGCCACCACCCATGATGAATGGTCCGGCGAAAATGATGAAGATTTAAGCCGCACGGTTACGCGCCAACTTTCCTTAGATCCTCTTAAAATAACTGATATTAAGGAAACAGGCCTTGCCAAACTTTCCACCTCTTATGCAAAAATTGATTATGTTTTAACAGAATCGGCAACAGCCCATGTTATGATATTTACTCCCGGTACTTATATTGATGATGTTGAAATACCTACTTTAGAAGATGCCTATGCAAAAGTTCTTACTATGGCACAAAATGGTTCATTAGTAACTTATATACAAGAACAAAAACAAGGCAGAGTAAATGTTAATACTAAATGGGATGGTATTTGCAGAAATGAAAACGGATGTGTTTTTAACAGCCAAACTTATAATTACGGAACACCTATGCCTGATGGCGATTATGTCTATATAATGTGGGCAGAAATTCCTTATAATAGCACCACTTTAATGCCCGGAGCTGTCTGCGTAAACGGCAAATGGTGGAGCGGTGTAAAAACCCGCAAATATCATAATGGTATTTTACCTATTAATAGAGGTTTGCCGGAAATTACCGTTGGCGCAGTTGGCTACACAAGCTTAGGTTCCAGCCCGACTGCCTTTGGCCTTGATCCTTTTACCTTTAACTATGCTGTATCTAGAGATTCTATCGTAGATGCAACAATCAAAACAACCGCTAACGCAGGGGAAACACCTTTAGAAGTTAAAAAATTATTAACTAATGAGGTAGCAATTTCAAGTAAAGAAAATAAATTTACTTGGGATGGTATTGATGATGCAGGTTATCAAGTTGCCCCCGGAACTTATATGGTGGAATTTGTTGCAAAAGATAGTTTATACCCTGAAAAACAGGCAACAATGACTGTTCAATTCCCCGTAGATTTGTTTAGAGTTGTTGATGTTCAAACTTCACCTATTTTAGATGAAGCAACCTCTCAAGCAAAGATAAGTTATACCTTATCTAAGAGTATGGATGTAACCGTTGAAATTTATGACCAAAACGTTACTATTCCTACAGATGATGCAAATTGGTGTCAATATGATCCTACTACAGGTGCTTTACAACCTGTTGCCGGTGCTACACCTTTAAAAGAATTTGTCTTGCCTAGAGCAGGCGAAGGTATGACAATTACTGAAATATGGGATGGTTTAAAACACTCTACCGGTCCAAACGATCCTGTTGCACCTTTACCGGATGGAAACTATCCTTACAGAATATGTACAAGGACAACTCAAAATGTTTCCAGATATTATGACTATACAGCAGCAAATCCTGTAGCTTTAACAGCAGTTGATAGTTCTTCTGCAATCGGTGCAAGCGATAAACCAACCGGCTTTATTACTATTGCCCGTGGTTCTATTGCCTTTAATAAGGTCTTGATAACTCCAAGCCAGCCGACAATGAAGTATTCTTCAGAAACAGTTTACTTGCCTGCTTATGAAGTTGCTTTTAGCACAAGCCGCCCTGCTTCAGTTAATATTGAAGTTATTTCTACACAAAACGGCCAATGCGAAGGCGGTGCACCTGCAGGCACAACCTGCCGCACTTTAAGTACTTATATATATAACGGAACAGACGGCTACTTTGACCCGACAAAACTTTATAAAGTTTATTGGGATGGTAAAGATTCCAAAGGCGAATATGTTAAATACGGCTCTTATGAAATTAAACTTATAGGTTTGCCTTATCCTATGCCGGCAGCTGTTTTGGGCAATTTACCTAAAGAAACAATCTTTACTGAGGTTATCAGCGTAAATAACTTCCAAGTTTATGATAGATATGTGGAAGATATTACAAGAGAAAACCCCAATGCAAAGTTTGCTTATCAAATTTCTGTGCCGATGAAAGTTGCAATTCAAATCTTTAAACCCGGCACAACAACAAATAGAAACGCAACAACATCAACCGGTCTTGTTGACCCAGTAACACAAGCTGATGTCGCTAATGCCGATATTAATGATGTTTTAGTTAAATCTATTGTCGGTATCAGACCGAACCTTGTTTCTCTTGACGAAATTTGGGACGGAACTGACTATGCAGGCCAAGAAGTGCCGGATGGTATTTATCCTTATAGGTATGTAACCGTGTTAAATGCCTATGATATGGATTCCGTAACAGGTGCTTTGAATCTTACAACCGATACTTTAGCAACGGCAGGCGGTATGATTGCCGATTGGGAAAAATATATCACCCTTGAACATATCAATGTCGCCAGAGGCGATAGCTGGTATGCCGATGTTGATTGGAAGAGCAAAAAAGTTACCTCTTTCTTCCCTAACCCGTTAAAAGGTAATGAAGGTTGGTTTGAAATCGCAAAACTTCCTGCACCGGGTAGAGTTACCATTAAGATTTACAATATCGCAGGTGATTTGGTTAGATCCGGCGGTTATGATTGTATCAACGCCAAAATGGAAACTGCAACTTTGGAACAAATCAATAATGGCTTCTTTGGTAACGATATGGGCTTACAACCTTATATGAACTTGACACCTCCGGGCACAACACCGACTAACGGCGTAAGCAGAAACTTTACCTTAAGATGTAAATGGGATAAGACCAATGACCATGGCAAACAAGTTGCCCGCGGTTTATACTACGCAATCATGGAACTTGACCCAACAAGAGGTAATGCAAAGAAATCTCAAAGAGTTATTAAGATTTTGATACCATAGGATAAAGGGACAAATTTATGAAAAATAATATAGCAAAAATAACCTTAATGTTTTTAATAGCAATGTCCTTTGGTTTAACTGCCAAAGCATCTAGCGAATATGCCGGTACAAGCGCAAGTGCCTTCTTAAAACTTGGCACAGGCGCACCGACAGCCCAGGCAATGGGTAATGCTTATACGGCTTTATCAGAAGGAACCCAAGCTCTCTTTTGGAACCCGGCAGGTGCTGCCACCAATACCACTAGAGAAGTGCAAATTTCCCACATGCAATGGTTTGAAGGTGTGGGGGATAGTTCCCTTGCCTATATCCAACCCATGGGCAGAACAATGCTTGGCGTGACACTCAGATATTTAAGATTAAATGACCTTGAATTTAGAGATGATATGGGTATCCCGCAAGATTGGGCCGGTGCAGTTATGCAAGATTTTGTTGCAAGTGTATCTTTATCAAGAAGTTTCTTTAATGCTTTAGATTTAGGTGCAACAGCAAAGTATATTAATGAAAATAACGTCAATGTCCGCCATATCAATGCAGCTTTTGATGTGGGGGCAAAACTTCGCTTATTTAGCAATAAACTTGTTTTAGGTGTAATGGGGCAAAACTTAGGCGATACAGATGAAGTTCCTTCAGCTGTGCGCGGTGGTGCTGCCATAAATACCAAATACTTTACGCTTGCAGGCGAAGTTGTTGACTATGTTGATGATAAAGTTCGCTATGGTGTTGGGCTTGCAATTCACATCCCGGAAGAACTTGTTCAAGTCGCCCAGTTTGATATCAGAATTGGTTATTATAACCGCGATAATACAGGTTTTGCCGAAGATGGCACAATAGCAGATAAGATGGGCCTTGATACAACTTCAAAGGTCTCTCTTGGTTTTGGTTTTTATAGTAGCGAGGTCTTTGGCTACGGCCTTGGCCTTGATTATGCTATGATGCCTTTTGGTGCTTTGGGCACAGCGCATCAATTAGCAGTAAGATTGCAGTTTTAGTAGTAAAAAGCAGTAAGTTTGTAAAAGGTGCAATATGAAGATGAATAATAAAGGCCAGGCGGCTATGGAATATATTGTAACAGCACTTGCTTTGTTTGCCGCATTTGCAATCTTTTACAAAAGTTATAGTTGGGTAGTGCCAAGACAATTTGAACAGGGAGCAAAAATTATACTCGCTGTGTATGAAGATAAAAATTAAATATTAATTTGGAGGATATTAAAATGAGAATGATCGCAAAAATGCACTTGGCTTATGATAGAGCCATCAGAGCCATAAACAATAAAAAAGGCCAAAGTTTGGTTGAATATTTGTTTATGTTAGGTATTATTGTCGTCGTCGTTGGTATCGTCGGCGTTGCAATTAAAACCTTTATGCCGGATCTCTTTGATAATATTAAAGCAAAAATTCTCGGCGAAGCAGATAAAATTTAAGCAGGTTTTATGATTAAGAAAAATGGTGGGCAAGCGGTTGTTGAATTAGTTTTGATTCTTCCCGTTTTTATGATGATAATATTTGTTATATTGGAAATGGGAACTATTGCCTATCATACAATTCTTGCCCATCATATTTCTTATGAACTTGCCAGAGTTGGCTCTATGGTTGGGGTTCGCAAACCAAGCGGTGCAACGGATTCCACTAAAATAGCCATTAAGATGAAAGAGGCCCTAATTAAAGCAGTTGGGCCACAAAAGGCCGCTAAAATGCAGATATCTTCTGTATTACAAAGAACCGGCCGCGATCCGCAAGTTAGCGGACATGTGAACGAAGATCTCGTTGTAACTTTGGTTTATAGAATAGATTTGGCGTTTCCTTTAACAAGTTATATTTTCGCCGATCATCCAAAGAAATACGGGGTAAAAAGAATAAAAGCATCTGTTAGGATGCCGGTGGAAAGACCACTGATAAATTAGATTTGATTTTATTATAAGCAGTTTTTAAAAAAAAGAGAGGAGTTTTAAAATATGAACAGAAGAAGTCTTTTTCCTTTAGTCATCGCTGTAATGGCAGCTTTGATATATTTCTTTGTTTTGAATTTAGCCCAAGGTAATTTGGCTAAATCTCAAAAGATGGAAACAGTTGCAGTAGCCGGTCTTGATTTACCGGAAGGGACACAACTTAAAAGAACTCATATCAGAACAGCCGAGATTCCTTTGTCTTATATACAAAAAGATGCTTATGTCTTATCTAAAGGGGCAAATTTAAGCGATATTGAAAATTTGGTAACAAGAGTATCTATTGCTAAAGGCAATCAAATTACAAAACCTTCTCTTAGCTCTTTAAGCCCGGAAATGGGTATCAGTTTAAAAGTCCAACCCGGTAACAGGGCATACATTTTGGAAGTAAAAAATCAAGTAGCAAAAATGATAAAACCGGGCGATAAAGTTGATATCCTTATCACTTTTGATGCTCAGTTAAAAAATAGTAATAAAGAAAAAATGTCTGTTATTATTTTGCAAAACATTTTGGTTCTTGGTGTCGGTTCTAACTTAGGTCAAGGGCTTGACAGCGCTGCTAAAAACAAAAATAAAGAAGACGAACAAAATAGTGCCGCTTTCTCTGATATGTCAACTTTAAGTCTTTCTTTAGGTTTGGAAGCACCCCAATATCTTGCTTTGGCTGAAGAGGAAGGGGAAATAACTGTTGTAGTTCGCGCACCCGGTGATATGAACGAAAATAGCGTACCTATAACAAGTTTCTCCAGCTTATTTAACTAAAATTTGATTATTATAGGAAAGGAAAAAAATGAAAAAAAATATAATAAATAAAGTTTTACCACTTGTTTTAGTTGCCTTAGTAGCTGGCGTGCAAGCCAATGCTGCTAAGAAAACGGACTTAGTAGCCGTTAGTGCTGATATAGTTGAAATCAGCGGATCTCTTACCACTAATAATGGGTTTGCTTGGAACCAGCTTTTAGACTTTACCGAAAAAGAAATACCGGGTATTTTCTCTATCGGTGAATTTGAACGTAAGAGTTTGCTTAACACTCGTTTACACTTGCTTGAAACTGAAGGTAAAGCGCAAATTTTGTCTAATCCTAAAGTTATAGCAAAATCTAATACAAGTGCAAACTTTTCTGCCGGTGGTTCTATTCCTTTCCCAGTAGTAAATAATACTTCTGCCGGTGTTGAATTTAAGAACTATGGTGTTCGTTTGGATGTTATGCCAACAATTATTCCGGAAAAAGGCAATATTATCCATGTCCAATTTGAAATAGAACTTTCTAATCCGGATTATTCTACACCTATTGTTATAAACGGAACCTCTGTTCCTTCTATCACTTCAAGAAGATTAAATTCCCAAGTGGAACTTAACAGCGGTGAAACTTTGGTTATCGGTGGTTTAAAAAGCAGCTCTAGAAGTGTAGCAGAAGATAGAGTTCCTGTTCTTGGCAGAATACCTTTGCTTGGTTATTTCTTTAAAACAAAAAATATTAAAGAAGAACAACGCTCTTTATTCCTTTTTATCACAGTAGAGATGGTGGAGTAAACTAAATGGACACTAAAAACGAAACTAACGGCACCCCAAGAGTTGTTGCTTTTACCGGACCAAAAGAAGGTGTTGGTAAAACAACTTTAGTTTTAAATTTAGCTATTGCTTGGGCTGAAACCCAAAAAAGACCTGTTTTAATTGTTCCTTTAGATCCCTTGGCTCGCCAGGAACATGGCTTTTATTTGGGGATCAGAAAACCTGTCAGCGTTACAGATTTAGTTAGGGCATTAGGTTCAGGTGCTATTGCTATTGCCGGTGGTCTTTTACGCGGTAAAGTTTCTATGACTTCTGTTGGTGTTGGCGTTTTGCCTTTAGGTTCTACTAGACAAGAAGTTTCAATGATTTCACCTAAAGTTTTGCTTCCTATTTTATCTCGTTTACAACAAACTTTTGATATCTTTTTAGATGTAGATTCAAGTTTTCCTATGGAAACTTTCGCCTTTGATATTGCAGATAAAGTTTTCTGGGTAACAAATTGCACCCGTTCACATTTGAATACGGCAGTTTCCACTTTTACAGATTTTAAGGAAATGCACTTTCCTATAGATCGCATGGATATTATATGTAACCAATATAATTTACCTGGTGCTATTGATCACGAAGAAGTAAACCAATTTTTTATTAAACTCGGCAGAGAACCGATTGTTTATTTAACTTGGGAGGCAAGTGTTTTTGAGGCCTCTAATAAAAGGGAAATTGAAATTTTAGTTAACAGAAGCAGTCTTTGGGTTCAAGAGGGTTTACGCCCGATACTTGCGGCTATTGCCGAAGCTAAACCTACAGATAAAAAATGGGAAACTTCCGTTCCTGATAGCGAATTTGTCGCTTCTGCCAAAAATATATGGGAGGCCTCTGCTTTAGCTGTTGGCGGTGCTTCAAATATTAACCATTTTAAATCTTTAGATGCAGATCTTTCCTATTGGGATGATTTAAAATTACAAGTTCATAAAGAAGTTATTAAAACTTTGGAACTTGAACGTATTGTTATTAGCGAAGAAGGTTCTCAAAACGAACAAGTAAGAAAGCGCGTTTCCGTCATTATTGATGAAGTTTTAAGAAAGAAGGCCAATGTCCAACTTTCAAGAGATCAAAAAACCCGTTTTATTACAGAACTTTTAGACGAAATTTTAGGTCTTGGTCCTTTAGAGGCCTTGATGAGAGATCCTTCCGTTACCGAAATTATGGTTAATGCCTATGATAAGATTTTTATTGAACAAAAAGGTAAATTAACTTTAACAAGATATCGTTTTAGAGATAATGACCAGGTTATCCAGGTTATTAAAAGAATTGTTGCCCCTTTGGGCAGACGTATTGACGAATCAGTGCCTTTGGTGGACGCCCGTTTAAAAGATGGTTCCCGTGTTAATGCTATTATTGCACCTTTGGCTGTTTCCGGTCCGTCTTTGACAATAAGGCGTTTCTCTCAAAAACCTTTTGGCCCGCAAGATTATTACCGCTTTGGCACAATCAGCGAGCAATGTATGAATTTCCTTGAAAGTTGTGTAAAACTTAGAAAAAATATTATTATTTCCGGTGGTACCGGTACCGGTAAAACAACTTTCTTAAATGCTCTTTCAAGTTATATTCCTTCTGCAGAGCGTATCATAACAGTGGAAGATACGGCGGAATTAAGACTCCAGCAAGAACACTGGGTTTCCCTTGAAAGCAGACCGCCCAACGTAGAAGGCAAAGGTGCTATAACAATTAAAGATTTGGTTATTAACTGTTTGCGTATGAGACCGGATAGAATCGTAGTCGGTGAGTGTCGTGGTGCGGAGGCCTTGGATATGTTACAGGCAATGAACACCGGTCACGAAGGTTCCCTTGCTACTATCCACGCAAACACACCAAGAGATAGTTTAACCCGTCTTGAAGCCATGTGTATGATGGCAAGTGCAGATTTGCCTATTTGGGCTATCCGCGAAATGATTTCTTCTGCTGTTAACTTGATTGTTCAACTTTCAAGGTTTTCCGATGGTAGCAGAAAGGTTACTTATATTACGGAAATCTGCGGTCAAAAAGACGGCGTTATTCAAAGTAAAGATTTATTCAGATACACTCAAACAGGTGTTGATGAAAATGGTAAAGTTCAGGGTGTTTTTGCCCCTACAGGGGAATTGCCGACATTCTTTGCTGAATTTAAAGCAAAGGGTATAGACGTTCCGGAAGATATTTTTAAAGTAAAACAAGAAGGTAATTAAATGTCTTTTAAGCATATAATAATTTCTTTGTCTTTATTAGTTTTTGTCTCAACAGGACTTTTTGCTCAAGATCAAGTCTTGGGGCAGGTTTATACTTTAAATCAACAGGAATTTATTAAATGCGCTAAAGAAAAACTTTATGGCCTTTATGATTTTTTAGATACTTCTAAACCAACAGAAAAAAAAGAATTTTTACCCACTTATTGCGGACAAGTGAAAAAAGCAATAAAAATGCCTTCCTGGCTTGAAACAGATTTGGTCGAAATGGAAAAAAACCGCTTATGGGAACTACCTTTATCAAATGGCCAAACAGACTATCTTAATGAAGCCGAAATGTGGAGGCGTCCTCTTCTTGCTCTTAATCAACTTTTAACCGTAGCTCAAAAAATAGATGATGGGGCAACTTTTGCTACAAGAGGTATTATGGAGGAGTTCGGCCTTGCCAGAATCCGCTTAATTTTGGAAGTTGAACGTTTAAAAACGAATCCTCGTTTAATCGACTATGATATGCGTGATAGTATGCAGGGGCGTGGCCGTTCTTTAATAGCAACTTTAGAACTTGCTTTAGATGAGGCCGATAGTATGGCCGAATCTTTTGTTTCAGCCAATTGGAAGACCAAATTTAGAAAATCTTCTATTGCTCTTGCAATTTTATCCAATACTCTTTATAGCGACATAATGAATAAACCAGCCCCGCAAATGCCCTTTGAAAAACAAAAGAAAGGGGGCAAATATCAAGTAATTTTAATACGTGTTTTAATGAGTCTTGGTACTTTACTTGTGTTCTTTGCCGTATATAAATTTATTGAATCAAGAAATACCCAAATTTCAATGTTAGTTCAAGAATATTTACAAAAAAGCACCACTTGGGCAGATGATTATAGCAGACAATTTTTAGACATTAATGTTAAATATATTGTTCTTGGAACTTTGGCTGTTTTCTGTTTGCTTGGTGCCTTTTTTGCTATAGGGGCAGGTGGCTTTTTTGGTGTCTTTATGTTTTTTGTATTTTTTGCCGCAGGTCTTTCTATCGGTTTAAAAATGCCGGGTATTATATTGGATTCTTTAAAGAAAAGACGCGGTGCTAAAATCAACAAACAACTTATGGATGCTTTGATTTTGCTTTCAAACTCTCTTAAATCAGGTATGGATATCGTGCAAGGTTTTGAAAGGGTTTCAAGCGATTTACGCCCCCCAATATCAGATGAATTTGGTTTAGTTATTAAAAATTATAAACTCGGTACACCTTTTGAAAAATCTTTGGAAAATATGGAAGAACGTGTTGAATCAAGACTTCTTTCTTATATGGTTAAGGCCATTGTTTTACAAAGACAGGTCGGTGGTAATTTGACAAAGATTTTTGAACGTATTGTCGAAAATATCCGTGAAGAAAGTAAACTTGAAGAAAAATTACAAGCAATGACAGCCCAACAAAAGATACAAAGTTTAGTTGTTGCTATTATGCCTTGGATTATGGTCGGTGTTTTATTTGTCTTCCAACCGGATGTTATGATAAAATTTTATACAAAACCTGTCGGTATAATAGTTTTATTTATGTGTATCGTTTGGATAGGTATTGGTATTAAAATGGTTAGCAAGCTGGGGGAAATTAAAGTATGAAGACCTATAGTTTATCTTTATATGTATTAGCGTTTTTAGGTGCTTATTTTGTTTATATAGCAGTGCGTAATTTCCTTTTGCCTAAAGAAGAAAAAGAAACCATTGCCGATATTGAAGTAAGACAAATTAAATCCACATCTTCTTTCGCCCGTTTACGTCCACAAGAAAATTTAAGAGATCGCTTTGCAATGGCTTTGCTTAACAAATTAAAATTACAGCAACCTTTGGAAGAAATGTGGCTTTTACTTGGTAGTCCGGCAAAACCGCAACCGGTAGATATCCTTTTTTCTAAAATAAATTGGGCAATTTTTTTACCTTTGCTTGTTATTGTTTTAACGAAAAATCCTCTTTTTATTTTACTTGCTATAATAGGTTTTTATATTCCGGATATGCAATTAAAAGCACAAATCCAAAAACGCCAACAAGATATGCTTGGTAATTTTGCTACAACGGTAGATTTGATGGCTCTTATCATAGAATCCGGTTTAGATTATATGACCGCTTTTGAAAGAATTATTAAAATAGCAAAAAATAAAACCCTTTTGGAAGTTGAGATAGAAAAAACTTTAAATGAAACAAAACTTGGTTATTCAAGAAGAGAAGCCCTTGAAAGACTTGCCCAAAGAACAGGGGTTCAAGATATCAGATCCTTTGTCGGTCTTATTGTGCAGTCTGATGAACTCGGAACAAGTTTGGTTGAACTTTTAAGGAACTTTTCTACAGACCTTAGATTTAGAAGACTTAACAAAGCAGAAAAACTTGCAGCTCAAGCTTCAACAAAAATGTTAATACCGATGTTTATTTTTATATTCCCGGTGGTGTTTATTTTGATGCTTGCACCTATGCTTGGTGATTTGCTTAGCGGCGGTCTTTTTTGATTTAAAAGAGGTATAAAATTATGAAAAAATTATTTGTTTTATTTTTAATATGTAGCGCCCCTTTATATGCGCAACAACCCCATAATAGTTTAAGAGAAACCGGTAAGGAAGCCGGTATGATTCTTGATTTACAAAAAATCTCTTTGGGCACTCTTTCCAATGTCGAACAAAAAAAACAATATCTTTCAACCGTTCAACTTGGTAAACAAAGAATACAAAACTATACTTTAAGAATGGTTTATGAAAATGCCTATGCCCTTTATAAGAGAGGGGATTATCAAAGAGCTGCCGAAATGGCTAATGTTATTTTAAGTATTGATCCGACTTTGACACAAGCTCAAACACTTGCAAGAGAGGCCTCCAGAATGGCCGCTTATGGCACAATTTCAGAGGCGGAAATTATTCGTATGAAATACGATGATGGCATAACTTTATATAAAGCAGGCCGTCTTGTAGAAGCAAGAAACAAATTTGAAGAAATTTTAGTTTTACGTCCTAATGAAACTCAAGCAAAAAAATGGATAGAAAGAATTGATGAAGATATAGCTGAAGAACATACCCGCAGAGGTTATTATGCTTATAAAAATGGCGATTATGAAGAAGCCCTTAATCAATGGTATAGTGTTTTAATGATAAAAAAAGAT
>JAFXVA010000024.1 GCA_017534965.1 Elusimicrobiaceae bacterium | reverse complement strand
GTAAAGCATAAAGACACTTTAAAAGTTTTCAAATAAAAAAGGCGATTTAAAATCGCCTTTTTTTATAAAAATTATTATTCTATAGAATATATCTTGTGCCGCCACTGTTTGAACTTCCTTCTTTTACCCCTATACTTTTGCAAACTCTATCTGCAAAAGTATTTCCATACTGGGCCCAGCAATAGCTTTGCCCGGGATGATAATAATCCACTTTTCCTGGATTTTTATAATAATGAACTATTGCAATAGTCCAGTGAGATTCATTTTTTTTCCGAAATTGAGCTTCTACTTTATGATAATATGTGTCATTAAAAAAGACTAATTGCCAATCTTCTGGCAATTTAACATCTATAGCTAGATCTTTTAAAGTCTTGGTATAATGTCCGTTTGTTAAGTAGTAAAATTCTTGTGCTTGAGCAATACTTGAAACAGCTGAAACCACTTGCGATATTCTAGATTTTGTAACTGCTATCCGATACTGCGGAACGGCAATAGCAGCCAAAATACCAATGATTAAAACTACTACTAATAATTCAATTAAGGTAAATGCTTTATTTGAAAATATTTGTTTTTTCATAAAATATCCTTTATATTTTTAAAACACGGATACTTCATTTTATTTTTTTTTTTTTTCAAGTCAAGATAAATTTTCAGTAGAAGAAATTCCTTCTCTACAAAGGCAATATTTTTTGTTTTTATTTCGCTTGGAAATTAAATCTCTTTTTGGTAAACGCGGTAAGTTTTTGTTTTATGGCAGCCGGCTTCTTCTACAACGGAAATAATACCTTGATTATCTTCAAGTAACCAAGAAAGTTCTGCTTTATTCCAACCGCTTTTTACGCCATCAACAACCACATGTTTAACGAGCAAAAGGTCAAGCCCGCGGTTTCTGTGTTTTGGGTCAACGCCGAGCATAATCATACGAATATCGCGTATTTTATGCCAAGCCCAAAGTGCTTTTGGTAGTTTAAATAAATTAAGAGAGCCGTTTAAAATCTTTAAAACAGGGTTCATATTGGGTATAGATATAGCAAAAGCGGCCGGCTCTCCGTCAATTTCTATAACGGAAGTTATTTCCGGCTTTAAAATCAGTTTTAAATCTTTTGCAAGTTTTGCAATTTCCGCTTTTGATATAGGAACATTACCCCAGTTTTCCGCCCAGGAAGCATTATATAATCTTTGCACCATTTCCACTTCTTCGTCAAAATTTTTTAAATTAAGGTGGCGTTTTGTAATAGCTTTATTTCTTTCAATTCTAGCTAAGATTTTTTTCATTCTAGGTGAAAAATCATCTTTATCCGTTCTTTCAAAAGCGACCAAATCTTTAACTTTTTTAAATCCAGCCCCTTCAATTAGATCAGCATAATAAGGCGGATTATAGGGCATCATAATAAAGGGCATTTTGTCAAAATTATCAATTAAAAGCCCGCAAGTATGGTTTGTGCTTGGGTTCATAGGACCACGCATAAAAGTTGCTCCTTGGGATTTTAACCAAGTATAAGCACTATCAAAAAGGGCCTTGGCAGTTTGTTGATTGTTTTCACACTCAAAGAAACCAAAAAAACCGGCTCTTTCGTGCCAATGTTTATCGTGTTCTTTATTTATAATAGCGGCAATTCTTCCTACAACTTTTGAAAGTCTTTTTGCAACAAATAAAACCCTTGTAGCATTAAGCCATAAAGGGTCTTTAGTCAGCAAATATTTTGTATCACTTTTTAGTTCAGGTACATAATAAGGATCATCTTTGTAAAGTTCAAAGGGATAATCTACAAATTCATCAATAGTCGCAGTAAAAATTTCTACCATTTTATTTAATGATTCCTAAGGCCTTGCCCGCTTTTGTAAAGACTTCAATAATTTTGTCTATTTGTTCATTTGTATGGGTAGCCATCAAAGTTGTTCTAATCATACATTTGTTTGGCGGAACAGCAGGGGGGATAACCGGCGTCGTAAAAATGCCTTCATCAAAAGTAGCGCGCCACATTTTAAAGCAGTCCTGCATTTCGCCAACGAAAATCGGCACAATAGGTGTTTGTGTAGCACCGATATTAAAACCGGCTTTTTTAAGGCCTTCTTTAAGTCTTGTGCTATTGGCCCAAAGTTTATCTTTACGGCTCATATCAGTCCAAATCAAATCAAGGGCTTTAGAAATAGAGGCCACACTTGCCGGGGGTAATGCGGCGGAAAATATTTGGCTTCTTGCGTTGTGGCGGATATAATGGATAATATCAGCATCACCTGCAACAAAACCACCGACGGTTGCAAAAGTTTTAGAGCAAGTGCCTACAACAAGGTCAACTTCGCCGTTTTCAAGGCCAAAATGTTCGCAAGTTCCTCTGCCGTTTTTACCTAAAATACCGGTAGCGTGTGCATCGTCAACAACCACGCGTGCGCCGTATTTTTTGGCAAGTTTACAAATTTCCGGCAAGTTAGCAATATCACCTTCCATACTAAACACGCCGTCAACAATTAAAAGTTTTCCTTTGCTTTCGTCAATTTTACTTAAAACGCGCTCAAGGTCTTGCATATCATTATGTTTAAAGCGCACCATTTCGGCTTGGGCAAGTTTTACGCCGTCTAAAATGCTTGCGTGGTCAAGTTTATCAACTATGGCAACATCACCTTTACCAAGCAAGCAGGAAATTACACCCAAATTCATTTGATATCCGGCAGAAAAAATTAAAGCAGCTTCTTTACCTTTAAATTTTGCAATTTTGGCTTCAAGTTCTTCGGCGGCTTTTGTGTTTCCGTTTAAAAAGCGCGAACCGGTCGAACCTGTGCCGTATTTTAAAGCAGCTTCACTTGCGGCCTTTTTCATTTCGGGGTCGTTTGCAAGACCTAAATAATTGTTAGAGCCGGCCATAATATATTTTTTGCCGTTTAATTCAATCTCAGGTCCCTGGGCGGAAGATATTGGCTGAAAGTAGCCGTAAATCCCAAGTTTCATTAAAAGTTTTGCATCTTTAAAGTTTTTACATTTTTCAAAAATATCTGCCATAGTTTTAACACCTTTTTTAAGATATACTTATATTTTAGCTTTTTTGATAATATTTGTGGTAGATTTTCCTTTAACTAAAGGACACAAGACCACTTTCCCTGCATATTCCCTACCGACTACATTTTCTTTAGTATAATCAGCTCCTTTAACTAGAATATCTGGCTTAATTATTTTTATCAAATTAAGAGGGGTATCTTCTTTAAACAAAACAACGCCGTCAACGGCCTGTAAAGCGCTAACTACTATTGCTCTATCCTTTTCTTTATTTATCGGACGACTTGGCCCTTTAAGGCGTTTAATTGAAGCATCTGTATTAAGCCCTAAAATAAGAAGATCACCTTGAGATTTTGAAAACTCTATAATTCTTACATGTCCTGCGTGCAAAATATCAAAGCAACCATTGGTAAAAACAACTTTTTTACCTTCTTTTTTTGCTTTTTTTAAGAAATTTTTTAATTTCTCTTTTGTTAAAATTTTATTTTTTGTGTTCATCTAATATCTTCTCAATTAAACCTGTTCTGGCATTTCCGTTTATAAAATCTTGGTTTGCCAAAAGTATTTTATGTAAATCAATAGTTGTTTTAATACCTTTAACTTTAAATTCTTCTAAAGCGCGTGAGCTTCTTTTGAGAGCTTCTTTTCTCGTCGGTGCGCTAATAATTAATTTTGCAATTAAACTATCATAAAAAGGTGGCACAGAATAGTTGCTGTAAATATGGCTATCAACTCTCACGCCAAGCCCTCCCGGCCAGGAAATATCTTTAATATCGCCCGGATCCGGCAGATAGTTATTTTCAAAATCTTCTGCATTTATGCGGTGTTCTATGGCGTGGCAAGTTATATTTTGTGCCTGTTCTTTTGTTAAGGAAAGTTTTTTGCCTTGTGCAATTTCAATTTGAATTTTAACAAGGTCAATAGAACCGCAAACCATTTCTGTTATCGGATGTTCTACTTGCAGGCGGGTGTTAACTTCCATAAAATAAAAATTGTGGTCTTCGTCAAGCAAAAACTCAACTGTGCCAAGGCCTTTATAGCCGGCTTCTTTAATTAAATTTAAAGCAGCTGTTTGCAATTTTTTGCGTAAAGTAGCATTTACAAAAGGGGAGGGAGATTCCTCAATAATCTTTTGATGGTGGCGTTGCATGGAGCAATCTCTTTCTGCAAAAGCAACGGCATTGCCGTAATTATCGGCTGCCACCTGCACTTCAATATGGCGCGGATTAAAAATTAATTTTTCAAAATAAACATCTCCGTTTCCAAAAGCATTTTGGGCTTCTGCACTGGCGGTATCAAAGGCGTAAGAAAAATCTCTTTTAGTCCAAGCAACTCTCATACCCTTGCCACCGCCACCAAGGGCAGCTTTAATCATTATGGGAAAACCGATTTTTTGTGCTTCTTTTAAAGCTTCCTTTTTTGCCACAATTCCTTTAGAGCCCGGTATCAAAGGAACACCGCTTTTTTTCGCAAGCAGTTTAGCGTGTGCTTTTTGACCGAGCTCTAAAATCGTTTGAGAGTTTGGCCCAATAAAAATTAGGCCTGCTTCTTCAACAGCTTTTGCAAAGGCAACATTTTCGGCAAGAAAGCCGTATCCCGGATGAATAGCCTCTGCCTTACTTATTTTAGCCGCTGTAATAATTGCCTCAATATTCAAATAACTTTCTTTTGGATTTTGTGGACCAATGCAAAGGGCTTCATCAGCGGCTTGCACGTGAGCGCAAAATTTATCTGCCGCAGAATAAATTGCAACAGATTTAATATCCATTTCTCTAAGTGTTCTAATAATGCGCAAGGCAACTTCGCCTCTGTTAGCGATTAAAACTTTTTTAATATTTTTGATATCTTCGGTCATAATTATTCAGGGTCAATAAAAAATAAGGGCTGGTTGTATTCAACACTTTGCCCGTTTTCAATAGAGATAACTTTTAACTTTCCGCCGAACTTGCAAACAACAGGTTGCATAGTTTTGCCGGCCTCAATATAACCTAAAATTTGGCCTTTTTCAACTAGCATATCTTCTTTTAAGACAATGGCCTTGCCCTTTGCACCGGAAGAAAAAATACCCAAAGCCGGCGATTTTACGCCGTAAAGGGAACACTCATAATTAACTTTTTGTAAATCTGCTTTAGAAGTTTTAATTTCAATATTAATATCTTTAGTTTTAAAAAGTATTTCTTGTAAATCTGTCGTTTTAGCCCAAGCAATAAAGCTGGCAAGATTTTTTGTATCCATAAAAATCTCCTATTACTTAATGATAGCATTTATTGGGGATAAAACAAAATTTATTTTTTGTTTTTTGAAAAAATAAATATACCACTCTTTTTATAAAAAGAGTAGCACAAAAATCACTTTTTCAAAGAAAAAGCTAAAGCACTTTTGTAGGACCGGAAGCTAAAAGAGACCAAGCATCTTTAAAATCTTTCGGCAAAGGTGCGCTAAAGGAAAGTTTTGTCTTTTTGAAAGGATGCATAAACTCAAGTTTTTTTGCGTGCAGCATTAAACGCGGGGCTGTTGCTCCTTTATAAAGCCAGTCGCCAAGAACTGGGTAGCCAAGCCAACTCATATGTACGCGCAACTGATTTGTTCTGCCTGTTCTTGGGTAAAGTTCCATAAAGCAAAAATTATTTGCTCTTTTAACAACTTTATAATCTGTTATAGCTTCTCTGCCAAGGGGGGATGCTTTAATTTTACCGCCACTTACTCTACCAATCGGTGCATTAATAGTGCCTTTATCATCGGGCAAATTACCACAGCAAATAGCATTATAAGTTTTATGCACTTGACGGCTTGCAAAAAGTTCCACCATCGCTTGCTGAAAATCGCTGTTTTTGGCAACAAGCATGACACCGCTTGTTTCTTTATCAAGGCGGTGCACGAGGCCAAGTCTATCCATAGTTAAATCAAATTTCTTTGGCGGGTTAGAATATATGGCGGAAACTAAAGTTTCCTCGCAAGTTTTAAGAATATCAAAATTTTCTTCCCACAGAGGACTTTGCGGATGCACCAACAAACCGGAGGGTTTATTTATAACAAAAAAATCTTTATCTTCAAAAATAATTAAATCTTTTAGTTTAATTGTATTTTTTATTTCAGGCGGGGTAATTTCAATTATATCGCCCTCTTCTAAAGGCCAGGAGGCCTTTTTTTGTTTGCCGTTAACTAAAACAGCACCGCTTTTTATAAGATTTTGAATAATGTTGCGTGAAAGTGCGCCCTCAAAATGCTGAGTTATAAAAATATCAAGGCGTTCCGTTCTGCCACTAAAAATTAATGTTTGTTTTTCCATAAAAATCCTTTAAAAAGCCAAAATGTTGCGCCTAATAATAAAATTAAAGCAATTATTTGCGAGGGATACATCCCAAGCAAACTGGACCCTCTGTCATCGCCTCTAAAAAACTCAATAATAAAGCGTATTAAAGCATAACCCATAATATAAGTTAAAGAAGTTTTGCCCGTATTATCTTGTTTTTTATATATTTTAGCTAAAATAAAAAATAAAATAAAATTAGCAAAAGCTTCAAAAAGCTGTGTCGGGTAAAGGTGGGTATGTTGCAAATGGTACGGGACAAGAGTATCGGGATTATTAAACATTACTCCTAAAAAACTATGTGTCGGTTTTCCGTAGCAACAACCGGCCAAAAAACAGCCGATTCTGCCAATAGCATGGCCAAGCGCTAAGGCGGGGGCAAGGAAATCAGTTGCTTTTACAAAAGGTATTTTTTTATTTTTTGTATATAAAAATAAAGCCAAAACCGCGCCAATAAACCCACCATAAAACACAAAACCAAAGCGTATTTTTTCAATTAAAGTGGAAGCCCAAAAACTATCAAAATTAAAGAAAATATAAAATATTTTTCCGCCGATAAGTGCGCCCAAAATTACATAAAAAATCATATCGGCTAAAATATCTTTTGAAGCGCCAAGATATTTGCGGTTTCTAACACAATAATAAATTGCAAGGCCGTAGCCAAGCGCGGTCATTAGTCCATAAGAGGGTATTTTTATTCCAAGAATTTCAGGCAGGTAGGGAAACATAATTCTCCTTTAACATTTTTAACAATTTTGTAAAATCTTTAAATTCTCTGTAAGGTATTTTGTGCCTGTCGCAAAGTTCGGCAAGATAATCTGTTGCAAATAAAATATCTGCTTCTTTTGCGGCTTCCAAATCTACAAGTCCGTCGCCAAGAAAAATAGTTGTGTATCCTTTATTTTTATAGTATTTTACCCGTTGCGCCTTAAAATCATCTAGCGGCGTTGTTGGATAATCAGGAAAATCAACTTTTATCCCTTTCGGCGTTAAATTGCCTCGCACGCAATACATTGGCAGGGGGGGTAAATTATATTTTTTTAAAATCGGTTTTATATAAATATCAAGTCCACCGCTCACAATTTCAAAAGGTATTTTATGTTCTTGGGCAAATTTGGCAACTTCCTCAAAGCCTTTTTTTACTACGGCATAACTTAAAATAATACTTTCAAATTCTTGTTGATTTGCTTTTATCGGACCAAAGAATTTATTAAACCAAATTGAAGGGTCTTCTTTTGTGTCATAATCTTTAACTAAAGATGAAGTCGGCTTCATTGTGCCAAAATGAAAGCACAAGGCATTGCCAATATCGCGTGTTGTGATAGTTCCGTCAAAATCTGTAATTATTGCAAATTTCTTCATAAAATATCGCCAAAAGTTTGTGGCTCTCTAACAGCCATTTGCATAAAGGAATTATTTTCAAGTTCGTTTTTGATAGTAGTTTTAAAAGAAGGTCCGTAAGCATGTCCGCAATAAACAAGGGTTTCCGGTGGCAATTTGCTTAATTTAACAAGACTTTTTTGCATATCTTTTGCATTACTTTCCGGAAAGTCCGTTCTACCGATAGAAGAACAAAATAAAGTATCCCCACTAAATAAAACATTACCTATTTTTATGCAGTAAGAACCTTTTGTATGCCCGGGGGTATGAATAAACTCAATTTTCATACCGGCAATTTTTAAACAAGCGTCCCCTTCTAAAGCGGTTAAAAATTTTTCCGACAAATTGGATAATTTTATATCTTCTTTTCCTATATACCCCTTAATTGTATAAGTAGTAAGTAAATCTTGTGCACCGGTTAAATGGTCATAATGTCCATGGGTAAATAAAACAGCTTTAGGGGTAATTTGATGTTCTTCCAAAAGTTGATAGATACTGCGCATATCCCATGACGGATCAATAATAATGC
>JAFXVA010000023.1 GCA_017534965.1 Elusimicrobiaceae bacterium | reverse complement strand
GGGATATACTACTATTTCATATCTTAAAAGTAAAAGAGAACTTATGTATGATACCGAAGGTAATATAGTAAGTTTCGGTGCTGATAAAGTAGAAGCAAATAAAGCAAAAGTAAATCCGGATAATGGCGAGGATTATATATAAAAAACAAAATTATAAAAAAATTACTATTTATTATATCTTTTATATTACTTATTTGCGCTTGCACAAAAATATAGGAATCTTCTTGCCAAATTAAAGGTTATGATTGCTGGAATATTATACAAGATCTTAACACCCATAGAGTATCTTATTCCAAGGGAAACGGCAAAGATAAATACTATAACCCAGCTTTGGAAAAGAAAGGTTTATCTATTATAGAAGATGTCCCTTTTGATGACGGCGGAGCGGCTGAATGGATAAAACTTTCTAACGGAATAGAGATTTCCAGAGAACATAATTTTACATATAAAGAAGAGGAGTCTTTACTCATAGGGCAAGAATATTATACTGTTTATGTCCCTGTTCTCCAAAAAAAGTTTATGTATAATAGCGAGGGTAATATTATAAATTCTAATATTGAAAAATAATGAATAAAATTTAACTAGCTAATACCTTAAAAAAGAACTTTTGTAAAGAAAAAGCCCTGCTTAATACAGGGCTTTTTAATTAATTTGCTGGGCAAATTTCTATACCTTGAACAATATCGCAGGCATTTTCCGCGCGGGGTTCACAACAAACTTGATTATTATTTATTATGCGGAAAGCTAATTCCGGATGTCCTACCATCATCATACTGACATCTTTATCTTTCATTATAAATAAATAATTACCCATTTGCACAATGCCATATTTACTTGAGCCACCTATACGTAAATTAACCCCTTTAGAATTTCCTTGTAGATGACTCCCTTGTCTTGACATATGGAAACTATAAAGTCTATTTAATGATTGAACAAACTCTTGATTAGGATCATCTGAAGGTTTATTAATATGTATATTACCAGAAAGAAGATTTAGTAAGACAAAAAGTATAAATAATCCGCCAGCAATACCAACAACAATAGTAAGAGCAATCATACAACCTGTATTGGCAAGCAAGGGCAAAGTATCCCCTTCTTTATAATCTTTATTAACGACATAAGTTTTTGCTATTTTATCGTGCAAGGCTTGTTTCTTTTGAGAAGCTCCTACCATAATAAAACCTACATAAAGAGGAATCATAGATAATATTTTACTAAATGTGCGCCCCAATGCTCTAAGAAGAGATAGGCGTTTGCCATTATAATCAACTACTTTTATTTTTAAAAGTTGTTTACCTAGTGTTGCTTGTTTAGAACTGCTTTCAAATAAAGCAAAATATAATACAATTATTAAAGGAAATATCATAAAATATACAACAGCTCCTCCTAAGAAAGGTAAGGTAGCCGTTTCTTGGGCTTGTGCTATAAGACTTTCCATAATAATAGGGCTAACAAAGGATTCAATTATTTGTATAAATATAAATAAAATAATAGAATCAATAAGAAACGCAGCGAAACGTTTCCAAAAACCTGCATAAGGGTTATTTTCAGTCATAAATTTTCTCTCCTTTGGTATTTGATATTTTCATTATAGCATTTTTACTTATACCCACTTTTACTTTTATAAAAATTAAAAGCCCCAATAGAGTAAATTGTTTTTGCAAGGATTTTGAGGGTAGTTTTAATTAGTTTTTTCTAAACCAGAACAGAGTGCATTGTTTTTGCAAGGATTTTGCGTTTAGAGCAGGCGCGAGGAGCGAAGCATATCTCGAGCGGGTGGGAACCCCGTATATGCGAGCGACAAGCAACGCACTATAAACGCAAAAGCAACCGCAAAGACTTGCTTTGGAAGTCTATAATTTAATAAAATAAGTTATGGGTTTTCCTATAATAATTTCGGCACCTTCGGGCTGTGGCAAAACATCCATCGTGGCTGAATTGTTAAAGCAAAATAAAGATATAAAACGCGTTATCACCGCCACAACACGCGCTCCGCGTAAAGGCGAAAAGGATGGTCGCGATTATATTTTTTGGTCTTTAAAAAAGTTTCAAAACGCCATTAAACAAAATAAAATGGTGGAATGGGCTAAAGTCCATGTAAACTATTACGGCGTGCCAAAAAGTTCTGTTGATACCTTGCTTAAAAAAGGTTTCTGCCCGATACTCGTTATTGATGTGCAAGGGGCAAAAACAATAAAAAAACTTTACAGGCAAAGTGTATCAATTTTTATTGCACCGCCAAGTTTAAAAGAACTTAAAAAAAGAATCTTAAACAGAAACGACGGCACACAAGATATTGAAGTGCGTTTAAAGACTGCTGAAAAGGAACTAAAACAAATAAAACATTATGATTACCTTGTAATCAATGATAAATTTGAAATAGCTTTAAAGCAATGCAATGCAATTATTACGGCAGAAAAGCTAAAAGTAAACAGGAGATAATAAAAATGGCAACACAAGATAATGATTTTGAAAGCAAGCTCGTTGACTATAGCGGTGATAAATATAGCATAGTCGTTCTTGCTTCTATGTGGACAAAAGTCCTTAAAAGAAAACAAGAATATAAAAATATGGCCGATGCCGCTATCATCAAAATCGCTCTTGATGATATCTTAAGCGGTAAAGTTACCAAAGAACAAGTTATCACAGGTTCAAGCCAAGCCCGCGCCCAGCAAAAGAAGGAAGAAGAAGAAGCCAGAAAAGAAGCTGAACGCAAAGCAAAAGAACCTCTTAAATTATAATGAGTAGGGAACTTGAAAACCTTGCAAAAGATTTAAGAAAATTCCTTGCCAACGCAGACGAGGAAGATTTTATATTAAAAGCAGCCCCAAAACCAAAAAGGGCTGCTTTTGTTTCTGTAAAAGCTACTAAAGAAGAAGTATCCACTACGCAAAAAACGGCAAGCACAAAAACAAAAAAAACCCCTTTAACAAAAGAACAGGAACTTGCCGAACTTGCCCAGAAAATTTGTAATTGTAAAAATTGCCCGCTTGGTTTAACACGCATTAAAGCCGTGCCGGGCGAGGGCAATATAAACGCAAGAATTATGTTTATAGGCGAAGGCCCCGGCTTTGATGAAGATAGGCAAGGCCGCCCGTTTGTGGGCAGGGCAGGGCAACTTTTAGATAAAATTATTGCCGCTATGGGTTTTAAAAGAGAAGAAGTTTTTATCGCCAATATGGTTAAATGCCACCCTATGATTGACCCGACAAATCCCGATAAACACGGCAATGACCGCCCACCCCAAATGGACGAAATTGCCCGTTGCCGTAAATTTGTGGAAAAGCAAATTGTTCTTGTTAACCCAGATTATATTGTCGCTCTTGGCGGTGTTGCTACAAAAAGTTTAATTAACGAACACACACCACTTTCAGCCTTGCGCGGTAAATTATTTGATTTAAAATTAGACCATTATACTCCAGAGAAAAATATCAAGATACTTGCAACCTATCACCCGGCTGCGCTACTTAGAAACCCGGGTTGGAAAAAAGAGGCCTGGCAAAATCTTAAAGTTTTGCTTGCTGATATGGGGGCAAAGTTTCCCTCTTCCCAATCTAAAAAAGAGGACTAAAAAATGAATGTTGCCGTTTGCTTGCCAATATCTTTAAATAAAGATTTTGATTATGCTTTGCCTAAAAATTTAGAGCAAAAGGCAGTATTTGGCGCGCGTGTAAAAGTGCCTTTCGGTAAAAGTGTGCAAGAGGGTTTTATAACAAGATTAAACACCACGCCAAAATTACCCAAAAATATTAAATTAAAAGAAGTTATAGAAGTTGTTAACTCTCAAGTTTACTATGGCCCTGAGTTAAAAGAACTTGCCGCTTTTATTGTGCAAAATTACGCAAACACCCTTGGGCAAACTTTAAATGTTCTTTTACCTTCAATGATAAATGATAAACTACTTGCAAAATATACTACCGAAAAAAATTTTAATTTGCCACTTTTTTATGAGCCGGGACCAAAAACAAAAGAACAAATCCAAGCCATAAAAACAGCCGAGCAAAATCCCTATACTTTGTTTTGGGGGCCAGCCTTCAGCGGTAAAACACAAGCCACTTTAACTTTGGCACATAAAACTTTAAACGAAGGTAAGCAAGTGCTTTTACTGGTGCCCGATATTATTACAAGTGCGGAACTTATTAAAAATGTAGAAGAAAAATTCGGCAAGCAAAATATTTGCCTTTGGCATAGCAAAGTGCCCCTTAGCCAGCGTAAGCAAAGTATTGCCGATATTTTAAACGGCAAACCCTGCCTTATTATCGGCACGCGTTCGGCCTGCCTTTTGCCGTTTAAAAACCTTGCCTTAAGTATTATTTATAAAGAAGAAGATAAGGGCTTTAAGCAGGAAGATTCCGCCCCTTATTATCACACAAGAGAAGTTATTTTAAAAAGAGCAGAGTTAACAAAAAGTAAAGTTATTTTACTTTCTTCAACGCCAAGTCTTGAAACTCTTTTTAAACTTGAAAATAAGCAAATTGCCGCTTATCACTTTAAAGAACCTTTGCCAAAATTTAATAATGCTTTAACCCTTTTGCACGTTCAAAATAAAGGCCAAAAATCAAAATTTTTAAGCGAGCAACTTATAGAAGAAATGCAAAAAAATTATCTGGCCGGCAAGCAAACTTTGCTTATTATGAACCGCCTTGGCTATAGCGGGGCTGTTAGTTGCCTAAACTGCAAAACCCTTTTAAAATGCCAAAAATGCGGCTCCCTTTTGACTATGCAAAATGGCAAAGATGGCGAATTTTTGCTTTGCCCCAAATGCCACGCAAAAGAATCTTTAGACAATAAAAAATGCCCAAAATGTAAAAATGAAATTTTTAGGCCTATCGGCGCTGGCACGCAAGCCGTGCAAAAAGATTTGGAAGCCCTTTTCCCCGGTGCAAGAATTTTGCGCCTTGATTCCCAAACTTTAAAAACCAAAAAGGACCAGGGCTTTTTTGTGCAGGAAGCACTTTATACAAAACAGGCAGATATCGTGCTTGGGACACCGCTTTTACTAAACACCGCACTTAATGCCGAAAATATAACCCTTGGCGC
The DNA here is from genome assembly GCA_017534965.1 of Elusimicrobiaceae bacterium. Taxonomy (GTDB): domain Bacteria; phylum Elusimicrobiota; class Elusimicrobia; order Elusimicrobiales; family Elusimicrobiaceae; genus Proelusimicrobium. Next base: position 19,580 of record JAFXVA010000023.1, on the reverse strand, counting down.
AATTTTAGACGGCGATAGCCAACTATCTTCCCCAGATTTTAGGGCAAACGAGCATTTTGCACAAATTCTTTTTAACTTTATGGGACGTCTTAAAAGAAACCCAAACTCCAAATTATTTATCCAATTAAGAGGCAAGGAACTTTTTGATTTTTCTATTCTAAAAGGTAATGACTATGCAAATTTTGCCAAACAGGAACTTGAATTTAGAAAAGAGTTCTTTTACCCCCCCTATACAAAACTAATAAAACTTTTGATTATTGCTAAAACAAAAAAAGACTTGGATAATTACACCAAAATTATAAAAGATTCTATTGACAGCGCTTATAGTGCTTTTATGCAGGTGCAGGGCCCTATGCGCTGCGGTCGCCAGCAGGATAATTCTTTTGAGCAATATCTTTTAATCAAAACAAAAGATGAAGCCATGCTTAAAGGTTTTTTAAAGACTTTAAATGATAATAAAATTTTTAAGAAAATCACTTTAAAAATAGTGGCAGATCCCTATAATTTTATGTAGTGCTTCTATGGCAGTAAGGTGCTTTTTTTGTTAGAATATATAAAAGGAGATTTTTTGTATGCAACCTATTGATATTATAACCAGAGGCATTGTTGACCTTGTAAGTAAAGAAGAATTAGAAAAAAAACTAGCCAGCGGCAAGAAATTACGCGTTAAACTCGGCGCTGACCCGACAAGCGCAGATTTGCACCTGGGCCACAGCGTTGTTTTAACTAAACTTCGCGCTTTTCAGGATTTAGGCCACACCGCAGTTTTGGTTATCGGCGATTTTACGGCAGGCGTCGGCGATCCTTCCGGCAGAGATACCACTAGACCGGTTTTACCAAGAGAAACAATTTTAAAAAATGCCAAAACTTATACCGATCAGGCCTTTAAAATCTTAGACCCGCAAAAAACCGAAGTTTGCTTTAACAGCACCTGGCTTGATAAGTTTATTACTACAAAAGAAATCCTTGGCACTCTTGCTAGAGTAACCGTTTCCCAAGTTTTAGAAAGAGATGATTTTAAAAAGCGTATGAAAGCAGGCAACCCAATTAGCTTGCTTGAGATTTTATATAGTTTATTTCAAGGGCAAGACAGCGTCGCTTTAAAAGCCGATGTTGAACTTGGCGGAACAGACCAAATTTTTAACTTGCTCGTCGGCAGACAACTGCAAAAAAACAACGGCCAAGAGCCGCAAATTGCCATAACTTTACCCTTACTTGTCGGAACTGACGGCGTAAAAAAGATGTCAAAATCTTACGGAAACTATATCGGCTTAAACGATGCCCCGCAAGATATGTTTGGTAAAGTAATGTCTATTTCCGATGAGTTAATGCTCCAATACTATGAACTTTTAACCCTTGAAAATCTTGAAGAAGTGCGCAAAAAACACCCCATGCAAGCAAAAAAAGATTTGGCTTGTATCTTGGTGGAACGCTTCCATAGTAAAGAAGCAGCACAAAAAGCACTTGAGAATTTTGAACAAGTGTTTTCCAAAAAAGAACTGCCCCAAGATATGCCCGAAGTTAAAACAGAAGAAGGCCTTACCTATAGTGCAGTTTTAATAAATGCTCACATCGTAAAAAGCAAAAACGAAGCAAGACGCTTAATTGACCAAGGCGCTTTGAAACTTGACGGAAATAAAATCACCCAAGACGGACAAGCAGAGAAAGGCGTTTTGCAAGCCGGTAAAAGACATTTTATAAAACTTATTTAATTAATAATGAAAGCAAAAATAGTAATAACAATTATTCTTTTATTTATTGCCGCTTTACCCTTTGGTATATACCGCCATTATTTTGATAAAGGCGATTTTGTGCGTGTAGAAATACCTCAAGGGGCTAGTGCAGGGCAAATTGCTTCCATTTTAAAAGAAAACAAGATTATTACAAGTCCCTTTTGGTTTAAAGTTTGCACGAAATTATCCGGTGCAGGCAAATTACTGCGTAGTGGAACTTTTTTGCTTAATGAAAATATGGCCTCAGAAGAAGTTATCTGGCGTTTGACAAATGACCCAGGTGTAGAACTTATAAAAATTATTATACCTGAAGGTTGGCGTGTTGAAGAAATTGCCCGCGAATTAAAAAAACGTGAAATTATAGATAATGAAGAACTTTTTATACAACTCACAAAAGAAAGAGAATTAGAAGGAAAATTATTTCCTTCCACCTATTTATTTGCCAAAAACACTCCTATTACCCTTGTAATAAAAACCATGCAGAATGAGTATGATAAAAATATTTCCCCTATTATAAAAGCAATTCGCTCTGATTTTAACGAAAATCAAATTTTAACTTTGGCTTCTATAGTGGAAAGAGAGGCAACTTATGATGACGAACGCCCTAAGATTGCGGCTGTCTATATAAACCGCTATAAAATAGGCAAACGCCTTGAAGCCGACCCAACGGTGCAATATGCTCTTGGTTATATTCCGGAAGAAAATCGTTTTTGGAAAGGCCGTTTACTTTACAGAGATTTAAAATTAGATAATCCTTATAATACTTACCGCTATAATGGCCTTCCGCCAGGACCTATTGCTAACCCGGGTCTTAATTCTATTAAAGCGGTATTAAGTCCGGAAGAAGACTTTACAGCACTCTATTTCGTAGCAGATAATACAGGCAGGCATGTGTTTTCGGAAACATACGACCAACACATAAATAATATTAAAACTATTCGTTCCAAATAATTATCTATATTTCACTTTTTCTAAAAAATTAAAATAGCCCAAAAGCCGATGTAAAAATTATTTAATGATTTTGAGTTTAAATTAAGCCAAACCCGACACAATATTTTGCAAGGATTTTGGAGATAGTTTTAATTAGTTTTTTCTTTAAAAAAACGTTTTTAGAAATGAGGTATACCTAGAGCGGACGGTAGTCCCGCGTATCCGAAATTTCTAAAAAATTAAAAATAGCCCAAAAGCCGATGTAAAAATTATTTTATAGCTAGGCGTTCTACTTGAGTAGCACACAAATCGGCCGCTTCAAGCGGATCTGGTATAGGAGAAATTCTTAAATTATCTTGAATAGAACCAAGAAGTTTCGGATCTCCAAGTAAAGAGCAGAGGGCTTTTTCAAGATTAGCTGATAAATCTTTATTATCTTCAACTAAAAGGGCGCACCCGTTATCTTCTAAAATTTTGGCATTAAAATATTGGTGATTATCAGCAGCCGTAGGTAAAGGAACTAAAATAGAAGGTTTTTGAAGAGAAACAATTTCCGCAATGGAACTGGCACCGCTTCTTGCAATAATTATTTGCGAAGTTCTCATTAAAGCACAAATATCATAAGCATATTCTATCAAATCCACTTGCGGTGAATCTTTATAAATTTCTTTAAGCATTTCATAATCTCTTCTTCCGCTGACATGAAAGAAGTTTATACGCGCAGTTCTTTTAATCATTCTTAAAACCATTTCAGATGCGGCCAAATTCAAATGCCTTGCGCCTTGGCTACCGCCAAATATCAAAATATTTATTGCAAAATCACTAGTAAGTTCCCAATAACCTTCTTCTACCTGGCTTAAACCTTGAGCAAATTCTTTTCTTATAGGAGTGCCTACCAAAACAGAATTTTTTATAGGTTTATCCAAAGGTAAGCCGAGCATTACTTTATCAACAAATATCTTACTTATTTTATTTGCAAAACCAAGACGGGAATTAGAATCATGAACGGCTGTTTTAACGCCCATAAAATGAGCGCATAAAATCAATGGAAAGGAAATATACCCCCCCATGCCTACACAAACAAGAGGTTTATAACTTTTGATAAGTTCTCTTATATAAGAATAACTTTTTATAAATTTCTTAATAAAAGAAAACCATTTAATAGGATTTATGGAACGAGGCATTGCCTCGCAATCAATTTCATGATAAAAGATTTCATTATCTTTGAGAATTTTGGCAGCACTTTGATTTCCTGTTTTGATTATAAAAACGACATCATGGCCCCTTTCTATCAACTTCATTCCTAAAGCATATCCCGGATAGAAATGCCCCCCTGTTCCGCCTGCTGCTATCATATATACTTTTTCCATACTATTTTATCCTTAATGAATCATCCCTTTTATTTTCTTGTGCGGCAATATTCATTAAAATGCCCATCATTGCTAAAGTAATAATAACCGAAGAACCACCATAAGAAAAAAATGGCAAAGGAATACCTTTTGTCGGAAAGGCACCACTAGCAACACCCATATTTATTAAAGCTTGAAAAAATAAACAAAGTGTAATTCCGCTTGCCAAATAAGAATTAAATTTATTATTGGCCCTTCTTGCAATAGTTAAACCTCTAATCAAAAGCCATATAAATAATCCTATCAAAATAAAAGCTCCTATCATACCCACTTCTTCACAAAATATAGCAAAAATAAAGTCTGTATGGGCAGCAGGCAAAAATTCAAGTTTTAATTCACTTGCTCCAAGCCCTTTGCCAAGCCATCCCCCTGAACCAATTGCATATAAAGAATGAGATAACTGATAACCAACATCTGAAATATTTGCTTCCGGTGCAAGAAAGGTTAATATCCTTTTTATTCTATAGGGATGGCGGAAACACTCCCAAATAATAAATGGAATTGATACGGAAATGACCATTGCAATATATCTAATCTTAGTCCCAGCAATAAAAAATATCATACAAGATACCCCAAACATCAAAGCAGGAATACCAAGATCTTTACCCATTAAAACAAGCCCTATTGTAATTAAAGTAAATAAAAAAGGCACTTTTAAAGTTTTTACATTAGTTTCAATATCTTGTTTTTTACTTAAAGAATAGGATAGAAAAATTATTAAAGCAAGTTTCGCAAATTCAGAAGGTTGAATATTGATTGGACCTAAATGTATCCATCTATGAACATTGGCGGCTTCAGCACTGAAAAGAGCCCAAATCAAACCTATCCAGGTTAACCATAAAATAATTTTTGGCTTTATAATTTCCTGTAAGCGTGAATAATACTTCGCCAAAAAAAACATAGTAATTATGCCTATAATATCAAAGAATAACTGCTTTTTAAAATAGGACATAGTATCAAAAGCACTGGCAGAATAAGTAAAAACTAAACCTAAAATTATTAAAATAGACGTAAGAATAAGCAAACTTTTATCAATTTTAGAAGTTTGTTTCTTTACTAATCTTCTTTTAGGTCTTAGGCCTTTTTCAAGGAAAATATTTGTCATTTTATCTTTAAAGAGGCAAGCGCAATCAACATCAAGACTATGCCTACTATCCAAAAACGAACAATTACTTTTGGCTCCGCTACACCTTTAAGTTCGAAATGGTGGTGCAATGGTGCCATTTTAAATAATCTTTTGCCTTTTGTTGCTCTAAAATAACCCATTTGTATAATAACGGATAAGGTTTCCATAACAAATAATCCGCCAACAATAGGCAAAACAAGTTCTTGTTTAACACAAATTGCTGCAGTGGCAAGAACTCCACCTAAAAATAAAGAACTTGTATCGCCCATAAAAACTTGCGCAGGATAAGTGTTATACCATAAAAATCCTAAACAAGCACCGACTAAAGCACCCATAAAAATGGCAATCTCACCTGCACCGGGAACGTAAATTATTCTTAAATAATCAGCAAAACCAATATTGCCTGCCAAATAGGCAAAAACTGCATAAGCGCAGGCACAAAACACCATACTGCCTGCCGCAAGGCCATCAAGTCCATCCGTCAAATTGGTAGCATTGGAAGAACCTATAATCATAAGCATTGCAAAAGCAAAATAAAAAATACCTAAATTAATAACCATCTTACTGCTTAAATAGGGAATACTTAAAGAAGTGCTATAAGTTGCACTCGGCGGATAAGCACCTAAATAAGCCACAACAACAAAAGCAGTTATCAGTTGAAAAACCAATTTAAGCCAAGAAGGCGCACCTGCCGGATTTTTTTTAACTAACTTCATATAATCATCTAACATACCAATAAAAGAAAGCATTACAGAAACAAAAATAAGTAACCAAATAAAACGATTATCTAAACGAGCCCAAAGCAAAACAGAACTAAGTAAACTAATAATAATTATTATACCGCCCATTGTCGGTGTGCCACTTTTTGAGAGATGGCTTTTAGGGCCGTAAGACCTTTCCACCTGAGAAATTTTATAACTTTTCAATTTCTTTATTATGGCAGGACCGATTAAAAAAGCAATTAATAAAGAGGTTAAAACCGCTGCCCCGGCCCTAAAAGTAATATAACTAAAAATATTAAGTAAAGAAAGATTATCTGTAAAAGAACTTAAATAGTAAAGCATATTTTATATCTCCTTAAAAATACTCTCAAAATTTAAAGAATTTGAAGCCTTAACCAAAACGACAGAAATGTTTTTTAATTCTTTTCTCAAAGGTTCAACAATATCTTTTGTTTCCACAACATATTTTACCATTACGGAAGGCTCTTGCGCTATAATTTTATAGGCTTCTTTCATCAAAGGCCCTACCAGAAAAACTTTTTTAATTTTTAAGTCAAGAATTTGCTTGGCAAGTTCCTGATGATATTTGACAGATTGCTCGCCAAGTTCGCGCATATCGCCTAGAACTACGGCCTTTTCCCCTTTTTCAAGGGCTAAAATATTTAAAGCATTTTGCATAGATAAGGGATTAGCATTATAACAATCTAAAATAAATTTAACGCCGTGTTTTGTTTTTTCTTCAAGACGTAAGGCCATGGGTTTATACTGGGTTAAGGCAAGCAGAACTTCCTGAGGAGTTAACCCCAAAGAAATTGCCGCTAAAGAGGCCGCAGCGGCATTTAATTTATTATGTCTTTGCAAAGTTAAATTACTTTCGTAAATTTTACTTTTATATTTAAAAGCAAAAACCTCTTTATCTAAAATCTGTAAATCTGCATTCTGATTAAATCCATAACTCAGAGATTTTTTATCATAAGTATCTTTTAATCGTTTTAAATATTCATCATCTAAATTATAAACTAAAGTTCCGCCTTTTTTTATATATTTTAAAATTTCAGTTTTCGTTTCAAAGACGCCTTGCAGAGTTTTAAAGAACTCAAGGTGAGCGGGTGCTATATTTGTTAAAACAGCAACATCCGGCAAAGCAAGAGAGGCAATTTCATCAATATCACCTTTATGGGAAGCCCCAAGTTCAAAAACGCCGAATTTATCTTCCGAGGTAATTTCAAGTAAACTCAAAGGCACGCCGATTTGATTATTCAAATTGCCTAAATTAGCGCGTGTGTGACCTTTATAAGATAATAATGCAAGAAGCATTTGTTTTGTTGTGCTTTTGCCGTTAGAACCGGTTATAGAAGCAACTTTAATATCATTTTGTTCTCTGTGATATTTTGCTAAAGCTTGCAGGGCCTTTAAAGTATCTTTCACAACTAAACAGGCAGGTGCATCCTTAACAAAAGTGTGGCTTACAACTAACGAAGCCCCTTGTTTTAGTGCTTGAGCAACAAAAGTATGTCCATCATATTTTTGGCCTTTTAACACCCAAAAAGCAATACCTTTTTCTACTTTGCGGCTATCGGTGGTTAATTTATTTAAAACACCTTGCCCGGTAAGTTTTCCTTCTGTTATTTTAGCAAGGGTTTGATAATCTATATTCAAATTCATAAATCCTCTCCGTCTGGTTGAATGCCTTTCATAGCAAGCAAATAACTGGCAATTTCTGAAAATATATGAGCAGAAGTAGAACCAAATAAAGCCCTATCTGCACTTCTTGGTTCATCTAAGATAACTAAAATTGTCCACTCCGGATTAGTGGCCGGAACAAATCCGCAGAAAGAAGCAATATGCGAAGATTTTTCATATTTACCGCTTGCATTAAATTTTTCCGTAGTTCCTGTTTTACCGGCAACTCTATATCCTTTAACTTTAGCCGGCTTGCCTGTCCCTTTATTTACCACATTTTCAAGCCATTTATTAACTTGTTCTGTTGTTTCTTTTTTTAAAACTTTTCTAATAGCATTTGGCTTGGCAATTTGCTCCACTCTGCCATCGGGATAGGTTATTTTATCTATTAAATGGGCTTGCATTAAAGTGCCCCCATTTGCAAAAACGCTATAAGCACTTACAAGCTGAACCGGACTGACAGATACCGTATAACCATAACCTGCTTTGGCGGTATCTATTGGTCGCCAAGCACTATAATCACGCAAGATACCGGCAGATTCGCCCAAAAAACCGACATTGGTTTTTACCCCAAAGCCAAATTTTTTAAAGTAAGAATATAAAGTTTTTGCGCCAAGATCCGAAGTGATTTTACCGGCCCCGATATTAGAAGAAACTTCCAAAATTTCGCTAATGGTAAGCCAAGGTTTTTCCTGGTGGTCTTTGATAATTATGCCGCTAACATTCCACTTATTATTTTCCATAAAGTAAGAACTATTCGGCTTAATACTGCCATTATCTAAAGCCGAAGCCGCCCCAATAGTTTTAAAAGTTGAACCTGGCTCATAAGTATATTGAAAAGGCAAAGCATGTCCGTCAATAGAAGGATAAGAAGCCGCCGCCAAAATATAACCTGTTTTGGGATCTTGCACTATGGCAATAGCATTTTTAACTTGATATTTTTCGCCGTATTTTTTTAAAATGCTTTCCACTCTATATTGGGCCAAACTATCAATAGTTAAATAAATATCTGCAATAGAAAGTTCTCTTTCTAAACTCTTATCATAAATGATACCTCCCCAGCGGGAGCGTTTAACTTTTTGACTTGGTGCTTCCTGGGAAAGTTCTTTATCAAACATTAACTCAAGCCCAGAAAGGCCACGATTTTTTGAATTTGTCGCCCCTATCATATCTTTAGCAATATCTTCATAAGGATAAAGGCGGGTATATTCTCTTTCAAGTTCAACGCCGGTTATTTTTTTGGAATTTAATATTTCTTCTAATTTTTCATAATCTATAGGAGAAACTTTCTTTTTTACATAAAAGAAATTCTTCTTTTCACGCCAAAGTTTATTTAATTTATCTTTCGGAACATCAAGAGTTTGGGTTAAAGCTTTAAAAAGGGCCTCTTTATCATTAACATTTTTTTTACTTACGGCGACAGCATAAGTTCTTAAAGATTTAGCAAGAACAACCCCGTTTTTATCTAAAATTTGACCGCGCAAAGTATCAGCTTTTGTTTGAGTATAAACCCTTTTTTGTGCTTTTGCGGTAAATTCTTTATGCTGAATTGTTTGTAAAACGAACAATCTTGCAAAAATAATTAAAGAACAGGCAAGACCTAATATCCCGCAAAGTTGTATTCTTTGTCTAGTGTTCATTTTTACCCTCTAAAATAATAACTTTAGTAGGTTCGGTAAAAACTAAACCTTGCTCAAATGCTTTATCTATTACAACTTGCGGACCTGTATAAATACCGACCTGATAAGCCAAATATTGATTGCGGGCTTCTTTAAAGGCAATATCTTCCATCAAAACAGCAATACGCTGACCGCTTTTTTCTTTCTGTATACGAATAGTGGAAAGAATAAAGAAAAATAAACCTACCGCAATAATTATTGATAGAAGTTTTTTCATTTTAACCTCTCAATTATTCTTAGTTTTGCGCTTCTTGCCCTTGAATTTTGCTTTATTTCCTGCCAAGAGGGTTCTATAACTTTCTTATTAACCAGACGCCAGGATTCTTTATCTTGGCATAAATCTTTTAGAGCTTGCTTTATAATTCTATCTTCTAAAGAATGAAAAGTTAAAAAAGCGGCTCTGCCTTTAGGCAGTAGAATTTTTTCAAGAAGTTTTGGGGCTTCTTTAACAGCACCGAACTCATCATTAACGGCTATTCTTAAAGCCTGAAAAGTTCTTGTAGCAGGATGGGTTTTAGATGTTCTGGGGCAGACATTTTCAATAATTTTTGCAAGTTGCCAAGTTGTTTCAATAGGATTTTCTCTTGCTGCAAGAACTATTGCTCTGGCTATTTTGGAAGCAAATTTTTCTTCCCCGTAGTTTACTAAAATTTCTTCAATTTTATCTGCAGGCCAGGTATTAACTATTTCCTTAGCAGTTAAAGTTTGTTTTGTATCAAAGCGCATATCTAAAGGGCCTTGATTATTAAAACTAAAACCACGCGAAGCATCATCAAGTTGATAAGAACTTAACCCTAAATCAAATAAAGCACCATTTACCCCTTTTATATTTTTTTCGGCTAGAACTTTGGCACACTCTGTATAACTTAAATTAAGAGTTTCAAGCCGAGAATCGGCAACATTTTCTTTTGCCATCTCTATTGCGTTTGCATCTTTATCAAAGCCAAAAATTCTACCTTTTGGACCTAAAGCAGAAAGTAAAATTTTTGTATGCCCGCCAAGCCCTAAAGTTCCGTCGATATAAAGGCCTTCTTTATCGGTTATTAAAAGTTCCTTTATAGTTTGGGCAAGTATCGGAATATGCTGCCAATTAACCATAATTAAATTGCCCCCTTTTTATTATGGGCATAAGAAAGCCAAGCATATTCAAGAGAAGATACTTTGTTAAAAGGCATTCCGTAAGCCCTATATAAAGAACGGCTTGTGGGGTTGCCATCTTTTAAATTTTTACAAAATTGAAAAAATTCATCACGCGTTTTAGAAGTAAGCAAATAATCCACCACACTATAGGCCTGGGCATACCAAAGCATAACATCTTCCTTTGAATAACTACTTAAATCTGTTGCATTTGTAAATTCATTAAAAGAAATATAATTCCCTTGGGCAAATCTTTTTAAGTAAGGAATAAGCCATTTTTTATCTTTTGTTTCTTGGTTTTGAGTTTGAACATATACCGCAAAACCTTCACTAAGCCAAAGGGGTGGTTCGCTTGGTAAAAAATAACCATCAAAATAGATATGGGTAAGTTCGTGGGTGAAATTAGTTTTAAAATTAGAATTTTCCAATATAAAAATGCTTTGGGCTTTAATATCCGTTGAAGCAACAGACCAAGAAGGCCTTTGCGTATATTGGCTATAACTTTCTTTAGTTCTAAAGAGCATTAAAAAAATCCTTTTAAAATCTGATACTACGGAAAAAGGTATAACATCCAAAACGAAATTTCCATGAATATTAGCAAGTAAATCTTTTAATTTTTGTGTAACATCTTTGCCTTCTCTATAAACCAAATAATTATGGGTTAAAGCAGAAAAGAAACCGCTTGGCGGGGCCATCCAAGTTTGTTTATTTACAATAGTAAATTTTTTAGGTGTTTTTACTTGAACTTGTTCTTGATATAAAGGCATTTGGTTTTGGACAAATTCTTCCCCTTCGCTGTCTTTAAAAATATCTTGAGAGAGTTCTTCTTCTTTAGGCAAATCTTGCACAGGTTTTTTATAGGGAGAATTATCTTCCAAAAAAACTAAAACCCCTAAAGTTATAAGCAAAACTACCGCTAAAATATTTATTCTCTTTGAAATATCCATTTACATCTTCCTAAAAACTGCAATCTTGCGCATCTTTTCATCACAAGGTAAAAAATATTTTTTTTCTAATTGCAGAGAAACTTCTGCTTTATGCTGAACTTCCCCGCTTGCCAGACTTTCCGGCCCTTGATAAGCAAGAAAGTAACCGCCACTTTTTAAATTTTTAGTGCAAAGGGGCAAAATATCATCAATTTTACCCATGGCTCTTTCTGTAGTAATATCAAAAATTTTATCAATATCTTTTTGACCTACTTTAACATTTAAGACTTCAACATTTTTTAAACCTAGTTTTAAACAAACCCAATTTAAAAACAAACAACGTTTGTTTAAACTTTCCACTAAAGTTATTTTTGCTTTTGGCAGCATTATGGCAATAACAAGCCCGATATAACCTGCCCCACTGCCAAAATCTGCAATATTTAAAGCATCTTTATCAAGTTGTTTTATCAGATTTACGACATTAAGCGCATCTAAAATATGTCTATCCCAAATTTCCTGTTTTGTTTGAACACTGGTTAAATTAAGATCTTCTTTTTTTTGCCAAAGCAAATCAATATAAGCAGATAAATTTTGTTCTTGCTTAGCGGATAATTTTAGATTTAAAGTTTTTAAATAACTTTCCTGTTTATCCATTTTTGGCTTTCCTAAATTTTGCAATACTTAAAGCAATAAGTTGTAAATCTGCAGGGGTAATACCCGGTATTCTTGAGGCCTGCCCCAGTGTTGCCGGTTTTATTTTGGCAAGTTTTTGACTGCTTTCAATTAAAATGCCTTTAACTTTACTTGCATCAAAGCCGGGCGGAATAACAATTTTATCAGCATCGGCAAGGGCTTTTGCATCTTTAATATTTCTATCTAAATAACCTTGGTATTTCTTTAGTATTTTAGCACTTATTTGCGCTTTTTCAAAGTCCCAGGGACCTAAATCTTCTTGCGTTATAGAAGTTTCCCCTTTGGTTGCCATTTCGCTGACAGCAGTTTGATAATTATTAAAATACTTTTCGTTTTCTTTTTCAAAAAGGCCGTATTTAAAGGCGTATTTGCTTAAACGTAAATCGGCATTATCTTGGCGAAGCATTATGCGGTATTCCGCGCGGGAAGTAAACATTCTGTAAGGTTCATTTACTCCTTTGGTTACAAGGTCATCAATAAGAACACCGATATAGGCCTCATCTCTTCTTAAAATAAAAGGTTCCGCTCCGCGTGCTTTTAAAACGGCATTTATACCGGCCATTATGCCTTGACCGCCGGCTTCTTCATAGCCGGTTGTGCCGTTAATTTGACCGGCAAAGAAAAGCCCGCTAATACTTTTGACTTCAAGCCAAGCATTTAGACAAGTAGGATCGGCATAGTCATATTCTATTGCATAACCGGGGCGCACAATTTGTGCCTGCTCCAGACCAGGAACTGATTTTAAAAGTTTATACTGCACATATTCAGGCAAACTTGTAGAAAAGCCCTGTATATAATATTCGCTTGTATAAAGACCTTCGGGCTCTAAAAATAAAGGATGGTGTTTATTTTGCGGAAATTTTACCGCCTTATCTTCTATTGACGGGCAATAACGCGGACCGATTGAGTGAATATTACCGCTATACAAAGCAGATTCTTTTAAATGGGTTTGTAAAATTTCTGCTGTTTCATCGGTAGTTCTGCCGATATAGCATTGTAAAAAATCTTTTTTAATAGGTTTATTAAATAAGGACATTGGCGTATAAGGAAAATCCGAGGGTTGCGGTGTAAACTTTGAAAAATCAATAGTGTTTCCATTAATACGCATAGGCGTTCCTGTTTTCATACGGCCTATTGTTATGCCTAAATCTTTTAAACTTTCACTTAACAAAGAACTTGGCATATCATTATACCGGCCGCCTGAAAGCATAACTTTGCCGATATGAACTTTACCCTTCATAAAAGTGCCCGGGGTTATAACCAAAGTTTTTGTTTTGTATCTTGTATCACGCGCCGTATCAAGCGAGCAGACTTTGCCACCTTCCACATTTACGCGCATGGCTTCGTCTTGGATAATGTGTAAATTTTTAGCATTTTCTAAATATTTTTTATAGGTAAATTGATAAAGTTTTTTATCGCATTGGGCGCGAGGCGACCAAACTGCCTCGCCTTTGCCTGTGTTTAACATGTGATAGTGAACGGCAGATTCATCGGTAATTTTACCCATAGCACCGCCAAGGGCGTCAATTTCTTTAACGATTTGGCCTTTTGCTATACCGCCGATAGAGGGGTTGCAGGACATTTGCGCAATAGTATCTAAATTTTGCGTTATAAGCAAAGTTTTTGCGCCCATTTTGGCACTAGCCAAAGCGGCTTCGCACCCGGCGTGGCCGGCGCCTACAACTATAACATCAAAAATTTCACTATATTCAAACATATTCTTTTTACCTTCTTACTTGCCTACGCAAAATTTAGAAAATATAATATCTAAAACATCTTCCGGCGTAAAAATGCCTATTAACTCTTTTAAACTTTCTAAAGCCCAACGCAAATGTGCCGCCATTAAATCAAGTTCTGCTGATTTTTCTAAAGCATTATCAAGTTCTTCACTTGCTTTTTTAAGGGCCTGATAATGCAAAGCGGAAGTTATAATAACTTCATCTTGGTTTAGATTTTCTAGCCCGATAGTTTTTATAATTTCCTTTTTTAACTCGTCTAAACCCTGCCCTGTTTTACAGGAAATTGCGTTCTTTTTTACTTCGCCTTTAAACAAATCTGCTTTATTATAAACTTCAATTATTTTTTTGCCCGTTTCTTTTATTTGCTCTAATAATTTATCTTCAAGTTCAGTTTTTTCAAGGGCGTGCACAAAAATTATTATATCTGCCTGCTGGGCGGCGCGGTGGCTTCTTTTCATACCTTCAATTTCGGCCGCGTCTAAGGCGTGTTCTCTGATACCTGCCGTATCAGTTAAAATCAAATTAAATCCGTCAACAGAAATTTCCGCTTCAAGAGTATCGCGCGTTGTTCCGCTTTGGTCGCTAACTATTGCTCTATCAAAGCCGAGCAGGGCATTTAATAAACTGCTTTTGCCGCTGTTTGGCACGCCGATAATTGCGGTCTTAATACCCTCTTTAACAAATTTTCCGTTAGAAAAAGTATTTGTTAATTTTGTTATATGTTTTTGTGCTTTACTTAAAATTTGCTCTATATATTCTTTTGGTAAATCTTGCATTTCGCCGTCGGTATCATCAAGGCGCACCTCAACTTGGGCCAAAAGATCCATAAGACTATCTTTAATTTCTTTTAACTCGCCTGAAAGTTTACCCTCAAGAGTATTTATGGCGGCTTTATGGGCGGCTTTATTTTTACTTGCAATAATATCGGCCACGCCTTGCGCTTGGGCAAGGTCCATTTTGCCGTTAAGATAGGCACGCATAGTAAACTCGCCTGCACGCGCCTGACGCGCACCGAGTTTAAAACAATTTTTTAAAACGCGTGTTTTAATATAAGGGCTAGCGTGGAGCGAAAGTTCCACAATATCTTGGCCTGTATAACTATTTGGGGCTTTAAAATAAAGGGCAAGCGCTTTATCAAGAACTTCGTTTTCGTCATAAATATTAACTAAAGTTGCCTTTCTTGGCTCAAAAGTTTGCTTGCGGGTTAAGGTTTTTAAAATTTCTAAAGATTTTTCCCCGCTTAAACGCAAAACAGCCACAGCCCCGCTGGCCGAGGATGTTGCAAAAGCCGCAATAGTATCATTTAATAGCATATATATATTTTAGCATTTAATGAAAGGGGAAAATATAATAAAACCCCTGTTTTTTAAAAACAGGGGTTTTATTTCTCTTAAAAATAATTATTTATTTTTGTTCTGTTGTTGTTGCAGGTTGCTGGGCAACTTCTGCTTTAACTTCATTTGTAGCAGGGGTTTGAACGGGGGCAACTTCCGCTTGGGTTTGGGCGGCAACTTCTGCCTGTTCTTGTGCCATAGCGGCTTTGGCCTGTTCTTCCTGCATTTTTCTTAAAGCTTCCTGGGTATCTTGTCCGTAAGAAACTGCTTGGTTAATTTGGCTTGTAATACTTTCCTGCGGGTTAGTATTAACTACAGGGGTATTATTATCAGCCGGCATTGTTTGGGTTGTTTGTAATCTTAAAACAACTTTACGCCATTTACCTTCGCCTTCGGAAGCGGTAGAAATATCTGTTCTATCTACTAAATAGCGATGGATATATCTTCTTCTTTGGGCGGACATCGGGCGGAAGCGATAAGTTTTTTTGGTTCTCATTAACATTTTGACGGCTCTTTCAATTTCGTCATTAACTTTATCTTCAAGTTTGCGCCAATAGTTTTGAGTATCGCAAATAACGGAAATAGGATTATCAAAATAACGGCTTACCATAAGAGTAATAACATATTGTATTGCCTCTAAAGTATGCCCTTCTTTACCGATAATAAGGGCAGGGCTATCGCAATCAAAAGTAACAAGCATACGTTCTTGTTTTTGGTCCCACCAAACATTAACATTTTCTGTTTTTGCGCCGATACCTTCAATAATCTTAATTAAACTTTCTTTTGCAACGCTCATAGGTTCTTTAAGATTTTCCGGTATGACGGCATTTTGAATTTCTAAAGAAGGTAATTTTTGCGGTTCGTTTTCTTTAGGTTCTTTTGGTGCTTTTGTTAAGCGGGTCGGTTTTCGAATAACTTTCTTTTTGCCTTTGCCACCTTTAAAATTTTTCTTTAAAG
The DNA here is from genome assembly GCA_017534965.1 of Elusimicrobiaceae bacterium. Classification (GTDB taxonomy): domain Bacteria; phylum Elusimicrobiota; class Elusimicrobia; order Elusimicrobiales; family Elusimicrobiaceae; genus Proelusimicrobium. Next base: position 3,512 of record JAFXVA010000023.1, on the reverse strand, counting down.
AACGGGGTTTCATAGGGGTAGAATTTTCGGAATCCCACTTTTTTTCTATTATTTTAACAATAGCGGGTTTAGAACCAATACCCAAAAAACCGGGTTTTTCTTCTTGCATAACGGTTACTTCAACCTGATCTCTTCTTCTGCCAAGTTCATGTAAACCTTTAGTAATTGCTTCTCCTACATCTTTTCCTTCTGCGGTAATTTCTCTTCTTGCCATAATAAATCTCCTAAGCGGCTTTTGCCATTTTTTTCTTTAAAACTACATTTATACAGAAACTTATACAATTGCTGATAAACCAGTATAAAGTCAACCCCGAGGGGAAGTTTAAGAATAGAAGCGTCATAAAAATCGGCATCCATTTAAACATTGCGGCATTGGGGTTATCTTTGCCCATATCAGGCATAGTCATTTTTTGTTGAATAAACATCATCACACCCATAGCAATGGGTAAAACATAATAGGGGTCTTTTGCGGATAAATCCTTAATCCACAAAATAAACGGCGCCCCATGTAAACACCAAGAGGTTCTAAGCGCATTAAACAAAGCAATAAATATCGGGAACTGAATTAACAAAGGCAAGCATCCGCTTAATGGATTAGCACCATATTTTTTATACAGGGCCATCATTTCGCGCTGAGCTGCCATTGGATCGGTTTTGCCGTATTTATCTTGAATACGCTTCATCTCCGGCTGAATTTTTTGCATAACGGCTGAGGCCTTTAATTGTTTATAAGTAAGAGGGAATAAAACAAGTTGAATAATAAAAGTCATTAAAACAATAGCCCAACCATAGTTATGGGTTATACCATAAAGCCACTCAAGCAAATCAAGCACATATTGGCCAAACTGGTTAAAGAAACCTATTTCAACAGAGCGGCTTAAATCATAAGGTAAGGCCTTAAGCACTTTAATATCTTTAGGACCAAAATAAAAAGCAGAGTCATAAACAACCTCTTCCCCAGGGGCAACAAGCCCTTTAAGCTTTATATCAAGTTCCGGTCCTTCAACATCTTTTTTGCCGAAAAGTCCAAAAAAAGAGTCTTTTTGATATACGAATTTACTTGAGTAATGCAAATCTGTTGCGGTGCCTTTGAAATTTTGAGGAATAAAGGCAACCAAGAAATAGCGGTTATCAATACCGCCCCAATACCAATTAGAGCAAGTGCTTTCTAATTTGCTGGTATTTGTCATCATTTTTGAGGTAAGTTTTTCTAAAACAGGTTTTTTGTTTTCCGGCTTAACAGTGCAGAAAGCACGCCATATAGAAGGGTTATCGCCTCTTTCACTTTTAACGGTATTTAAGCCCGGCCCCAAATTAACGGCTAAATTAGAAATATCAAGAGCTTTTGCTGTTTTATTTACTAATTTTACAGAAAGATTATTTAAAGAGTTTTCTGTGCCGAAAGTATAAGTTTTATAAATATCAAAACCTTCTGCAAGTTCAGCTTTGAAAGAAATTTCTTTTTCACCTTTTGAAACAAGTTCAAAATTTACATTAGGTAAAGTGGCAAAATAGCCCGGGCCTTCATACGGAGTCAAATTTACCGGCTCAATAATATCTTTATAAATATAACCCTTTATTGAAGCGCCTTTTGTGGTAAAAATAACTTCGGCATCTTCTAAATTAAGGACATATTCCTTTATTTCATCTTCTTTAATTTCTTTTGCATCGGGGGAAGCTTCCTTTATTACAGCTTCGGTAATATCTGTTTTTACGATATTACTATCTTGTTGTTCTTGAGTTTGAGTAGTTTGGGGTTGTTGTGTGGGGTTTTTCTTAGCAGGAAAAACAAAAGTAAACCCAATATAAATAAGCAAAGTCCAAATTAAGATTTTTAAAAAATCATTATTTTTATTATCCATAGGAACCTCTAAATGCGCTTACGCTTTAGAGGTCTTTCGCATAACAGAATTACGGCACAGGATCATACCCACCTTTATGAAACGGATGGCACTTAGCCAAACGTTTTAAAGCCAGATAAGACCCTTTAAAAATACCATGTTTTTCAATTGCTTCTAAGGTATAGGCCGAACAAGTCGGGTAAAAACGGCACACACCCCTAGGCCCGAGTAAAGGACGGATAATTTTTATAGTCGTCCTCAAAAATAAAAGAAACAATTTCTTCATTATCAAATCTTTTAAGAAAAGAAGGTAAGGGAAAATAAAACTACAGGTCCTTGCTTTCCTTTAAAATTTTAGCTTTTTTAACTAAATTTAAAAAAGCCGCGCCGGCCATTGAATAATCTTTAAATACTTCAATATCTTTTGGACAAAAAATACAATCGGCGCTGTCTTTTAATAAATGTCTGTTAATGCGAAAGGCCTCTTTCAAAAGCCGTTTGCAGCGGTTACGCTGCACCGCATTTCCTAATTTCTTTGATACTATTATAGCGATCCGCGCTTGCTGGGAAGGGCGAAGTTTACAATCTTCCTCCCCCCCTTGCGGATAGAGCCGATACCACAAAACAAGTCCTTTTCCGTAAACCTTAACACCATGCTCTAAAATATCTTTAAAGTCATTGTTAAGATAGATCCTATCGTTTTTGGTAAGGCCCGATTTCTTCACAATTCTTCCGGCACTAAAAAGTGCGTTTATTTGCGAATAAGTTCTTTGCGGCCTTTTGCACGTCTGGCGCTAAGAACTTTTCTGCCACCCGTGGTGGACATTTTAGCTCTAAAACCAATGGTTTTAGCTCTTTTCTTTTTATTTGGTCTGTATGTAGGTAACATAGTGTATATATTATATTATATTTTTATGATTTGAGCAAAATTTTAAAAACTTCTTTTATTTTGGCTCTTTAATATTGTATTATATTTTTAATGGAATTTACAGATAATATTATAGTTTTGTTGCGCCAAAATTTTAGGGAAAGAGATAGAATGATTTGTGTTTATTCCCAAAATCACGGCCGTATGGCTTTGCGTCTGCCCGGCGTAAACAGGAGCGACTCTAAGTTAAAAGCCATTAGCGAAACTTTTGTAAATTCCTGCTCCCGTATATATATAAGAAGAAATGCTACTATCGGCTGTATTACAGGGGGCAAATTAAAAAGTGTTTATCCCAATATCCGCCAAGATATAAAAAAAATGGAAATGGCTTCTTATTTTTGTGAATTATTTTACCGCTTGACACCTTTGGCAAATCCTAATCCGGCAAAATTTGAACTTTTACAAAATGCCATGCAAACTTTAGAAAATTACCCCGTAAACCAAGTAATAGCCCCGGCTTTTTTACTCCGTTTAATGCAGGAAAGCGGCTTTGGTTTAAAAGACAGACCTGTTTTAGAAATAAATGAAAAACTTTGGGGTAATATACACACCTTACCTTTTGATAATCTTGCCTTTTTAAATGATATTGAAGTTTTAGATTTAAACAAAATGCGCTATGTCTGCCAAAGATTTTTAAACCGCTATTTATCTTATCCTTTACATACAATCAAGCAACTGGAACTTACCACCTCTGCCCAAATACAGGAAGACCTAAAAGAATTTACTTTAGAACCTGTGTTCTC
>JAFXVA010000004.1 GCA_017534965.1 Elusimicrobiaceae bacterium | reverse complement strand
TCTTTTCTCTTTCGCCCATAATAGAAAGAGCAATTTTTTTAACTTCATCATTAGTTAAAAAAGTATCATCAATTGCTCTCATCTTTGTGTTCATACGAACAAAAGCGACGGAGTTGCCTCTAATATGCAAACCTGTTGCTTTGTTATCTACGACTGTTTTCAGTAAAGCTTGTAAACCTATTGCCATAATATTACTTATCCTCCATTTTTCTTCGCATATACGAAGGTCTTAGCATTGCAAGATGTCTAAATCTTCCGCTTAAAGCAACACTTCTTTGGGAAGAGGGCATATTGTTAAAGGATGAAGTAAAGCTTTTACCTTTAAACCTTGCCGTATTAGATAATACATTGCCTTGAAAACCCGTTGCGATTAAGGTTATTTGTAATTCCCCTTTGGGAATAGATGCATCATGCATATAACCAAATTTGATAAAGGCCCTTTTTGTGGCAGACTGATTTATTATATTGACGGCCTCTTGTTGTTCAAGCATAGTAATTTTTTCCGCTGAGGAGAAAAATACTATCACTCCTTTTGCTCCGGTAATATCAGAATTTTCAAGCAAAGGTGAACTTATTGCTTGTTCTATGGCTTCAATATGTCTTTTTCTGCCTTTTGCTCTGCCTCTGCCGATAATTGCTCTACCGGATTTTAACATTATTTTCTTTAAATCGTTATAGTCAATATTAATTTCGCCCGGTTTTAAAATAACTTCAGAAATACCTTTAACTGCTTGAACTAAAACCTGATCTGCGAGTTTAAAGGCCTCTTCTGTGCTGGTTTCAGAATCAATATTTTCACAAATTTTATCGTTAGGAACAACAATTACGCAATCAGCATAACGGCGTAATTCTTCAAGCCCTTTTTGGGCAATTTTTTCCTTAGGGAAACCTTCTGTTTTAAAAGGACGGGTAACAACCCCTACGACTAAAATATTATCGCCGTAAGTTTCTTTAGCAATACGGGCAAGCTCCGGTGCAACACCTGTGCCTGTTCCGCCACCCATACCGGCTGTAATAAAAAGTAAATCCGTATCGCAAACTAAAAGTTTTAAAGATTCACAAGATTCTAAAGCTGCTTCTCTGCCTTTAACAGGATCTCCGCCAACCCCAAGCCCTTTGGTAAGTTTTTCCCCTACTTGTAAACGAAAGACAGCTTTACTTCTCATTAAATCTTGGGCATCTGTATTAACGGCAATAAAAGTTACGTCTTCTATTCCGGAAGACATCATTGTATTAATAGCATTACCGCCGCCACCGCCAACACCGACACATTTTATTTTTGCTTTTTTACCTTCAAACTGAGTTGAAGTTCCAAAAATTGAATCAAAAGTATCATCCATCATAAATTAACCACCAAAAATTTCAGAATTTAATACCTTTTTAAAGATATTTTTCCCCCATCTAACAATTGGGGATTTACTTGTTATTTCCGCTTCTTTTTTTTGTTCTAAGACATCTCTTTTAGAAACATATAATAGCAAAGATAAAGCTGTAGTGTATATAGGATCAAAGAATTTATCTTCCGCTTCTACCAAATCTCTTGAAACACCGCTGCATCTTATTTCTTTTACGCCAAGCACTTGGGAAGCCAAACTTTCAATACCCGGCATTGCACTGCCACCGCCGGTTAAAATAGCAACAGAAATAAAATCAGAAAGTTCACTTTCAATAATACTTTCCCTTACCATTTCAAAAATATCTTGCATACGTGGTTGTATAACATCCAAAAGAATACTCTTTTTGAAAGAATTTGTTGTTCTTCCGTCTAAAGAAGGAACTTTAATTTCTTCATCATTTTCTTCATCATTATATTTAGGAAAACAAAGGCCGGCTTCTTTTTTAATTCTGGCTGCATCTTTTTTAGAGGTATGCAAAGCACTTGCAATATCACCGGTAATCAAATCACAGCCGAAATCAAATTCTTTAGAATATTGTAAAACGCCGTCAACACAAATACCGATAGAAGTTGTTTCCCCTCCTAAATCTATTAAAACTGCGCCAAGTTCTTTTTCTTCTTTAAGTAAAACATTTTCGCACAAACACATTAAACCATAAAAAGAGCCATCAATTCTATACCCCATTTTGTTTATAGATTTGCGCAAGTTGTTTAACGAAGAAGAAAGCCCTGTTGTGATATAAACATCAACTTCCAAAGAAGAGCCGTCCATCCCTTCCGGATTGGTAATACCTCTTTGTCTGTCAATACTAAAACCTTGCGGAATTACGCTTACAATTTCGTGATCGCTTTTTATAGAAATAGATTGAGCATTGGAAATAACCCTTTCAATATCATCTGCCGTAATTTCTTTATCTGCTCTTGAAATATTATAAGTGCCGTGGCCCACTTCCGATTTTAAATGTTCGCCACGTAAAGCAATATATAAAGAACTTAAGGGTTGTTGGGCTTGCTCTTCCAAAGTATTAATAACATTTGTAACAGCAATACTCACTTGTTTAATATCTGTTACGATACCATTTTTAAGCCCTCCACAAGGAACTGCCACCCCTGAAAGAACAACCAACTTTCCTGTTTCTTCTTCTTGATAAGCACTGACGGCGGTAATCTTACCGCTACCAATATCTAAACCTGCCATTAAATTTGTTTTTGCCATAAATTACACCTGACTGTTAAGATAAATTTTACCATGTTTAAAATAATTGAAATTTATTTTATAAGGTTTTTCAATACCTTTTTTTTGCGATATATCTATTATATCTTTTAATACAACTATTTTATCATTATACAAATCAAAAAGCCCCATAGCAACAACCGAGCCATCCTTAAAATTAAGAGAATAAGTTTCTTTTTCTAAATTTACCTCTATAAAATCAAGATCAGGCAAAGGATTTTTTGAAATGTCTTTTAATAATTTTACAAATTCTTGCGGCAAAAAAGAACCCTTTATTTCTTTTTCTGTTTTTATTTGCAAAATATCAGAGGGAATTTGGGCGTGTTCATAATTAAATAAAACCCCTGTTTGCGAAACCAAATACAACTTTTCCTTAGCTATAAGGGTTGCTAAAATCTCATGATTTTCTGCCTTAATAATTAACTCTTTAGAAAAATAACCTCTTTTAACTTTAATTTCTTTTACTTGTGGTAGTTTTGATTGTAAAGTATTTTGAATACTTTTGGCTTCATCGGCTGAAACAATGGCATTTTCCTTAAAACTTATAAAATCTTTAATTTGCTTGCTGGTATAGTCATCTTGCGCTTCCACAACCAAAGTTTGGGCCGTCCAGGTAAACCAATTACTTTTATGTTCAAACACATATTGAATACCTTTATTAAGCCCCCACAATAATAAAATTATAAAAAGAGAGAAAAAGATCAACAGGAAAAAAACTTTTACTCTGCGGGCTTTACGCCTTTTTGCGCTGATAGGAGCAAAAGTTTTTCTTTTTGAAGATTTTTTAAGATACATAAAACTCCACAGAATAAAAATTTAATTTAACTGAAATTTAGATTAAAAATGGGCGGAAAGGGATTTGAACCCTTAAGCCCTTTCGGGCATACGGTCCTGAGCCGTACGCGTCTGCCAATTCCGCCACCCGCCCAATAGAGATATTATAGCAAAAAAGCAAGCAAATAATTTTTGTTAATTCTGTTAATAATTACGGCCTTTTGACAAGCGGTTTGCGGGCAGGCTGTTTCTTGCTTTGATTAATTTCGCCGTTATCTAAAATCAAATCAGGCGTGATAATAGAAAAACCGCCCCCTCTATTCATTTCATTATATACTTGCATTTGATTAGAAGCATATTTTATATCTCTTAAACTTCTTGTATTAAAAGCGGGATTTTCCCCGTAAACAGGAGTTTTTGCGCCTGTTTTAGCATCCACCATAAAGCCGTAAAAAATTTCCCCATCGGTCGCAGAAATTATCGGACAGGCCTTTAACCCTTGCTCTAAACAGAATTTTTTAAAAGTATTTAAAAAATCTTCCTGAGCAATAGTTTTATGCGGTAGCAAAATCAAATTTGAAGGACGGGCAACAACCGTTGTATAACCATAATAAGAACGAGCGTGTCCGTTAGATTTACTATTATTCTTTGTTAAAGAAGCCGTAAAAGGTAAATCTTTCAAAAAGCCGTTTTCAATAACTTGTATTTTTTCAGCTTTAACGCCTTCCTCGTCGATTTCATAATAACCGGCAAGTTTTTGTTTATCAAAAGTTTTTCTAAGAGGGTCATCAATAACGTCAAAGCCAGAACTAAAAATTTTTAATCCGAGTTTATCAGCAAAAACGCCGTCATAATAAGAATAATCATTATTACTTGCAATATGTTTTGTAAAACTGATTTCTCTGGATAGAACTTTCATAAGTTTTGCGGCTTGGGCTCCTTGTAAAAGAACAGGCCCGATATAAGAATCAACTTTTTTTGCTTTTTGTAAAGCAAGAACTTCTTTTGCAAAAACTTCGGCCTCTTTTTCAAGTTCTTGTAAAGAGGGAACATCTTTAAAATCTACATAAGTTAAACTTTTGTTTAAGTTAAACTCTAAGCCATCTTCCAAGCGGCCTTGGGCAGTAAAGGTTATATTTATGGAATATTTATCCTGCAGATATTTTGAACCGCGACTGGTTAAAAAATAAGACGGCGCAAAATTTATATTAATAGCAGTCATAAAATCTTCAAATTCGGGCAAGGCCCCTTTGGCACTTGTTTTCTTGGCAACTTCTTGCCAATATTTTTGATCTATAACAGGTTCGGTTATAGTATCAAAATGTTCTTGCGGAGGATAGAAAGAAAAATCATCATACTGCTGGGCAATATGTTTATTTTTCTTATAGGCCTGTTTTTCTGTAAGTTCGGCTAGGGAATTTTTATAAACAATATCTGTTGTTTGCCAAAGAAATTTGCTAACCCCCTCATAATTTAAAGCAAAGAAATTATTTGTTTCTTTAGGAAGCCAAACCGTAGGATCAAAATAAGAGTTATCTTCTTTGGGACTGCCCACTCTTACCTGAACTTCATAATCAGGATTATAGGTCTTTTTATCTTGCATCAAAACACCCTGGCTTGCATTAAAAAGATATCTTGTTTCTGGTATTATTTTATAAGCGATATAATAAGGACGGGCAAATTTATCCATTTTTAAATCTTGTAAATTGCGGTTCATTTCCGTTTGCATGGCTTTAAAAACTTCACTTTCCTGTGAAGTAAGTTTTTGCTTTTTTTCACCGGCAAAAACATTAAGATTTAAAATCAGACAAATACTAATAAGTAAAAACTTTTTCATTTTATTTATCCCCCTTTGGCGCCGGTAAGACCGGTAATTTTGCAGAAGATTTGTGAACTTTCTCAATTTCAAGTTCACTTATTAGCAAACTTGGTGCAATGGCTGAAACCGGCACCCAACCCGATTCTGCCCCACAAGAGCCATTAAAAACCTGATAATCATTGCCTGCGGCAATAATCTTATTAAAACTTGCAAGAGGTGTGCCAACAATATCAACCCCGCGGATAATCTCATCGGGCCTGTTATCCGGATAGACTTTGTAAACGAGCAAAGGATTGACCTTAAAGGCCTGGGGCGAAGAGGTATCAATCATAGTAAATCCGCCGGAAATATCTTCAATATAAAGGCCGTAAGGTTTATTTTGGCGTTTAATTTCCTCTTTTAATTTTGCTTTTAATTCTTCAGGAGTAATGGTTTTGCTTGCTTTAACATAAGTAACACCCATACGCGAAATTGCCCTTCTGCCGGCGGCTTTTCTGCCGTGTCCGTTAGACTGGGCAAAGTTCTTTATCGGGCTTCTTGCCATAAGGAAATTTTTTAATATACCATTTTCAATTAAGGTAACCTTTTGGGAAGGTGCGGCTTCATCATCATACAAATAATGACCGCGCAAATCTATATCATTAAAAGTTTTCATTGTCGGGTCATCATAAACACTGATTAAAGGCGAAATAACTTCCTGATTAATTTTACCCGTAAAAGTTTGGCCGAACTCATCATCTTTTTGGCGATTACCTTCCATACGATGGCCTAAAATTTCGTGAAAGAAAACCCCCGCCGCCCGTCCGCTTAAAATAACCGGTCCGTGGAAAGGTTCGGCAACAGGCGCATTTTGTAAAATTCTTAATTCCTCAATAGATTTTTTAATATCTTTTATAACCTGCTGTTTTGAAGGCATTTTGGAAAGAGTATTAAAATCATAAATATTATTTCTTGAAAGTTTCATACCATCGTCATTTAAAGTTTCAAGTTCATAACCAAGACGCATAAGTCTTTGGGGGCGTTTCATTTTATTATCTTGGCTATCTACAAAATAAACAACTTTATCATCAACACTAAAGTAAACGCGGGAAGATAAAATAAAATCTTTACCTTTAAATAAAGAAGAATACTCATTTATTAAACTAATAATTTCCTGTTCGTTAAAAGTGAAAGGTTCAAGTTCGGCGCAAAAATCTGTTTTTTTAGGCAAAGGAGCGGAAAAATCGTCAGAATCGTCTGTCCTTTTTGCAACGCTTGCCGCATTAGATTTAACTTTTTCATAATTTGACTGGGCTTGTTTAACGGCCTCTTCCGTTGCTTGCCAAAGAATATTTTTTAAAACCTTATCATTAGATTTTAAAAGCGTCAAAGTGCTTGTTTGCCCGCCCCAATTAAAAGAATAACCTTTTAAAGGTCTTGTATTATCCATCTTTTCACTGCCGACGCGGACATCAATATCCAATATAGCACTTTCCGTAATATCTTGATTGGCAATTTTGCCTAAAGAAGAAGCATAATTATATTCTTTACCGCTTGTTATCATATAAGACATAAAATATACCGGTGGGTTTTGTTTTTTAAAAACCGGCATAGAACGTTTAATTTCATTTTGCATTGTATTAAGCATTGGCTCTTTAGAAGCCGGACAGGCAAAAGAAGATATTGTTAAAAATATAAAAAGGGTGCTACTAATAAATTTTCTCATAAAAAATCCTCCTAAAGTTTATTATAGCATTTGCTTATCTGCTTTTTTAATGCTAAACTTGTTTAGTAGTAGGAGGATGTTATTATGAGCGAAATTTTTTATGTAAGCAGAAAGAACTACGAAAAACTACGCGAAGATCTTGAAGCTCTAAAAAAACTAAAAGCACAACTTTCAGATGAAATCGGGGAAGCCGCCCGCCAAGGCGATTTAAAAGAAAATGCAGAATATGTTGCCGCCAAGGAAAAACAGGCCGAAACTTTAGCCAAAATAAATGATTTGGAAATTAAACTTAGAAATGTCCGCATTACAGATGATTTGAATGTGGATAAAACCCAAGCAAGAATCGGTGCTACTATTGTTATTGAAGATTTAGACGACGGCGAACAAACAACTTATACTTTAGTAGGTTCTATGGAAAGCAACCCGGATAAGGGGCTTCTTTCCGTTAAATCACCTTTGGCCGGTGCCTTACTTGGCAAAAAAGAAGGCGAAACTTTTGAACTTGTTTTGCCTAAAACAAAACTTAAATACAAACTTGTAAAACTTGAATATAAATAGGAGAAAATATGATAGAACTTCAAACATTTGCAAATAACACTATAGAGCCATTTGTTATGCTCTATAATAAAACGGTTGAACTTTTACCTAACATTATTGTCGCTTTGGTAATGTTATTTCTTGGTCTTATTTTATCACGCGGTATAAGTTCCCTTTTGCAAGCTTTTTTAAACAAAATTAAACTTGATACTTATACAGCAAAGTTTAAAATTAATGATTTTTTAACAAGATTTGGTTTTGGCAAAAGCCCGACTTATGCAATTTGCTTTGTTGTTTCTTGGGTAATAATGCTTGCTTTCATCATGATTGCGGCAGATTGCTTACATTTAACAATTATCCGCCAGATGTTAATTAAACTTTTGGCCTTTATACCTTATATTATTGTTAGCATTGTTATCTTGTTTGCAGGTCTTTTGTTTGGCAGCTTTGTGCAAAAACTTGTTGAAAACTCTGCAAAAGCAAATGATATTAAAGGTGGTGTTTTATTTGCCAAAATAATTAATATTATTATTGTTGTTTTTGCCGTAATTTTGGCCTTACAGCAAATCAATATTAATTTTGATTTAATTAACTATGTTATCTTGATTTTACTTGCTTCACTCGGTCTTGCTTTTGGGCTTGCCTTTGGGCTTGGCGGTAAAGACGTCGAGCTTGAAGGCGAGAGCAGATGCCTTATTGAGTGCCGTACCTACAAGGTGAAGTCCCTTGACGGTCTTCAGTTCCTTGAGGCCATAC
>JAFXVA010000022.1 GCA_017534965.1 Elusimicrobiaceae bacterium | reverse complement strand
TTGACGAAGCAAGCGAATTTAAACACCGCTTAACAAATGGTGGCGTTTTACCTTTGATTACAAGCTGCTGCCCTGCTTGGGTTGATTTTGTTGAAAAGAATCACAATGATATGCTTGATCATATTTCTTCTGCAAAATCTCCGCATGAAATGGTCGGCGTTCTTGCCAAAACCTATTATGCTCAAAAACATAACATTGACCCCAAAGATATTTTTGTAGTTTCTGTTATGCCTTGCACCGCAAAGAAATATGAAATCAGCAGAGATAAAGATATGTCCGCCAGCGGTTATCCGGATGTTGACCTCGTCTTAACAACCCGCGAAATTGCAAGAATGATTAAGCAAGCAGGTATTGACTTTAATAATCTTGAAGACAGAAAAGGTGACGATGTTCTTTCCGCCTATACCGGCGCCGGCACAATATTTGGTGCTACCGGCGGTGTTATGGAAGCTGCTTTAAGAACTGCCTATAACCTTGTTACAGGTAAAGAGCTTAAAGATGTTAACTTTAAAAAAGTCCGCGGTCTTAAAGGTATTAAGGAAGCCAAAGTTGATGTTGACGGAACAGAAGTTCGCGTTGCCGTTGCTCACGGTCTTGGCAATGTTGATGCCTTAATGAAAAAGATTAAAAAAGCCAAAGAACAAGGTAAGGAACTTCCTTATCACTTTGTGGAAGTTATGGCCTGCCAAGGCGGTTGTGTTGCCGGCGGCGGTCAACCTTACGGCGTTACCGACGAACTTAGAACTTTAAGAGCAAAAGGCCTTTATAAAGAAGATGAACACGCCCAAATCAGATGCAGCCACAATAACCCTGCTATTAAGAAATTATATGCAGATTATCTTGGCGCACCTTTAAGCGAAAAGGCGCACCATTTGCTCCACACTCATTATACAAAGAGAAACAAATATCAAAAATAAAAAATTCTCTTTAATTTGAGCATCAAAAAACCCCTCGGTAAAGAGGGGTTTTTTAATATTAAAATTACTAACTAATTTTACTTTATGCCGTGCATCCATTTCTTGATAGGTTTGATTAACACGAGTAATAAAAGGGATGCGCCAAAGGCGGTAATAACCGGCCAGGTAAAGAATTGCTGTAAAGTCATAGTATCAAGTTTGCCTGAATATTTACCGGCCAAAAAGCCCGCAGCGGAGTTTGCCAAAAACCATATACCCATAAACAAGGAAATAAACTTTACAGGCGATAGTTTTGTTACCATTGAAAGCCCGACGGGTGATAAACATAACTCACCCATAGTAAACATAAAGTAAGCGCCGATAATCCAAAAGATACCCATTTTATTATCGCCACACACACTTGTTGCGGTAAGCAAAATAACATAGCCAAGGGCAATAAGCCAGAAAGCAACCATAAATTTGGCAGGCACGCTTAAATCTTTGCCTTTCTTGCCAAGAAATACCCATAATTTAGAGAAAACAGGGGCAAATAACATAATAAACAAGGGGTTGACCGATTGGAACCACGCTGTAGGTATTTCAAAAGGTTTGCCAAAGAAGTTTATTACTCTGTTTACATGCTCATCAGCAATAAGGTTTAAAGCTGCACCTTTTTGCTCAAAAATAGCCCAGAAAAAGACCGAGAAGAAAGCCATAATAAATATAACGGCAATTCTCTGTTTTTCTTCTTTTGTAAGGGGGGCATTTGAAACTTCTTTTTTTGTTTCCGTCGGTTTAGCATAATATTTAGGGGCTTTGCCTTTGCCTTGTAAATATTTATCTTTACCCCAAACAAATAGAAGTAAACCAAAAATCATACCGACTGCTGCCGAGCCAAAGCCGTAAGCCCAGCCATATTTAGCAGCAAGTGTTCCTGCAATTAAACCGGCCAAAAAAGAGCCAAGATTAATACCCATATAAAATATAGTAAAACCGCTATCTCTTCTTGGGTCGTTTTTCTCATATAAATCGCCTACGATACTTGAAATATTAGGTTTAAAAAAGCCATTACCTATAACAATAAAACCCATTGCCACAAATACCGCATTTAAAGAGCCCTGCCCCATACAAAATTGCCCTGCAATAATACATAAAGAACCAATAATAATTGAAGCTCTTTTGCCTATCCATTTATCAGCGATATAACCGCCAAAAAGGGGGGATAAGAAAATCAAACTCATCAGGGTTCCAAAATAACCGCTTGCCTGTTCTTTAGAAAGTAAAAGTTCCTTTGTTAAATACAAAATAAACAGGGCTTTAAGAGAGTAAAAACTAAAGCGTTCCCACATTTCCGTTGCAAATAAAAGATAAAGACCTGCGGGTTGTTTTTGTTTTGTTTGGGGGGGTGTATTTGTCATTAATTCCTCCTATAATTTTTATTTATATAATTTCATTATAACATTATTCAGGTAGTAAAAGAAAACAAAAAATTTTCTTGACAAGCAAAAATAAATTTGATACATTTGTATCAGAAATTGGGAGAGTCGTCAAACCGAGCAGGGTTTGAGGGCTCTTTTTTATGCTAAAAATAAAAGAACTCAAAAACCCGCCTAGGAGAATTAAATGGACGAAATAATGAGTTCCATAAAAGAATTAAGGCAAACCCTTGATTCCAAAATAAACGATTGCTTAACCAAAGATAAAGCAGAAAAAATGATAGAAGATATCATTACCAATTTACACCCGCAACAAAGCAAAGCCGTTTTGCCCACAACAGAAGAAGATGTTTTAGAAAAATTTTCCGCTTTTGCTAAAAGCGGTCGCAACAAACCGGAACAACCCTGGACAAGCGAATATGGCCGCAAATTCGGCAATATGAAAAACTTTTTGCTTGCCGCAAAAAATAAACACTCTATTTTAAACGATTTTAAATCTGTCCTTTCCGAAGGTGATACTGCCACCACCGGTGGTGGCTATTTAGTGCCAAGCGAATTTTCTAGCCAAGTTTTCAAGTTAATGAACGAAAGCAGCGCAATTATGAAAATTGCCAATATTATGCCTATGTCCACTTGGAAACGCCAAATCCCCAAACAATTAACAAACTTACAAGTTGGCTGGGTTAGTGAAAACAGCGTAAAAGGCATAACAAACCCAACTTTCGGTCAAATTGAACAAACCGCCAAAGTTTTGGCAACGGTTATTAAATGCACCGATGAATTAATTAGAGATAGCGCAATTAACTTAACTCAATTCTTATCTGAACTTGTAGCCGAAGCTATGGCCCTTGAAATTGAAAGAGTTGCTTTAATCGGTAAAACTGCTTCTAGCGATCCTTTCAACGGCATTTTAAATACAAGCGGTATAAATGCTGTTTCTATGGCTTCAAGCAGTGTTACTTTTGATGATATTGCCAACTTGCTCTTTAGTTTAAACGACCAAAACGCAAGAGAAGGCGTTTTAGTTGTTTCAAGAGCCGGTCTTAGCAAGTTAATGAAATTAAAAGATACCCACGGCAATTATATTTGGGCACCGCCTTCACTAGGCACTCCTGCAACAATTTGGAACACTCCTTATGTTGTAAGTTCCCAAATACCTAATGAAGTTTCTTCCGCTTCATCCTTAACAGGCGGAGATAAAACCATTGCCTTCTTTGGCAGATTTAACAAAAATTTACTTATCTCTCCAAGAGAAAGTATGACTGTTAAAGTTTCTCAAGATGCTGCTTCTTGGAATAGCGAAGACAGCGTCCTTGAAAGTGCCTTTATGACAGATCAAACCTGGTTGCGCTTTACCCAGGCCTTATCTATTGATGTTACCTACGGCAGTGCCTTTAGTTATTTAATTTTTAAATAACTTTATTCTCCATGGGCGGTATTTAAAATACCGCCCTGCTTAAAAAAACTAAAAGGAGGAAACTTTTTTATGTCTTTACCAACAACAGCAGCAACCACTTTGGAAAATTTAAAATCTTTTCTTGGTGTAAGCGTGCAAGATACCTCAAAAGATGCTCTATATGAACTTCTTATTGAATCTTGCAGCGAAGCCGCCGAAAGATATCTTGGTCGTAATATTGTTGCCAGAACCATTACCGAAGAACCCCACGATAAGCAGGGTTCTAAAACAAAATATTTACAACTCCAGCAATACCCTATTACAAGTATCACAACTATTATTGAAGACGGACAAACTATTGACCCAAATATTTTGAAACTTGATAAATATAACGGAATTATCAAAAAACCGACAAATTGGAAAGGCGTTGTTTTAATAACCTATATTGCAGGCCTTGCTCAAGATACGGCAAGCGTGCCAAAGAATATTCAACTTGCTATTTGGCATTGGGTAAAAGAAGTTTTAAAAATACAGGAAGACTGCAATATCAAAGGCGAAACCCTTGGCGATTATAGTATCAGTTATTACGAAGAACACGCTATTGCACCGCAAGTTGCTATGCTCTTAGAAGGCTACCGAAGGATTGATTTATGAGTTTTAAAACACTTTTAAATAAAACCTGCACTTTAAAAAGTGCTACTTATCAAACAGCCCAAAATAGCGGTGAGCAAAAAATAATTTTTAGTGATTTTGCCGTTAATATTCCTTGCCGATTAAGAACAAGACAGGTTAGCGAACGCCGCTACTCTAGTCCGTCATATCAAAAAGCAACCCATGCGCTTTATATGGTGGAAAGATCTTTACCTCAAAATGATTTTTGCGTAGTTGTTGACGGCAAAAATTATAATGTGGTGGGGTCTCTTTCGCTAGGTGGAGCGGGACGCTATTTGTGCTTATATTTGGAAAGGACTATTTAAAATGTTTAAATTTTCTCTTAATTCTTCTTTTGAAGTTCTTAGCAAAAACTTAGCGCAAACTTGGCTTGATTTAAAAAAAGCACAAAAACAGATAGCACAAAATATCGGTGCCGAAATGAAACAGGAAATAAAAAATATCTTAGATATTCCCGTATCAAAAAACGGCGCAAGAATTGTGCGTAGTTTGCCAATGCAAGCACCGCGTAAAGAAAGTGGCAATTTACAAAACTCCGTTGATTATCTTTTAGAGGAAAATAAAGATAGTTTAATAATAAAAGTTTTTTGTGCGGATAGCGCGCCTTACGCCCTTTATTTAGAATATGGCACCAACAAAACTGCCCCGCGCCCTTTTATGCTGCCGACTCTAAATAAATATGCCCTTATTTTAAAAGAAGAAATAAAGGAAATAGGAAAATTCTTATGATTTTAAAAGATATTTATAATTATTTAGCTTGCGACGAAGCTTTAAGTTTGGTTTTATCTAGCACGCAAACAGACAGCAAGATTTACCCCAATTTTGCAAGAATATCTTCACGCTTGCCTTATATTGTTTACCGCTCCACAAACCCGGGTGGAACAACAGATGAAGTTTTAAGCACCGAACAAATAACTTTAACAATTACGGCTGATGATTTTTTGCAGATTACGCAAATTTCTTATCTTTTAACGGAATTGCTTGATTTAACCGCAAATGAAATACCTTCCCAAGAATACAAAATTTATTACAGCAAAAAGATAGGGGGAAATGATTTTTTAGATGAACTCGGCCGCCATGTGCGTGCTATAAATTTTATTTTTAAATTTAAAAAAATATAGGAGAAACAAATGTCCACACCAACAAATATTATTGTGGGTTTAAATGCCCAAAGCACTTTAAAAGCCGGCTCTTACGGCACAAGTGAAGCCCAAGCAACAGATTTAGGTTTTATTAAAGGAGGTATAACCATTGAACACGAAGAAAGTGCTTACGAAGTTAAGGTTGATCAATGTCTTGGTATTATTGATAAAATTACTACGGCGGAAAGTTTAAAAATTAAATTTTCCCTTGCGGAAGCAACTTTAGCAAATATTGCTCTTGCCTTTGGCTACGCTAGCCCAGCCAGCACCACTTTTGAGTTTGGCGATAAATCTAGCGAAACTTACAAAACTCTTTACATTAATGTAAAAGGCCCCAGCGGTGCAAGCCGTAAATATACTTTTTGGAAATGCCGCCCCACAGGCAAAACAAGCCAAAGTTATAAACGCGATAGCGAAACTTTAGTTGAAGTAGAATTTGATGTTTTATGCGATACTTCAAAAGATTTAAATAAACGCTTTGGCAAAATAGAAGATATTTTATCCGCCTAGGCAAACACAAAAACACCGACGACAAAGGTTCGGGGGTTCTCTATAAACACCGCCCCCGAACCTAAAAAATAAGAAATAATTTATAAGGAGAAAAACAATGAACCCGCTTGAAGCCCTTTTGCCCCAAACCAAAACAATAAAAATTATGGGGCGCGATATTGAAATAAAACCTATCAGCATAAAAAATGCCGTTTTACTCGGCCGCCTACTCGGTCAGATTTACGGCGAAATAAAAGCTTTAAAAGATAATCAAAATATTCTTGCTAAAATTTTTGAAATTGCCGGCACAAATAAAACAAAAGAAATTTTAAATCTTCTAACCAATAATGCTTTTAAAGATGTTCTTTGTCCCGAAGATAAAATAACTCTGCAGGAACTAAGTATTTTAACCAAAACTTTAAGCGAGGTTAATGATTTTGCCTTGATAATGGCAAATTTTTCCCAGGCCCTGAAAGTAAAAAAGAATTAGACGCCCTTTTAGGTGCCATAAGTTTTTGTGCGTCTTTTTACGGCTATAAAACCGAGTATATTTTGGCCCAAAACCTTTCTTGGCTTAATTGGGCTATCAGCGGTGCTTTAAAACAAATGGGTTATAAAAAACAAAATACAAACCCCAGCATCGCACAACTTTCACAAATAGGAATAAGCAAATGACAAACAGCGCAGGCTCTTTTTTTATAGAACTTTCCAGCATCTTTGACCCGCAAGGGTTTAAAGAAGCAGAGTCTCAAATAAATAAAAGTTCACAGGAATTTTCTAAATACTATAACAATTTAAACAATCAAACAGATAGGTGGAGTAGTAATTTTATCTCAGGCGCAAGCAAAATAAATGTTTTATCAAGCGCCTCTTTAAATAGTTTTTTTGATTCTACCTCTAAGAATTTTCTTAATCTTGAAAACTTGGCAAAAGAAGTGTTTAAAAATATTTTATCTTCCTTTTTATCTATGGGCGCGCAGATGGCAACGCAAAGTTTCTTTGGCGCAATTTTTGGCGGGGGAACAAGTTTATTTGGTGGCTTACTTGGCTCACGCAGAACAGGCGGCCCCATAAACCAAACCGGCCCTTATCTTTTGCACGAAGGGGAATATGTTTTATCGCCCGAGCAAACTAAGTCCAAAGAAACGCCAAATATTACCATAAACAGCCCCATAACCATAAACGCGCAAACAACCTCCAGCACCAATGCAAAAGAACTTTGTGAGCAAATTGCCCAGGCCGCCCGTAAAGGCGTTTCTTGGGCGGTAGAACAAGCCAAAATCAGTTATAAAATCGGCAAACAAAAAGATAGCGAGGCAAGTTTATGATTTTTCAACCAATCACTTTATATAGTGCAAATTTAATTGATTCTAACACGCAAACAAATATTTCTTCAAACATTTTTACAATTACTTTTAACGAAACAAAACAAATTGACGCTTTTTTAATAAAAAATACCGCTCTTACAAGCGTGCAAGTTGACTATAAAACAACAGACGAACAGGAATCTTGGACGGAAGGGGAAACTTTAACCCAAAGCCAAAAGCAAGATAAATTTTTTATTTTAGCCACGCAAATTACGGCTAAAATCATCCGTTTAACTTTTAATGAAGATATTGATTTTGAAGAAATTTCTATTGTAAAAAAACTGCTTACATTTCAAAATATTTTAAGTTCCTACACGCTTGATAACACTTTTAAAGGCAGTTCTTATTATCTTGCCGACGGAAGTCTTGTCTGTTGGCAAGAATTTGTTAAAAAGAAATTAACTCTTAATCTTTCTAACATTTCGCAAACTATGCTAGAACAAATAAAGACAATTTTAAAAAACAATACTTTTTTAACTTATGCCCTTTTTGGCGATTTTGACGGCTATTTTGTAAGCGAGTTTGCCCCAAAAGAACCGCCAAGTTTTCACCTAAACCGCCAAAATGCACTTTATACTTTAAATTTAACTTTGCTTGAGAGGTAAAAAATGAAACAAATTTCCACTTCTCTAAACAATGCTCTAAAAAACCAAACGCCAAAATACTATAAGAAAATTCTTTTATATAAACGCGTGTGGAATAGCGAAACTTTGCAGTATGATTTTTCTAGTGCTAGCGATATTTCAAAATATCTTGTGGAAATCAGCCCTGTAAAATGGAAACTTGATACAGAGGCCTACTCCACTTGGTCTTGCGCAAATACAAATATTGTTTTAAATAATCTTGATAAAAAATTTACACCCGGCGCGCAAAACTCTTTTTTTGCCGAAGAAGAAAATTTTTTTGGCTCTAAGGTGGAAGTTTTTGGCGGAGCAAGCACAAGCCAAGGTAAAGAAGATATTTTAATTTTCCGCGGTTTTATTTTATCTTGCTCGCAGGAATACCCCGAAGATAAAACAATCTCTATTACACTTAAAGGCGAGCTTGAAAAACTTTCTTCTTTTTCAGCGGAGCAAATTTCAAACACAGTTGCAAATGAACTGCTCGGCCAAGATGAAGGCCAAGAGTTTTACACAATCAATTCCGGCGTCGGAGTAATTTTGGAAGTTAAACAAGGCGCAACCCTAGAAGATACAACAATTCTGCAGCCAAGTTTAGATTATAAAATTTCCTCTTTAAACGATATAAACCAAGGCGCAAAAATCAAATTAACCAATGCTCTGACGACGGGGCAAAGTTTGTGGATTTCTTATATTTATTGGTGGCAAAACAAATCTTTAGCCTGGCTGGCCGGGCAAATTGCAGAGACAGCAAACAGCCAAAACACAGATATAGATGATGTTTCCTTTGACCACGCTATCACAAACACTTTTGCCCAGCCCACCTTTGCCCCATTTGAAGAAGGCACTTTGGAAAATCTTGAAATATCTTCTAGTAATCTTCAGCTTGAAACTAATTTTTTAAAAGATGCCGAATTTGACTGGACCGTGCTTGAAAAGCCGAGTAATGTTTCCTTTACTTTTACGCCAAACAGCGCGTGGCTTTCAAGCGGTTTGCTTTCATCACCGGCAACGGCTTATACGCCCAGCACGCAGGCCTACGGCACTTGGCAAATTGACGCAAGTTGTAATTGGGATGATAGTGAAAATCAATTAAATTTTTTAATTTCCTCTGCAAGTAATTATCGCAATACAAACGGATATTGTTTTATCCATTTTAAATACGGCAACAATATGGTTTGCGCTCTTTATAGGGCAGATAACGGCACTCTTACAGGTTTGCATGCGGCAAGTTATTCTCTTGGCTCTCACATAACAAAAATAAGATACCGCCTTTCCCGCGACGAAAACGGCAATTTTTATCTTTGGCTAAAAGCCCTTGAGCCAAGTGAAAGTTCTTGGCATTATCTTGGCCTTTTGGCAACGGATAACACTTACACGCAAAGCAGTTATCTTGTCTTAAAAATGCAAAATAACGGCTATCAGGGTATTAGTAATATTTGCTTAAGCCCGCTAGTAGCAACAGGCACAGGCGAAACTAGCCCAAAAGGCAATTATTTAAGCCCTGTTATAGACGGCGGGGAATATCTTATAAATTGGGATATTTTTAGCGTAAATCAAACTTTAAATCTAGGTTCTGCCAAAACTTTTTGGCGCGCAAAAGATACGCTTGAAGATATTTGGAGCGCTTGGACCGAAATTACAAGTAGCCAAACACCTTCCACGCAAAAACGCTATCTTCAGTTAAAATGGTCCGCAACCAGCAACGCTGAGCAAACTTCAGGCCCCGTCTTAAATAATTGGTCTTTGGTTTACTATACAAACAGCGTTAATATTGCGCTTGTTAACACTTATCAAAAAAACTGCCTTGAAATTATGCAGGACCTTGCGCTACTCAGCGGTTTTATTATCGGTTATAAAACAGACGGCACTTTTTTGTTTAAAAAGCGCACCTACTCCGAGCCAAGTTTAACTTTGACAAAGGGGGAAATTATAAATATTGAATATCAAAACAGCGGTATAGATAAACTTTTTAACCGCGTGTGCGTTAACTTTGGCACTTATCAGGAAGTTAAAGATAATAGTTTAGAAAATTTAACCCGCCCAAATTTAATTGATAAATACGGCTTAAAAGAGTTAAAAATTTCCGCTGGCACGCTTTTACCGCCCGAAAACGCAAACCTTGCCCTTGCCGCTGTAAGCGCAATTTACGAGCAAGTCTGCCAAGTTAAAAAACGTGCGGTTATAAACACAAAATTTCTGCCTCAAATTGAACTTGGCGATACTCTTTTAATAGATTATGCAAATTATCTTGAAACGGAAATGTCCGTTGAAGGCCTTGAATTTGATCTTGAAAATTGGACTCTTCGCCTTGATTTAAAGGAAATTTAAAAATGCTAATACAAAATTTAATAAAACCACAGGAAATAACTTTATTTAGTTCGCTTTTAAGGAATTTAATTTTTATTATCAGCGCACTTGTGGCATTTTCGCTTTGGCTTTCAAGCACAATTTCAACGCCAAAACGCCTTGATAAACTTGAAGAACAAATTATTTTAATAAACACCAAACAAAATGTTTTGGAAAATAAAACAACTTTAATTTATTCCGAAGTAAAGGAAACAAAAACCTTGCTTTTGGAAAAATTAAAAAAATGACGGAGAAATAAAAATGTTAGATACAATATTAAACTTTCTAATGCCGGCAAAATTAAAAAACTTCTTGCTAAAAATAAGGGAATTTTTACGCGGTAAAAAGACTTATATTGCCGCCCTTATTTTGCTTTTACAGGCCCTGCTTGGCTATTTAGACCAAGCGGTATCTTTTAATAGTTTTGCCGATTTTGCTACTTTCTTACAGAATTTGCCAACTAACGAGGCAACCAGTCTTTTAGTGGAAGCCCTTGCCCTTTTTGGTTTGCGTGCTTCTATTAAGAAATAGCAAAAGAAATAAGAAAGACAAAGGAACAAAAAAGAAAAAGGAAACTGCCATTTCCTTTCTCCTTGCCAAAACACCCTCTATTTTATTTAAAAAGGGGGTGTTTTTTTAATACAACATTAAAAATATCTTGTAATTTCTTTATTTTATATCATATTATCCCTTTATCCCTTTGAGAGTTGTTAACTAGTTTATACTATGTAAAAATAGTAAAAACTAGTGAGTGCGGAGTATAGAGAGATGAGATAAATAGAAGAAAAATAATCTCTTTACTAGTAGAAATATATTTTAGGACTTGTAAAGTTTGGTGTAAATAGTTATAATAAAAATATAAGTTATCGCAAGATAATTTATAACAATTTTAAAGCGTTTTTGGAACCTTGTGTAGAACAAGGAGAGCTTTTGAGAAATCAAAAGCATTCTTGCACTCCAAAAACAGCTCGTTATCAGGCACGCATTATCTTGGCTGATCCCCTTGGTTTTGCGTGCCGAGTGTTTGCCGTTCTTATATTACTAAGGGCGGCAGACCGCGGCTGTTGTATTTGGGTTAGTGCAAGAAGCTCAAATACGGCAGCCGCTTTTTTATTGGTTGTTTTTATAAATTCTCCCAAAACGCCTAATTTTTTTGAAAAGAGGAGAAAATAATATGGCACTAGTAAAATGTAAAGAATGTGGAAAAGATTTCTCAGATATGGCTATTTCTTGCCCGAATTGCGGATACAATCCTGAACTTGCCAGAAAGAGAGAAGAAGAAAGAAGTTTTGTTCCAGAAGACAAGCGGAGAAGCAAAATTACTGCAGGCTTTTTATGCTTATTTTTATGGGGACTTGGCGCACATGAATTTTATTTAGGAAACGCAAATAAGGCTGGGGCGTGGATATTTTGGAATGTAATTTCATGTTTTATAGCAAGCATTTTTCCTGTTTTATTTCTACTAATTCTTATTCCTATAATTTGTTCTGTTAAATTGTGGACTATGCCTACAGAGAAATTTGATTCAAAGTATAACAAAATTAATTCTCCTAAAAATAAATTAGGTTGGTTTTTTCTTGTTTTAGGCTTATTAATTGTTGGTTTTTTTGCGTTTGCTTTTTTTGCTTTTTACAAATAGCTCATATATAAAATATTAAGGAGGCACTAGAATGAAAAATATTAAAGAAAAAATAGAAAATATTGTAAAGCACATACAAATTTTATTCTTTTCTGAAAATGAATTTCAAATTTATCTTGCTACAAAACTTGCTCAAGACTTGGGTAAAGATTATTCTATAGAATTAGAAGAAAAAATCCTTGGTAAGAGGATTGATATTGTTATCTCTAAAAACAATAAACAATGCTATATTGAAACAAAATATAAGTTAAAAAATATACTCATTAAAAAAGATGGAGTTAAATGTAATAGAAATAACTTAACTGATAAAACACAATTTGAAGCTGATATAAAGAAATTAAGAAAACTAAAAGCAGATAAAAAGATTATTGTGTTTATAACTACTAATAATAAGTATGCAAAAAATCAGCTAAAAAAATACCCTAATTTATTTTATAA
>JAFXVA010000003.1 GCA_017534965.1 Elusimicrobiaceae bacterium | reverse complement strand
CCCGGGGGCCCGACGAAGCACAAAACCGGCCCTCTTAAACTTTTGGTAAGTTGGCGCACTGCAAGATACTCTAAAATTCTTTCTTTAACTTTTTCAAGGCCGTAGTGGTCCTCGTCCAAGATTTCTTTTGCTTTTTCAATATCTAAAACATCCGTTGTGGAAATATCCCACGGCATATTAACAAGCCAATCAAGGAAAGTTCTTGAAACGGTTGATTCCGGAGAAAAGGGCGCCATTTTGGCAAGGCGCTCAATTTCTTTTGTAGCAACTTCTGCTGCCTGCTTTGGCAAATTATTTTTTTTGACTTTTGCTCTTAACTCGTCTAAATCTTTTTGGAAATCATCTTTTTGGCGCAATTCTTTTTGAATTGCCTTCATTTGCTCGTTAAGATAATATTCCTTCTGAGATTTTTCTATTTGGCTTCTAACTTTAGAGTGAATTTTTTCTTCAAGGGTAATAATTTCCACTTCGCTAGCCAAAAGTTTTAAAAGTTTTTCAAGGCGTTTTTTAACATTAACACTTTCCAAAATGTCTTGCCTGTTTTGCGTTTTAACGATAATGTTTGAAGCAATAGTATCTGCAAGTTTTGAAGGGTCTTCAATCTGTCTTAAAAAGGAAACGCCTTCAATAGCAATGCGTTTTGTTACCATTGCATATTCTTCAAAAGCATCAAGGGTTTGGCGCATAAGGGCCTGAACTTCGGCATCTTTTACAACTTCTTCTTTAGGATAAGAAACTTGGGCAAACCAGCATTTTGCAAGGGGGTTAAACTCAAGGTTTTCAATAGCAGCGCGGCTAAGACCTTGCAAAAATACTTTCATACTGCCGTCAGGCATTTTTAAAGATTGCGTAATTTGCGCCAAAACGCCAAACTTAAATAAATCGTCTTCTTTTGGGTCTTCAACCTCGGCCTGTTTTTGAGAAAGGGCAATAATATATTTGCCCGGCGCACCAAGCGCCACTTCAACAGCCATTACAGATTTTGGCCTGTTAACAGAGATAGGTAAAGACATACCCGGGAACATAACCACATCGCGTATCGTTATAACGGGTAAGCGCGGTGGAAAGTTCTGCTGTGTTTCATTAATTTCTTCTGACATAAACAAGACCCCCTAGGGTAAATTTCACTTATTATTATACTCAATTTTAGCAAACAAAGCAAGTATTTGCTAATTTTAATCAAGATGGCATTTCCTTTATTAAAGGCACAGAATTTTTAGGTTTTAGGCCGTTTTGCTCTCTAGTTAAAGAGCGTTTTAAACTATAAAATAAAACACCCGCTGTTGCGCCGATTGCTGCCACCACAAGCCAAGGGCCTGGGGCGTAAATAGGGCTGATATCTTGCATTAAAACACCGGCAATAAAAATACCTGTTGCGCTGCCCGCCTGATTTGATAAAACATAAAGGCCAAGGTATCTGCCCCGCTGATTATTTGGCGCAATATTGGAAGCAAGGCTGTGGCCTGCGGGTAAAACAAACATTTCGCCAATAGCACTAACAACAACGCCTGCCATCAAAGCACCCACGCACCAAGCAAAACCGACTGATCCATAACCTATTGCATATAAAAAACAGCCAAGTGCCAAGGCAGAAGTTATACTTATTTTGCTGGATAATTTGCTTATATAATATTGCAAAACAACAACGGTAAAACCCTGTGCGGAAAAAAGTATGCCGACAAAATTTTCGCTAAGGTGCATAACTTTTACCGAGTGCAAGGAAAGCCCCACAACAAGTTGCGCACTGACGATAGAAATTAAAAAATTATAAGTGCAAAGTTTGGCAAGTTTTGTATCTTTTAAAGCCAAAATCATATCAATAAAATTAGTTTTTCTTGCAATAGTTTTGGCTAGCGTTTCCTTAATAGTATTATAGACATAAAGCGTTGTTATAAAGAAGGTTAAACCCGTTGAAGCAAAACCTAAAGAATAAGAATATCTCGTCAAAAAACCGCCTACGGCTGGACCCATAAACCAACCAAGATTTTGACCGATACGAATATAACCAAACGCTTTTATGCGTTGGGTGGGGGTGGTATTATCGGCAATCCACGCATTAGAAGCAGGCCTAAAAAAAGCGCCCAAAAAACAACCTGCAAAATGGGCCGCCATAGTCCACATATAATGAGCATCAAAAAAGATAAAACCGGCAATAACAATCATTGAAAGGGCGCGCAAGGCAAGCGAAACTACCATAACTTTTTTACGCCCGAAAGCATCACACGCTTCCCCGCTGATTGCACTTGCAATAGCCGTTGTTACCATTGCTAAAGCAAGCATAATGCCCACAACTCCCGCCGGCACTTGCTTTTGTGTAGTTAAATAAAGGGTTAAAAACGGAATTGATAAGGAATAACCAAAGGAAATAAGCCCATTTGCAATAGCAATAATAATAATGCTTTTTGATTCTGCTTTCATAATATATATTTTATCATTTTTAGAAGGGGGGAATTTTGGCATTTAAAAACCCCTGCTTTTTCTTTTTTTAAAAGAAACAGGGGTTTTTGTTAAAAATATTTTTAGTTTACTCTGTTTTTTTGCTAGGTAATAGCCAGAGAATAAAAACTACAATTCCTGCAAGGCACGAAAAACCAGATAATTCTAAAGGAGGTTTTTGAGCAAACATATTCATTATTAAAACTATATAACTGGGAATCATTAGTAAAACCAGAAGAACTGGTAAACCCGCATCTTTTATTCTACGGGCCGATATAGATACATTGGGTAATAAAATAGCAATAACCCAAATATTAGTAAACATGATATTAATAGAGTTAAGTGTCTCTTTTATTTGCGGCGCAGATGGAAGCTGCATACCCTCACAAAAACCTGCTATAAAATTTAACACGAAA
This sequence comes from Elusimicrobiaceae bacterium, assembly GCA_017534965.1. Taxonomy (GTDB): domain Bacteria; phylum Elusimicrobiota; class Elusimicrobia; order Elusimicrobiales; family Elusimicrobiaceae; genus Proelusimicrobium. The sequence goes on along the minus strand of JAFXVA010000003.1, from coordinate 35,206 downwards.
GAAACTGCAAAAGTTATTATAAAACAGCACAAAAACCACATCCAAAATTGTTTGCGGGTAGCTCTGCCTTTAAAATCGGCGTAGTGATGTATAAGCACATCTATAAAATAAGTTTTGAACATATTTTAATTTTCTCCTTTGATAAAGGATAATAATTATAAAAAAGCCCTTGCTAAAAAACAAGGGCTTTATTTATATTTCAAATACTCTTATTTGCTTGGCATAATATAAAGGACGAGCAAAATAAGCCAGCCAATAACGGGAATAAAACCTAACAAGAGAAGCCAAGGTGTAAAACCGCCGTCTCTAAGTCTTCTTGCGGCAATACCAAGGCTTGGCAAGAGCAAAGCAAGAGTATAAAGCATACTTACCATATTTGCAGTTTGCCCTTTCAAGAACATACCGCAAACAAGGCCTAAAACGAAACCGACAATAAAGTCCCACAATACAAACATCCAAAATTGTGTTCTTGTTGCTTTGCCAGCAAAATCAATATAATGATTTTTGATGACATCAATAAAATATTTATTCATTATAACTTCCTCCAAATAAATTAACAACAAAAATACTATATATTATTTTTGAATAATATTCAAGTTTCCCTTTTCCTTGTTAAAAAATCCGCTGGGTAATATTAAAACTATAAGCCAGGCCACAAGAGTTAAAAAACATAATAAAAATGTAATAATTATTATTGCCAGCAAAGAATGCGTAAACTCGCCACCAAGCACACCAACACCAATAGCATATAGCATAACCATTGATGTTATACCACATAATACAAACGGAAGTAAAAGCCACCACGGACTTACCCCGGCATCTCTAAATCTGCGACATTGTATAGCAAGATTTGGTATAAATAAAGCTAAGGATATAATACTATAAACAGACATCAGTATAATTCCAACTACGACGGCTACTTTCTCATTAACAAAAAATATCATGCTTGCTATAACTTGTGTCCCCATATAAAAGAGTAAATATAAAGCATAATTCCAAGCAAAGAAAAGCCAAAATTGCTTACGCGTGGCTTTACCGCCAAAATCAAAATATTGATTTTTTATGACATCCCAAAAGTATTGCATAAAATATTTTTTTAAATCATCCATAATTTTTCTCCTAAGTTTAATTACCTATTTATTATACTTTATTTATATGTAAATAAACATGGAAAAAGGGCTTTAAAATTGCTAAAATACCTATTATATGGAAATATTTATAACTTTACTGATTTTACTTTTTTCAATAATACTCCATGAGTATTCGCACGGCTATATTGCCTACAGAAACGGCGACGATACCGCCTATCTTATGGGGCGTTTAACTTTTAATCCTATAAAACATATTGATATGGTGGGAACTATCCTTTTGCCGATGATTTGTTATTTTTCCGGTTTACCTATGTTTGGTTGGGCTAAACCGGTGCCGGTCAATTTTTTACATCTAAACAGGCCAAAAACCGATATGGCAAAAGTTGCTTTTGCAGGCCCTGCTTCTAACTTAATTTTGGTGACTTTATGCGTAATAATTTATAAAGTTTTAATTTTAAGCAATTTTCAAGAAATTTTTGCTTATAGAATTTTAAGTTACGGCATACAAATAAATCTGATTTTAGCAATATTTAATTTGATACCTGTTCCGCCTTTAGACGGAAGTAAAATTGTAGCCGCTTTCTTGCCTACTAAGCAAAGTTTAAAATATCTTAGTCTTGAACGCTATGGTATGATTTTTGTTATTATTCTTATTGTAACAGGGGTTTTTAGAGTTATAGTAATGCCCGTGTTTAATTTTTGTTTACACTTAATAAATTTGATAATTGGAGCATAAAAAATGGAAGATAAAAATATTGTTGTTTCCGGTATGCGCCCCACAGGCCGTTTACATTTAGGCAATTATTTTGGCGCCTTAAGCAATTTTGTTAAATTACAAAACGAACATAAATGTTTCTTTTTCGTGGCAGATTTACACGCCCTTACCACTGCTTATGATAGGACGGAAAACCTTGCCCTAAACAGCAAACAAATGGTTATAGATTGGCTTGCGGCGGGCTTGGATCCTAAAAAATGCACGATTTTTGTTCAATCGCACGTGCCGGAAGTTAGCGAACTTGCTACTTTACTTGGTATGTTTACACCGCTTGGCTGGCTTCTTAGAAACCCGACTTATAAAGAACAATTAAACGAACTTATTAAGAAAAAATACGCCGGCCAGGAAGATAAAGGCGCTGCCCAAAAAATTGCCATGCTTGCAGAACAAGACTTAAATGAAATGGCTTCTTTTGGTTTTCTTGGCTACCCTGTTTTAATGGCAACGGATATTTTGATACACAAGGCAACTTATGTGCCTGTCGGTCAAGACCAAATTGCCCATCTTGAAATTGCACGCGATATCGTGCGCCGCTTTAGTGATATTTATAAAAGTGATGCTTTGCTTGAGCCAAAACCGCTTTTAACTAAAATTCCAAAAGTGCCGGGTTTAGACGGCAGAAAGATGTCAAAATCTTACGGCAACACTATTGAACTTGGCGAAGATCTTGAAAGCGTGCGCAAAAAAGTTATGGCTATGTTTACAGATCCTAACAAGAAAAAAGCAAACGACCCTGCAAATCCGGATGGTTGCGCAGTTTTTGCCTTCCACAAAATCTATAATAAAGATTTTGCCAAGAAAGAAGCCGATTGCCGCGCCGGTGCTTGCGGTTGTGTAGCATGCAAAAAAGAACTTTTTGAACTTATGGCAGTTGAAATTGACGCTTTTAATAAACGCCGCGAAGCTTTTGCCAAAGACGAAGCTTATTTACAACAAATTTTAAAAGAAGGGGCTTTAAAAGCAAGGGAAAGTGCCGCAAAAACTTTAAGCGAAGTTAAAAAAGTAATGAATATTTTATGACAAAAGAAGATTTAAAAATACATCTTGATATTTTTGAAGGGCCGATGGACCTTCTCTTGCACTTGATTAAAAAAGATAATCTTGATATTTATGATATCAATATTTCTGAAATCACGGCGCAATATCTTGAGTATTTAGATATTATTAAACAATTAAATTTGGAAATTGCCGGCGAGTTTTTGGTTATGGCAAGCACGCTTATGCAAATTAAAGCGCGCCAACTTTTGCCATCCCAAGTGCCGACATCCGAAAATGAAGGGCCCGACCCGGCAAAAGAACTTATTGAAAAACTTGTAGAATATCAAAAGTTTAAAGAGGCCTCTAAATATTTAGAAAATAATCTTGAAAAATTTAAAGATAATTTTTATAAATCAGCCCCGGTTTTTGACTCGGGCGAAAAAGTGCTTGAAGTGCAAATTTTTGATTTGCTTGCCGCTGTTCGCCGTGCCTTTAAAAAATTGGAAGATAAACAACACGCCGAACTTTTAAAAGTAGAAGAATTTCCTATTGATAAAAAGATGGATAAACTTGTTATGCTGCTTAAAGATAGGCCTTGGGTTTTAATTGACGATATTTTTGTGGGCGAAACTAAAAAACGCGGTGTTATAACCTGTTTTATGGCTTTGCTTGAACTTTTAAAAATAGGCAAAATCTTAGCACGTCAAGACCAAGATAAAAAAGAAATCAGAATTTACCTTAACCCTGAAAATAAAAACTTAGATTATAAGAGTTTAATCAAACAACAAGAGGAGCAAGAAAATGGAAAACAACCTAACCCAGCAGGAAAATAAAGAAGAACAAGATAAAAAAGAAAACCTGCAAGATATGCTTACAGGGGATGACTATAAAAAAATTATAGAAAATTTGCTTTTTATTACCGATAGACCTTTGACTTTAGCGAAACTTTCCCAAGTGGCGCAGGTTAATGATATTGCTTTAACGGGCGAACTTGTGCGTATGCTCCAACAAGAATATGCCCAAACAAACAGAGCAATAGCTATTGTGGAAATCGGCGGTGGTTTTCAAATGTCAACAAAACCCGAATACGGCCGTTGGGTGCGCCAATTATTTAATGAAAAGAGTTCAACAAAACTTTCCAATGCCGCTTTAGAAACTCTTGCCATTATCGCCTATAAACAACCTATAACCAGAGCGGAAATCGAATCTATCCGCGGGGTTGATATCGTTACCCCTTTAGAAAAAATTATGGAAAGGGGACTGGTTAGAATCGTCGGCAAAAAAGATGTTCCGGGTAAACCTTTAGTTTACGGCACAACAGAAGAGTTTTTAAGACTTTTTGGTTTAAACTCGCTTTCTCAATTACCTGAATTAAAAACTTTTGCCACAAAAGAAGTAAAAGAAATTCAAGATGATTTACCATTTAATACACCTCTACCTAAAGCAGATACAATTTTGCCTTTAGAAGAAGGGGAAACAGAAATTAAGGAAACTTCTGTTCAAAACGAAAACGAAACTTTTGATTTTACAACAGAACCGAAGGCCGAAAATAACACTCAAGAACAAATTACTCCCGAGCAGGAACAAAAAACCGAGCAACAAGAACAAACTAAAGAAGAAATAAAAAATGAAGAAGAAGAACCTGCTGAAATTAAAACGGAAGAAATTATTGAAAATGCCATGGGGCAAGATGAAATTAAATAAGGAGATTTTATGAATATAGTTTTAGCTGCAAGCGAAGCTTTCCCTTTTTGTAAAACAGGCGGACTTGCCGATGTTGTAGGAGCGCTAACACAAGATTTTTCCCGTGCAAGAGGAGCAAAAGTTATTTTATTTTTGCCACATTATAGAAATATTGCAAACTCCTCTTCTTTAAAAAGAGTGCCGGGCACTTTCTTTGTTCCTATCGGGCAAAAATTGGAAGAAGCCCGCATTTCCTATCTTAAATGGGGTAATGCTTTAGTATTTTTTATCGGCTCGCACAAATATTTTGACAGGCCCGATCTCTATGCAACTAAAAAAGGCGATTATGCAGACAATGACGAACGCTTTATCTTTTATAACCGCGCCGTTTTAGAAGCTTGTAAATTTATCGGTTTTAGGCCTGATGTTATCCACGCTAACGACTGGCAGGCAGGGCTTATTCCCGCTTATTTACAAACGGTTTATAAAACCGATGCTTTTTTTACCAGAACACGCACTATTTTTACAATACACAATATTGCCTATCAGGGATATTTTCCTAAAGAAAGTTTTGAGAAAGCGGGCTTCTTTTGGGTAGATTTTACCCCTGAAAAATTTGAGTATTGGGGGGGAATCAGTTATTTAAAAACCGGCATTGTTTTTGCCGATAAAGTAAACACCGTCAGCCCTTCTTATGCAAGAGAACTTTTAAACGGACAAAACAGCTTCGGCCTTGAAGGCGTTTTAAGAAATAAAGGTAATGATTTCAGCGGTATTATAAATGGTATTGACGGCGAAGTTTGGGACCCGCAAAGCGATACCCTTATACCTATGGGTTATGACGATGAATCCCTGCAAGGCAAACAAAAATGCAAGATAACTTTACAAAAAGAACTCGGCCTTGAGGAAAACTTAAATATTCCTATGGTTGGTGTGGTTAGCCGTCTTGCTTATCAAAAAGGTATTGATTTAATTGCCGATATTATCCCGCATTTTGCAAGCAAGGTGCAATTTGTTATAGAAGGTAAAGGCGAAGAAAGAGCCGAAGAAATTTTAAAGAATATTGCTTCTACTTTTCCAAATAAAGTTGCCTTTAGGCCTGTTCACGACGAAGTTTTGGCCCACAAAATATATGCTTCAAGCGATATGTTTTTAATGCCTTCCCGTTTTGAGCCCTGCGGGCTTAGCCAAATGATTGCTATGAGATATGGCTCTTTGCCGATAGTTTCACGCGTCGGCGGTCTTAGAGATACGGTTGTTCCTTATGGTCAAGGTTCTAATGAACCGACAGGTTTCTTTATAAATACTCTTGATGCAGGTGGTCTTGCTGAAACTTTAGACCAAGCCCTGCAAGTTTACTCCAAAAGAAATGAATGGCGAAGTATTATGACAAATGCTATGCTTAAAAATTTCTCTTGGGAAAATTCCTCAAATCAATATCTTAAATTATTTGCCGAATTGATAAAGAGAGGGCCAAAATGGTAAAGAAAATAATTCTCAGTATTTTTTGTATTTTGTTCTTCTTAAGCACAAGTTTTGCAAAAGAAGAACCTAAAAATGTAATCTTATTTATTGCCGATGGCACAGGCCCAACCATAATGCACCTTTTAATGCAATATGCAAAACTTGCTCCAAACAGCCCTTTTAAAGATAGAACTTCCACTTTAGAAAAATTAATTAACGAAGGTAAACTTTCTTTAGTTTCAAATGATACGGCTTTCAGTATTGTTACCGATTCAGCTGCTGCTGCCACCCAATTTGAAACGGGCTACAAAACAAAACCAGAAGCTGTCGGCGTGGATAAAGATTTTAATCCTGTTGACAGCGTTTTGATTATGGCAAAAGAGCAAGGCAAAGCTACCGGGCTTTTAACCGATACTTATGTTCTTGATGCAACCCCTGCCGGTTTGTTTGGTCATGTCCAAAATAGACGAAATTATACGGATTTATCCAAAAATTTACTTGAAGTAAAACCTGATGTTGTAATGGGGGGGGGCTTTAACCATTTTGTAAGTAAAAACAATTTAAAAAGCGGTGTTTTAACAAATATCTTAAACAAAGTTCCTTATAAAGATGATATTACACCAAAAAACCAAGATGATACCACTTTTGAAACTTTGCTTAAAAGCGGTTATGCTATTGCCTTTGACGAAAAAGGCCTCTCAAAAGTAAAAGGAAATAAAATTTTTGGTCGTTTTGCAGCAGAAGGTTACCCCTTTAATATTGACGGGCTTAAAAGTGCACCAAGCTTAACAACAATGACTAAAAAAGCCGTTGATACTTTAAGCAAAAATAAAAAGGGTTTCTTTCTTTTGGTGGAAGCAGGCGAAGTTGACTGGGCAGCCCATACTAATGATGCTGCCACAACTTTAAGAGAAATGCTTGAAGCCGAAGAAACTTTAACTTATCTTAAGAATTGGACTGATAAACATCCAAACACACTTTTAATTATCACTGCAGACCATGACACCGGCGGTTTTGGCTTTAATTACAGAAAAATGACAAAAGAAGAAAAAGAATACAAAATGGATGCAGGTTATGTTCAAGGACATTATGATTATATTTCCCCGGATAATTTAGATAAATTACTTGAACAAAAAGGAAGTTTTTATATCTTATCAAAACAATTTAAGGCCTTACCCAAAGATAAGCAAACCCCGCAAAAAGCTCTTGACTATATTAATAAGAATATGGGTTTAAATTTAACTTTAAATCAAATCGGATTAGAAGAAAACCAAAAAGATTTCAATATTGAAAAGGCATTTAAAAAAGCTTCTGAAAATTTGGGTGTAGTATGGAACACAACTTCTCACACCTCTAGCCCGCTTTTAGCTATTTTTTACGGAGCAGAAGTTAAGGCCCCCAATATAATGCATAACACCCAAATTGCACAAATAATAAGGGAGTTCTTAAATGAAAAATAATAATTTAACTTCAATTTTAATGAACGGACACCGAAGAGTATTTTTAATACTCTTTGCCATTGCTTTGCTAGGACAAATTTATCTTTTTGCAAGACAAAATGCAACTTTTGCCTTAAATGCCGTGCAAAAAGATTTTAAAATAGTTCTTTCTTATAATGCTCCGGAGGAAAAACAAAAATCTTTACAAGAGGTGCTAAAACATTTAAACGGCGTTGTTAATTATAAACAATTAAGTTCACAAGATATTTTTGATATTTTTTCTAAAGGGGCAAAAGGGCAAAGTGATTATGTTTTAAATCCGGCTTTTATGCCTGCTTTATATGAGGTTGAAGTAAACGAGCAAGTCTTGCTTGATACAGAAAATTGGCTAAAAAATAATATCTATAACTTTGATTCTGCTTTGGAAGTTTATTATAAAACACAGCAAAATAAACTTGCTCTTTCCTTAAGGGCCTTTATAAAATATATTGATATCCTTGCCTTGCTTATTATTCTTGCTTTAATATCCTTTGGCTTTTTTGTTGAAGCATACTATACTCAGATTTTTACCGCAAAAGAACGTTTGTGCGGTATTTTATGCGGGCTTGCTGTCGGTTTAATAACTTTACTGGTAAGCAAACTATTATTAACTTATTTATCTTTAAGTTTGCCTTTTACCACTAATGATCATAAAGAACAAATTATATTTATAATATTAGTCATGGTCCTTGGAGGGACAATGTCTAAATGGAAAAGATTCTAATTATTTTTATATTGCTTGGGCTAGGCCCTTTTGTTTATGGCGCAGAGGAAACAAACCGCCAAGATTTAGCACGTCTTGAACAGGAAACCAAACAAAAAGAAGCAGAGTTGCAAAAATATAAACAAAAAGAAAATTTACTGCAGAAAGAAGTGCAAAATCTTTCTAAAAGAGGGCAACAAACCGAACAACTTGCCAAAAAATTAATCAAAGATATTGAAACGCTTAAGGGCAAGGCCTCTTCTACGGCAGAACAAAAAGTCCAACTTGAACAAACACGCGATTTGTGGAATGCTTTACTTGCCACAGAAGCCAATTATTATACTTTGGAAAATTCTTTAAATAATTCTTTTTATGATACTATCCAGCTTGAAAAACTGCTTATTATTAAATCTTTACTTATAAGCCACTCCAATTTTGTATCTCAACTGGAAAATAAAAAAGAACTCAGTTTAAAAGAATTACAGGAAATTGAAAAAGAAAATAAAAACCTTGAACGAAAACATCAAAATGCTTTATCTCAAAAAGAAACCCTTGCCAAAAATTATGAACAGAAAAAACAAGATTTACAAACCACTCATCAATTATATGAACAGCGCAAACAAGAGTTAAAAGAACTTAAAGAAAGTGCAAAACAACTGCAAAAGCTTTTACAAAAGGCAGAAGATACCCGTAAACAACAAAATAAAGCCATGGGCCAAAAAGCTTCCAATGCGGCAATAAATATTGCCCAAAATTCGCTTCCTTGGCCAATAAAAGGTAAAATAATAAGTAAATTCGGTAAAGAATACCAAGAGCAACTAAAAACCTGGATTTTTAGAGATGGTATTAAAATTGCAGCAAAAGAAGGCCAAGGCGTTGCTGCCGTAGCAGATGGTAATGTTATTTTTGCAGGGCAGTTTAGATCTTATGGAAATGTTGTTATTTTAGACCATGGCGAAGGTTTCTTTACGATTTATGGATTCTTAAGCAAGATTTTAGCCCAGCAAGGCCAAAAAGTTACTGAAGGGCAAAGTATCGGCCTTATCGGACAAGATACCCAAGGCCCCGGTATGGGTAGTAATCAAAGCGCTCTTTACTTTGAAATAAGAAAAGGAACTACCGCTCAAGATCCGGAAATTTGGCTTGAATAGATTTTAATTTTAAGGAGTTTTATATTATGAAAAGAAAAGTAAATAAATATGTTATTTTTATGGTGGCTACATTTTTTGTAGGCAGTTTATTTCCGTTTGCCTATTCGGGCGTTAATAACGGCCTAGAGGAAATGAAAGTTATGGTTGATGTAATGGATAAAATCAAAGTCAACTATGTAGAAGAAAAAGAAAATAAAGAACTTTTGGAAAATGCCCTAATAGGTATGGTCCGCGGACTTGATGAGTTTTCCGATTTCATGACTAAAAAAGAACTTAAACCTATGCAAGAAGAAACAAGAGGAGAATTCGGCGGGGTCGGTATGCGCCTAGATGCTTCTAAAAAAGACCGCCTTATAGTTACAACTCCCATGCCAAACACTCCGGCTTATAAAGCCGGTATTGAACCTGGCGACGAAGTGTTAAAAATAAATGAAAAACTTGTAAAAGATATGACAACGGATGAGGCCGTCGCCGCTTTAAGAGGTATTATCGGCACAAATGTTAAAGTTGTAATAGAAAGAACCGCTAAAGACGGAAAAAAAGAACAAAAAACTATATCTTTAAAAAGAACAAAAATCATACCCCAAATTATCTATGAAAAAATGTTAGATAATGAAATTGGTTATATTTATGTTCAAGATTTTTCAGGCCATACAATATCAGATTTTCAAAAAGCTTTGGAAAAACTTAAAAAACAAAATATGAAAGCCCTTGTTTTAGACCTTCGTTTTAACCCAGGCGGACTTTTAGATAGTGCCGTAGATATGGTAAAAATGTTCGTCGGAGAAAATAAACTTATTGTTTATACAAAAGGCAGAAACCCTGAATTTTTTAAAGAATATAAAAGTATAGCTAAAGCAAAATACGAAGATTTACCTATAGTATTACTCGTAAATGAAATGTCTGCTTCCGGCAGTGAAATTGTCGCCGGAGCTTTGCAGGACCATAAACGCGCCTTCTTAATCGGTGCTAGAACTTTTGGTAAAGGCAGTGTTCAACAAATAATGACAACAGAGGGGGGCGCTGGGCTCAAATTGACCGTTGCTCGCTATTATACACCTCTTGGGCGTATGATACATAAAAACTTTAAAGCCAAAAATCCTGATGAAACAGGCGGTATTGTCCCAGATATGGAAATTGCTTTTGATATCAATAAAGAACATAATGCTATTTTATATGCCACAAATTTAATTTATTCACCTTCTAAAAAAACGGCTGTTCATGACGAAAATTTAAAAACTAAAGATATCGTTCTTGATAGAGCAGTTGAAATTTTAAAAGCCCGCAAAAGTCTTGGCGCCCTTGCCACTTTTAGTGAGGAACAAAAAGAATTAAAAGAAAAAGAAACAAAACAAGTAGTTGAAATATAATTGGAGAACTATTTTGAAAGATTTTTATATTTTAGGTATTGAAAGCACTTGTGATGAAACTTCCGCTGCTCTACTTAAAAATGGGCAAGAAATTGTTTCCAATGTTGTTTACAGCCAAATTGAACTACATAAAAAATATGCAGGTGTCGTGCCGGAACTTGCAAGCCGTGCCCACGCCGCAAAAATCGCAAGTGTTATAAGTTCTGCCTTAGGCAAAATTAAACCGGACTATGTCGCTTTTGCAAACGGCCCCGGATTGCCGGGGGGGCTTTTGGTTGGTTCTATTGCAGCGCAAACTTTGGCTTTACTTTATAATGTTCCTTTAATAGGTGTTAACCACCTTGAAGGCCATTTGTTTGCCTGTGAACTTACGGGAACACCTAAAATAAATCCTTTAAAATTTCCTTTAGTATCTTTAATTGTTTCCGGCGGACATACAGAACTTTGGCTTGTCAAAAATTACGGCAACTATAAACAACTTGGCAAAACCCGTGATGATGCCGCAGGCGAGGCCTTTGATAAAGTTTCAAAACTTCTTGGTCTTGGCTATCCGGGCGGGCCCCAAGTTTCAAAATGGGCAAAAGAAGGGGATAAAAATAAAATAAAATTTCCAAGACCTTTTATGCCTGGCACTTTTGAATTTTCCTTCAGCGGACTTAAAACTGCCGTAAGTTATTATTTAAGAGATAATAAAAATGCAAACAAAGCAGATATTTGTGCTGCCTTTCAAAGTGCTGTTGTAGAAACTTTAGTCAAAAAAACCCTTGAAGCAGCAAAAAAATATAAAGTTAAAACTATTGCCGTTGGCGGTGGCGTTGCCGCCAATAATGCTTTAGAAGAACTTATGAAGGAAAAAGCCCAAAAAGCAGGCCTTGAGGCCCGCTTTGTTAAGAAGGGGCTTTCCTCTGATAATGCTGCTATGATTGCACTTGCGGCCTATAAAAAGATACAATTTAAAGCAAAACAAGGTAAAATAAATATAGATCCTAATATGATTGTAAGGAGCTGGAATAAATAATGATTTTTTGGATAATGCCCGATAATGCGGAAAGAACCCACAGCGTAATGGATGATTTTCTTAAAGATTTTAAAAAGGAAAATCCTTCTATTGATATTGAGGTTAAAGTTATAAACCGCGCAACTTTGTGGAATAAAATTTTTACACTCCGCCATTTAGTCCGTTCCGGTAAAGGACCGGATATTATTGCTATGCCACATTATTGGACTGAACTTTTAATAAAAGCCGGTGTTTTAGTTAATCTTACCGAATTTGATAAAACTTTTAGGGTTGATAATTATCTTGAACTTTTGCACCCTCATTGTTATAAAAAAGGAACTTCTGATATTTATTCTATTCCTTGGTGGTTTGATATTACAGCTTTGCACTATAGGGAAGACCACCTTTCCCAAATAACAAAAAACCCACAAGAACTTTTAAGCACTTGGCAAGGTATGCTTGAAGCTTGTAAAATGTTAAAAGAAAGATTTAGTGATACGGAAGGCTATTTTCCTATGCAAAACAGCGATTGGAGGGGGTCTTTATCCCACAGGGCTGTTTTACCTTGTATTTGGAGCAAGGGAGGATTTTTAATGGATGAAAAAGAAAATCTTTCCGGCTTTAATGTTCCACAAACAAAACAAGGTATTGAAGAATTTGTGAAACTTGCAACAAATGGCTATATGCCTATTTTAAGAGAAAGAAGTTCTCTTGGCACGATATCTTCCGGCCTAGCTAGTATGATAATGACACGCCGCCAGGGTATTGCTATGTTTGAAGGGCAAAGGGCAAATTTTGAAGTTAAAACTTTGCCTATTCCCAGAACAGGCGAAAATTATGTAAACTATCTTGATGCAACTTGCCTTGCTTTAATAAAAGGCCAACATCAAGAAGAAGCCGCTTTATTATTAAAATGGCTTACTACGGCAGAAAATCAAATTAAATATGCCTCTGTAACGGAAGTTTTCCCTGCTTTGGAAGCAAGTTTTGAAAATTTCTTAATTTCTTCACCTGCACGTGTGCAAAATTACACAAAAATTCTTGCCTCTGCAAGAACTTTGCACAACCATATAGCAAGCGGAACTTTAATGGAAATGCTGGGCGAAATTATGACAAATACCGCCAGCGATATTGTAAGAAACACTTATTCCGGCAGTAAGTTAGAAGAATATTTGCTCAAAGAACAAAAAGAAGCAGATGATATTTTAAGTTTATATAACGAGTAATCTTATGCCAAGAACACATTTACTATATGATTTTTACAGAAAGATGTCTAAAAGGTTTTATTCCTTAGATGAACTTTTGCGTCACGCTTTACCGATAATGGCAGATTACCTTGATGCCCAAAGAATATCTTTTTTTGATTGGAATGAAGATAAATCAATTATTTCTCTGCAATCTACTTCTTTAAACGGGGAGCATTTTGAATTACAGGAAAATATTTTCGTAGATAAGGACTCTCCTGAAATTGTTAAATTTTTACAAGATGGTCTTATGGATTCGCCAACTTTAGATTATCCTGTTATTTATGCCCTTGTTGAATGGAGAACACCGCTTGAAAGTTTAAAAGCCCTTACTTCCGGGCAACAAATGCGTAGCAGATATGGTGTTTTAAGATTTGAAAGATTTAAAAAGAGTAAAGAATTTACCCAAAGCGATAAACAAATTATTCTTGGTTTATGTAGCGAACTTTCTTCTAAAATAAATGTAATAGAAATTGATTCTTACCACATGTCCCAACTTGAAAGAGCAAGAGCTTTAAACGGGCTAGCAAAACTTTTTGCAAGTTCTTTAAGACTCGCCGATAGCTTAAAAGAAATTTTAAAAAGCATACAAAACACCTTCCATTTTGATAGAACTTCAATGTATCTTTTAGACCCCAAAACCCAAGTAGTAAACGAGGCCTACAGTGCAGACCTTTCGGGCGAAGTAAAAAGTATTGATGTTTCCAAAAATGTTCATAGGGCGTTTTTATCGCGCTGTCCCGGGGGGGAATATGTCTGCCCTTTAATTACAAGCTCTGATATCGTTTTATCTTTACCTTTAAGTATGCAGTCAAACAATCTTGGCTGGCTGGTTTTTGATAATATGCTTTCCCGCGCAAAAATTTCGCAGGAAGATATTTTATCTTTAAAACAATTTTCAACGCAAATTGCCCTTGCTATTGATAATGCTAGACTTTTTGAAAAGGTGCAGGAACTTTCAAATTACGATGAACTTACAAAACTTTGTTTAAGAAGATTTTTTAATGAAAATCTCTCACAGGAAATTTACCGCTCGCAAAGATTTAATTTAACTCTTGCCATAATCTTGCTTGATATTGACCATTTTAAAACCATTAACGATACTTACGGCCATATCTTTGGTGATGAAGCCCTAAAAGAAGTAAGCAAGGTTATAAGAACAAGTCTTAGACAAACCGATATTCCTTGCCGCTACGGCGGGGATGAAATTATTATTATGCTACCTCGCACCACAGCTGAGGAAGCAAAACATATCGCAAAAAGACTTTGCCAAAAAGTCAAAGATATCAAAATGAACCCGGAACTGACTAAAGGCCAAGAAGTGCACTTATCTATCAGTCAGGGTATAGCGGTTTATCCTTATGATTCGCAAGAACAGGCCGACCTTATCCATTGTGCCGATGAAGCCCTTTACTCCGTCAAAGAGGGGGGCAGAGGTTTTTGGGCCAGCTACAGCGATATAAAAAATAATTTAAAAGATAAAAAAGAAGGAAAATAAAAAAATCTTTTTGCTAAAATAAAAAATCTTCTCAAAACTCTTTAGCTTTATGCTCTTGCTTATATTCTGCTTTAATGTTATCATATAAGTAATCATTATTTAACGGAGGCAGTAAAAAATGTCAACCAAAACATATCTGCAAGATATTCTTGAACAAGTTTCAAAAAGAGATCCGGCAGAAACCTTATTTCAACAAGCAGTAAAGGAAGTCCTTTCTACTTTACAGCCGATTTTAGAGGCCGAACCAAAATATCAAAAATATGCTATTCTTGAAAGATTAGTTGAACCCGAAAGAATTATCACTTTCCGCGTGCCGTGGTGCGACGATAAAGGCAATATTCGCGTAAACCGCGGTTATAGAGTCCAATTTAACAGCGCCATCGGGCCTTATAAAGGCGGTTGCCGTTTTCACGAAACCGTAACTTTAAGTATGCTTAAATTCTTAGGTTTTGAGCAAACTTTTAAAAACAGCTTAACCGGTCTGCCTATGGGCGGGGGTAAGGGCGGTTCAGATTTTGACTGCAGAGGTAAAAGCGAAATGGAAGTTATGCGTTTTTGCCAATCTTTTATGAACGAACTTTACCGCCATATCGGTCAATTTACCGATGTCCCGGCCGGCGATCTTGGCGTTGGCGCAAGAGAAGTTGGTTATATGTTCGGCCAATATAAAAGATTAACTAACCAATTTGTCGGCGTTTTTACCGGTAAAGGGCCAAGTTTTGGCGGCAGTCTTATCAGACCGGAAGCAACCGGCTACGGTGTTGTTTATTTTGCAGAAGAAATGCTTAAACGCGTTAATGAAAGTGTTAAAGGCAAAAACTGCATTATTTCCGGCACAGGTAATGTCGGTATTCATACCGCCGAAAAAATTATGCAACTTGGCGGCAAAGTTGTTGGATTTAATGATTACACCGGCGCAATCTATGATAAAGACGGCCTTAACGAAGAAAAAATTGCGTTCCTTAAAAACCTTGTTTTCGTTAAAAGAGGAACCCTTATTGAATATACAAAGAAATATAAAAACGCAGAATTTCACGAAGGCAAGAAATCTTGGTTTATACCTTGCTTTGCGGCTTTCCCAACTGCTTGCGAAAACGAGCTTTTGCTTGAAGATGCAAAAACCCTTGTTAAAAACGGCGTTAAACTTGTTTGTGAAGGCGCAAATATGCCTTGCACGCCGGAAGCTGTGGAACTTTTCCAAAAATCAGGCGTTTTATATGCTCCGGGCAAAGCAGCCAATGCAGGCGGTGTTGCTGTTTCCGGCTTAGAAATGACGCAAAACTCTATCCGCCTTTCTTGGACCAAAGAAGAAGTTGAAGACAGACTCCACAAAATTATGATAGGTATTCATAATTCTTGCGTTGATGCCGCAACAAAATATGGCAAGAAAGACGATTATTTACTCGGTGCAAATATAGCGGGCTTCAAAAAAGTTGCCGATGCTATGATTGCCCAAGGTGTAATTTAAACTAAAAACAAAAAACGGGCGGTCAAAGTGTGCTAGACCGCCCCAATTATTTAAAAAGAAGAAAAATATTATGGAATTATTTATCAATGTTGACGGCGGAAGCCGCGGAAATCCCGGCCCTGGGGCAAGTGGTTGGATAATAAAAGATAAACAAGGTAATATTCTTGTTAAAGAAGGTTTATTCTTTAAAGAGTGTACCAATAACCAAGCGGAATTTACTGCCTTAAAAATGGCTTTAAAAGCAGCAAGCGACTATGGTAAATGTTCCTTAACTATTAAAGCAGATTCTCAATTAATGGTGCGCCAATATCTTGGCGAATATAAAATAAAAAATCCGGAACTTCAAATTTTAATGGGCGAAATTAAACAACTTGCCGGGAAATTTAAGCAAATTTCTATTACCCATGTTCCGCGCGAACAAAACAAAGAAGCCGATGAAATTTGCAATATCATTATGGATAGGGCTTTAAAAAATGCCCCTGTAAAACCTGTTTTAACTTCTGACATTGTTAAAGAAGAACCAAAACCTGTTATAAATAAAACAGAAACTAAAAAAGAAGAAGTTTCAAAACTTCAGCCAGCCGTCATAAAAAAAGTGGTCAAAAAAACTGCTCCTAAAAAAGAAGTAAAAAAAGAAAAAGCACAAAAAGACCCTATTTTTACCAAAACTCCTACAAAGAAAAAAACAGCCAAAACGGAAATAAAAAAACCCGTTCAACTTGAATTATTTGATAAAATATAATTATGGGCTGGGAAACCGCTTTCATACTTTGTATGGGGGAGGAACTTCCGGACTCCTAGGGCAAAAGCGCCGTGTGAAAACGCGGGAGGGCAGGGCTATATTACCCTGTTCGACGGAAAGTGCAGCAGAAAAGATACCGCCTATCTTTGATAGGTAAGGGTGAAATGGCGGTTTAAGAGACCACCGCATAAGGAGCAATCTTTATGGCAAGGCAAACCCCGCTTGGAGCAAGGCCAAAGACGCCGATGCAGGGCCCCTGCGCTAAGGTAAAGTAGGCCGCTTAGACAAATGGTTTCCGGCTTTAGTTTTTACTAAAGCAACAGAATCCGGGGTATAAGCCCATAAATTTTAAGAATAGAGGGGGATTTTATGTTGCAACATTATATTAACGAAGATGGTGATTTAAGACGAATTAAGGATAGAATTGCTACAGCCATTATCGCCTTTGGTATGGGTTGGTTTGGTATGCATAAATTTTATCTTGGTAAATGGGTTTGGGGAGTGATTTACTTAATCTTTTCCGTAACAACTTTACCGCTTATTATAAGCATTGTTGAAGGTGTTTTATATCTCTTAATGAGCGATGAAGAATTTGATCATAAATATAATAATTAAAAATTATAAACTGAAAATTAAAAAAGCCCTATCTTTTAAAATAGGGCTTTTTTATATGGTATAAAACTTATTTATTTTGCGCCTTTAGATTTTAAATATTCCGCAACTTTGATGTGTCCGTTTTTTCTTGCATAATATAAAGCGGTTTTACCATAAATATCTTGTTCATTTATTTTTGCTTTTTCAAGGCGTGCATCAGAAAGCATATAAACTACGGAATCATAAGAGCCACCTGTAGCGGCATACATTAAAGGGGTTCTGTTCTCGTCGCTTTTATCATTAATTTTGGCATAATTGGCAATTAAAATTTGAACTATTTTATAATGCCCTAGAGAAGCTGCAATCATTAAAGGGGTTTCTCCCATTTCATCTCTGGCATTAACATTTGCTTTTTTAGAAATTAAGAAGGAAACCGTATCTGGATGATTTGAATCTACTGCATACATTAAGGGGGTATAACCGAAATCTCCTTTTTGTTCAATATTTACACCCTTTTCTAATAAGACTTTAACAGCATCGGTTGCGCCGCCTTGGGCAGCCACGCCTAACACTGTTTCGGAAAAACTCGTTGTTTTATGCTCTTTATTTGCCCCTTTTTCAATTAAGAGTTTAACCGTTTGAGCATGATTATTTTGGGCGGCAAACATCAAAGCAGTCCAATCAAATTCATTAACTTCGTCTATATATTTAGGATTTTTAAAATAAGAAATTAAAAGTTGGCAAATATCGGTATATCCTCTTTTTGCGGCCCACATTAAAGGAGTATTATTGGCCCAATCTCTTTTAGTCGGACTTACGCCTTGTGCTAAAAGGCGTTTAACTTCGGCATAATTATTATTATCTATTGCAGTAAAAATAGCCCAGGGGGATTGTTGAGTTTCGGCTACTTTTGTTATTTCTGTTTTAAAATTATTCAAAATTTCTTTATCTATATTTGAAGCAATTTCCTGTTTGGTAAACCCCGTTACCACAAGAAAGGCACCGACAATAAAAAATATTTTTTTCATTTCAAAAAACCTCTTTTATTAAGACTTATAAATATATTATAGATTTATTTAATATTTCTTCACAAGGGTTTTTAGGCCTACTTTTATCTGGGCCAAAAGACCTATAAAAAAAGGGCGTTTTTAACGCCCTTTAAATCAAATTAATTGATTTTATTTACAATTTCAAATAACCGCCGGCAAAAGCAATTATCGCACAAAGGGAAACTAAAAGAATAAAGAAAACTGAACCTTTTTCCTTTTTGGCAAAAATTGCCTGCCCGTCGGCAGTTTGCTTTCTTGCTATCATAAAAACAGGTATGCCGATAGCAAGGAAAATGAACGCCATAAACAAGTATTTTAAACCTGCTGCATATATCAGCCAAAAACCATAAACAGAGCCCAAAATACCCGTCATAACGGCAAGCATTTTACCGCTTGTTTTTGCTTTTTCATATTCGCCGTTTCTGGCGAGTTTCCAAAGATACATTGTGCTTGCAATATAAGCAGGCAAAACCATTACGCCTGTAATACTTAGCATAGTGTTCCAAGCATTATTTGAAAAATAAACCATAAGAATTGCCAGTTGCATAATAGCACTTGTTACCCACAAAGAAAAACAGGGCGCGCCGTTTTTATTTTCCTTAGCAAATTGTTTAGGAAAAGTGCCGTTTTTTGCCGCCGCGCAAGGTATTTCGGCTGCTATCATAGTCCAGGCAAGCCAGCTAAATAAAACGGCAATCAAGAGCCCTATATTCATAAGCCAACTGCCCCACGGACCGACGAGCTTTTCCAAAATACCCGCAGTTGATGGGTTTGCAATTTTAGCAATTTCCTGCTGGTCCATAAAACCAAAAGGCAAAAGTGAAAGTAAAATATAAATTACCAAACACCCAATAAAACCAAGAAAGGTTGCCTTGCTAACTTCATTTTGACTTTTTGCCCTGTTAGATAAAACAACTGCACCTTCTATACCGATAAAAGCCCACAAAGTAACAAGCATTGTGCTTTTAAGTTGCACGCTGAAAGGACCAAGATTATCCGTTCTTAAATGACCCCAGAAATTATAACAAAACTTATCAAAATGGAAAGCAAAGATAAGTAAAATTATAAAAATAGCAAGGGGCACAAGTTTTGCAATAGTGCCCATAATATTCATTATGGCAGCTTGACGGACACCTCTTAAAACAACAAAGTTAAAAAACCATATTAAGAGTGAACCGCAAATAATGGAAAGCAAATTATTCCCGCCCGCAAAATGAGGGGGGAAAAAGTAATTTAAAGCATCCATTGTTATAACGGCATAACCCACATTGCCAAATATCTGCGAAAGCCAATAACCCCACCCGATAGTAAAACCGGTAAAAGGGCCAAAGCCGTCTCTGGCATACATATAAATACCAGAAGTTAAATCCGGTTTAACTTCCGATAAAATACTAAAGGTATTAGCGATAAAATACATGCCGATACCCGTTATTATCCACGCAATTAAAACAGCCCCTGTGCTGGCACTTTGCGCCATATTTTGTGGAAGCGAAAAAATACCGCCCCCAATCATAGAACTGATAACAATTGCGGCAAGACCTATAACCCCAAGTTTACCTGCTGTATTATTGTTATTTTTTCCCATAAATCACCTATTTTCTATTTTTTAAACCCTCCCTTAATATATTGGGTAAAGCCAAAAATCAAGGGAGGGGATTTAAGATTTTCTTTTTTAAACTATTTTTTAATAACTACCGGGGCAGCGTTTCTAAAGTTTAAAAAACCAAGAACTGTTAAACAATAACCAAAAGGTTGAGTTAAGTTTAGATAGTTATGGAAGTATTGAAACTCGCTATGCTTCTGGACACCTCTAAGTTCAAGTTCGTGTTTTAAAGATTTATTAAGCCACATTTTTGCGTGGCCTTCGGCTATTTCATCGTCAATCGGGGTGCTGAAATATTCCACATATTCTGCTGCCCATCCGCCGATTAAATTGCCTTTTTTATCTTTACCCCAGCATATACCTACGCCGGTGGCAATAGCTTTATGTTCGTTAATATTTGCCCCGTTGCCGGCCATGATAACTTCTAAAACAGCCCCGTGGTGAAAACTATCCACAACTTTATCTACCGGCACGATATTGCCGTATAATTCCTTTGGTAAAACAGAAGTGTAGGGTATAACATTAAAGTTTTCTATTTTGGCTTGTTTTAAGGCAGAATCATAGCAAAAAGTTTCAAAAGGTTGTGGCGGAATGCCGTCTTGGGCCTGCCCTGCACCACCGCTGTAAAAACATAAAGTGGGATATCTTGTTCCATATTCTTGACTGCAATTACAATTTTCTTTCATAAAATAAACCCCCCGTAATTAAAACATAAAGGTAGTTCTTAAGGAAGCTACCGTCACAAATTCCTCTTCGGAATTTAGACCGGCATTAGGATAAACCTGAATATCCGGCGTAATTGTCAAATATTGGCTAAAGCCCCAAACCCATTGGACTTCAAAAGCCATTTCATAAGCGCGGTTGTAAGCAGGATTGCCAAGCCCTTGCGCACTTAACTGATTATAAGCAGTTGCAAAGGTTATAACATCTAAAGGATTTCTGTTTAAAGGATCTTTATAGGCAAGCCCTAGAACATAAGAACGGCTGATAGGCAAAATTTCCTCGCTGATGCCGTTAATTCTGTTAAAGATAGTTAATTTTTCCGTCAAGCCCTGTTGGCTGTTTAAAGACCAACCCCAAGTATATCCGGCTTGCTCTTCCACAGAAGGTTGATAATAACCAAGTGCGCTATATTGCCCCGGCTTGCCAAACAAGTTAAAGTTATAACTTACAGAAGCAAAACCGGTATATTTGCCGTCAAAGGCGGTGTCAAATTCAATTTTATTTCCACCGACATTGTGCGCATCTTGATAACCACCGGCAATAGTCAGATTTTCCGTCGGTGTAATTTGAACATAAGCACCAAGACTTGCCGAAGGGTATGCCTGAGTTGCATTTTGCGCAAGAACATAGTTAATTAAACCTGTTTGCTCATTTGCGTCATAATCTGTTCCGTCAAAATTATAAATCGGAAACTGACCGACAGTCCAAGAAAGCCAACTTAAACTTCCGCCCCAAGTGTGAGTAAAGGACATTTGCGAAAAAGTATCATCTTTACTTGGATAATCGTTAATTGAGTTAACAATTTGCCCTCTATCCTGCAAGACACTTGCTTCCTGCCCCCAATAACGAACAAGGTTATAACTAAAGTTTAACTCGGCCGTTCCCCAAAAACCTTTATCTTTAAACAAAGTCCACTCGGCATAAGGATAATAAATTGCCTGTATGGCAGTTTGTTTTCCGTTAGGCGAAAGTCTTTGCGCTGTAAAAGAAATATCCATACCGAACTGAAGACCTATCATCTTTTCTACTGCCTCTTTGAAATCAGAGTAAAAAGATAATGGATCATTTTCTATCTCGTGATGGGCATGTTTATTTTCTTGCAAACGCCTGTGATGTTTAACAGGAGTAATAATTGTAGTATCTTCCCAATCTTCCTCCGCATAAATCATCATAGGGTTTGCATTTTGGCTGTTTTGTGCCTGGTTTGGTGCTGCTTGTATAAACAAAGCAAAGCATAAAAGGCATAAAACAGCGAGTAATACAACTATGTTTCTTTTCATTTAACCCCCTAGCGACAAAATATCGCTTTCTAATTTATAGTAATTATTTACACTAATGTCAATAGGTTATATTTTACGAGTGAAAAGTATTATAATACATAAAAAAAAGACATATTAAATCACTTGACTTTTTTAACTTTACACGCATACTATGTTTAATACTTTATGTTTCATAGGAGGTTTTATGACTGCTATAATCATTTCTATTTTAGCTGCCCTCGGTATAGGTGGGGGTGTTATGCTTGCCTCAGGCGGAAGCGGCGGATCTTCCGGCGGGGCTGCCGTTGTTGCGCCTGTTAACCCAGGCACTGGTGGCGGGGGAAGTAATACCGGCGGTTCTAACACAGGGGGTAGCAACACTGGCGGAAGTAATACCGGTGGTTCTAATACAGGTGGAAGCAATACGGGTGGCTCTAACACAGGTGGTTCTAATACAGGTGGCACTACCGGCGGTAATACAGGGGGAACAAGCGGTTCTTCCAATGTCGGTGCTTTGCTTGCAAGCGGTTCTTTAAGCGGTGTTAGTGTTGTGGGTAAAGCTGCGCATGGCAATACCACTTTAAGCGGTAAAAACCTTAGTATCGGCATGGCACCTTTTGCGCCTATTTTAGTCAGCGGAACAACTTATAAAACAAACGAAGAACGTGCTTATACCGTTGATGGGAATTATAGATTTGTTTCAGGTTATACTGCTGATAATCCTATAATGAAAAAGACAATAAATCTTGGCACTATTAAAAGTTCTACAAACTATGCTGATTTCTATAATCTTCCGGCTCAACAGACAAAAAATATTCCAACGCTTCATGCAAGTTTTGTTACAGGCGCCGGCGGTATTATGGAAAATACTGTTTCAACAAATTTAACTGATCTCACTTGGACTTTTAATCTAACAAACTTTGCTTTAGGTGCTAGAAAACTTGGCTTGCAGTATAGTGAGTTTGGTTATTATAGCTGGAAATCAGTTTTCACAAACTATATGATTGAACACGGATATTCAAGTGGCACTTGGGCAATAACTTCATCAAGTTTGCAAAAACGCTACACAAGATATGGAGCCCAGCAGTTCTATATGTTTAACACCTCTAGACAGTTTACCGGCAGTAATTATACTTCTAGGTATGGCAATAATGCCACCTTCAGCGGTAACGTTATAGGCGTTAGGCATTTCCTTAGAACTACCTGCGGTGTCAATAATGTTGCAAATCTTACAGGTGATATTACATTAAATCTTAATTTGGCTAATAAAAATTTAAGTGGCAATATAAGTAATGTTGTTGTGGGCGGTTCAGCTTGGTATAGTTTCACTCTAACAGGAACTATTAAAGATGTTACTTCATCTGAACCATATAACATAATATTTACCAATGTTGATTATGACAGAAATCAGACAGCTTCCCTTCCCTATACTTTACACAGATATGACGGAAACAATTTAACTCCGATGAATAATAACGGAAGCAATTTCGGTGATGCTGTGATAGTTAAAGGCAGTTCTGTTTCTAAAGATGAAATGGTTGGACAACTTGCTTTTACCGGTCATACGGCAGAACCAACAGGATCCACAAGTTTTAACAATGTGTTTATTTCCTTCGGTGCAAAGAAACAATAAATATGACTAAATAGTAGTCAGAAACATAAAGTATAAAGGCAGTCTTTTAAAGACTGCCTTTTTATGTAATACTCTTGATTTTTTTTGTTTTACCTGCATACTATGTTTAATACTTTATGTTTCATAGGAGGTTTTATGACTGCTATAATCGTTTCTATTTTAGCTGCCCTCGGTATAGGTGGGGGCGTTATGCTTGCCTCAGGCGGAAGCGGCGGATCTTCCGGCGGGGCTGCCGTTGTTGCGCCTGTTAATCCCGGCACTGGTGGCGGCGGAAGTAATACCGGTGGTTCTATTCAGTCAGGCAAACTATTAAAAACCCTTTCCTCAAATAACATACAAACAATAACCGAAGGCTCACAGGTTAACATGACCAAAAGCGGTAAAAATATTTCCTTGGAACTATCTGTTTATGCACCAATCAAGGTTGCTAATAATTCCTATCAGACAAATGATATTTTTCAAACGGCAGGATCTCGTAAATATGTTTGGGGCTTTACCAAACCAAGTCCCGCTGTCAAAACGACCTTCGACTTAGGCACTATGACATCTTCTAATGTGGCAGATTTTTATGCCGGAAATACTAAGACGCAATTTTTGGGTACCTTAACAACAACTTCTTTGAAACAAAAAACAGGTATGCTTACCCTAACCAATGAAAATGTCACTTGGACGCTGACTTCCAATCTCGCTTTAGGTGGCCGCTTGCTTGGTTTAGAAAATAGTGATTTTGGTTATTATACTTGGTTGTCTCGTTATACCAACTCTAGCATGGAATCAAGCAGCGAATCTAAACGATATAGAAGATATAGTTCCGGACAATTCTATATGTTTGACACTTCCAAACAGCTTATGGCAAGCAAATATAACAGATACGCCGCTACTTCTAATATAGCTGCCTTTACTGGCAAGGCAATCGGCGCCATAAACTACTTAAATAACAATTGCGGCGGAAACAGCGCAACTAATGACTTATATGGTGATATAACCTTATCCCTTAACTTTAATACCAAACAATTAAGCGGTAATATTACTAATACTAAATTCGGAAATTCTTATGCTTGGTATGATATTGCGCTTACCGGAAGTATAAATAACGAAATAACGAATAATAGCCCTAACTTCTTAATAACAAATATTGTGTTAAGTGGTTCGCCAAGTCGTTTGCCTATTGAAAACAATGTCGTTAATCATCTTGGGATGGATACATATGGAAGCGGTGTTGTAGTAGAAGGCAGTAGTATTTCTAAAGATGAGGTTGTGGGAGAAATTGCTTTCACCGGTCATAATACAACCCTAGCAGGTGGCAATTTATTCATCAATACTCATATAGGTTTTGGTGCTAAAAAAAGCAATTAAACAATAAAACACTTAAAAAAGCCCTTGTATAAGTAAACAAGGGCTTTTTTTTATATAATTTAGTATGCTAAAAAAATTTTTATTTTTTCTATCCTTTATTTTTATTTTTAATATAACTTTTGCGCAAGATTTGGCTTATATTTTGCCTCAAGCCGAACCCACTATTGACGATATACAAAATCTAATAGAACAAGGCAACTACCCTTTAGCAACACAAATTTTAGAACAAGCCTACGACCAAGCTCAAACAAGACAGGAGAAAGAAGAAATAACTTTTATACTTGCTTCTATTGCAACTAAAAACGAAGATTACAACAGAGCCGTTCGTTTATACCGCCAACTTTTAAATTATAACCCTTCTTTAACAATGGCGCGTTTTAATTTAGCTTGGGTTTATTTTTTAAAAAAAGAATATGAAACCGCCCGTTTTAATATGCAACTTGCTCTTTCCCAAGATGATTTGCCCGATGAAATGCGCCTGCAAGGTAATTGGCTACTTTATCAAATAAGACAAGAAAAAGTTTGGAACGCTCAAATTCAAGTTGGTATTGCCCCTGATACTAATATTAACGGTGTGAGCGGTAAACAAATTGAGTGCGTATATATTTCCGGTTTGCCCTTTTGCCGTGAGTTAGAATCTATACAAAGTGATGTCGGCTTTCAAGGTTCTGGGTTATTTGACTATACCTACAAATTTAATGATAAATGGAGCATAAAAAACCGCCTTAGCATTGATGCGATACACTATGATGACGAACGCTTTTCCTTTTGGTCGCTTGGGCTTGCAAGCGGGCCAAGATACACCGCACAAAGGGGGGAATATTGGCTTGGGGCCTCTTATAAAGAACAATTTAACGAGGAACACCGCTATTCCCACACAGCAGGTATTTTTGCCGAGGCCTCGCGCGATTTAAGCCGTCGCTTTTCCCTTCACGGCAGAATTGAAGCTTCCGATATACATTATATTCAATCTCTTTATAAAGTTTTTAATGCCAAAGAATATGCAATAAATGCCCGCTTATTCTTCTTTTTAAACAACTATACTTATTTTGTTTTGGGGGCAGGGTTTTCCACAACAGATGCTAAATTAGATTATAATTCTTATTTCCATCAAAATTATTCTTTCGGTGTCGGAGTGCAGCTGCCGCTTGGTTTTAATCTTTATGTTGAGCCAAGCCTTTCAGGCAATTATTTTTTAAAAAAAGGAACTTATATAAATCACGAAACTTTAGTTGAAGTAAAACGCACAGAACATATACGTGGTGTTTATGTTTCTTTAAGCAGTAATCTTTTAAGTGTTTATGATTTAACACCCAGAGTTAATTTTATTTACAATAAAAGAACTTCCAATATTGAAAGTTATGAATTTGAACGCACCCGCTGGGAGTTCGGCATAAGCAAGGCATTTTAGTTTCTTGCTATAATATAACTATGACTTTTAGAGAGTGGAACAGAAATAAAAATTTATGGTTGCGTGCAAAAAAAGCACAACTTGCCAAGTTTTTATTTGATAGAAAATCACCGGCACATTATTCGCCAAGTGCATTTAAAAGCATTAAAAAAGTGCTTTTTTTACGCTATGATAATAAACTTGGCGATATGATAGTTTCCACCATTTCCTTTCACAATTTAAAAGCCCTTTATCCCAAAATACATTTAGCGGTTATAACAGGACCAAGCGCAAAAACTATCATTGAAAACAATAAAGACGTGGACCAAATTTATCTTTATAAAAGAAGCTGGTTTAAAATTTTAAAATTAGGCCTTGCTTTGAGAAAAGAAAAATACGACCTTGTTATTGATATAGATAAAGAACCCACCGCCCAAAGCATTTTCTTACTGCGTCTTATAAAAGCGCGTTTTATCTTTGGTTTTAACAGAGATACCTATAAACTTTATAATATCAACAAACCTTACAAATGGAACAGCGCGCATATTACCAAATTACATAAAGCCGTTTTTGAAGGGCTTAAAATTTTGCCTAGAGATTATGCTTTTGACTACCGCTATATTTTGCCACTTCCAAAAGAAAGTGTTAAACTTGCCGAAAAAGTGGTAAAATCTTTAAAATTACAGGCGGGGGAAAAACTTATTATTTTTAACCCTTTTGCCGCCTCTCATAGAAGATGTTTTAGCGCAAAACAGGCCTTAGAAATTGCCAAATTACTGCCAAAATATAAAATCTTAATTATCGGTCCGGCCGACAATTTAAAAACTTTTTTTAGGGGGTATAAGGATTTACCGGGTAATCTTACCCTAGTTTCGCAAGAAAACGCCTTAAAAGGCGGAATTTTGCTAAATATCGCACTTTTAAAACAAGCTGATATCTTAATTACCCCAGATACTTACATAGTTCACGCCGCAAGCGGCTTTGGTAAAAAACAAATTTGTATTTATTCAGGTCTAGACCAAGAAAATATAGTTTTATGGGGCCCAAACAGCCAAAACGCCACTTTACTTGAAAACCAACACGCCTACAATAAAGATTTTGACATTAAAGAATTAATTAAGGAACTAACCTATTAAATAGAAATCTTATAAGTTATTTAAAATCTCTTCTATAAGGTTTTCACTATAAAAATAAGAATAAATTTTAGATTTTCTTATTTCCTTTGGGAGTTTCTCTAAATCAAAACCTATTCTTACATATTCTTTAGACATTGGCGGAAAATCTTTTCTGTCTTTAAAAGCAGTATAAATTGCATGTATAGGTGTTTCACTCATACTTAAAAGATCTAATAGGCCACTGCGAACCCCAATAATAGCCTTTGCTTTTTGAGCAATTACAAATGCTTCTTTCAAAGAAAAATCTGCCGTTAAACATCCTGGTGGCACAGAAAAATCTGAGGAATTAAAAATAATTTTTAAACCTTTATTATGTAATTTTTCTACCAGAGTATTCCAAAATTTTATATTAATCCTTTGGCAACTATTGGCTTGAGGGGATATAAAAACAAAATCTTTGTTATTTAAAGAAAAAGGTTTTAATTTTTCTTCTGTTGTATATTGCCATTTAGATAAAATCTTAGGTAAATTAACATCAAATTTTTTGTTATTTAATTCAAAAAAATTTAATAAAGACTCCCCAAAGTGTATTCTTTTATTATGTATATCTTTTTCTACCTGTTGAAAATAAGGCAAAGGGAAAAAATATTTTGCCCTAATATTATTTATTTTAAACTCGTTTACTCTTTGAAATGGAAAATCTAAAACTAATATGATTTTAAGTGAAGGACAAAAAATATTAAGCAGGGCTATGTGATATTTGTTTTTTGTAATAAATAAGGGATGTTTAATATGATTTTGTTTCATAAAATTATTTAAACATAAAGACAAAAATAAACTAAATTCACCTATACCGGTTGACAGAAAACACAAATAATCTGTATCTGCAGGAATTTTAGACTTATATTTTTTATAAAATGCCATTACTTCTTCTTGATCTTGCAAAGTTAAACCAAATAATTTAACAATAGCTCTATACTTGTATATTCCACGCTTTAAAAAACACTTTTTAAAAACAAAAAATTCTTTAAGAGAAATACCTTTTTCATAACAAAAAGTTTTTTTAGAAGATAGTAATCCTTTACAGAAAATTCTTTCTCTTATATTTAACTTTTCTTTTATTTTGTATATAGGATATCCGCATAAATTATAAGTAGCATTTACCCCTGTTCCTTTAACAATATGCCACAATTTCATTTATGAAACTCCCTTTTTAAGCAAATCGTGAATATGGACTATTCCGACAGGGCGATAATCCTTAACAATAAACAAAGAAGTTATTTTTTTCTCATTCATCAACCTTATAGCAGCCGAGCATAACATATCAGGTGCTATTTGTTGGGGCTTTGGGTGCATTAAATCTTTACCCGTTTTATTAAATAAATCAGGGGATATTTTTCTTCGCAAATCCCCATCTGTAAAAATACCGCTTAATTTACCATTTTTATCAACAAAACCTACACACCCCAATCGTTTATCGCTCATAGTAATAATAATTTTTTCAAAAGTAGAATCTTCTGGTAAAATAGGCATCTCATCACCCTTATGCATAATTTCTGCCACACTTTGCAAGATACTGCCAAGTTTTCCGCCGGGATGTCTTATACCGAAATCGGTTTCCGTAAATTTATTTCTATTCATTAAACATACTGTTAAAACATCTCCCAATACTAAAGTTGCAGTGGTAGAGCAAGTTGGGGCAAGCCCTAAAGTATCAGCCTCAGGCACATTGGGTAATTGTAAAATATAATCAACGCATTTTCCCAAAGAACTTTGTGGATTTTTCGTAATACCAACCATAGTAATACCAAAACGCTTACAATAATTAACTATATCAACAAGTTCTTTTGATTCTCCGCTATTAGATATAGCAAGCACAATATCTTCCTTAGAAATCATACCCAAATCGCCATGACTTGCTTCTGCCGGATGAACAAAAAAAGCCGGCGTTCCCGTTGAAGCAAGAGAAGCAACAATTTTTTGTGCCACAATTCCTGATTTACCCATCCCTGTAAAAATAACACGACCTTTAGTGTTTTGCATTAAATCTAATACTTTAGACAAGGGGGTATTAACTAGCAATTCTTCTAATTTTTGTAAACAGATTATTTCCCTTTTAACAATATCTTTTGCATTATCTAAATCTTTTTTATTTGTTATATCCATAAAATTGCTCCTTTACAAAAGGGGGATTTATTGCTTTAAAAAATTTTTATAACTTTCCTTAACACTTGGTTGTTCAAAATGTTTTGCCAAATATATTAATCTTTTAAAATATGCATGTAATTTATCTTGCAGCACTTGCTGGCTCTTTTGTTTAGAAATTCCGCAATCTAGACAAATAACATCTTTGGCACAGGAAATATATCCCATATTTTCATCAATACATTCTGATATGGGATAATACATCTTTTTGCCTTGAACAACTTGCAAAGTTTTAAAATATTCTAAAAAATTTGCAATTCCCCAATGCATAAAATAAACATTTTCAATATTAAAAGTTCCAAGTTTTAGTTGTCCTTTATCTAGTAAATAAGAAAAGAAACAATCTAAATTAGTATCTAAACCTTCTGATTCTAAAATACAGCTTGAATATATTTTACGCCAGGCCCCATTTCCCGCCTGTTTAAGAATAGAACCAATAGTTTTATTCAACTTTGTAAAAGTAACGCCAAAAGTCCAATATAAGCCATAAAAAGAACTTCTATGCATATCCCAAGAAAAAGCATCTAAATTATTATCTCTTGCATAAGAAGCCACTTTAGTTAAAGAAGATGCTACATCCGCCGGGGAAGCAAAAATCATTGTATCATCGGCATCTATATTCCAAAATTCACTTATTTTATTTTGCTGCGCATGTAAATATACAGATATATGGGCAAAAGCCGCATTTTTCCACCGCTTAGAACAAATATTGCTAACTTGCTTTTTAAAGTTACCACGCTTACTATGTATAATTTTAATATCCGAGTTTTCAAACCTAACATTTCTTAAAATATGTCTTTCTAATATAGCATCATCACAAAGTAAATAAAAATCACCTTTCATTTCTTTTACAACACTTAACCAAAATTCTAAACAGGGTATAGATATTTTATACATTCGGCTATTTATTTTTAAATAAAATATCGGTTTATCTAATTGAGGTTTTTTTCTTAAAGGTAAGCGCAAAAATACTTTACCATTTTCACGCCCATATTCAAACAAAGTCAAACGACCTAAACGCAGTTGATATAAAACACCATTTTGTAATTTTATTTTTATTCTATAAATCATAAATCTTATTTTTTCCAAAAACTATAATTCTGTTATGTTATTTGCTAATTCTTCAGGGGAAATTTGAGTTTCATCGGCGTATTCGTTTATATCATTTCTGTTAAACATTACATTTAGGTTATAAAAATCTTTAGCTTGCTTAATTTTGTACGCTGTATCAAATACAAAAAGAGCTTTTCCTCTTTGGTTAAAAACATCGCACATACCGCTTCTGTTTGATATAATAGACTTACAATTAAAACCCAAAGCAATTAAATCTTCTATTGCAAAATCTTCATTTAAGTCAGCATTCTTTAAATAATTTTCTTTACAAATGACATTAGAAATTACACTATACCCTGCTTTTTTAAGTAAAGAGGCCAACTTTTCCCAATATTCTAAATTACCGACACTTTTTAAATTGGCTTCCGGTATAAATAGAATAATTTTATCAAGAGAATTATACCTATTAATTGTCTCTCTGAAATCTTTAGACATCTCTAGTTTATTTACAGGTGCAATTAATTTAGTGGTTAAGGGTAAGCCGAGCAAATTCAAAATTTCTTCTCTAAAGTTATTAAAGTACTTCCAACCTATTTTCTTATTAGTTTCCTTATTATATCTTTCCTTTACAAACCAAACATTTCCTTTTTGCGGAAGAGGGGTTTTATTTAAGTATACAGGATATATTGTTTTTTTAGAAAAATCTTTAACAACCACATAATCTTTTATAGCAAACATTTTCATAAGATACTCATGAGATGGTTTTATAAAAAGTTTTACTTTTGCTTTATAAGTTTTTTCTAATTCATCAATTAATGAACAGACTAAAAAAGTCTCTCCATTACCTTCTCTTAAAGCAAGGTTATAGCCGTCTTTTAACAAATATTTTTCGTAAGTCTTTTTTTCAATATTTTTGATATAAAAACCGATAGTTATAGTATCCAAAAAAATTCTTAATTTTTTACGCAGGGGTTTTATTATGGCAATATTGCTTAGAAATTTATTTAGATTATGGACTTTATCAAAATTCATCTTATATCCCCAAATAAGAATTTTAAAGATTTTTATCTATAATATACTCAATATTTAAAGGAAAATCTCTTTTTTTCCTATTAGCATAACAGCAGGCTAACCCGCTTGGTTTATCATCATTAACCAAAATACGCTCTCCCATTGGCATATCCGAAATAATAACATCATAACGAATATTATTTCCCTGTAAAAAGACTTTTAAATCTTCTATTTGTTCTTTTGTGCGGGAAGTTAAAAAAACTACTTTATCTTCTTTAGGTAAAGTAGCAAAAAACTCTTTTACTCCTGCAAGCAAAGTATCTTTGCCGTCTATTTTATAGCCATTATGTTTAACTATCGTTCCATCCACATCAAAAATCCAAGTATGTGCTAAAGGGGAAAGTTTTAACATTTTATAAAACCTCGCTTAATTTAATGAGGCCGTTATAAAATGCTGCGCAAATACTATCGTAATCTTCCCAGGCATAAGTGGTAAGGGAAAGCCAAATAATTCCATGCAACATCTTTATTTTTTCTTTATTTACTTCCGGCAGTAAGTCAAAAAAACATTCTTCCATATCGCCCCAGTTGCTGGGCTTTATAGCAAGTTCTACATCTTTTTGTCTGATATCCAAAGTAAACTTTTTGCGGTTAAACAAATCATAATTGCCGTTTATGGAATAATAAAGTTTTGCCCAGTCATAATCAGCATCGCCATATAACTTTGTTTTGCCGAAATAACCTCTTGGGTCAATTAAAACGGCACGCATATCAAAAGTATCAAACATTAAGTTAGAAAAAGTAGGATCTCCGTGTATTAATTTAAACTCTTTTGGAAAATGCTTTTTAACAAGGGCAATAAGTTCCTCTTTATCAAAAAAGATATTTCTGTAATATGCACCATTGATTTTTATAAATTCTTTATCTGCAAAAGGAACCAAATTTTTAACTTTTTCAAGGCGATCAAAAGTCTTAGTAATATAATTTTCCTGGCAATCGCTTATAGTGGCTTCTTTAGGTCTTTCCAAATTATGCAAAGAGCGCAAAGCCTTAACAAGAGCAGTTAAAATATCTGTTTTTTGGGTTTTTGTTAAGCAATCATATTCAAAAATATTTTTACCTTTAACCCTTTTCATTTTTAAAGGCTCGTATTCATAAATTTCCGGAATAAACTCAAAACCAAGTTTCTTTACATGTTTATACCAAGCAATCTCATCAATAGCAATTTTTTTGCCTTGCGGAGTAATGCCTTCTTTAATAACCAAATCGCCTTCAAACTTCATAGAATTAAACGGACGGCAGCGGTGGGAGTTATCATTATTATCGCTATAAGCAAGCAAAGTGCCAATTTCCTTTGAGCCAAACAAATCTAAACGCTTAAATGCTAAATCTTTTTTACTTAGCCAGTCAACAAAAGCGCCCTCATCTGTAATATCTTTTAACAATGATTTATCTTCAAAAATAAATAAGCCCGCTACGCCGTTTTCTTTAGAGGGTTGCTTTATAAATTTTCCATCAATGTAGGACCAGCGACATTCAAAATCTTTTGAAATACCTATATAATTTCCTTTGTCTTGCGGTATTTTGAAATCTTTGGATAAAATTAAATCACACCACATAATCATAAAAGGTTCTTTTTCTTTAAAAGGTTTTATGGCTTCTTTTAAGCCGGAAATCGTGCCTTTTTTAGTGGCCTTTACAATAGTATATTTGTATTGGGAAGCAAAGGCTTTTAAATATTTCTCTAAAACATCTGTTTTATAATCTGCAATAATGGTAAAGTTGGCATCTTTAAACTTCTCAAAAGCATAAAAGATGATGGGTAAATTGTTAACAGGGACTAGACATTTAGGCTTGTTTCTGGTAAGGCCTTCTAAGCGAGAGCCCTTACCACCGGCTTGAATAATTATATTTTTTATATTCATTTTTTGTCCTCAAAATAACTTTATCATAATTATAGCATATAATTAACCTTTAAAGTATGCCCGCAAATTCTGTCATTAATTTTTTTAAAATAATATAATAATTATATGTCTTTATTTAAACCCTATTCTTATAAACAAGGCGCGGCCTTATCCATTGGCTCTACTTTTATTTGGAAAATGCTTTCCTTTGTAAATAGCATTTTAATTGCCTTTTATTTTGGCACAAGGGCAAATTGTGATGTCTATTTTTATATTCTCTTTATTGTAGGGCTTGCAGCTCTATTTTTTACTTCTTTAAACAGCAATGTTATTATTCCTCAGGCAATATATTTAAAAAAAGAGAACGAAAAAACCGCCCAAAATTTCCTAAATTTTGTTTTACTTTTGTATATAACAATATTACTGCTTATCTTACTTGCGGGGATGCTTTTTCCTGTTGGTATTTTCTCTATTATTTCAAAATTTTCTATTGATATTTTAAGTCAAGATGTTTTAATTTTACGTCTTGCCTTTTTATACACCTGCACTTATATTTTGTGTTATTTTATACTTGATATAATGTATATCTACCACATCTTTTCAATAAATTTTCTCTTTCCGTTAAATGCTCTTTTGCCAATGTTGATAATGCTTTTATTACATAAAACTCTTGGCATAAAAACTATGCTTATTGGGTTTATAATTTCTTATTTTATACAAATTATAACCTGCCTTTTTATAATGAAAAACAAATTAAATTGGTCTTTTACCCATATAAAAACAACTCTTGAAAGCCGCTTAAAAAATAATATTATAACCAACCAAATGTTAGTCGTAATAGATTCTATTGTTTCCTTATTGCCTTTTTATTTAATGAGCAGTTTTACCGGTGGCATAATAAGTGCCTTATCTTACGCAAAACAATTAACCGATTCCCCAAGTGAGATTTTAACCCTCAAAATAACCCAAGTGTTTCATATTCAGTTAAACGAAAATGCTTCCGCAAAAGATTTTGATGCTTTAAATGAGAACTATCTAAAAGTAAATTATTTGCTTTTATTTATTATGATACCGCTTGCTATTTTTACCTGTTATTTTGCACCGGATATAGTTAATTTATTTTTTAAAAGGGGAGAATTCAATGAAGAATCAGCCCAAAATGCCGTTAAATTTTTAAGACCGCTTATGCTATGGCTTATTACCGGTATGCTTGCACCTTTTGCCGCAAGTTTAATTGCCAGCACAAGAAAGATAAAAGAAAGTTTTAAATATATGCTTTTTAAGAATATTATTATCTTTGCCGTAATGTATTTTTCTATTTATCACTTTGGACCTTTTGCTTTTCCTTATGCTCAAATTGGCTGTTCGCTTTTTGCCTATTTTGTTGTTGTCTTATTTTTTAAAAAACATATACCGCAAATTAAATTTTGGCTACCTTTAAAAGATGCCGTTATTTTAAGTTGTTTAAATTTACTTGCCTTAATACCTGCTGCTTTTATAGGAGGGAATTTACAAGAGCAAAACAGCTTTATAAGAATTTTTATTTGCGGGTTAATATTTTTGTTTACCCTTGCATTGCTGTATATCCCCACAAAACAATTTAAAAAGATTTTGCCCTTTATTTTAGGCGCAAAATATCAAACATTTAAAAACAAATTACCTCTTACCT
>JAFXVA010000021.1 GCA_017534965.1 Elusimicrobiaceae bacterium | reverse complement strand
GAGGTTCCCGGTTCAAGTCCGGGTGCCCCGATTTTCTAAAACAAAGAGGTATTATTTTATGCAAAGCCTCACTTCCAAACAGCGCGCATTATTGCCCTGTGCAAATATCCTTCACACAACAAAACAATTTAAAACTTTAAAAATTAATAAAGATATTTCTTTAATATCTTCCAATGCAATTAAAACACCTTTCATTTTTGACAGACTTGTTTTAAGTGTAAGTGCAAAACTTGAAAAAAACGCTGCCTTGCTTTTGCAGGCAAGTGTTAAAACGGCAGACGGCTGGAGTTCTTTTTATAAACTTTCTTATATCAGCCAAGACTACAAAAAAAGTTTTGCCGAGCAAAAAGATAAATTTGCCCAGACAAATATTGATGAACTTTTAATTAAAAAAGGGGCAACGGCCTTAAAATATAAAATTACAATTTTAGGCAAAGCAAAAATTGATTTAATTTCTGTTTCCGTCTGTAAAAAAGGGGCAAAGTATGATAAAACTCTGGCAGAAGATACCCTTGACCTTAAAAACTTTGAACTTGATTTGACACCTCTTAGCCAAAAAGAATTTGAAGATAAAAAATTGCGCAATATAATTTGCAGTGCAACATCAGTTGCAATGGTGCTTGATTATTATGGCAAATTAACTTCTTTAAAAAATGTCTGCACCGGCGTAAGAGATCAGCAAACAGGAATTTTCGGTAATTGGCCTTTAAATATTGCCTATGCAAGCCAGCAAGGTCTTAAAGGTGCTGTTTTGCATTGTGCTTCTTTAGCACAAGCCGAAGGCGAAATTTTACAAGCAAGACCTTTAATTGTTAGTATTGCTTTTAAAAATAGTGCTTTAAAAAATTCCCCGCAAAAACAAACCGATGGTCACTTGGTTGTTCTTGCAGGTTTTGACGAAAAAGGCAATCCTATTGTTTATGATCCGGCAGCACCTTCTGCCAAAAGCGTGCGCCGCGTTTACGATAGAAAACAATTTGCCGCCGCTTGGCTTAAAAATAAAAAGGGGCTTGCTTATGCGCTTAGCAAATAAATTTATTTTACTTCTTTGTGTTTTAGGTATTTGTGCTTGCGCCCAAAGTAAAACCGATAATAATTTGACCCTTGCTTTAAGGGGGGAAGTTGAATCTTTAGACCCGGCCTTTTCTTATGACGGCATCAGCCACGGCCTTTTATTAAATGTTTATGATACTTTAATAAAATTTAAAGGCAGTTCTTTAAAAGAATTTGAACCTTTAATTGCAAGTGAAGTTCCAACACTTGAAAACGGCCTTATAAGTAAAGACGGCCTAACTTATACCTTTAATATAAGAAAAGATATAACTTTTCAAGATGGCACTCCTTTAACTGCCGAAGACGTAGCTTATAGTTTGCAAAGATTTATGTTAAGTGATAATCTCGGTGGGCCAAGCAGTCTTTTGCTTGAACCTATTTTGGGTATTTCTTCCACGCGTGATAAAAACGGCAAACTTCAAATTGATATTAAAGATATTTTACAGGCCGTTCAAGCAAAAGATAATCAAGTTATAATAAAGCTTAAAAAACCTTTTGCCCCTTTTCTTGGTATTATGGCGCGCTGGTCTTATGTTTTAAACAAAAAATGGGCTATTGAACATGGCGAGTGGGACCCCTCAAAACCAAATTGGCAAGAATTTAATAACAGAGAGAAAAGTGCATCTCATCTTTTTGATCATACAAACGGCAGCGGTCCTTTTATAGTTGAACGCTGGGATAGAGCCGCAAAAAGAGTTTATTTAAGTGCAAATAAAAATTATTTTCTCGGTGTGCCAAAGTTAAATAGTGTTTTAGTTTTAAGTGTACCTGAGCAAAGCACAATGCGTCTAATGCTTCAGTCCGGCGATATTGATATTGCTGAAATTGCGGGCAGTTTTGTGGACCAAATTGCTTCTGATCCAAATGTTGTGGTTTATGATACTTTACCGCGTTTAAAAACCGATCCTGTTTTATTCTTTACTTTTGATATTAACGGCATTTCTAACCCGGATATCGGTAGCGGTAAACTTGACGGCAACGGCATACCGACGGACTTTTTTAAAGATATTAATATCCGTAAAGCTTTTTTGTATAGTTTTGACTATGACGCTTTTGTAAAAGATTCCGCTAAAAATAAAGCCCCGCGTGCCATTGGCGCAATACCTCCGGCTTTAAGCGGTTATGATGAAAAAATGCCAAAATATTCTTTAGACCTAAAAAAAGCGGAAGAATATTTTAAAAAAGCTTATAACGGCGAAGTGTGGGATAAAGGTTTTAGTTTTACTATAACTTACAGCAGTGGTAATACTCTTGGTCAAATGGCGTGTGAAATTTTAAAACGCAATATAGAAAAAATAAATCCTAAATTTAAAATTGAACTTCGCGCTGTTCCGTGGGCAAATTTTCTTGAAAAAACACAAAACCACAAAATGCCTTTATGGGTGCGTGGCTGGGTGGCAGATTATCCCGATGCACACAATTTTGCCTTCCCGTTTTTACACTCTAACGGCAGATATGCTATTGCGCAGAATTTTAAAGATAGTGCTTTAGATAATTTAATAGAACAAGCAGTAAGCACTACAGATATTAAAAAAAGAGAGGAACTTTATAAAAAAATCGGCCGTCTTGATTATGAATCGGCCGGCAGACTTTATACTATTTATTCCCCGGGTGTTTGGGTAATGAGTAAGAAAGTTCAAGGGTTTGTAGATAATCCTGTTTTTATGGGAATCTATTTCTATCCCTTGTATAAAGTGTTATAATAATTTTATGGCAGAAATGAAATTTAAAATTTTAATTGCGGAAGATAATCAAATTATCAGAGATTCTATTGCCGAAGCTTTTTTAAGTCGCGGTTATGAAGTTTTAACTTCGCCTAATGGCAAAATGGCAGTTCATACGGCTCTTAACTATCACCCGGATGTTATAATAATGGATTATCATATGCCTGTTTTAAACGGGTTTGAAGCTGTTGCCGAAATCCGCAAATATCCTTCTTGCTCAAATATACCTATAATTATTTTAACTTCTGACGGGGAAAAAGATACCAAGCTTGAAGGTCTTTCTTTGGATATTGATGAATATTTAACTAAACCTGCAGATGAAGATGAAATTGTGGCCCGTGTCCAACTTTTAATCAAACGCAGTATGCAAAAGATTGATAGCAATCCTTTAACCAAATTGCCGGGCAATCCATCCATACAAGCCCGTATAGAAAAAGAAATTGCTTCTAAAAAACCTTTTGCCGTTATGTATATGGACTTAAATAATTTTAAAGTATATAATGATGTTTACGGCTTTAAAGAAGGCGATAATGTTATTAAAAAAACAGCCAAACTTATAGAAGATATTTCTTTAAATTATGATTTTTCTTCGTTCTTAGGGCATATTGGCGGGGATGATTTTATTTGTGTTTGCAAGGCCGAAGCTGCCCCCGAAATTGCAAAACAAATAGTAAGAGAATTTGACCAAATGGCTCCGACTTTTTATAATGATGCTGATAGAGAAAAAGGTTTTCTTTCCGCTAAAGACAGAAGCGGAGATATAAAAGATTTTGCTTTACTTTCTATTGCCATAGCAGTTGTCCATAATACAAATAGGGTTTTATCTTCCTATGGGCAAATTTCCGCTATAGCAAGTGAGTTAAAGCATTATGCAAAAAGCCAAAAAGGCAGTTTTGCAGCAATAGATAGAAGAGGAGATAATTAATATGAAAAAACTAGCAGTATTACTTTTTGCCCTTTGTGTTATGGGCTTGCCAGCATTTGCCGGTATTGACCAAGGCATTGATAAAGGTATGGTCCATGTTTCTGTATTGGGTGGTTTTACAGCCCCTATTACAGATTATGAAGGTGATGTTGCCTATGGCGGTAATGGCCCTACTTACGGCGCCCAACTTATGTTCCACGGAACAGAACATTTTGGTATCGGTGCAGAATTAAATATGGCTAAATATGAAAAAGAAAAAACAGCCGGTGTTGATTATTCTGCCGATATTGCCCGCTTTATGGTTGCAATGAAATTTACTTTTACCCCGGAAGCTAAAACAAGATTTTATATTCCGCTTGGCGCCGGTATGGCAAAATATACAGGTAAATCTAATGGTGCAGAAGAATCTTGCACAAAACCAGCCGCTTATGCCGGCCTTGGTGTTGAAGCAGATTTAAATGATATCTTTATTATCGGCGGTGAAGCCAGATTTAATGCTTGGCAGCTTGATAAAGAAAAATTCGGTGATACCGAATGGTTAAGTGATGTTGCTTTACTTTTAAAAGTCGGTATTAAATTCTAAATTTAGAAATTGGAAAGTAAAAAACCCTGCTCTAATTAAGAGCAGGGTTTTTCTTTAATTAAAATCTTTACAGATTTTATTTTGCTTCGGTTGTTGTTGCTTCTGCAACAGGGGCCGGGGCAACGTTTTCGGCTGTAACTTCTTCTTTGGTAGTTTGGCTACCGGGAGTAAGTTTTGCCTTTTCTTGAAGTCTGGCTGCTTTGCCGGAGAGTTTTCTTAAGTAGTTAAGTTTTGCTCTTCTGACTTTACCGACTTTTAAGACTTGGATTTTTTCAATTCTGGGGGAGTGTAAGGGGAAAATTCTTTCCACACCCACGCCAAAGGAAATTTTGCGAACGGTAAAGCTTTCGCTAATGCCGCTGCCGCGTCTTGACATAACAACGCCGTCAAAATTTTGGATTCTTTCAGTATCGCCTTCAACAACTTTTACGGATACTCTTAAAGTATCACCGGCTTTAAATTCAGGGATACCTTTTTTTAATTGTTGTGTATTATTTATATTCATTTTTTTCTTCCTCTTGTTTCTTTTTTTGCAGGGACTTTGCTTGTTTTGAGAGGTCTATTATCAAGCAAATCAGGCCTAAACTTTTTAGTAATTTTTAAGGCCTCCTCTTCCTGCCATTTTGAAATTTCTTTATGATTTCCGCTTAACAAAACTTTTGGCACTCTTCTTCTGCGCCAAACTTCAGGGCGGGTATATTGCGGTGCTTCAAGAAGGTTATTTTCAAAACTTTCTTTCTGCGCAACATCTTCTTTAACGAAGGTGCCCTTTTGAAGTCTTGTTATGGCATCTACCATCACACAAGCGGCCATTTCGCCGCCGGTAATAATAAAATCGCCAAGGGAAACTTCTAAATCAATTTCAGGGTATATTCTTGCGTCAACACCCTCATAATGCCCGCAAACTATAATTAAATGCCTTTTTTTAGCAAGTTTCTTTGCTAAAGTCTGGTCAAAAACTTTGCCGCGGGGGCTTGTCATAATTATAAAAGAACTTTTCTTTTTAAGTTTTTTGATAGACTGATACAGGGGTTCTGCCATCATTAACATTCCGCTTCCGCCACCGTATGGTCTGCCGTCAACTGTTTTATGTTTATCTTTTGCAAACTCTCTTGGGTTTTGATAATTGATTTTTACTACGCCTTTCTTTCTTGCCCGGCCGATTATACTACTGCCGAGAACGGCTTCCATCATTTCCGGGAAAAGGGTAATAATATCAATTTTCATATATCAAAGAGCTAGTCTTCCAACTTCAAAGAAACTTTCTTATTTGCCTTTGAAGCACTTGCGCTAAGGATAGTTCTTACTGCTTTAATAATGCAACCGTCTT
Source organism: Elusimicrobiaceae bacterium (assembly GCA_017534965.1). Lineage (GTDB taxonomy): Bacteria > Elusimicrobiota > Elusimicrobia > Elusimicrobiales > Elusimicrobiaceae > Proelusimicrobium. The sequence goes on along the minus strand of JAFXVA010000021.1, from coordinate 55,462 downwards.
TACCTATCACTTTGCCTTTATCTTCCGGCGCAACGCGCGCGTTTAGATAAACATTATTTTGTTCTTCCTTCATTTCAACAACTACGCCATCTTTATTGATGGCCAAAGATTTAAGCAAATAAAGGGCTAAGTCTTTCATTTAAGATACTCCGCTTATTTGCTTGCTTTTTTAATCAAGCTTGCCATGGTTTTAGAAGGCACTGCGCCAACTTTTACCCAATGGTTTAATCTTTCTGTATCAAGTTTAATTTGCTCATTTTCTTTTAAGCAGGGATTAAACGTTCCTAATACTTCTTTTGCTTGAGAACCTACTGCGCTTCTTTTTTCAGCAACAACGATTCTGTATTGCGGTTGAGAGCGTTTGCCTGTTCTCTGAAGTCTGATTACCACTGACATTTACTTTATTCCTCCTATTTATTATTGTGCCAAAGCCGCATTTCTTATATCGGCAAGGGCTTGTTTAATATCTGGTTGGCCGAAAATTGCCGCACCTGCAACAAGTGCCTGTGCACCGGCCTTGCGTGCAATTTTGGCTGTTTGGCGGTTAATTCCGCCGTCAACTTCCACTAAAATATTATGGTCCTTTGCAAGTTTTGCAACTTGGTTTATTTGCTCGGTGCTTTTAGGCAAAAACTCTTGCCCGCCAAAGCCCGGATAAACGGACATAACTAAAATCAAATCAAGTATATCTAAATAGGGCACTAAAGTTGCGGCATTAGTATCTGGTTTAATTGATAAACCGCACCAGAGGCCGGCCTTTTTAATTTGCTTTAAAGTTTCCCTAATATTACCTCTTGCTTCGGCGTGTATTGTTAAAGCGCTTGCACCTGCTTTTACAAAAGGATCAATAAATTTTTGCGGTTCTTGCACCATCAAGTGAACATCTTGCGGTATCTTAACCATTTTATCCAAATTTTTTACAATAGCCGGACCAAAACTTAAATTTGGCACAAAGTGTCCGTCCATAATATCAATATGTAACCAATCGGCTTTTGCTTCTTCTACTAATTTAACTTGGTTACCAAGACAAGTCAAATCAGCCGAAAGTATAGACGGCGCGATATAAACCTTATCTTGTTTTAACTGCGGCATTGATATCATGGTTTATCTCATCTCTTTTTCACGCACCAAAATGCCGTCAACATAAATTCTAAAGGTTGCAATACCGCCGTAAGGAACATTCAAATCTATTTTAGAGCCGGGTTGTTTTGCTTCGTTTAAAATTTCTCTTTCGCCCAAAGAATCTTGCACGATAATTTTTACCATATTATCATTTTTGCCTTGCGGTAATTCATAGTGAATATGGTGCATTTTTTCGTTTTCTTGAACAGGGCGCGTGCTGACTACAACACTTATAGTGCTTTGCGGTGCAAGTTCGGTGTCAGGTGCGGGTTGTTGTTCTGTAATAGTTCCATTAGGGAAAGGTGAATCTCTATCTTCCTTAATTTCAACTTGCATATTTTCTGCCGAAGCCCACAAGTTAACATCAGCAATTTTCTTGTGGCGGAAATCCGGTACTAAAGTTAAATTCGAAGGCGGTAAACCGCTTGATACGACCAAATTAACGGCTTGGCCTTTATCTAAAGTTTCGCCTGCGGCAGGTTCTTGGGAAATAACTTCACCCTTTTCCACCGTCAAAGAATAAGCTGTTTCTTTTGTACCTACGGATAAATGGTTTTGTCTTAAAAGCAGTTCTGCATTTCTAAGAGGTAATCCGGTAAGATCCGGTACGGGTAAATTTTCACTGCCTTGGCTGATATAAACGCGAATGACTTTTCCTTCCCTAACAGTTGTTCCGGCGGTGGGTAATTGTCTGATAATAGTGCCGGCAGGTAATTTTGCATCAAATTCGGAACCGATTTTACGCAAAGCAAGTTTAGGGACTTCAAGTAAATCTAAGGCCTCAATAACTTTTTTGTTTGTTATGTCGGGGACTTTAACTTCTTTTCTGCTGTGAACTAAGGCAGAAAAAGCCCAATCAAAAGAAACAAAAGCAATTGCCCCTAAGAAAAGGGCAATAAGTCCCAAAATTAAAATGACTTTAAAGAGACTTTTTATAACTATTGGTTTATCATTTAAAAATTCATCAAAATTTTTATTATCTTTATTTTTTTTCATAACTTTATAAAAAAACTTCACTGCCCGTCTTAAAACTTCTGCCATTGGCATAATCTTTAGCGGACATTGTATTTTTACCTGCGGGGCGCACTTTTTCTATCAATAAAACACCCTCTATACATTGTATAAAAAAACCGCCCTCTTTTACAATAGATAGCAAGGTTCCGGCTTTTGCTTGGCTTTTACCTTGTTTATCTTCTAAAAAAGTTGTTTTTAAGATTTGCACACTTTGCCCTTGCGGGGTTAAAGCGCGCGCATAAGAAGGCATTGCACTGGCAAGGCCTCTAACTTTGCCGTGTATTTCAAGTGCGGTCATTTTTGTAAAACTAATAAGACACTCTTCTTTTTGAATTGTCGGAGCAAGGCAAGGTGTGCCGGTTTGTTCTATTTTTGTTATTTTGCCATTTTCAATATCTTTTAGAACTTCTTTAGTTGCTTCAAGGCCAAGAGTTGTCAGTTTTTCAAAAAGGGATATAGAATCTTCGTTTGGTAAAATTTCGGTTTTCTTTTGCAAAGCAATTTTGCCTGTATCAAGGCCTTCGTCTATCCAGAAAAGAGAAACACCGCTTTCTTTTTCATTATTAAAAAGCGTATATTGAACGGGGGCTGCACCGCGATATTTTGGCAAAAGGGAAAAATGAACATTTAAAATGCCGTATTTTAAGGCCTCTAATGCCGGTTTCCTAAAAATTTTGCCATAAGCAACGGCAAGGCCTAAATCTGCTTTTAACTTGGCAATTTGTGGCACAATATCTTTAAATTTTTCCGGACTCATAACGGGTAGGCCCAGTTCCAAAGCACGTTTTTTTACGGGGCAAGGCTTAACTTCAAGCCCTCTGCCAGAAGGCCTATCAGGTTGTGTAACGACAAGCAGAACTTGCGTTGTTTTTGCAAGTTCTTCAAGAAAAGGGACTGCCACGCTCGGCGTGCCAAAAAAGACACTTTTTAACATATATATATTTTATCATTTATTGAGAGCAAAACAAAGTTATGTAAGTAAGGTGTATTTTTTATTTATCTTGTTTTTGAGAATCTTTATTTTCTGTATCTTTTTCTGTCTTTGTAGGAATAAGATGGCCAAAGAGAGTTTGAGATAAAGATTTTTTAGTAGATTTCTTTTTAGTTTTAGGTGTAATTATTTCTTCTTCTTTAGGCGTTTGGGCAGAATTATCTTGAGGTATTAAATGACGCACCATTGCCAAAAAGAAATTCTTTTTGTTAAGTTTATTTTCAAGTTGGGCAAGGGTTTGATTGTCATTTTCTTCATCTTCGTCATCAGAAATTCTTTTATCAAAATGGAATCTTTGCTTATCAAACAAGGATCTTTGGCCTGTAATTAAAAAACTAACTATACAGGAAACAGCCGCATAAGGCGCAATATCTGCACCAAAAAGTTCCATAGCCATAATACTTGCTGCAAGCGGTGTATTTGCAACACCGGCCAAAATGCTTACTAGGCCAAGTGCCGCAAAAGTAATAGTATTTAAACCAAATAAATCGGCAAAGAAATAGCCGGCATTTGCACCGATAAAGAAAACGGGGGTTATAAGGCCACCTACACCACCACCAGCAAAAGTAAGAGATGTTGTTAAAATTTTAAATAGAAAACCAAAAGACGCTGCTTTATCTCCGCCTAAAATAGCATCCACTCTTTCCATCGTTAAACCTAAATAAATATCAGAAGTTAAAAGGGTTATCAGGATAATTAAACAGCCGGCAAGAAAACATTTCCAAAAAACAGAAAAACGTATAGAAATATATCTAAATAAAATTTGCGTAAGTCTTAAGATTTCTATAAAAAGCAAAGAAATAAGGCCAAAAAATATACCTGCAGCAAGAACATGCCACAAAGAACTATCTAAATTTAAGGTTGATAATTGTAAAGGGTGGTAAACATATTCAACACCAAATTTTTGTGTTATTTGATAAGAAGTTATACCCGAAATAAAAGCCGGGAACATAACTTCATAAAATATAGACCCGACACTTAAAACTTCAAGACCGAAAATTGCCCCTGATATTGGCACACCAAACACTCCGGCAAAACCGGCCGAAACACCACAAATCATAAGTTTGCGTCTTTCATTAGCATTAAAGGATAATAGTTTTGAAACAAGAGAAGCAACCCCTGCCCCGACATCAGCGCAAGGGGATTCTTTACCTGCAGAACCACCTGCCGCAATTGTAAAAATCGGCAAGATAAAGGCCTTTACTGAAGATATTACACTTATTGGTTTTTTATCATTAATACTAGCAATGGCTGCATTAGTAGAAAACCCTTTATCTTCAGGATAAACTTTGCGGGCCAAATGATTAACAATATATAAAGCAACGGGTAAAAATAAATAATAATATTTATAAGAATTTGTAAAGTTTACCGATTTGCTTAGTAAATTTAAAAATAGGGCATTAAAACATCCGACAATAGCCCCTATAAACATAGAGGCAAGGAACCATTTAAATAAATTGAGAAAAGATATTTTTCTTCTTAAATTAAATTTAGTTTCCATATTTTTAAATGTTTAATAAAAGCATTATGGCAAGCCCTAAAAACACTAAAGATAAACAAAGTTTTGCAACTGCTAAATGCTTTTTAAAGAAATTATTTATTCCTTCTGATTTAATACCGATAGCACAAAGTATAAAGACGGAAAGTAAAGGTAAAATAAACATTACATTATACATAAGCAAATAAAGCCAGGCTTTCAAACGCAAAGCGGGATCTTTCATAATTAAAACGATAGTCGGTATATAAACCTGTCCTGTGCAAACGGCTTCCACTAAAGAAACACTAAATCCGACAGCCAAAGAAGCCAAAACCAAGCCGATTGTGGAGTGGTTTTTACCTCTTAAAAAGAAACCAATAATTTTATTTATTCTTATCTTTAAATTCGTAGATAAAGTTAAAAGCATTTCTTTGCTGTTTTTTGTTTTTAAATAGACTAAGAAGTCATAAACACTTAAAGCAAATAAAATAAAACAAATGCTTGCTGTTACGATATAAAAAATCTTTATAAAGGTCTGAAAACCACTTAAAGCATAAAGGGCTTTAAATAAGCCAAGACCAAGTAAAATATAAGTTATAAATACGGCTAAACAATAAGCGGAACCTATTAAAATAACTTCCTTTTTATCATAGCGGTAAATTGTTAAGAAGGAAACTAAAAACACAATTACAGCAAAGGCACAAGGATTTATGCCGTCAATAAGCCCATTTAAAATAATAGCTGTTAAAGTAAATTTAGAAAAGGCCTCTTTTGAATTTACTTCACTGATTTGTGCTGTTTTTATTTTTTCTTCAATAGCGGAATTTATTGCCTTATCGGATTTCATTTTAATTTCGCCCGGGTATCCCATAAGGCAATTATCTCCTACTATTAAACAAGGCACGCCATATTCTTTAAAGCCATATTTTGCAGCCATATCTCTTAATTGCAAATTGCCTTTTCCATCAGAAGTATCTATATCTATAAAATTAACTTTATCTTTAAATTCCTCTCTTAATTGTGGGTAAAATTCTTGTTTAAAATGTAAGCAGTGCCCACAAGTGGGGGAAGTAAAAACATAAACATCCGGTTTAACATTTTGTTTTTGTGATAATTCTTGTTGCTCTTCAGCAAATATTTCATTTGTGGAGATATTTTCTTGTGCAAATAAGGCAAAAGGTAAAATTAAAATTGTCAATACTAATAGTAGTCTTTTTATATACATTTTTAGATTCCTCCTTAATATCATTTAAAATTTTTATGAATAAACTTTTACTTTTCCGGTCTGGATCTCACGCTCGTTAAGAAATTTTTCTATTGCGTCAAAGATTTCAGTCCTTTTAGCTGCGGAATAGCCGATAACACAGTGGCTACCCGCTAGTATAAGGGGGACCCCAGTTCTTCCCTTACAATATTTAGCTTTATTCTTAAAAAATCTTTCTTCTTCTGAACCTGGATAAACAATATTGGACGGTTCATAAAAATTAACTTTATTGCCATACATTCTTTTTAATTGTGGGTAAAGTTCACTTTTAAATCTCTTACAATAAGGGCAAGTTGGCGATAGCCAAACATAAATAGTGGGTTTACCATTATTTATTAGATTTGATTTTTGTGTTGGCTTTGTATTTGTTGCTGTTTGTTTGTTAGTGGTAGGAGTAGGTACGGCTTCAAAGCCTTTTTCTTTAAGAGTATCGTTAATTGCTTGTATGGCGTGATATTTTATGTCTCCCGGATAGCCGTTTACGCATTTATTGCCTACAACTAAAAGCGGAACCCCGCGTTTATTGCATTGGCTTGTAGCACTAGAATATAATTGCATTCCTTTTTGGTCTGAAAGAACAAAATCATAAAAATTTACTTTACCTTTAAATTGTTGTTTTAACTTGGGAAGAAATTCTTTTTTAAAGCTTTGGCAATAGGGGCAAGATATCATGGTAAAGACATAAACATCAGGTTTTTCATTTTTAGGAGATAATAAATATATATCTTGCTTTTTGGAAGGAATTAGAACCAAAATTAGAGGGGTAAGTAAAAATAAGAATATTAAAAATTTTTTCATTTTTCCTCTATTTTAAAGTAATTAAAAAATCTTTAATGCCGTTCATAACCATGTTTACTGACATTAAAATAAGTAACATACCGGTTAATCTTTCAACAGCTATAAGCCCTTTTTTACCAAGTAAATTACTTATCGGAAAAGAAAGCATTAACACTGCCGCATTAAAAGCAGAGGCAATTAAGATGGCTATTAATACTAAAAGTGCTTTTGACATAGGCCCTGCAGAAAGAATTAAAATCATACTCAAACTTGCAGGCCCGGCAATAAGCGGTATAGCCAGCGGCACAACAAAAGGTTCTTCTTCTTTAGGGCTTAATTTTGTTTCTTCTTCTAAAGAGGAATTAAAAACAAGTTTAACAGAGATAATAAACAAAATTATACCTCCTGCAATGCTCATAGAATAAGGCGCAATACCAAACCAACCCAAAATTTTTGTGCCGGCAAAAAGGAAAGAGAGCATTATAAGAAGAGCAATAAAAAGTTCCCTAAGCAGAACTTTTGTTCTCCTTTCGGGGGAAACTTTTTTTAATGCTGTAATAAAAAGCGGAATATTCCCAAAAGGGTCCATTACCAAAATCAAAGTTACAACTGCAGATAAAATTATATCCATAAAAACCTCTATCACTTAATGATACTATATTTAAGACTAAAGGGCAAATTGGCATTTAAAGCAAAAAAATATATAAAAAACCCGCTATTCTAAAAAGAATAACGGGTTTTTTGAGTTAATCAAACTTATTTTACTTTAGCATTTGTCTTGAGATATTCAAACACTTTCTTTTCATTTAAAGAAGCAAGAATTTCTTCTTTTCTTTCTTTAAAGAACTTTTCAACTTGTGTTTTTTGTTTAGGGTTTTGCTCAAGAGCTTTCTTTAATTCTGCTTGTAAATCTGCTTCGGTTGCAACAAGATTTTCTTTTTTAGCAATAGCATGAACAAGATAGCCGATTCTTAAATCTTTTTCAACAGAAGGTTGCATTCTTTGGGCAAAATGTTTGCGGTTCTCGTCGGTCAAATCAGGTTTCTTACCGCCGAACATTCTGTTTAAGAAGTTTTCAACTGCCAAATTTGTGTGATAAGCAACTAAGCTTTGCGGAAGTTCAAAATTATTTGCTTTAACAAGGGCTTCTTCAATTTGATTTACAAAATCTCTTTCACTTGCATTTTTGGCATCTTCTTTTAAATTATTTGTTAAAGTTTCTTTAAGTTTTTCAACGCTGTCAAAACCCATATCTTTTGCAAAATTATCATCTAAGGTGGGCATAATTTTTGTTTTGATTTCTTGAACTTCAACAGTAAAGTTTATAGTATCTTCGCCTATTTTTGTATCAAATTTAACAATTTGACCTTTTTTAGCGCCTTTAAGAGCATCAGCCATACCGGCGATATTTTGGTCGTTTTTCATATTAATAAGTTCTTCATTGGCGGTATATTCTTTTTGAGCAACGCCGTTTTTAGAACCGCTATATTTAACAACTACAAAACTATCCTCTTTAACAACGGCATCTGCGCCTAAAGTTTCAAGGCGGGCATTATGTTCTAAAAGATGATCAATATTTTTTTGAATTTCTTCCGGTGTAACATCGGCAGATTTTTTTGTTACTTCAATACCTTTATAATCTTTAGGGTCAACTTCCGGTGCTACATCAACGGAAATTTCAAAAGACCAAGGGGCATTTTCTTTTAAAGAACTAAAATCTGCTTTTGTTAAAAGTGGGGTCATTACTGCTTGAATTTTAGATTGTTCAATTGCTTTTGCGGCGGCACTGCGAACTACTAAATCAATAGCGGCTTCTTGAATGTGGCCCGGGAAATTTCTTTTAACTAAATCAGCGGGAGCTTTACCTGCTCTAAAACCTTGAATTTGTGCTTTTGTTTGCACTTGGCCTACGGCTGAAGTATAACATTTATTTACTAAAGAAGCTTCTGCTTTAACCTCTAATTTAACATTACAACCTTTTTTTTCAATTTCCTTATAGGAAACTTCATTATCTTGTGCTACTGCAAAGTTTGACATATTTTCTCCTCAAAAAGTGGGCGGAAAGGGACTTGAACCCTTAAGGATTGCTCCATACGGTCCTAAGCCGTACGCGTCTGCCAATTCCGCCATCCGCCCTTGTGTTAAAAAACGTAGAACGCAAAAAATGTGTTCTACGCTCTTATAAAAAGTGGGCCATGTGAGACTCGAACTCACGACCTTACGCTTAAGAGGCGTCTGCTCTACCAACTGAGCTAATGGCCCTTTTCTATATAAATTATACAAAAATTTTAATATAATTGCACAAAATGGTAAAAAAGTGTTAAAATCTAATTATGTTATTTTAAAAGGAGTTTGTGAAAATGAGGAAAACTTTCCTAGCTTTAACATTAGTAGGTGCTTTATTTTCAGGGGCATTTGCACAAGTAATAACAGAAGAAACAAATGTCCTTATGGCCGACCATAAGATTATGGAATTAGGGGATAAATATTTGGCCTTGCTCTCTAATATGTATCCGGAAGAAGCAACCCGTCTTGGAACCGGCATATATCATGACCAACTTTTGCAAAGAGATAAACAGAGCCAAATTACAAGAGGCAAAGCTGTTGAAGCTTTACAAAAAACTTTGCAATCAATTAACCCTAAAAAACTTTCCGTTAAAAGAAGAATGCAATATTATACTTTGCTTGAACAAGTAAATAAGAAAGTTTTTGAAGAAAAGACTTTGGATCAACTTAATCAAGATCCTATGTGGTATATGGAATCCTTATCTTCTGTTTATGATATTATGGAAAAAGAATATGCAAATAAAGAAGACCGCATGCGTGATATCATAAAAAGAATTGAGGCCTTACCTCAAATTCTTGAACAGGGTAAAGAAAATTTACGTAATGCTCCGGATTTAAGACTTCGCTTAGCTGCCCAAAAAACACAAGAGGCCTATCTTTCTTTCGACGATATTTATGACTCTCTTGAAAAAATGGCAAAAGCCGAACAAACAAAAGCAAAAGTAACTGAAGTTTGTAAAAAAGCAAAAGAAGCTTTGAAAAGTTATTATGAATTCTTAAAAACAACTTTAGAAACAAAAAACTATTCGGATTTCCGTTTAGGTGAAGAAAATTACCTTTATCTTCTTAAAGATATTTACTTCATAAACGGAACAATTGCCCAGCATACAAAATATTTAGAAGATGAACTTGTTATAAGAAAACAAATTCTTGTTGATTTGCTTTCGCCCTATCTTCTTGAGATTTTAAATGAAGAAGAGCAAGCCCAAAGATTAGATGATTTAGGCAATATGCTTGTTTTACCTTCTGATTATTATATTGTTAGAAGTGTTAAATTTGCCAAAGCACCGGAAACTTATAATATCGCTCAAACTTATGCAAATAATTATAAAGAAGCGGCCTCTTTCTTTACGGAAAAAGAACTTGTTTCTATGCCTTCTTTACCTTTGTTTTTAAAAAACAATCCTAAATTTTTAAGAAATAACAACTCACTTTCTTATTATTTGGCACCTTATCCTTTTGCCTCTAAAAAGACTAGTGATTTGCTCTTAAATCTTCCGGAAGAAGAAACCAATCAAGATATGTTCTCTAAGCCGTTTACTTATTCTGATATCAAAATTGATGTAGCACAAAAATTGATTCCCGGTATCAGTTTAAGTTATAATGCTACGGCAGAAGAACAACAGGTATTAGTTAATGTTTCAGATGATATGTTCTACTTAAATGGGTGGAGTGCTTATGCTTTGAAACTTGCCCAAAATCAAGGTTATTTTGATGATGAAGCTGATATCATAAATATTGCCTGGCTTAATTATAAGAGAGTCTTGTATGCTTTAGCAGATGTCAAAATGCAAACTAAAGAATTAAATTATACCCAAACTTTAGATATGCTTATAAGTGCCGGTATTAACGACGAAGAAGCAACAGCACAAGTTGACTATATGGCTGTTAATCCTGCTCAGGCCTTATCTTATATATTAGGTGAAAAAGAATTTGAAAGAGTTACTGCTAAGTTCCAAAAGAAACTTAAAGATAAATTCAATCAAAAAGAATTTAACGAAAAGATTCTTTCACTCGGCAGAGTTCCTCTTAATGTATTAGAAGAAGGTATTGAACAATCTTATAAAGCAAAACCTATTGATAGTTTGTTTAATACAACTTACTTTTAATTTTTAAGTTCTAAATTAAATTAAACAGCGGGAATTTTTAAAATTTCCGCTGTTTTTTATTAAATTAAGAGAACCTTTATATTTTATATAATATATATGAGGATTTTTATAATGAAAGTTATTCTCTTATTATTGAATTTGCTTGGCGGTTTAGGGGTCTTCTTACTTGGTATTAAGATGATGAGTGAGGGCTTGCAAAAAGCAGCCGGCACTAAACTAAGAAGCATAATTTCCAAAGCAACTACAAACAGATTTGCCGCAACTTTATCTGGTATTGCGGCAACTTCCATTGTTCAATCTTCTTCTGCTACTACCGTTATGGTTGTTGGCTTTACAAGTGCAGGGCTTTTAACTTTATCTCAAGCTTTAGGGGTAATTTTCGGTGCTAATATCGGCACAACAACGACCGCTTGGTTTATCAGTTTACTTGGTTTTAAAGTTAATATAACAATGTTTGCTTTACCGATGATAGGGCTTGGTTTCTTTTCGCAATTTATTCAAAAATGGCCTTTTGCCCGTCGTATTGGTGAAGCGATGCTCGGCTTTGGTCTTTTGTTTTTAGGTTTAGACTTAATTAAAAATTCTATACCGGATATTCAAAATTCTTCTGCTGTTTTAGCTTGGATTACTAAATTTAAACCCCATAATATATTTATGCTTTTAGGAGTTGTAGGGGTAGGCACAATTTTAACAATATGTTTACAATCTTCAAGCGCAGTTATGGCTTTAACAATTACTTGTGCGGCAAAAGGGTTAATTGATTATCCTACAGCCGCAGCTTTAGTTTTAGGAGAAAATATCGGCACCACAATTACGGCTAATATTGCAGCAATTGGGGCTAGCAAAATGGCCAAACGCGCAGCTCTCGGGCATTTGCTTTTTAATTTAATAGGGGTCAGTTGGGCAATAATATTTTTTAATCAACTTCTTAAAGTTGTTGCATATATTGTTCCCGGGGTTACAGAAGGCACAAGTTCTGAAGTTTTACTTACAAGTATTCCCTATCATTTGGCAGCTTTTCATACAATATTCAATGTTATTAATACTTGTGTAATGCTTATCTTTATTAAACAATTTGAAAAACTGATTATGTTTATTATGCCTTTAAAGAAAAATGAAGAAGATCATGGGGATTTAATTTATCTTAAAGCAGGCATAACTTCCACACCGGAACTTTCTTTGGAAGCAGCTTCTAAAGAAGCCGATAGAATGGCAGAATTAGTTGAAATCATTTTAAGCAAAATTATGCATGCTTTAAAAACAACTTCTCCAAAACTTTTTACCAGAGTTTTGCAAGAAGTTAATACTTATGAACATAACAGCGATATTTTAGAATATAAAATAAATGCCTTTTTACAAAACCTTGCCCACGAACAATTATCCCGTAATATGATTGGCGAAGTGTTGCAGATTTTTGATCTTACAAATTATCTTGAAAAAATGGCCGACCATGGAAATAATATTGCTAAACTATTAAAAAAGGCAAAAGAGGGGAAAGTTTTTTCTGCTAAAGATTTAGAAAACCTTGAACTTATTTGTGTAAGCACAAAACTTATTGTTCACGAAGCAAGAGAAACAATTTTGGCAGAAAATTTAAACAAAGCAATTGTTATGAAAAAAGCTCTTGAAAGGGAAGCTAAATTAAATGAACTCCGTTATAATTTAAGAGAACAGAAAGGCTTAAGAGATTATAATTCTAAACAAGTTAAATCGCCGCTTTCTTTAACCTTATATTCTGATATTTTAACCGGATTTGAAAAAATAGGCGATTATGCTTTAAATGTAATTGAAACAACTTTGGGTATTAGAGAAGAGAAGTTTTTATCTCTTTTAAACTCTAAAGCCCATACACAAGGAAATCAAAATGGAAGAACAAAATAATAATCAAAATAATAATCAAGAAAAAAATAAATTCAGTATAAATCCGATAATCTTGTTTAAAGATTTAAAAGATTTTATTGCTATGCTTTTTGCTGCTATTAGAGGTAAATTTAAAATTAAATTATCTACTATTTGCTGGGCCTTAATAGGGGTATTTTACTTTGTTTTACCTTTAGATTTCGTCCCGGAAGCTTTTTTTACATTTCTTGGTTTAGGGGATGATTTACTCGTGCTTATCTATATTTTAAATCAAATAAGACCTGATATTGAAAGATATAGACAATTTAGACTTGAACAAAAAGGGGCAAAGGATGAAAAAGATCTTTAAGTTTTTATTTATCTCTTGTGCTATTCTTGCTGTTTTAGCTGTTGCAGGTATAATTGCTTTAAGACTTTTATTCCCGATGGAAAAAGTTAAAGAACAACTGCAGCTTCAAGTTAAAAATAAATTAAACAGAGAAGTTGATTTTAAAGACCTTTCTTTATCTTTAAAAGGTCTTAATATAACAGATTTTGCTTTATCTGAAAAAACAAGTTTTAAAGACGGAATATTTGTTTCTGCAAAGCAAGTTAAAGCGAGCGTTGATTTAAAAGCACTTTTTCATAAACAAATAAAAATTGAAACAATCGGTCTTGAAGATTTTACAATTAATGTAATAAAAGATAAAGAAGGCAAATTTAATTTTGATGATTTACTCTCAAGGGAAAATCAACCGGCTTCTGTTGATTCGCCTACCCAAGTGGCAGAAGACCAGCAAATGTTTGAGATAAGCGCAAAACAATTATATACAAAAAATGCCACAATTAATTTTTCTGATGAAGCAGAAGATACTAATTTTAGCGTCGGGAATTTAGATATACAAATAGATAATTTTGCTTTAGATAAGGAATTTTCTATTTTGATTTCTTGTTTAAGCAAAATAAAAACTTCTACTTTAAATTTAGATCCGGTATTATTTAAAATTGACGGACTGATAAATTTAGCTTCACTTGATTTACCAAAAGCCAAAGCGGAAATAAAAGATTTTTCTATAGTTTATAAAAATTCTTCTCTTAATTTAAAAGGTTTAATTGATGATTTTACAAATCCGCAAGTTAATTTAACCGGTAACTTAAAAGGAATAGATGATACCTTAATTAAACGCTTTACCAAAAGTGAAATGAGTCCTTTTTCTATACCGGTAATTAATATGATTTTAAGCGCAAAAGTAAACTTAGAAAAAAGTCTTGCAGATATTTCACAAGCAAAAATATCTATCGGTAATTCTTTTATAAAAACAAGGGGTTCGGTAGATTATTCAAAGCAAGATATTGTTTTTTCAAGCAATACGGATATGGCAATTTCGCTTGATGAAATATCCTCTATTGCAAAAGAAACTTTAGCGGAATTTAATTTAAAAGGGACTCTAAACGGCAATATTAATGCTTCCCAAAATAGAAAATTAAATGTCAAGGGAAATATTAATTTGAAAGATATTGGAGCAAAACTTTTAAAACAAGATTTAGAAAAGACAAATGGCACAATTACCATAAAATCTATAAATGATATTTCTACCAGCAAATTAAATGGTTTATTTGCTTTGGAACCTTGGAATATGACTCTTACTTATAAAAAAGAGAAAAATACAAATATAGATTTATCTTTTTATCTTAAAAAATTTACTCTTGAAGATATGAACTTTGAAACTTTGCTTTCAAAAGATAATAAAGATAGCAAAGAAGAAGTGCAAGAAGAAAAAACACAAAAAAATACCAAAGGAACCAGTTCTGATTTATATAATTTAAAAGCAGATATTATTATTGATAAAATAGAAAATAATGTTTTAACTGCTAATAATTTTAGTATAAAAACAGATGTTAAAGATTTTGACTTAACTTTTGCAAAAGCACAAGGTAATTTAACCCTAAATACAAAAGATGTTGAAATTAGGGATATTGATAAATTAATGAAATCGTCCAAATTGTTAAATGTTATGTTCACTTCTGTAAAGATTATGCAAAAAGCATTTGATTTTGCAAAACTTGACAACAGTTCCATTACTAATGGTATAATTAAGTGTAGTGTTATTAATGCTGAATATACACTTAATAATGGTTTATTAAATATTACCAAAAGTGATATAGATTCAGATTTGACAGTTGTAAGAGCAACAGGCAATGCTGATTTATTGAAAGACTCTATAAATATGAAGATTCAAGCACAGCTTGGCAAAACAGGTTCAAGTGGTTTTAAACCGGTTGTAATAAATGTCAAAGGTGCTTTAAGCAATCCTAGTTATAAAGTAGATGTTTTATCTTCGCTTGCTTCTATATTAAGCAAGAATAAAGAGGAATCTTCAACAGAACAACAACAGGATTCTGCTACAGAAATAAAAGGCAACGCCAAAGATGTAATTAAAACGATAAGCGGTTTATTTAAAAAATAAATCCAGGAGGCAATTATGGCAATATCTTCTTTTTCAATTTTGAAACAAATAGGTTCTATAAAAATAGATGAGGGCAATGAAATAAGATTTTCTGTTGATGCTTATAAACAAAGCCGTTATCTTTCAGTTCGTAAGTATCTTAAATCTGAAACTTATAGCGGTCCTACAAAAGCAGGTATCACTTTAACTTCAGAAGTCGTAATTAAAATTGCCAAAGCCCTTGCAACTTTACCGGAAGATATTAACTCTATTAAAGATGGGGAACTTGGTAAATATGCAAGAAGACAAGGCCTTGCTATCGTTTTAAGAGTAAGCTCTTTTAATACTAATAAAGGCATTGATATCCGCCAATGGCAAGAAGATGAAACTTATACCGGTTGGACTAAGAAAGGTATTCGCTTGCCTTTGGAAAAACTTGCAGAAATTAAAGAGCTTTTTAGATTATCGGCTGAATATTTTGAAGGAAATAAATAAATAGAATATGGCAACAGACAATCAACAACAAAATCCCACGCAAAAAAGTGCAACAGGATCAGCTAATCCTACAGGTTCCTCCGGATCCTCTGTACCAAATACTCGTTCTACAGCAGCGGCAAATCGCCATGTGGATTTAGTAGGGCAAGAAATCGGCGGTTGCGTAATCTTGGAAAAAATCGCCGAAGGCGGTATGGGAAGTGTTTTTAAAGCCAAACACAAAGCTTTAGATAGAATTGTCTGTGTAAAAATTTTAAGTCCGGCTCTTGCGGATGATAAAAAAGCTGTCGGTTTATTCTTAACAGAAGCAAGAGCTATTGCTGAAATTGACCATCCTAATATCGTTTTCGTTTATAATGTCGGTAAGGAAAAGGGCTATCACTTTATTGTAATGTCTTATATAGAAGGGGAAAGTTTATCTTCTATAGTTCGTCGCAGACCTAATTTGCCGCTTTCTTTTATTGTTGATGCTTTTTGCGGTATTTTACAAGGTTTAGATGCGGCTCATCAAAAAGGTATTATTCACAGAGATATTAAACCTTCAAATATCTTAATTAATAAAAAACTTGAACCTAAGATTGTAGATTTCGGTATAGCCAAAAAAGTAGATAAAGATAAAGGCGTTGCCAAAACAACAGAACTTGCAGGAACGGCTTATTTTATTTCTCCGGAGCAGGCTTTGGGGCGTCCTATAGATGCCAGAACAGATTTATATGCTCTTGGGGCAAGTTTATTTTATGTGTTAACAGGTAAATATCCTTTTACCGGTAAAAATTCTATGGATATTATACAGAAACATATTAATATGCCTGTGCCGGATATTTTAACTTATAGAAGCAATATTCCTGCTTGGATTGTAATGGCTGTTAATAAATTGATGGCCAAAAAGCCGGAAGACAGATTCCAAAGTGCCCAAGAAGCCTTGCTTTACTTTAAAAAATCAAGAGAAGATGAGAAATTAGCACTTAATAAGGGCTTAAACATTTCCGAAGAAGTCGGTTTACGTTTAAGCAAACAGGAAGAAGTAACAAAACCTACTTTAAAATCCAGATCGCAAGCCCCTGTTATAAGAAGATATAGTGATGATGTCCCACCTATAAAAAAAGCTGATAAAATACAAACTTTTATGCCCACGGTGGATGAATCAAGAACAAGTGTTTTTAATATTAATAAAGGCGCAACTTTAACAACGCCTTCTAAATCCTATTTAAAGACTTTGCGCTCTTTTATAAAGAAAAGCGCAATTTCTGTTGCTTTAGTTGGCTTTATGCTGATTAGTTCCGCTGCATTATTCTTGAAACTCGGTTCCTTAGTATCAGCTTTTAATGCTCAAATGGTGCAAGAAAACAATGTCTTATTGCTTTTATCAAAAGCTTTAATAGATCCTCAATTTTTTGCCCAAAATACACTTACAATATCCATGGTGTTTATATTTTTAGTTTTACTTGTTGCCATGGCTTTCTTTAAGTTGATGAAAAAATCTATTCTTGTTATTGTTGCGGTATCTGTAATATCTTATGTAACAGGGGTTTTTAATCTTGCATTAAGCACTTCAACAATAGCTTTTAGTGAACCTATAAGTTTGCTTATTTATTCTTTTCTTTTAGGTGCTGTGGCAATAAAATTGAATGAAAAAGAATATTTATCTTTGCCGTTTAAAATTATTTCCATATTACTTTTTATAGGAAGTTTTGTATTGGTATATAAATTTGCTACCCCTGCTAATTCTATGCTCGGTTCTTTGAGCGTTATGATATTTTATGTATTGTTTGCCTTATGTTCTGCTGCCTGTGTAAGTTTACTTTTTAACAATAATTCTTTTATGCGTATGTTAAGTGCTATGCTTTTTGTAGCAGCGATAACAGCCGTTTTCTTATATCAAGTAAGCGGAAGCTTCTATTATTTTAAAAATCAATTAGAAGATAATGCTTTAATGGCAGAAATAACAAAAGAATATGGTGCAAAGACCTTGGATAATACCTTATTAAATGAGAACGAGCCCACAAATAATAAAGAGAAGAAAGAGGCCTCTTTAAAGGTAACTTTAGAGGAAAGCCCAAGGGAATTACTTTATAAAATTAATTCAACAAAGAATATAACTCCTGAAGTAGTTGATAATATTTTGTGGCGTTACTGCATAAAACAACCCTTTGACGGCTTAAAAGATTATCAAAAAAACGGATCTGTAATGTTGATAATCGTAGCCTTGATTTTATATGGACTAATTGCTTATATTATAGAAGTCTTTGCTTATAAAGAGGAAAAATGGACTTTGATATAGAGCTTGCATCCTATAGCGATATAGGTAAAATAAGAGAAAAAAACGAAGACAGCGTTTTAATTGCTCCGGAGCTTTGCCTCGGTGCCGTTGCTGACGGCATGGGCGGGCATAATAGCGGGGAAATTGCAAGCAATATAGCAGTTAGCATTTTGCGTCAGACCCTTAGCGATTTAAAAGATAAAAAAATAACAATTCCTTCTGAATTTGAACCAAAACTTCCGCTTATTTGCCGTAAGGTTTTATATGCTGCTTGGATTGCTAATGCAAAAATATTTACTTTAGCCAGTGAAAATTTTAAAAGACGCGGTATGGGCACAACTTTAAGTGCGCTGTATTTTGAAGATAATAATACTTGCGCTGCTGTTCATATCGGAGATAGCAGAATTTACCTTTACAGAAATAATACTTTTTCACAAATTTCAAAAGATCATTCCTATGTAATGGAACAAGTCCAAAAAGGTCTTATGACTAAAGAAGAAGCAGAAAAATCTCGCATACAAAATATTTTGACAAAGGCCCTTGGCCTTAAAGCCGAAACTTTGTGCGATGCTATTTTAATAGAGCCGCATATAGGTGATATTTATATGCTTTGTTCTGATGGCGTAAACAAAGGCCTTACTGATGCTGAGTTAGAAGAGATTATAAAAACAAATGCTTCCGCCGGTAAAATTGCTCAAGAAATTGTAAAAGTTTCTGCACACAATGACGGAAAAGATAATGTTTCTTGCGTTGTTATCAAAATTATAGAACCTCAAGAAAAAACTTTCCTACAAACTTTATTTACTCATTTTACGAGTGAAAAATAATTAGCAATCAAATAAAGAGATTGACAAAAATAAAAAATAATGCTAAATTAGCAGTAGATGGCATTAATTGCCAATTATAGTTTTTTTAGGAGGATACAAAATGGCTAATATTAAAATTAAACCCTTAGGCGACAGAGTAATTATAAGTCCCATTGAACCTAAGGAAGTTATAAAAGGGGGTATCATTATACCCGATAGCGCAAAAGAAAAACCTATGGAAGGCAAAGTCGTTGCCGTAGGTCCGGGCGCATTAAATAAAAAAGGCGAAAGATTACCTATGGATGTTAAAGTAGGCGATAAAGTGCTTTATGGCAAATACAGCGGCACCGAAATCAAAATGGAAGATGAAAAATATTTAATTATGCACCAAGACGAAATTCTTGGTATTTTGGGGTAATAAAGGAGGATAAATAATATGGCTAAACAAATTATTTTTTCAGAAGATGCAAGAAGCAAAATGAAAACAGGCATTGAAAAAGTTGCCTCCGCAGTGCGTGTAACTTTAGGGCCTAAAGGAAGAAGCGTAGTTTTGGATAAAAAATTCGGTTCTCCTTTGATTATTGATGATGGTGTAACCATTGCAAAAGATATTGAACTTGAAGATAAATTTGAAAATATGGGCGCACAACTTATCCGCGAAGTCGCTTCTAAAACAAATGATATCGCAGGCGACGGAACAACAACGGCAACCGTTCTTGCAAGTGCATTACTTAACGAAGGTATCAAAAATATTACAGCTGGTGCAAATCCAACTTTTGTTAAAAAAGGTATTGAAAAAGCCGTTGTTGCCGTAAAAGAAGAACTTAAAAAAATGCAAAAACCTGTTAAAACTAAACAGGAAAAAGCGCAAATTGCAACAATTTCCGCCAATGATAAAGTTATCGGTGATTTAATTGCCGAAGCTATGGACAAAGTCGGTTTTGAAGGTGTTATTACCGTTGAAGAAGGTAAAACCGCAGATACCACTTTGGAAGTTGTTGAAGGTATGCAATTTGACAGAGGTTATATATCTCCTTATTTCGTAACCGATTCTGAAAGAATGGAATGTGTTTTGGAAGATTGCGCAATTATTATTACCGATAAGAAAGTTTCTTCCATGAACGAACTTTTGCCTTTACTTGAAAAAATTGTTCAAAGTGGCAGACAATTTTTAATTATTGCCGAAGATGTTGACGGCGAAGCCCTTGCAACTTTAGTTGTAAACCGCTTAAGAGGCACTTTGAAAGGTTGTGCAGTTAAAGCCCCAGGATTTGGCGATAGAAGAAAAGAAATGCTTGCCGATATTGCCGTATTAACCGGTGGTGAAGTTATCAGCGAAGAACGTGGCCTTAAACTTGAAAACGCAACTCCCGAAATGCTAGGTAAAGCAAAACGCGTTATTATTACCAAAGAAAATACTACTATTGTTAACGGAAACGGCAAAAAAGGCGCAGTTGAAGAAAGAGCCGCCCAAATCCGCAAACAGATTGAACTTTCCAACTCTGATTATGACAAAGAAAAACTTCATGAACGCTTGGCAAAATTAAGCGGTGGTGTGGCAGTTATCAATGTCGGTGCTGCAACCGAAACCGAGTTAAAAGCCAAAAAAGCAAAAGTTGAAGATGCTAAAAACGCAACCAGAGCAGGTGTTGAAGAAGGTTTAGTCCCAGGTGGTGGCACAGCCCTACTTCGCTGTGAAAAAGCTTTAGCAAATCTTAAAGCCGTTAATGAAGATGAACAAACCGGTATTAATATTGTTAGAAAAGCTTTAAGTGCCCCTCTTAGACAAATTGCCGAAAACTCCGGCCTTGACGGTGCTGTCGTTATTGAAAAGGTCCGCTCTTTAAAAGGTAACGAGGGTTTTAATGCCGAAACCGATACTTATGAAGACTTGCTTAAAGCAGGTGTCGTTGACCCTGTAAAAGTGGTCCGCACCGCTTTAGAAAATGCCGCTTCTATCGCTGGCACTGTTCTTTTGACCGAAGCCCTTATCGCAGATAAGCCGGAAAAGAAAGATGAACACGTCCATGGCGCAATGCCGGGGATGGGCGGAATGGGAATGATGTAATTTGTTTTTGTTCCAAGAAAAAGGGCTCTCTTTAAAAAAGAGGGCCTTTTTTCTTGCAAAAGGATGTTCTTTGCTTAAATTAAATTTTTGCAAAATTCTCGCAAAAACTTTCGTATATTGCTATCCTTTCGGGGATATGGGGTATTATAAACAATTTGCCCCTTGTCAAAATAGCGAATATGAGCTATACTTATAGTAGAAGCTTTTTAAGAGGTAGAGTTAAGATATTTATATATAAGAATTAGCATCATATTTTAATACTAATAAAAGCCCTTATTTACTTTTTAAAAAGTAAATAGGGGTTGTTTTTATAAAAGGAGTTAAATTATGGATAAGAAAAAGAAAAAAAAGAAGGGTTTTACCTTGATAGAAATGCTTGTTGTGGTGTTAATAATTGGGATTTTATCTGCGATAGCTTTTCCTATTTATACAAGAGCAGTAGAAAAGAGCAGGGCTGCAAACCCTATGGCAAATCTTTCGGCTATAGCCAAGGCACAAAATGCCCGCATGCTTGCAACCTATCATTATACTAATGATATGAATAATCTTGATATTTCTTTAATAGATGAATCAAGCGGAGAAAGAGCAACAGGCGGCAGTTTCGATACGGAATATTTTACCTATAGAGTTTACGGCGATGATAGAGGTGTTGCTACAGCTACACGTAAAAATGCTACCGGCGAAAAACAATATGAATTATCTGTAAATTATGGCACGGGGCAAATATTTTGCCGTCCTATGACAAATAAAACTTGCATTGATTTAAACTTGGAAGAAGGCCAAGATTACAGCCAAGTTCCATGGAACAGTTGTGATACTGGCTATGGGACAGTTAGTTGTTATGAAAGAGAAAATAATGGTCATACAGAAACAATGAAATGTAGCGGATGGTGGTTTGCAGACAGAGGCCTTATTGAATCAACTTTACATTGCCAATCTATCACTTATAGAGATAATATACAGGTTGTTAATGAATGTGCTTATGCTGATAGTTCAGATGGTTTTTGTAATAGTTATAGCGGCATGTGGGAAAGTGAGGGAGAAATACAAAGATATTGTCTGCAAATAGAAGGTCTTGAATGTAAGAATTGGAGCGATTGGTATATCCCTACAGGAAAATAAGAATTTATATAAAAACCCCGTTGCTTTATATTACTTAGCAACGGGGGTTTTTATTGTATTAAAATAATCAATACAAATAATCTTTATTTATGATAGTTATTGCAGTAATATCCTTGGGGGAAATGGTTTTTTCGTCAAGGTCAACTTCATAAGTGCCACAAGGGATGGGGTAATCTTTCAAAGAATTTTGTGTCTTACCGAGTTTTCCTTTAACATTACAGGATATTCTATAAACGGGATATCCCACTTTAGTTGCTTTCCATTCTCTGTCATTAGCAAGTAAGACATTACCTTTTGCGGCTTGGCTTTTATCAATAAAGCGAATATATTCATCAATATCTTGTTGATAAAATTGTTTTAACAAAAGCACAGCTTGTGTTCTTTCATAAGCAAGTTTCTTTTCCAATAATTCCTGACGCTGTGCGGGATCGCTCAAATCATAAGTTTTGGAATTAATAGAGTTTGCTGTTTGTTTCAAGGAAGCTTGTAATTTTGCATTTTGTGCTTGCAAGGCCTTTTGCTCTGCTTCTAAAGCTTCTCTTGTTTGTAAAGTGCCAATAACGGTTTTTTGATTTTGAAGAACAGCTTTTTCTTCTTGAATATAAGTATTTGTTCTTTCTACAACTCTTTCACCCGGGGTTATACCAGTATCAACTTTATATAATCCTCTTAATTCATCAATTTCAGCTTGGCGTTTTGCCATGGCTTCTTCATCATCTTTATATAAATAATTTCCTTTATGGCCGTCTTCCGGATTAGAATAATCATAAGGTTTTAAATCGCCAAGGTCAATTTGAAGTAAACCTTTATCATCCGTAACGGTAGAATAATCAAGAGTAATTAACCCATCTGAACGTAAGACGGAACTTGGACTAACGGAAGCGTGAATAGTATTAAGTAAATTTGAATATCTGACATTAAAGCTTAAAACATCTAAAGCATATTTATTTGCTTGACCTGTTTGAGCAAGTTCTTTAGCAAAATCAGTATTAAGGTGTAAATTGATTTGTCTTGTATCACTATACCAACAACATTTTGTTATGCAGGCCTTGTCGGTATCAAATCTTTGGGTTGCTTCTATAGGGGAAAAGCGCACATCAAAACGATAGCAAACATCAATAGTTTTGCCTTCAAGGTCTTGCTTGGAAGATTCTATAGTTATCCATTCTCTTGTAGAATTTCCGTCAAACGAACTCATCCCTGCGCAAGCGCACAAGGGTAAGATAAAAGCCATTAATGTATAAATTCTTTTCATAATTTGATTATAGCAAAAAAATAATACAAAATATCGTTCTTATAATGTAAAATATAAGTATAGATAACGGAGGTCTTTATGAAATACTTTTTAGCCATACTTGCAGGTTTACTCGTTTTAGGGTGCACAACCACTCAAAATCAAAATAATAGAAAAGCTTCTAATTCCCAAAATGCTATTTATGATGAGGAATTTGATTTGCTCGTCGCACCGGAATATGATTATGAAAGCGATGTTCCTTATGCCGAACAAATTAAAACCACAACTCAAACAACAACTACAACAACATATAGCAGAACAGAAAAACCGGCAAAACATCCCGTTTCAGTCAAATAAAACTAGAGTTTAAGTTTTTATGAATAAAGATTTGCTTGAGCAAGAAGCCAAAAGACTTTACAAAGTTTTGGGGCAGATTACTCGTCTTGACGGACAAAAGTATTCTTTAGATTATTGCAAAAAAATAGCCCCTTTAACAAGCCAAATAAATACACTTAAAAAGCAAAAAAATGCTTTAATTCTAACTCATTATTATTGTTCGCCGGAAATTATTTTTGGCGTCAGTGATGAAGTGGGGGATTCTTATGGCTTAAGCAAAAAAGCCGCTCAGGCAAGGCAGGATATTTTAATTTTTTGCGGGGTAAGTTTTATGGCTCAAACGGCCAAACTTGTTAACCCTGCAAAAAAAGTTTTTCTTCCGCCGACTTATGCAGGTTGCTCGTTAGCCCAAAGTATTACTGCTAAAGAAGTTGAAGAATTAAAAAAAGAATATCCTAAAGCGCAGTTCGTTTGTTATATAAACAGCACGGCTGAAGTTAAGGCCTTATGTGATGTTTGTGTGACTTCCGCAAATGTTTTTGATATCGTGGCAAATAGTAAACATGAGCAAATTGTCTTTTTGCCCGATATTTTTATGGCGCAAAATATTGATGCCTTCTTGCAATCTAAAGGCATTAAGAAACAAATTATTGCCGCCGGCGGAACTTGTTGCGTGCATGATAAATATACCTTAAAAGATATTGAAATTGTAAAACAAAAATATCCGCAGGCAAAAATTATTTGCCACCCGGAATGCAGAAAGGAAGTCTGCCAGGCCTCTGATTTCTGTGGTAGCACAAGCGCCATGCTTAAATATGTCAAAGAAACTTCGGCGGAAGTTTTTGCCGTCTTAAGCGAGCGCGGTATTATTGCCGTTTTAGAACAAGAAAATCCAACAAAAACTTTCCTTCCAACAGGCCGAGTTTGCGCCCAAATGAAATTAAATAAACTTGAAGATATTTTGGAAATTTTAAAAGACAATAAAGATATTCCGGAAGTAAAAGTTGATGATAAAGTTGCTGTTTCGGCTTTAAAATCAATTAATGCGATGTTTAAAGGAGCCCAAAAATGATAGATAAAATTATAGCCCTAGCCATAGAAGAAGATATGGGACTTGGCGATATCACTTCAGATAATATTTTTACTGAAAAAGATAAAAGCACCGCTTCTTTTATTGCCAAAGAAAATATGGTGGTTTGTGGCACGCTTGTCGCAAAAGAGGTTTTTGAATATGTTGATAGTAAAATTGATTTTAAAATTTTAAAGACGGATGGAACTTTTGTCAAAAAAGGGCAAGTTATTGCGCAGGTTAAAGGCAAAACTTTAAGCATATTAAAGGCCGAACGCCCCGCTTTAAACTTTATGCAACGCATGAGTGCTATTGCAAGTAAAGCTTACGAGTTAAATAAAATTGCCAAAAAATATAATGTTATGCTTGTTGATACCCGCAAAAGTTTGCCCGGGTTTCGTAAATTTGATAAATATGCCGTAAGAATTGGCGGGGCAAAAAACCACCGCATGAGTCTATCTGACGGAGTTTTAATAAAAGATAATCATATTGCCGCTTGTGGCGGTATAAAGCAAGCCGTTTTAAAAATCCGCAAGGCAATCGGCCACACGCCAAAGATTGAAGTTGAAGTAAAGAATTTAAAAGAAGTTAAAGAAGCCCTGCTTGCTAAGGCGGATATTATTATGCTTGATAATATGACCCCTGCCGAAATAAAAAAGATGTTAAAAGTTATAAATAAGCAAGCCATTGTTGAGGCCTCCGGCGGTATTAATCAAAATAATCTTGAAGAATATTGTAAGACGGGTGTTGATGTTATTTCTATGGGTGCTTTAACTCATAGTGTTGGCGCAAAAGATATTAGTTTATTAATTAAATAGAGGTTAAATAATGAAAAAATTTTTGTGCGTTTTTGCTCTTTTTACTTTTGTTTTTATGCCGGTTTTTGCTAAGGATAATATTCATATTTCCGTTAGAGAGGATGGGGAAATTATTAGTGGTTTTAAAGTTGCAGATTCTTCTGTAGAAGTAAAAATAAATATTCTTTATCCCGCAAATTATAAGGATAGTGATAGAGTCCCCCTGACATTTATATTAGATACTCAAGAATATAAAATAGAAAACTTAAAACAAATGTTCTATGGAGATATAAATAATAACCCTCAATCTTTAATTGCATCAGTAAGATTCAAAAATGCAGCTTTAACCCAAGAACAATTTGACAAGTTCTTAGAAGAAGTTTTTGCTTTTTTTGAATTAAATTATAAAGCCGAAAATGAGCCTTTAAAAAAGATAATCCTTGCCAAAAATAATTTTGCTTTACTAGCTTTAAATTCTCTAAATAAAGAGTCAAATTATTTCTATAATCTTGGCATTATTTTAGATAATACAACAGCCTTGCCTAACATAGATAAAGTTTATAAAAAACCTGTCCGTATTTTTGCTTTCTCACAAAAAGCAAATATTATAAATATGCAAAATATTTTTATTTCTGCCGGCTTAGAACCCATGCAAAACTTCTTTTTTAAAATAAATGATAAGCCCTCTTTTGAACAATTTGATTTAAGATATTTTTTAAATTTATTACCTAAAATTAAACAAATAAAACCTATTTTATCAAAAGAAATTGCCCAGGAAACACCTTTTTATTTGCAAGTTAAAACAGCTTATGATGTTTTAGATTTCTTGCCAACGCAGATAAAATTTGCACCCCCTGTTTTAGCTTATGATGAAGATTCGGCTTATTTAAAAGTATTACTTCCGGAAGTTAAAAAAGTTAAAATAAGCGGTGTTTTTGCAGGCAAAAAATGGGCCCAAAAGATAAAAATATCTAAATAATCTAAAAATGTGGATAACTTTATTAAATTAGGCCTTAGAATACAAATTTTTTAATAATTTTCTTATTTAAAAGCCAAGTTATCCACAAAAAAATTAATAAAATTTAATTAGGGCTTTTTATATTTTATTATCTAAAATAATTATTCGTTTTTAAGACGATAAAATATAATTTTTTTGGTGTTATTTTTAGATTTTATTTTAAGGGTTTTAAATTAGGTTATCCACATAAAATAGGGGTTATACACAATTTGTTAAAGTGTTAATTGTCAATAGGTCCAAATTACTTGAAATTTTGTGGATTTTGTTAGAAAAGTGTCAAAATCCTATAAAAATGTGGATAACTTAATTTAAAAAACAAATAAAAATTTTGCTATATTTGCTAGTTTTTGTATAATAAAAATATCGGAGGTTTTTTATGAAAATTTCAATCTTTTCAATTTTGGTTTTAAGTATTTTATGCGCCGGCTGTATTAATTCCGGCAGTAGAGAAAGAAAGGTTAATGATAACTTTACTTTAAGTGCAATTTGTCCGGAACGCGCAGATGAAGACCGCTTGCGCAAGCAAAGTGTAGAAGAAATTATAAAATCTCGTAAGATACCTAGTGTAGATTTTGAATTTGATGGTATTATTCTTTTACCTAGTGGGTATGAAGTTTTAGATAAAGTTGCCCAAATAATGACCTCCGATAGAAGATATAAACTTATTATTGAAGGCCATACCGATGAAGTCGGCAGTGATGAATATAATGACTGGCTTTCCAGTGCGCGTGCAAATGCAATTAAGAGTTATTTAGTCAGTCGTGATGTTTACGCCGATTCTATTAAAACTTATGGCTATGGCAAACACCATCCTTTAGTTAGATCAGATAGTCCGGAAGCCCGTGCTTGTAACAGACGCGTAAAATTTGTTTTGACGACTCGTCCTTGGGAAATGGTCTTCTAATTTTCTGCGCCTATAGTTCAATGGATAGAGCGTCGGCCTCCGAAGCTGGAGATGTCGGTTCGACTCCGACTAGGCGCAATTTTATACTGCACCTTCTCCAAATACAAAATCCTTACAAAATATTTTGTTATAAAAGATATTAATTTTTTGTTAGAATATTCTTATTAATTTTATGAAAAAAAATAAATTACCCCTGTTATTATTAATCGGTTTAGGAATTGCTACCATTTGTTCCTATTGTTGCGCTTGGGATGTAAAAGTATGGTGGATAGAAGCTACAAGTATGTTTTTTATAGTAGCTTTGCTTGCCTTTACTTACAAAAAATTTCAATTTTCAAATTTAGCTTATTTTTTAATATTTATTTGGTGTTTAATGCAAATATTAGGGGCCTGTTATACTTTTGAAAAAGTCCCTTTTGATTATGTTAATAACTTCTTTGGTTTTAAGCGAAATAACTATGATAGATTTGCTCACTTTACTATTGGGGTAAGTTCTTTTTTAATAGCAGAGTTTGTTTGGCGTAAAAAGATAGTTAAATCTTTAAAATGGGCTGCTTTCTTTGGTTTAATATTTATAATGGCCCTTGCTAATCTCTGGGAATTGATAGAATGGGCTTATGCCGAAATAGACGGCGGAAGTGCCGGGCTTGCCTTTCTTGGCTCACAAGGCGATATTTGGGATGCCCAAAAAGATATGCTAATGGATACTTTAGGCGCAATTTTAGGCAGTTGTTTATTCTATTTTAACTTTAAAAACAAAAATAAATCTTAAAATCTGATATTTAAAACTTCTTCGTTTTTTGCACCTTTATAATCAAAGTGCCACCACTCTTTTGAAATTGTTGAAAACCCTGCTTCTTTCATAACTTTTTGTAAAGCCGTTCTGTTTTCTATAGCAATTTGTGGTATTTCATCGCCTTCATAATAAGCCGCTGAAAGGGGGGAAAAAGTATCAAATTCCGTTGGAGTTACAAGGGCTTCCCCGTTTTCATCACAAGGACCTATATCAATAGCCATACCTCTGGAGTGATTTGATACTCTTGAAACAAAACCTACTTCTTGTGTGCTGTTAACAAGAATTTTTTGCACACTTGCAGGTCTGTAGCAATCATAAGCGCATAAATAAAAGGGTTCTTCTGCATTTAAAGCAGCTTTTGCCGCTTTTGCAAGGGCCTGGGCTGCCGGTTTTTTAAGATAACATTTTGCCCTTTTATAAAGTTTTTTACCGGTAAAATTATTTTCGGTTGCATATCTTAAATCTAAAAATATTTTAACGGGTAAAGTTTCAATATCTATCAAATCTTTTGCTTCAAGTTGTTCTTTAAGGGTTAAGGGTTTTGCTACTTGTGTAATATTTTGTTCTATTTTCTCTTGGGCTGAAATTGTAGTTTCCGGTGTTTTAACGGATGCTTCATGTATAATTTGTTGCGTCGTTGCTTCTTGGGTTAAAATTGTTTCTGCTTGTTCCTGAGTAGTTTGTTCTATTGTTAAATTTTGTTCTTCTGTTATAGTCGGAAAATCCTGCTTTGTTTCCGGTTGAATATTTTGTTCTTCTTGTTCTTCTAAAGCAGGGGTTTGTTCTTCTAATCCTTCAGAATGGGCTTGGTCTAAGTAATTTTTATTTTCTGCAGGCAAAATACCTTGCTCTATAACAGAATCTTGTTTAGTAGCATCTTGTTGTGCGGTAGGCAAAACATCTGTTGTTAAGATTGTGCTTTGATCAACAACAGGTCTTTCCTGTTTAGGATAGGGTGACCAATCATAATTATATTTCTTCTCAGCCACATACATTAGTCCTAAATAAATAACAATAAAAACAAACATTATAGAAATAGTCTTTTTCATATATTTCATTGTATATTATCTTTGGCAAGATTGTAAAGCATAAAAAATATAAAGTATAATATTAAAAAGGCAGTATATTATAAAAACAGGTGGTCCAAAATGAAGTTAAGCGTTTTATCAAGTGTTATTGGCGATTCGCCGACCTTAAAATTAAATGCAAAAGCAGCCCAGTTAAAAAAACAAGGCGAACCTATTGTTCACTTAGGTGGTGGGGAACCTATTGAACTTGCCCCTAAAGGTTCTGTTGAAGCAATGCTAGCCAAAGTGCAAAGCGGTAAAATTAAATATTCCCCGGCTTCAGGTCTGCCGGAGTTAAAAGCAGCCGTTTGCACCTATACTAAAGAACAATATGGTAAAGATATTACTAATGAAAATGTTATTATTACCGGTGGCGCAAAACAAGCAATTTATAATTTCCTTTTATGTGCCGTAAACCCCGGTGATGAAGTTATTTTCCCGGCTCCGTATTGGGTAAGTTATCCGGAAATGGTTAAACTTGTCGGCGGAACCCCTGTTGTTGTTAAACCTTCAGAAGGCATTAAAGTAAAATTTGAAGAAATTAAAGCCGCTGTTACACCTAAAACAAAAGCCATTATGTTTAACAGCCCCAATAATCCTTCCGGCATTTTGTTTGAAGCAGATTTTATTAAAAATTTAGTTGAACTTTGTGAAGAAAAAAATATCTGGCTTATGACTGATGATATTTACCACCAACTTGTCTTCGGCGGTAAAAAAGCCCCGAGTCCTTTTGCTTACTCTAAAAACTCAGATAATATTGTCGCAATTAACGGCGTTTCAAAATTATTTGGTTTAACGGGTCTTAGAATCGGTTGGGCAGTCAGCACAAATACAGAAATGATTAAAGCCATGGGCCGTATGCAAGCACAAACAACTTCTTGCACAAGTGATTTAAGCCAAGTTGGTGCGCTTGCTGCTTTACAAAAAGACCAAGATTTTATTAAGAATTTGCAAAAAACCCTTGAGACAAACAGAGATATTTTGCTTAAAGAATTAAGTCAAATTCCTAATATCAAAGCCAATGTCTCAGACGGAACATTTTATTGCTTGGTAGATTTTAGTTATTATAATAAAAGCTCGCTTGAAATGTCTGCTTTCTTACTTGAAAAAGTTTTGGTGGCGACAATGCCAAGCGCACCCTTCGGCGTGGATGGCTATTTAAGAATCAGCTATTGCGCCGGTAAGGAAAATATTGTGGAAGGTATCAGGAGAATTAAATGGGCTCTTGATAAAAATGCCACAGGTGAAATAAAGATTGGAAATAAAATTATAAAGAAGGAATGGTAAAACAAATGATAAAGATTGATCCAAACGCCCTTAAGAGCGAATATGCTTTTGAAAATTCGGGCTTAAAAACAAACAAAACAATTTATTGGAACTTGACAAGTGAAGCGCTTGCCGAAGAATCCTTAAAAAGAGGGGAAGGCAATATAACCCACGGCGGTGCTTTGTGTGTTGAAACCGGCAAATTAACCGGCCGCGCACCCAATGATAGATTCTTTGTGGAAACCGAAGAAACCAAAAATACGCTTTGGTGGCATAAAGGCAATAAAGGTATCAGCGAAGAAAACTTTGAAAAACTATTCAAAAAAGCTCAAAAATATGTAGAAGATAAAGATTTATTCGTTAGAGATGCTTATGTCGGTGCGGCAAAAAACTCCCGCCTTGCTATCCGCGTTATTAACGAATATGCCTGGCATAATATTTTTGCTCGCAATATGTTTATTGAACCTTCAAAAGAAGAAATTACAAAAATTGTTCCTGAATTTACGGTTGTCTTTTTACCGGGTTTAAAAGCAGACCCTGCAACAGACGGCACCGCAAGCGAAACCGCAATTGAAATTAACTTTAAAAAGAAAATGGTAATAATTGCCGGTTCTGCTTATGCAGGGGAATCTAAAAAATCTATTTTTACCGTTATGAACTATCTTTTACCGCAAAAAGGCATTATGACAATGCACTGCTCTGCCAATGTTGGCGATAAGGGCGATAGCGCTGTTTTCTTTGGCCTTTCCGGCACAGGTAAAACAACTCTTTCCGCTGACCCGCACAGAGGTTTAATCGGTGATGATGAACACGGCTGGGACGCAGAAGGCGTATTTAACTTTGAAGGCGGTTGCTATGCTAAAGTTATTAAACTTTCTAAAGAAGCCGAACCTCAAATTTACTCCACAACCCAACGCTTTGGCACCTTGCTTGAAAATGTGGTCTTTGATCCTAATACCCGCACCTTAGATTTAGATGATGCTACTTTGACAGAAAATACCCGCGCAAGCTATCCTTTAACCTTCATTGATAATGCAGTCCCCGGTGCAAAAGGACCGCACCCCAAAAACATCATTTTCTTAACTTATGATGCTTTTGGTGTTTTACCTCCGCTTTCCAAACTTTCTAAAGAACAGGCAATGTATCACTTTATCAGCGGTTATACTGCAAAAGTTGCTGGCACAGAAAAGGGCGTAAAAGAACCGCAAACAACCTTCAGCACTTGTTTTGGCGGGCCTTTTATGGCTTTACACCCTTCCACCTATGCCCACTTGCTTAAAGAAAGAATTGAAAAATATAATGTAAATTGCTGGCTTGTTAATACAGGACTCGTCGGTGGACCTTATGGTATTGGCACCAGAATCAGCATTAAACATACAAGGGCCTTGCTTAATGCTGCTTTACATGGTAAACTAGATAATGTAAAATTTGTAAAAGATGATGTATTCGGCTTTGAAATTCCAACCGAGTGTGAAGGCGTTGACGCTTCCATTTTGCAACCCGCAAATACTTGGAAAGATAAAGAAGAATACTATAAGAAATACAAAGAACTAGCAGCAGCCTTCGTTAAAAACTTTGAAAAGTTTAAAGAGGGTTGTTCACAAGATATTTTAGACGCAGCACCAAAAATTGCTTAGTTTAGGATATTTAAAAAATATAAAAAGATAAAAATATAGGAGAAAAATATTATGGCAAAAGCAAATGCAAAATTTATGACACCTTTAACCCCGAGCGCAGAACTCGCAAAAGTTACAGGTTCGAGTCCGTTACCGAGAACTGAAGTTGTTAAAAAAGTTTGGGCTTATATCAAAACAAACAACTTGCAAGACAGCACCAACAAACGCAATATTAACGCAGATGCAGTTTTGAAACCGATTTTCGGCGGAAAAACCCAAGTTAATATGTTTGAAATGACTTCACTTATCAGCAAACACCTCAAATAAGGTTTTGTTCAAAAAAGCCCCTTGCTTTTGGCAAGGGGCTTTTTATTTGGGCTGACAAATTATTTTTATTTGGCAAGTTCTTTGTAAAGTTCTTTTTGTCTGCTGGTTAAATGTTCCGGGTTATTGATAAGCAGGCGAACATAAAAATTGCCGTTTCTGCCAAGCCCTTTGCCTGATAATTTTAGTTTTTGTCCGCTCTTTGCGCCGGCAGGTATTTTGATATTTATGCTTGAAGAATCGGGCAAATAAACGCTTGCCGTTCCGCCAAGTGCTGCCGTCCAGGGCATAAGGTTTAAATCATAATAAATATCTGTGCCTTCTAAAGAATACGGCTCTTTTGCGGTTATTTTAATATTTACATATAAATCGCCACCTCTAGAGCCAAGGCCTTTAAGTTTTATTTTTGCGCCTTGTGCAATACGGGCAGGGAATTTAACTTGAGCACTTTTACCACTCGGTAAAGTTAAGCGCACCATGCCACCCTGATAAGCGGAAGCAAGGTCTAAAGATAAATTAGCTTCTTCCTGTTGCGGTTGTGAATAAATGCCGTAAGGATCTTGTGCGGCGCTTCTTCTGCGGGAAGTTCTTCCTCCTCCGCCAAAACCGCCAAGCCCACCGAAAATTGACTGAAAGAAATCGCTAAAATCACTTGCCTCAAAGCCACCTGTTCCGTTAAAATTGAAACCTTGTCCAAAGGGATTTGCTCCGCCGGTGGAATATTGATAATATTGAGCACCGCCCGGGTTTTGATAATAATTACCTGCTCCTGCTCCGCTGGCACCGCCACCGCCGCGTGCATAATTTTGATAATTACCTGAGCCGACTTGGTCGTAAATAGTTCTTTTTTGTTTATCTGAAAGAACTTCGTAGGCCTCGTTAATATCTTTAAATTTTTCGGTCATTTCGGCCTTTTTACTTTCAGGGTGCATATCAGGGTGATATTTGCGTGCCTGAGTTTTAAAAGCTTTTTTTATTTCAGCTTCTGTTGCGTTTTTGTTAACGCCAAGTATTTTATAATAATCTTTATAGTCTGCCATAATCAAACCCCCTTACTACAAATATTTTATATAATTTATTAAAAGATGTTAAATCAAATATTTGTCAAATATTTTTTAAATTAGATTTTATCGTCTGAAAAATAAAAAATACTTGCAAAAATTTTTAGATTATAATACAATATATATGTAATCCTCGGTAGCTCAATGGTGGAGCGATCGGCTGTTAACCGATAGGTTATAGGTTCGAGTCCTATCCGAGGAGCAATTTTGAACAAATAAACCTCTTAGTAATAAGAGGTTTATTTGTTTACTGCGTCTTTTGCGTTTATAGGGTGTTGCAACCTCGGTCGGATACTTCGGCCTGGCCGGCCTTTTACAGTATACTCTTCCTCGGTTGCGCCTACTCTAAACACAAAATACTTGCAAAATTGTTTGCTCTGCTAAACACAAAATACTTGCAAAAATTATTTGCTCTGTTAAATGCAAAATCCTCGCAAAAAATATTTACTGTATTTAATGTAAAAATAAATTATAATAAAATTATGAAAATAGAAAATAGAAATGATAAAGGTTTTACTTTACTTGAACTTTTGGTAGTAGTTTTGATTATCGGTATTTTAGCGGCTATTGCTTTGCCAAATTATAAAAAGTCCGTTAACAAATCACGCCTAGCGGAAGCTGTTTTACTCTCTAAAAGTTTAGAAGCTGGTGTAAAATATTTGGCCCACAAAGGAGTTTCCGGTCAAGGCAAAGAAATTGCCGCTTCTTTTAGTTTAAGTGGGGCTTCTTGGAATGAAGAGGGCTTAATATATTCCACAAAAACACACGCTTTAGATATTACTTGCCAAGACGAACAATGTGTGGCACATATTTATTATCCAAAAGAAGGCGCGCCTTTATATACTTTAACTTTTACGGGTGAGAAAAACCAAAATACTATAAAAACTTGCCAAGGCCCTGATTATATTTGTGATGATTTAGCAGATAAGGGTTTTACCAAAATCTAAAAAAACCCCTTACTTTTTTACAAGGGGTTTTTATTTTGTTTTTTAGTTAAAAAACTATTTTTTAAGTTTTAAAACTTCATCAATAAGGCCATATTCTTTTGCTTCTTCGGCAGACATATAGAAATTGCGTTCGCTGTCTTGTCTTATTTTTTCTTTCTTTTGGCCTGTGTGATGTGCCAAAATATCCAAAAGATGTTCTTTATTTTCGCGAAGTTCTTTTGATTCAATTTCAATATCTGTTACCTGGCCGGAAATTCCGCCGCCCCAAATTAAAGGTTGGTGTATCATAATTCTTGCGTGCGGTAAAGCATATCTTTTGCCTTTAGAGCCGGCAGCCAAAAGAACTGCACCAAAACTCATGGCCTGTCCCATACAAATTGTGGTAATAGGTGCTTTGATATATTGCATAGTATCGTAAATTGCAAGTCCCGCTGTTACCAAACCACCGGGGGAGTTAATATACAAATTAATTTCTCTTGAAGAATCTTCGGCATCAAGGTAAAGTAATTGTGCGATAATCATATTTGCCGCTTCTGTGCTAACTTCACCTTCGCGCCCGCCAACAAAGATAATTCTATCTTTTAACAGACGGGAAAAAATGTCATAACCAATGTTTTTTTCAATAATTGTAGGGATAATCATAATTTTCTCCTTATTGATAAATTTTACCATATTAACTAAAATATATGTATATGGTAGATAGAATCAAAAGACTTGAAAATTTGTTTTTGGAAGAAATAAATTCCCTTGTTTCCCGTCTGATAGCAAGTGGGCATTTTAGCGGTTTTATAACTTTAACGGCAGTAAGAGTTTCCAAAGATTTAACCACTGCTAAAGTATTTTATTCGGTTTTTGGTAATGAAGCCGATAAAAAAAATGCCGCAAAACAACTTGCCAAAGTCAGGGGGGAAATCGGTGCGGCCTTGCGTTCAAGAGTGCATATTAAAAGGATACCTTCTTTTACTTTTGAACTTGATAATACGCCGGAGCGTGCTTCCGCGGTGGAAAAGATTTTTGCCAAAATAGAAAAAGAACATGAAGAAAAATAATACCCTTGCGCAAATTGCTCAAGCCATAAAAAAAGGTAAAAGTTTTTTTATTACTGGGCATCAAAACCCCGATGGGGATAGTCTTGGCTCAACCTTGGCTTTAACATCTCTTTTAAGAAGAATGGATAAAGAGGTTTACCCTTTCAGCAAAGATAGACCGGGCGATGATTTATTTTTCCTGCCCGACTTAAATAAAGTTAATTTCGGTGTTTTACCAACAGAACATAATTACGATACTTTAATTATGCTTGAATGTTCCGAACCCACCCGCGGCGGAAATCTTGATATTTGTTTTAAAAACGCAAAACAAGTAATAAATATTGACCACCATATAACAGGCCAATTTTACGGCGATTTTAATTATATTGATGCTAAGGCCTCTTCCACGGCGGAAATTATGGTGCGCCTTTTTAAAGAAATGAACGCGCGTCCAACCGCAAACGAGGCAACCTGTCTTTATACCGGCCTTGTTACCGATACGGCGCGTTTTTTACACTCCAATACCACGCCAGAAAGTATGGCAGCAGGTGCTTTTTTGCTTGAGTGCGGCGCTGATATTAAGACGATAAATACAATAATTTATAACACAAAACCTTACCCTGAAATGAAACTTTTAGGGCGTGCTTTAGAAAAATTAAAATTGCACCACAAAGGGCAAATTGCGGAAATTTCCCTTTTAAAATCTGATTTCAAAAAACTTAAAACCGACCCGCGCCACACACAAGGCATTGTAAGCCAACCGATAATGGTGCCAAGTGTTGAAGTTTCCCTTCTTTTAAGGGAAGAGCCGGGCAAAGTGGCAGTGAACTTGCGCTCAAAAGGCAAAGTGGATGTTAGCGCTATTGCCCAAGAGTTCGGCGGTGGCGGGCATGCAAGAGCGGCCGGTTTTAAAATTGCCAAAGGCAATCTTGAAACTATCAAAAAGAAACTTTTAAAAGCCGTTAAAGAAAAATTAAAATGACACAACTTCTTGGCCTTTTGCCGATAGATAAAACACCGGGGTGGACCTCGCACGATGTTATTGCTTATACTCGCGGGATTTTAAGCACTTATGAATTTTCGCGTATCGGACATTGTGGCACATTAGACCCTATGGCAAGCGGGCTTTTGCTTGTTTTAATAGGGCGTGAAGCCACTAAAAAGCAGGCCGAATTTTTAGGGCTTGATAAAGTTTATCAAGCGCAAATAACTTTAGGTATTTTAACAGATTCTTGGGATATGCAAGGTTTTATTTTAAAGCAGGAACCTTGCCCTAAAATCACTTTAAAACAAGTTAAAGAAGCCCTTAAAACTATGACGGGCAAAATAAGCCACCCCATACCTTTTTACAGCGCAAAAAAAGTTAAAGGCCAAGCCATGTATGAACACGCGCGAAACGGAGTTAATATCAAAAAAGAAAGTGTTGTAGAAATTTATAAATATTCTAAAATATCTTTAAAAGATAATATTATCAGTTTTGAAGTTTCTTGCTCTAGCGGCACTTATATTAGAAGTCTTGCTTTTATGCTGGGGGAAAAACTTGGCACTTTTGGCACACTTAGCGCGTTAAGAAGAACGCAAATCGGCCCTTATAAAATTAAAGATGCTTTGCCGCTTGATACACTTAGAAAAAGCGCGCCGGAGGATATAGTAAAATGGGTAAAAAGTTTATAACAATAGGCACTTTTGACGGCGTGCATCTTGGCCACAAATTTATTTTTGATACACTTAAAAAACTTGCCGCCAAAAATAATTTAGAGCCGCTTATTTTAACTTTTGATTTTGCGCCAAAACTTTTAAAAAATAATGATACCAAAAACAAAGTTTTAACCTTGCCCGATGAAAAACTTGTTTTGTTAAAACAGGAAAATTGCGAAGTTAAAAAACTTGATTTTGAAAAAATTAAAAATTTAACTTGCCAAGAATTTTTTGATATTCTTATAAAAGATTATAAAATGGGCGGCATTTTGGCGGGGGAAGATTTTGCCTTTGGCAAAGACCGCCTGGGTAAAAAAGATTTTTTAGCCAAAGCGTGCGCGGAAAATAATATAATTTACTCTTGCCAAAATTTTGTTAATAATAAAGAAGGCCACAAAATATCATCTTCTTTAATACGCAAATTTTTAGAACAGGGTGAAGTTAGCGTTGCTTCTAAAATGCTCGGCCATTTTTACACTTTAAAAGGGCTTATTGTTAAAGGCCAGCAACTTGGGCGCCAAATGGGTTTTGCCACAGCCAATTTAAAAATAGATACCTGCAAAATCTTGCCAAAAGGCGTTTTTGCAGTTAAAGTTTTTTTAGATAACAAAGAATATAAAGGCGTTTGTAATATCGGCCTTAGGCCAACTGTGGAAAAAAACGGCGCGCCTTTATGCGAAGTCCACATTTTAGATTTTAATCAAGATATTTACGGCAAAATTTTAAAAATTGCCCTTGTTTCCAAAATCCGCGGCGAAAAGAAATTTGACTCCCTCGGCGAACTTACCCAACAAATTAATAAAGATACTGCTTGTGCCGTAAGAATACTTACCAAATAATTTTTGCGGCGGCTTTTGGGCTATTTTTAATTTTTTAGAAATTTCGGATACGCGGGGTTACCACCCGCTCGGGATATACTTCGCTCGGCAAGCCTTCTCTAAACGCAAAATTCTTGCAAAAAGCAGTTGTTCTGTTATCGGAAAATATAATTAAATAAATATGCTATAATAACCTTGTAAGTTTTATAACTTACACAAAATTTAATCTGTTTTTTGGGAATCTGCAAAGATTACGGTTTTGTGAAGAACAAAACAGTACACAAACCAAAAAGCAGTCGTTATAAAAGCATAAAACGAAAGGAAGTCATGAGCCTTTGGTTTTATGCTTAATGTTTGCCGTTCTTATGAACGGCAAACTACGGCTGTTGTTTTATGCGTTTGTGTACTCATAAAGCAATAGCCGTTTTTTATTTGCTTTTTTGCCGATACTTTTTAAAACGGATAAAAACTGGTGCAAAAAATGAAAATAAAAAATATATTAAAAGAGATTAAAGCCTTTACTTTAATTGAACTGTTGATAGTCGTTTTAATCATTGGTATTTTGGCGGCAATTGCTTTGCCAAAGTATCAAAAAGCTGTTTATACAACGCGTCTTAGAAGTTTGGTTTTGCTACTTAAAGCAGTAGCAAATGCAAAAAGCGAATATTATCTAGCTACCGGTCAAATGGCAAGAAAATTTGAAGAGCTTTCAATTTCCTTGCCAAAAGATTGGGGTATTCGGGATGATAGCTGGTATGGACAAATTGCTACTAATAATAAATTAAGACAAGAAATTTTTTTAGATGCTAAAGCCTCAAATGAGGTTGCAGGAACAATGCATATATACGACGCTACGTTATGGTATTATGTTTTACCTTCAGAACAGGGGCACAGGAGGAATGTGTGTTATGGGGTAGGGGCGGCTGCTGTAAAATTTTGCGCTTCTTTGCCGGGCGCAACTTACAAGAGCGCAACGGGATATTATGTAAATTAAAGTTTCTATCTATTTTGGGGAAACTACGCTTGTCAGTAATTTTATTAAGGCCTTTTGGTTTGGCTCTTTTGCTTTTTTGGAAATTATTTGTTTTTGCCCTTCGCTTTGCACTATAACATAATTATTTTTTAACTCAAAAACAGAACGCTCGGGCGTTTCTTCAAACAAACTGCGTCCCATCATATTTTGCGGTGTTTTTTGTCCGGCAAGGCCAAGTATCGTAGGTCCAATATCCTGCTGGGAAGCGTTTTTATCAGTTGTCAAAACTTCTTCAATTTTATTTTTGGTAATTAAAATAAAAGGCACTTCTTCAAAGTTCTTTTGATAATTTTTAACTAAAGGGCCAATATCTAAATTAGCGTAAAAGGGGTGGTCGGCTGTAACAATAAGCAAAGTATCATCGTCAAGCAAATTTTCCTTTTGTAAATTTTCAATAAAAAGGCCTAACTCATAATCGTAATTTCTAAAGGCACGTGCCATATTGGGTCTATCGTATGCAGCGGCAATTTTGGGGCTAGTACCTTCTAAATTTAAAGGGGGGTAAGTTTGCCCGAGATAATCTGTTCTGCCGCTTGGCACATGGGTATCAACATTTAAAATATCAATAAAAACTTTTTGATCACGGTTTTCTTTAAGATAATTGATAGTAAAATCAAACAAGGCTCTATCGGTAAGTCCCCACCAGGCAATTTTATCTTTATAAGGCGTGCTAGCAAAATAATCTGCGCCGTAAACTTCGCTAAAACCTGCCTGTTTAAAAAGGACATCTTCGTTCATATAATGTTCGTTTGCACCGCGTATAAAAGCAGTTTTAAAGCCATTATCTTTTAAGATTTTGACAAAAGATAATGGATACTCATTTTCAAACATTAACTCAGGATTTGCGTGGCCCGAAAAAATAACACTTAAGCCGTATAAGGTGGAAATTGTAGTCGGTTTTAAAGAAACATTAGGGTAAGTTTTTTTAAGATTATCAATAACCGCGCTTGCTGCTGGCGGAATATTTGGGTTTACCATATTGCTAAATTTATTTGAAAGGGCTTCGGTAGTAATCAAAATTATGCGTTTATAATTTTTTTTGTTAACAAAATCGCTTGGCCTAAAAAGATTATAATTTTGGGCGGCAAGTTGTATTTCACTATCGTCAAGGGGCAAAACTTCAGGTGCCGATTTTTTATTTATTAAATCTTTAACAATACCGGCCAAAGTTGTATCCATTAACTGCGTGCTAAAGAATGCTTGCGGTGTTTTTAAATAAAAAATCGGCGAGATAATAGAAACAACTAACAAAAGCACCGCAGAGAAAGCCATTTTTTTTGCGCTAATGTGGCGGCTTGGTGCATGCCAAAACTTGCCCACAACAAAGAAGGGGAAAAAGTAAATAAAAGCAAAATAGCAAAGCAAGCGGATATCCGTCATAAACTGATATTGCGCCCCGCCAAGCGTCATAACATGTTTTAAGCCAAATCTTTCCTTAAAATACATTAGCAAAACAATATCAGCCGTAATTGTTATATAGTAAAGAAAAAAGACCAAAGCAAAAACACCGCGTTTTTTAAAACCCAAAATATGCACGATATAAAAAATTATGGAAATGGTTAAAAATTCCACGCAAAATTTTGTTAAAAGCCCAATAGTTAAGGTGGATAAACTAAAGGCCTCAAGTTGCCAAAGACCGATAAAATAAAAAACTATACCCGGCAAACTCAAAAGAGAAAAAAGCAAAAAATCTTGTTTTAAAAGGGAAAAATATTTATTTAATAATTTCATAATAAAGCACAACCTCTCAAAAAATGATAAAATAATTATACTATTTAATGGGGCAGTAAGTCTGCCCAAAAATATGTTTGAGGTATTTTATGGAAAACGCAAATATAGAAGTAAAAAGACATAGTTGTTCGCACATTTTAGCAGCCGCCGTGCAGGAACTTTTTAAAGGCACAAAACTTGGCATTGGTCCTGCTATTGAAAACGGCTTTTATTATGATTTTTTATCAGATCATAAATTCACACCCGAAGACCTCAAAACAATAGAAAAAAAGATGCAACAAATTGTTGCTTCAGCCCAGCCATTTGTCTGCCAAAAAGTTTCTAAAGCTGAAGCCCTTAAAATTTTTGGCGATAAAGGTGAAGAATTTAAAGTTGAGTTAATTAAAGAACTCCCTGAAGATGAAATAACCATTTATACAAACGGCAATTTTACCGATTTATGCCGCGGTCCGCATATGGAACATACGGGCAAAATCAAACATTTTAAATTAACCCATACCGCCGGTGCTTATTGGCGCGGTGATGAAAAACGCCCCCAAATGCAACGCATCTATGGTATTGCCTTTGAAACCAAAGAAGAATTAAACGACTATATCAAACAGCAAGAAGAAGCCGCCAAACGCGACCACCGCAAACTTGGCACAGATTTAAAATTATTCTTTATGGATGAAGATATCGGCCCGGGCCTTGTTTTATGGCAACCAAAAGGCGGTATGCTTAGAAAAACTTTGGAAGATTGGATCAGAGCGGAAAACCTTAAACGCGGTTATGATATGGTTTTTAGCCCGCATATTGCACGCCTGCACTTGTGGCAAAAATCCGGCCACGCAAACTTTTATAGCGAAAATATGTTTAGTCCTATTGAAGTTGACGATCAAAAATATCAGTTAAAACCGATGAACTGCCCTTTTCACATTTCAATTTACAATTCCGAACTTAGAAGCTACCGCGATTTGCCTTTGCGTTTAGCCGAACTAGGCACGGTTTACCGCTATGAACGCTCCGGTGTTATGCACGGACTTTTAAGAGTGCGCGGTTTTACCCAAGATGATGCCCACATTTTCTGCACGCCCGAGCAAATTGAAAGCGAAGTCCAGGCCTGTTTTGAATTTGCTTTACATATTTTTAAAACTTTCGGTTTTGAAAAATATAAAGTGGAACTTTCCACCTGGGATGAAACCAAGCCGGAAAATTACACCGGCAAGGCAGAAGATTGGCACCGCGCCCAAGCCGCTTTGGAAGATGTTTTAAAAAAGAACAATATTCCCTATACCGCCCAAGCAGGCGAGGCCGCCTTCTACGGCCCCAAAATTGATATTAAGTTAATTGACGCTATTGGCCGTCCGTGGCAACTTTCCACAATTCAGTTTGACTTTAACTTGCCCGAACGCTTTGACTTAACTTATATCGCAAAAGAAGGCAGACAAAGACCTTTAATGGTCCACAGAGCAATGCTTGGCTCTATTGAACGCTTTATCGGTATTTTAATTGAGCATTATGCAGGTTTATTCCCGCTTTGGCTTGCCCTGGTCCAAGCAAAAATTTTAACTTTGACTGATGAGCAAATACCTTTTGCCAAAGAGTTAGCCCAAAAGATGCGCGAAGCAGGTTTGCGCCCGGAACTTGAT
This sequence comes from Elusimicrobiaceae bacterium, assembly GCA_017534965.1. GTDB lineage: Bacteria > Elusimicrobiota > Elusimicrobia > Elusimicrobiales > Elusimicrobiaceae > Proelusimicrobium. The sequence goes on along the minus strand of JAFXVA010000021.1, from coordinate 13,234 downwards.
TTAAGGCCAGAGAAACTTGGCGCAAAAATCCGCCAAGCCCACCTTGAAAAAGTGCCTTATACACTTGTTATCGGCGCAAAGGAAGCCCAAAATAAGACGGCCACCATCCGCCTTAGAAGTGGCAAGAACTTGGAAGGCGTTTCAGTGGATGATTTAATTGCTAAACTTAGTGAGGAAGTTAAATCTTTCAGTTTAAAACCTTACTTTAACTAGGTTTTTATAAAAAAGGGTGTTTACCTTAAAAGAGTAAACGCCCTTTTTGTTTAAGGATAACATTATGAAAAAAATTTTGTTATTGTTGTTTGTTATAGTTGTAAGTATATGTTGTGTTAAATTCGTTTCTTCAGTTTTTACACCAAAAAATATAAAGTACAAAAAAAATGTGGTAAAAACCGAAGGAATTACAAATATTACTAATGAAATTTGTTCGGAATTTCTTGATGATTGTGATTGTATCGTAACGGAGTATCCAGACCCTGCTTATATAAAACAATTAGCCCAAAAGCTTGTAAATGTTAATGAAAAAAACTTGCTGGGTAGGACTGCCCTTCATTGTGTGCCCGGGTGGGGAGAATATATAGAAACAGTTAAGTTATTAATAGCTAAAGGTGCAGATGTAAATATAAAAGATGATTATGGCAGAACTCCTATTTTTAATGCGAGTGAAGAGAAAGTTAAATTGCTCATTGCCGCAGGTGCGGATGTAAATGTAAGAGATGTTTCCGGCATGACTCCGCTTGATTATGCCACCACAGATGAAGAAATAAAAAAACTTCTTATCAAACAAGGTGCAAAAAGTGGCAAAGATTTAAAATAATCTTTTATTGAAAAAGACAAAATAAAAAAAACCCTTGCTTTTAAAAAAGAAAGCAAGGGTGTTTTTATATTAAATTATTTTCATTTATTTTGTGTTAGTATTGTGCTTTGAATCTTAAGTTCTCAAAAAGGATATAATTTATTCCACTTTTCTTTATGTTAAAATCAATATCTATTTTACAGGGCGCAACCTCTTTTCCGCTCCAAATTACCTTGCTTTCTTTATCAAATACTTCTTTTCAACGCATAAATCCATAATCTTCCTTAGATTTAAATAAATATAGGCCTAAAGGCCTATTTTTTATTGCCTCTTGATTCGTATGATAAAATATATATATAAAGGAGGATTTTACGCTATGGATTTTAAACTTTTTGAAAAATTAAGTTCTACACCGGCCCCTTGTGGCAGAGAAGAACTTTTAAGAGAAACAATTTTACCCCTTATTAAACCTTTAGTTGACGAAGTCAAAACCGATGCTTTAGGCAATATTATCGCCTTAAAAAAAGGCAAAGGCAAATTTAAACTTATGCTTGATGCACATATTGACGAAGTTTCCGCAAGAGTTAGATATATTGAAGAAAGCGGATTTTTGCGCTTTGTCACCACCGGCGGTATTGATGCAAGAACTTTAGTTGCTCAAAGAGTCAAAATTCAAACCAAAAAACACGGCATTTTAACAGGTATTATCGGCTCAAAACCGGCACACTATTTGACCTCGGCAGATCTTGCCAAAGCAGCAAGCGTTGAAGCCCTTTTTATTGATACCGGGCTTGATGGCAAAACCGCAAGAGAAGTTTTTGCTATCGGCGATCCTATTACTCTTGATAGAGCCCCTATTGAATTTGGCAAAGATTTATTTTCCGCCAAAGCAATAGATGATAGGGCCGGCGTTTATATTCTTTTAAAGGTTATGGAAAACTTACCAAAAGAACACGATGCCGATATTTATTTTACCTTTACCACACAGGAAGAATTTGGCCTTATCGGTTGTCAATGTGCAGTTTTTGATATTAAGCCAGATGTTGCTCTTGCCGTAGATACAACAGGCGCTCTTGATACCCCGGGTATTCCCGTGCAAGATTATGTTTTACGGCTCGGGCAGGGTATCGGTATCAGTATGGTTGATAGAACAACAATAGCAAACCAAGGCGTTGTAGATCACCTTGTTGAAATTTGCCAAAAGCGCAAAATTCCCCATCAATTAAGGGTTGCTTCAAGAGGTTCTAACAATGGTATGATTATGCAAAGGCACGCAGGAGCCGTGGCGGAATGCACTTTATCAGTGCCGGTGCGCTACATCCACTCCAATGTAGAAGTAGCCAATAAAAATGATGTTGATGCCGCCGTTGCCTTGGTGGAAAATTTTGCCCTTGAGTGTTGCCCCTCAAGATATACACCGGAAATTTAAACTATGATTAAGCCAATAAATTTTAAACTTGATAAAAAACAAGGCCAGTATTATAAAGCAACCGATATTTTAAAAGAGAAAAAGTATCAGTTATCACAAGACGAAATAAGAAAACTAAAAAAATTAGAAGTTTTATATCGTTCTTTGTGTGCGGTTTTATATAATTATGTTCCGCTTTCAGGCCACCCAGGTGGCAGTATTTCAAGCGGGCCGATTGTCTTAAATCTTGTTTACAATATTATGGCTTATGATTTAAGAAATCCTTATCAAACAGGTTTTGATATTTTATCTTACGCTGCAGGCCATAAAGCGCTTGGTCTTTATGCTTTAAGCGCAATTAGAAACGAAATTGCCAAAACTTATGCAAGCGAACTTTTGCCAAAAGAAGCTTGGCAACTTAGACTTGAAGATTTGCTCGGTTTTAGAAAAGCACCCACCACAAACACAAAATATTTTAAAGAATTTAATTCTAAATCTTTAGACGGACACCCGGAACCTTTAACCCCTTTTGTCTGCCTTGCCACAGGCGCAAGCGGGGTTGGTTTTGGCGCAAGTGTGGGCCTTGCTTTAGGCGCGGCTATTAACTATAAAGAAAAAGCACCAAAAGTCAATGTTCTTGAAGGCGAGGGGGGCTTAACTGCCGGCAGAGTGGCAGAAGCACTTGCCATTGCCTCACGCTCAGGTCTTGATAATTTGATTATACATTTAGATTGGAACCAGGCCTCTATTGATTCTGATAAAGTCTGCGCCGAAAACGGCCAAGCAGGTGATTATGTTGCCTGGCAACCAAGTGAACTTTTCTATATCAACGGCTTAAATGTTATTGAAGTTGATGACGGCAGTGATTTTGCACAAATTTACGCCGCACAAAAATTTGCCAACACTTTAAATAACGGTCAACCCACAGCAATAGTTTACAGAACTATTAAAGGCCGCAAATACGGCATTGAAGGGCGCAAAAGCCACGGCAGCGGGCATAAATTTGCAAGTGAGGGCTATTATAATGCCCTAGCTGATTTTGAGCAAACTTTTAATATTAAAATACCGCATTTTGAAGGCGAAATGGACGCCCAAAATGTGGAAAATTACTATTATCAAACTTTGCTTTGTTTTAGAAAAGCAATTTCCGAAAATAAAGCAATTTTTGCACCTTTTGCCGATAAATTAAAAACGGTAAAACAAAATTTACTTGCTAAAAACTTGCCTGTTTTAACAAAACCGCAAGAAACTTTTGACCCGTTTAAAACACCTGAAGTTCTAAATTATCCAAGTGATAAAAAAGTTGCTTTAAGAAATGCTATGGCCCAGGCCTTGCAATATATGGGCGAGAAACAAAAAAATAGTTTTTATGTTTCTACGGCAGATTTAAGCGGTTCAACGGCGGCAGGCCAAATTGCAAAACCTTATGATAAAGGTTTTTACAATAAGCAAACTAATCCGGAAAGCCGTTTAATTGCAAGTGGCGGTATTTGCGAAGATGGCCTTAGTGCCGTTATGAGCGGTGTTAGTGCTTACGGGCTTAATACAGGTGTTGCGGCTTCTTATGCTGCTTTCACAAGTTCTATGATGCACACGGCTTCGCGTTTACACGCAATAGGTCAGCAATCTTATCACGAAATAACCGGCAAAGCTATGAACACTTTTGTAGTTTTCAGCGGACATGCCGGCATCCCAACAGGCGAAGACGGCCCGACTCACGCAGATCCGCAGGCCTTGCAACTTGTGCAGGAAGATTTCCCCAAAAATATGGCAATTACTTTAACACCACTTGACGCTTACGATGTTTGGCCTTCTTTATGTGCGGCAATGGCAAAAAAACCGGCGGTATTATATCCTTTTGTAACCCGCCCGGAAGTTTGCCAAAATGCCCGTATAAAAGGTGCAGATGCAACAAAAGGCGTTTATGCTTTAGTTAAAGAAAAAGATGCGCAAGGCACTTTAATTATTCAAGGTAGTGGCGTTGGCGAAATTTTTATGCAACAAACTTACCCAATGCTAAAACAAGAAGGTATAAAATTAAATGTTTATTATGTTTGCTCGCGCGAACTTTTTTTGAGTTTAGATGAAAAAGAGCAGGAGAAAATCTTACCTTTAAGCGAGCAAAAACGCGCTATGGCAATAACAGATTTTACTATGCCGACACTATATTGCTGGCTTAAAAGTGAAATTGGGCAAAAATGCTCTCTTTCACCTTTTAAAGACGGCAAATATTTATCAAGCGGCAAAGCACCAAAAATTTACGAGCAGGCGCATTTAGACGCTAAATCGCAACTTTTGGCAATTAAAAACTATTTACAAAAAATCAAGGAGAAATAAAAAATGGCAGAACAAAAACCTTATTTAACAGGAAGAACTTATATCTTTAAAATCAGCAAAGGCAAAGATTTATTTGAAGCCCTTACCGATTTTTGCCACGATAATCAAATAAAATGCGGTATTATCAGTGGTATCGGTTCACTTGAAAATGCAACTCTTGCATATTTTGACCAAGTTAAAAAGAAATATGAAAAACAAGTTGTAAACAAAAAGACTGAAATTCTTAATATTTCCGGCAATGTAAGCATTATGGATAACCGCTCCAATATTCATGTTCATTTGACCTTATCTGATGAAGAAGGCAAAGTTCTTGGCGGACATTTAATGGCCGGCACAAAAGTTTTTGTGGCGGAAGTTTATATCCAAGAACTTGTTGGCGAACCGAAAGTCCGCAAACAAGATAAAGTAACAAAGTTAAATCTTTGGATATAAAACTTACTGAGTAAGTTTTAAAATAAAAAACCCCTGCTTTCTTAAAAAAGAGCAGGGTTTTTACTTTAGAGTATAAAAGTTTGCTTTAAGTTATATATCAGTATGCCAAAAGCTACTAGAACAAATAACCAGGGGAAAAGGATAGAAAAATTACTTTCAATTTGCGCCTCTTGCGGGTCTTCTTTATTATATAAGACGGAAACTATTTTGCCAAAAACAGGTTTTTTGCGGTGCGGTGTTTTATCAGTAAAAAGTATTTCGTCTTCTTTACAAGGAAATTTTACTCTTGCAAAAAAAATATCTTTTCCGTTTTTTAAACTCTTTTCATAATCTGTAATAATACCTTGCGCGCGCAAAAAACCGCTTTTATGAAGCGGATTTTTTATCATAAAGATAATACCTAAAATACAAAATAGTAAAGAAGCTTTTAAAGTAAGCATAATTTTTAGATCCCTAAAACAACTTTTTTATAAGTATTATCAAAAATTTGTTTTATTATGGCTTGTCCTTTTTCATTTGGGTGTATGCCGTCTATACAAAGATAGTCTGTATAATTATGTATTTGTAAAAAAACTTCCCGAACATTAACAATAAATAAATCATATTGACGGGCAACACTTTCAATAGCACGGGAGTAAAGTTCCTGATGACGATAAATAATGCTTTTATTTCCTAGAAAATTCATAAGATTTTCGGCTTTTTCTTTGGAACCTTTTGTTATCCAGTTAAAATATCTATCGGCATCAATGGGGGGCAAACTCATAACAAAAGGTTTTTTACCGGAAATTAAAATTTTTTCAATGATTTGGGAAAGATTTGTCTTAAATTCTTCAAAAGGTACAAAAGGAGTATGGTTTGATTTTGGGTTTTTTAAAACTTCTTCCCAATTATAATCACAATCGTTTCCTCCGAGTTCTACTAGCATTGCTTGGGAAGGACACTTCGCAAGTGCCTGGGGCAAAAGTTCCAAGGCTTTTTTAGAAGTACATCCGAATTTGGAATAATTTTTTATTTCAACTTTATTATCTCTGCTAAATAAATTTACCGCACCTTGTTTAATAAATTTATATTTCCCGGCGATTTCGTCAAAAACAACCCCTTTTAAAATAGAATCGCCTATAACCCCGATTTGATTTATAATATTCATATTACTACCTCTTTATTAAATTTTACATTAAACTTTATTTTATCAAAATTTAATTTCTCTTTAAACTCTTTAGAAACTCTAAAAGATTGTTTCGTTTTCTCTATACCTTTTTTAAAAGTCCACGCATCTAATTTTGAATTTTTTGTATAAGCAAAAGTTTCTTTAGGAAATTTAACAAAACACACACTTAAAAGCCAAGCTGCTGCCATTTTGGCATAATAGCCGCCGTGCTTAAAATTATCAAGAGTTTCAAAAATAAAACTTAAATATTCTTCTTTTACATAATAGCCAAGCAAAATAACAAGCCCAAAACGCACCTTAAACTCCTGCTTGCTGTTAAGATAAGGTTGTATAAAGTTAAAAAAATAATCTTCATCTTTTTTTATTCTTTTTAAGGCCGAGCAAAATAAATCGCAGTGCGCCCAATTATTTATTTTGGGAACAAAATTTTTTATTTCTTTAACAAAAGTTTCAAAATCGGTTTTGCCGTAAGCAATTAAAAAACCTTCAAGCATAATTTCTTCAAAAATATCATTTTTTAGTGTGATGTCTTTGAGGGTTATATTTTGTTTTGTAAGTTCTTTTGCGTATTGTTTAACAATAGGCACTTTTACGCCGATAATATTTTGTGCGTTTGGTGTTAAAGTGGTAGAGAACTTTTGAAATTTTTTATCAGCATTTTTTTGTAAAAATTTTTCTATTTCTTTTCTTGTTATTTTCTTTTGCATTTGCTAAACCTTAAAAATAATTATAGCAAAATGCTCTGGGCCTTTAGTCCCAAAAATAACTAGGTCTAAAAAAGGGGGGTATTTGGGACTTTTGACCCTTGGAGTATTTTAAACAAGATGTTAAACTATAAGTATAAATTCTATTCTCCATGAATTTATCCCAAGGCAGCCTTACCCCTAGGCTGCCTTCCCTTTTTTCTTTTTTGCTTCGGCTTTTTGGTAAATTTTAATTTTTTTCAAACTTCGGATACTCGGGCTTGCCAGCCCCTCTAGGTATACCTCGTTTGAAAGAATCGCTTTTTTCTGTTTAGAAAAAAGCTAATTAAAATTTTCACAAAAATCCTTGAGAACAAAATACTTTATTTGTTTTAAAATAGCCCCAAAAACAGCAAAAAACCGCTATATATGGTATAATTATATGTGTATATTTAGATATACAAACTAAAAATAAGGAGAAAATCAGACTCTTGCTTGGTATTGGCTTTAAGTTCAATTTAACCATTTAGCAGCGCGGGGCCCATACTCGGTAATCAGTCCTTGATTTAAGTGTAAAAACAAAATGGCATTAACAAAACAAGACAGAAAAAATATTATTTCTAAATTTCAGGCAGCCCCTGCCGATACCGGCAGCCCCGCTGTGCAAATTGCTTTAATTACTGAAAGAATTCAATATATTTCCCAACATCTCAGAACAAACCCTAAAGATTTTGCAGGCGAACAAGGTTTAACAAAACTCGTCAGCCAACGCAAAAGATTACTTGCTTACTTGAAGAAAAAAGATTTAGCAAAATATCAAGAAGTTACCAAAGAACTCAAATTAAGGAAATAAATTTAAAATGACAAATAACAAAGTTAGCGTTGAGGTTGAAATCGGCGGCAAAAAAATAACTTTGGAAACCGGTGTCATTGCTAAACAAGCTGATGGCTCTGTTATGGCAAGACTCGGCGATACCATGGTTTTAGCAACTGCCGTATCCGATAAGAATCAAAAACCCGGCTTACAAGATTTTGTTCCTTTAACCGTAAATTACAAGGAAAGAACCTATGCTGCCGGCAAAATACCGGGCGGTTTTTTCAAAAGAGAATCAAGACCAAGCAAGAAAGAAACTCTTTCTTCCCGCTTGATTGACCGCTCTATGAGGCCGCTTTTCCCTAAAGGTTTTGCCTGCGAAGTCAATGTAACGGCAATGGTCGTTTCCGCAGATGGTAAAAACGAAAGCGATGTTTTAAGTATCGCTGCTTCATCTGCCGCAACAGTTATTTCAAGCATACCTTTTACAACCCCGGTTGCAGGTGTTCGCGTTTGCAGAATCAACGGCCAGTATGTTATTAACCCGACTCTTGAAGAGCGCAAAACTGCCGATATGGACCTTGTAATTGCCGGAACTTTAGACGGCATTATGATGGTTGAAGGCGGCGCCCATGAAGTCGGCGAAGAAGATTTGGTAAAAGCAATTGAAATTGCCCACCCCGAAGTTAAAAAACTTTGCCAAGCCCAACTTGATTTAAGAGAAAAAGCCGGTAAAGAAAAATTTGAGTGGACCCCGGAAGTCTTGCCCCAAGATGTTTTGGATATGGCAAACAATACCTTCCGTGCGGAAGTTGCCAAAATTTTACACGAGTTTTTAGATAAACAAACCCGCGATGTAAAAATTGCCACACTTAAGGAAAATTTCACCAATAGTTTAACCGAAAAATACCCCGAACAAGCAGCCGAATATGCAGGTTTTGCTATGGAAATGCTTGCTTACGAAGAATCAAGAGCCATGGTTTTAAATGAAGGCATCCGTGTTGACGGCAGAAAGACAGAAGAAATCCGCCCATTAAGTTCTATGGTCGGTGTTTTGCCTTGCGCCCATGGTTCTGCCCTTTTTACAAGAGGCCAAACCCAAGCACTCGTTACCACAACCCTTGGCACAGCCCAAGATGCTCAGCAAATTGAAGGCCTTGAAGAAAATAGCGAAGAAACTTTTATGCTTCACTATAACTTCCCCGGTTTTGCTACCGGCGAATGCAAACCCGATAGATCCCCCGGCAGACGCGAAATCGGCCACGGCGAACTTGCAAGACGCGCTTTAATGCCACTTTTGCCCGATCCGGAAAAATTCCCTTATACTATCAGAGTTGTTTCTGATATTATGGAATCAAACGGTTCTTCTTCAATGGCTAGCGTTTGCGGCGGTTCCTTATCTTTATTTGATGCCGGCGTGCCAATGAAAGGCACTTGTAGCGGTATTGCTATGGGACTTATCACAAAAGATGATAAGTATGCCATACTTTCCGATATTATGGGCCTTGAAGACCACCTCGGCGATATGGACTTTAAATTAACCGGTTCCCGCAAAGGTATTACTGCCTTCCAAATGGACCTTAAACTTTCAAGCGGTATTTCCCTTGATGTTTTAAGAAAAGCCATTGCCCAAGCAACAAGAGGCAGACTTTTCATTATGGACCACATGGAAAGCACTATTAAAACCCCAAGACCAAATGTTTCACCGACAGCTCCTGTAATCTATACAATGATGATTCCGCAGGATAAAATCGGCGCTTTAATCGGCCCCGGCGGTAAAAATATTAAAAGAATTTGCGAAGAAACCGAATGCAAAATTGATATTGACGACAACGGCAAAGTTATGATTGCCGCCGCCAATGCAGCAAAACTTGCCCAGGCCAAAGCAGAAGTTGACCTTTTAACAAAAGATGTTGAAGTCGGTCAAATTTACAAAGGTAAAGTGGTATCTATTCAACCCTTTGGTGCCTTTGTTGAACTTTTGCCGGGCAAAGATGGTCTTTTACATATTTCTGAAATTGAAAAACACAGAATTAACAAAGTAGAAGATGTTTTGCAACTCGGTGATGAAGTGGAAGTTAAAGTTATTGAAATTGACAATAACGGCAAAGTCCGCCTGTCACGCAAAATCTTGCTTAAATAATTTTTAAGCAGAATAATTTAAAGGCCCCTATCAAACGATAGGGGCTTTTTTGTGGCTTCGTCTTTTTTGGCAAATTATGGTATAAAAAAAGACTCGGTCTAAAATAACCGAGTCTTTTAAAAGTTTCAAAAAAATTAAAACTTATTTTGTTACATTTTTCCAAGCATCAGCTTCGTCTTTGATTTGTTTTTTTGCTGTTTCAATTTGTTTGTTTACTTGGTTTTTAATACCATCAGTAGCATTGGTTGCTTGGTTTGCGGCTTGAGCTGCTTTATAAGCAGTTTTTGCATCTTCAACCTGGTTTCTTAAATTTTGGGAAGTTTTAATAGCATTTTCCAAAGTAATATCTTCCGGGTTGATTTTTGATTTTTGTGTTGTTGTTTGTTCTGTGCCGGTTGTTGCGCAGGCGGCAAAAGCAAAAACACAAGCTAAACAGAATATAAGTTTTTTCATAAAATAATCTCCTTTTAAGGTCTTATAAATATATTTTAGCAAAAAAAGAGCAAAGTGTTTTTATCAAACTTTTTATAAATTTGATAAAATGTATATATATTTAATAATTAGGAGATTTTATGAGCTGCGAAAAATGCAATCCACACATAGCAAATATGTGTAGCGTCTGCAAAGGCGCAAAACATGACCCAGCCCCAATTCCCGAAGAAGGCAAATGGGTTAAAGCAAAACAAATTAGCGATATCAGCGGTCTTACCCATGGTGTCGGTTGGTGCGCACCCCAACAAGGTGCTTGCAAACTTACCTTAAACGTCAAAAACGGCGTTATTAAAGAAGCCCTTGTTGAAACTCTCGGCTGCAGCGGTATGACCCACAGCGCCGCTATGGCAGCAGAAATTTTGCCCGGCAAAACCTTGCTTGAGGCCTTAAATTCAGATTTAGTTTGCGATGCTATCAATACTGCTATGCGCGAACTCTTTTTGCAAATTGTCTATGGCAGAACCCAAAGCGCATTTTCAGAAGACGGCTTGCCTGTCGGTGCCGGTATGGAAGATTTGGGTAAAGGTCTTCGCTCCCAAGTTGGCACAATGTATGGCACCCAGGCCAAAGGCCCCAGATATTTGGAAATGGCAGAAGGCTATGTTTTAGAAATCGGTCTTGATAAAAATAATGAAATTATCGGATATAAATTTGTCCACCTCGGCAAAATGATGGACGCCATTAAAAAAGGCGAAGATCCAAAAGTTGCCTATGAAAAAAATGTCAATACCTACGGCCGTTTTAATGAAGCCGTCAAAAAAATTGACCCGCGCAAGGAGTAATTTATGATAACTTTTGAAGGCTATGATAGAAGAATAGAAAAAATCACTAAAGTTTTAAAAGAAAACGGCATCGCTTCCTTGGAAGAAGCTAAAGAAATTTGCGATAAAGCAGGTGTTAATGTTGAAAATATCGTTAAAGGTATTCAACCTATTGCTTTTGAAAATGCCGTCTGGGCTTATACCGTTGGTGCAGCTATTGCCCTTAAAAGCGGTGTAAAAACAGCCGCCGAAGCAGCAGAAAAAATCGGTGTCGGTTTGCAAAGTTTTTGTATTCCCGGTTCCGTTGCTGATCAAAGAGCAGTCGGCCTTGGCCACGGCAATTTAGCCGCAATGCTCCTTCGCGAAAACACAAAATGCTTCTGCTTTTTAGCAGGGCACGAAAGTTTTGCCGCAGCAGAAGGTGCAATCGGTATTGCAAGAACGGCAAACAAAGTCCGCAAAGAACCGCTTAAAGTTATTTTAAACGGACTTGGTAAAGATGCCGCTTATATTATTTCCCGTATTAATGGTTTTACTTATGTTGAAACCGAATATGATTACTATACCGGCAATTTAAAAATCGTTAGTGAAAAAGCTTTTTCCGATGGCGATAAAGCCAAAGTTAAATGCTACGGTGCTGATGATGTTAACGAAGGTGTTGCCATTATGCGCCACGAAAGTGTTGACGTTTCCATTACCGGCAACTCCACCAACCCAACCCGCTTCCAACATCCCGTTGCAGGTACTTATAAAAAATGGGCTATTGAAAACGGCAAAAAATACTTCTCCGTTGCTTCCGGCGGTGGCACAGGCAGAACCTTGCACCCCGATAATATGGCCGCAGGTCCCGCTTCTTACGGTATGACCGATACAATGGGCCGTATGCACGGTGATGCACAATTTGCTGGTTCTTCATCCGTTCCGGCTCACGTTGAAATGATGGGTCTTATCGGTATGGGTAATAACCCGATGGTCGGCGCAAGTGTGGCAGTGGCTGTTGCCATCGAAGAAGCCAATAAATAACTTTTAAAGTTGTTTTGACAAAAAATCCCTCCGCAAAAGCGGGGGGATTTTTTCTTCGGCTTTTGCGTTTATAGTGCGTTATGCCTCGCTCACATATACGGGGTTGCCACTCGCTCAAGATATGCTTCGCTCGGCAAGCCTTCTCTAAACGCAAAATCCTTGCAAAACAATTTGCTCTGCCTAGTTTTTCATAAACCCCAAAATCCTCGCAAAAAGTATTTGCTTTACATAGAAAAATTAAATTATTTTTTAATTAAAAATATCTTCAATACTTCTCCACACTATAGTGTGTTTTTATCTTATATACTTTAATGATAACATATGTTTATGGGAAATATAAGAATAAGAATTGCTAATAATGTAAAGAAAATAAGGTCTAAACTTAATATTAGTCAAGCTGAGTTAGCATTTAGGGCTGGATTGCATGATAATTATATAGGAAGGATTGAAAGTGCAAAATGTAATATAAGTGTAGAAACATTGGAAAAATTAGGTGTAGGTTTAAATGTAAAGTTAGAGCAATTAATAAGATAAATTGGTATGTTAACCAATAGAAAAGCCCTAAGGTATAGCTGGTAATTATGGATGTAAAACAAGCATATTATTACATAAAGAATTTTGTTGATAAGAATAATAACAAAAACACAGATATGGTTGCTTCGGAGTTTGAGGCTACTATTAAAAATCTTCCAGATGAAGATATTATATACTTGTTATTATTTAGTGGTTTTATACCTGATTTATATTTAGCGGATTCTAGTGATGAAACTTTATATTCTAAACTTGTTGAAGTTTTAGTGTGTGTTTGGGCTCAGAAACTGAATTTTGAAAGTAAGTATGTTAAACAAAAAGCAAGTTATGAAGATGTTTATTTAGAAAAAAATAATAAAGTTATAGTATGTGATGCCAAGAGCTTTAGATTAGGAAGAAGTCAAAAAGCGCCAAATGTAAAAGACTTTATAAAACTAGAAGATATACGAAAGTGGTTAAATAGGTATGGAACAAAAAAATTAGGGGGACTTGTAACTTATCCAGATACTCATGAATGGACAGCTGATAGTGATACTTATCAATATTGCTCCACAAAAGAAATACCTACTGTTATGCTACCTTATAAATATATGGCCCTAATCCTATTTTTCAAAGAAAAATTAAAATATAACGATATTTTATCTTT
>JAFXVA010000020.1 GCA_017534965.1 Elusimicrobiaceae bacterium | reverse complement strand
GTACGTCGTGAGACAGTACGGTCTCTATCTGTTGTGTGCGTAGGAAACTTGAGAGGAGTTGTCCATAGTACGAGAGGGCCTGGATGAACGAACCTCCTGTATATCAGTTGTCGTGCCAACGGCATAGCTGATTAGCGGTGTTCGGTAGGGATAAGTGCTGAAAGCATATAAGCACGAAACCCGCCTCAAGATAAGGTTTCCCTGGACTTTATGTCCCATAAGACCCCCGGAAGACTACCGGGTTGATAGGAAGAGTGTGTAAGCATAGTAATATGTTTAGCTAATCTTTACTAATAGGTCGTGAGGCTTGGCCGTATTCTTTAATCCAGAATATACGCTTACGCTCAAAGGTGTAAGTTGTGTGGCTTGGTTCTAATTGAAAGCGAATCTAAATTTTATTCTTACCAAAGTGGGTCGCAAGATCCCGGTTCTAAAATGAAGTCATCATTTTCAGAACGAAATAAAGGGGTAGGAATGAGACTGATGTTTTTTCCGGTAAGGTCACACCCGTTCCCATTCCGAACACGGCAGTTAAGCTTACCAGGGTCGATGGTAGTAACACCCAATTCGGTGTTGTCAGAGTAGATCGATGTCAGTCTCATTGCTACCCTTTTTTTATTCCATACCCCTTATTTCATTAAGGGGTTTTTTATTTTATATTCTTTTATTATCTTATTTGTTCTTTTTAGTTTTATTGTTTGTCAAATTTTTTGTTTGCTTGCTTTTGGCTCCAACTCGTGCAAAATTATATTTTTCTATCTAAGCCGCTAACTCGTAAGAAAGCAATTTTTTCTAGGTAAAAACTTTTGCTTTCTTACTCAAACATAGTCGGCTTGCTAGAACAGAAAAATATTTCAATTTTGCAAACACTCCATATCGCCAAGAACCAAGCAAACGGGTAGATAAAAGATAAAATAAAAAGCCCTGCTAAATAATGCAGGGCTTTTTTAATATCAGTTAATTTTTATAACTTTTTGTAACTATTCAGCATTTTTTCTAAATTCTCAAAAGGTACTTCTTCATTAAAATTAGAAATTACGGAAATAGCCATTTTCGGGTTATCCTTTAATTGCATAAAGCAAATATTTGACGCATTTTCTACTGAAAAACAATATCCCAAATTATCATTATATAAGGCTGTTTTAGAAGATAAAATTTTTGTATTATCTGCTTCTTCCAGTTCTTTTGCAATGACATCTCTTTCAAAAGAAGAGGCAGAAAAATCTACAGATTGCAGACAAATGACACTCGCGTCTGATTCTGTTCCCGGTTTTTTTTGACAATAAGATGTAATGCCGATGCCGATGCGCACAATTTTTTGATTTTCAAAAGGGAAGGTAATAGAATATTTTGCATCAGTATCTGTTAAAGTATTTCCTTTAATTTCTATCCAAGGGTCATTAAATAACGGAAATATAAATAACATACTAATTAAGAATATAATCAAAATAAGAAAACCTAAAAAATCGGAAAAAGTTAATTTCCCTTTTGGATGGTCTTGCGGTAAAATTTTATCTATTGCTTTTTGTAAATTACGCAAAGTCATATAGATAGTAACCCAGACAGCTGCGCCTATACCTGTGTTAAAACTCTCCGGAATAAAAGTGCAGAATATTAATGCAACAGTAACAATAGGAACAAGCGCTATCATATAAGAATTTGAATAAAATTTATTAAAAACAGCATATTCATTTTCTAGTTTCTTTTTTTCTTCTTCATTTGTAGCACCGCTAAAATCCATATTCTTTTTTATTGTTAATAAATTATCTAATATTTTTGTAAATTTAAAAGCATAAAAAGGATAAAAAACTCCGCGCCAAAAAGGGGAAATATTTTTATATTCTTCGTTATTCTTCTTAATTGCTTTCCATTGTTTGTAAAAATAACCGATAGGGTAAAAAATAGAAAACAAAAAAGATAAAACACCGATTTTGCCGTTAGATTCTTTAATAAAACTATCATTTCTCACGCCGTCGCCAACAAAAAATTCTTGTTTGTTTTCTTCGGGCATATTAATAACATTATTTATATCTTCCATATTTATAAAACCTCCGTTAAATATTTTACCAAGATTTATAACTATTCATCATTGTTTTAAGATTTGTGGAATCCGGCTCAGACGATAAAAATCCCCAAATCATTTTTGGCTCATCAATCGCTAC
This sequence comes from Elusimicrobiaceae bacterium, assembly GCA_017534965.1. GTDB lineage: Bacteria > Elusimicrobiota > Elusimicrobia > Elusimicrobiales > Elusimicrobiaceae > Proelusimicrobium. Next base: position 18,136 of record JAFXVA010000020.1, on the reverse strand, counting down.
TTTTAAAAAGCAATTAGTTTCTAGGGAGTCATCTCTGTTAACCAAAAAGCATTGTGTAGAATTTCCGCTATATTCTTTTGCCCAACTTTTTATAGGTTTAGTACTGGCGCCTTCTATTTCTTTTTTTAAAAAGTCTTCGCTGAAAGAAAAATCTTTATCTGTAACTTTCATCAAAACCACACATAAAAGTTCCTCATTATTATCTTGGCAAAAATAATTCATTCCGACTTCTTTTTCTATAAAAACTTTTGTGTTCTCCATCGGGAAAGTAAAGCTATAATGTTGGCAGGTGTTTTTTAAAGTTTTTGTTTCTTTATCAAGTTCCAAGCAAGAATTTACTTCATTAATAGCTAATTTGTTCTTAATATTCGTTTTATCTAAAGTAATAAATACTAAAATAACAACAAATGACATTCCAAGCAATAATCCAAGCAAGGAAGAATATTTATTAGAAGATGAAAAGGTATTTTTTTGCATAAAACTTTTGTGTTATTCGTCAAAAATATTTTGTGGCAATTCGTATGCTAGCCAGGTCGGGATTCTTTTGTTCTGTGTAGGATTTGTTCCGCCCATTTTTTGACAGGCGGCATATCCTCTGCTATCTTTGCCGACGCAAGTTGCATTGCCTTTTAAGTCAAAATCTATGTGATAAGTTAGGACTTCTGAATAAATTGCGACAGTGTTTTGTAGTAATTTAAAGTAATAAGTTGTTGTTAGCATAATATAGGTTGTATCTTTCAATACAAAAATTTTATTAACAGGCACATTGTCTTTTTGAGCGATATCTCTTATCTCGGATAATTCGCCATTAGGTAGGGAATGTGTTTTAGCATAATCTATAAGATCTTTTATAAAAGGTGTATGTTTTTGATAAATACCAAAATCTTTTTTAGCATTCTTTTTGCCTTTAAACAAACCAAGAAAAGATTGTATTATACTTTGATTGTTTGTTTTTTCTGTTTCATTTCCAAGAACCGGTAAAGCACTAAATCCAAAGCATATAATAAAAACAACGGCCATGATAAATTTTCTCTTTTTCATAAATGTTTTCCTTTCAAACATGAATAGATTTTTATTCCTACGAAACAAGTATATCATTTTTATTAAAATATTTTATGACAAATTATAATCATAAAAGATATAATTTAATAGTAATTTAAAAAATAAGGAGATGTGCTTTATGGCAAATTATTCAAATCATTCTATTAGTCCTATTAAAACAGTTGGCGCAATTTTTACAATTACGCTCATTGTTATTATAGCCGCAGTTTGTTTATCTTCGTTTTTCGTAGTTGATCCGGGGCAAGTTGCAGTAAAATTAAGACTTGGCAAAGTGGTAGATTCTTACGGCGAGGGTATGCATTGGAAAACCCCTTTTATTGATAGTGTCAAAAAGTTTTCTATCCGTATCAAAAAAGATATTATTAAGACTGAAGCTTTTTCTAAAGACTTGCAGACAGTTAAAGTTGGTTTAGCAGTTAACCACCGCATTCAACCCGATACCGTTGTCGCAATTTACAGAAACCTTGGTGAGTATTATGTAGATACCGTTCTTGCTCCGACAACAGAAGAATGGATAAAAGCAATTATCGCAAAATATTCCGCCGAAAATCTTATTGCCAATCGTATTGAAGTTGCCAAAGAAATTGATGCTGTTTTAAAAGAAAAAATGAAAGAAAAACAAGTTATTGTTTCCGATATTGCTATCGTTGATTTTGACTTTACCCCGCAATTCTTAAAAGCAGTTGAAGAAAAACAAATCGCCGAGCAAGAAGCAAAAAAGGCAACAAATCTCGTCGAAAAAGTTAAAAAAGATGCCGAACAGCAAATTTTAAAAGCTAAAGCCGAAGCCGAAAGTTTGAAACTTCAAAAACAAGTTGTTACACCGGAGCTTATTAAACTTCGTCAGGTTGAAGCGCAACTTAAAGCCATTGAAAAATGGGATGGCCGTATGCCTACCTATAATGGCGGAGATATGCCTTTTATAATGGTAAAATAATATTCTTTGCTTTGTTTTTTCTAGGCCTTTAGCCCTATAGGGCTATGGGCCTTTTTTCTCTTTTATTTTGTTTACAATTAAGTTAACATATAATTATAGAGAAATTAAAGGAGTAATAAAATGAAAAAAATATTTTTTGCCGTAATTTGTTTATCTGCTTGCACTTGTTTGTTTGCAAAAACGGCTGTAGTTTCCAATACCCAAATAACCAAAAATTATTTGCAAGAGAATTTTTCAAAGGAACTTAAAGAATTAAAAACAGAATTAAATAAAGCGCAAAAAGTTTCTGTGCCGCAACAAAAACCACTTCAACAACAATCTGCTCAATATCAAGCCATAGTAAAGGCGGTTGAAAAAGCTTTACAGCACGCTATTGATAATACTGAACAATATATCGCCAAATATCAAAATAATAAAGACAAACAAGAATATCTTGAATATTTTAAAGAGTCTAAAAAAGTTTATCAAGATTTACAAAAACAAAAAGTCAGCATAAAAATAGCTGAATATGTAAAAAACAATCTAAATATTTCTATAATAAAAGATATCAGCGCCCATTGTTTTAATTCCGATCAGGTAACATTAGATTTTTCTTATGCTAACCGTAATGCAAAAATAATTTATCAAACAGAAAACGGACACATTATGCATGTTATTGCTCAAGATGTTTTAAACGGAGATAGATAAAATTTAATTGTTTTGAAAAACAGCCACCTTTAAAAAGAAGGTGGCTGTTTTTATTTGTTAATCAAAAATATTTTTTGGCAATCGGTATGCTATCCAAGTTGGTATTCTGCTGTTAGGTTCCGGATTTACTCCCCCTAATTTTTGGCACAACTCATAACTTGGTTCATCTTTTCCTACGCAAGTTGCGTTTCCTTGCAAATCAAAATCTATATGATACATGTGTCCTTTAGAATATATCGCCACCATATTTTGAAGAAGTTTTATATAATAATTACCGTCAATTTCAATATAGTTCATATTTGAGCCTTTCGGATAGCCAATCAAAACAATAGGGGTGCCTGCTTTTCTTGAAATTTCTACTATTTCTTTAAAGTTATCAGTAGGTATTTTATGGGTTTTAGCATATTCTATTAATTCTTTTATAAAAGGATAATATTTTTGATAATCAGCAGGGGTTATATTTGATAAGTAATTATCTTGTATTGTTTGAGGATCAAAAACATTTGCTGTTAGAATATCGGTTGTATTTCTAGTAGCGTTTTGTTGCAGAAGAACTTTTTTTAGGGTTTCATTTTCTTGTTTTAATCTGCTGATTTCAGCATAAAGAGATTTTGTTTCTTCTTTTGCTGTGGAATATTGGGAACTTGTTTGTTGTTTATTTTCTTCTTTATTGGTATTTTGTAAATTAAAAGTTAAAGCAATAACACCTACGCAAATAAAAAAAGCAATAACAATTATCATATTTTCTTTTTTCATGAATAAAACTCCTTATTAATATACACGAGCCGGTAATTTATATTCCAACCAAGTATTATTTCGTATATTCGGGGTTGGATTCGTTCCACCCAAATTCTGACAGGAAAGATATGCTTTCTGGCTTTTTGCTACGCATGTTGCTTCTCCGTTTAGAGAAAATTTCATAAAATAATCCCTGTCAAAATTTATTAAGGTTATTGCGTCTTTAAATAAATCTATATTTGTTTTATTAGGCAAATTGATCGTGCTATATGTAGATCCTTCTTGATAACCGCCATATCCTAAAACCGGATAAGGTTTTAGAAATGTTATTACTCTTTTAAACTCTTCTCGGTCTTTAAGCGGAAATTTATGGGTTTTTGAATAATCTAATAATTTTTGTATATAGGGGATAAACGGCTGATATTCTCCAAAAGAGTAAAACGTATTTGTTTTATTAGGGGCTACGGCGGTTGGGGCTGTTTCTAAAAGTTGTTTTTTATAAATATTGTTTTCAGTTTCTAATTCTTTTATTTTTGTTTTTAATTCGGCATTTTCTTGCGTAAGATTTTTTATTGTTTCCAAAGATTTTTCCATTTGTTTCGCTTCTTCTCGTGCGGAAGAATTTTTAAAGATGAAAATAGATATAACAGCAACGCATATAATAAAAGCTGTTAGTATTATAAAGTTTTCTTTTTTCATAATTTCAAAATCCTTTTTAGATTATTTATATTTAGTATTATAACAAAATTTTTGCTATTATAATTATTGGTTAAATACGGAGGTTTTCTTATGAATAAAAAAGGTTTTTCTGTAATTGGAGCTTTGATAGGTCTTATTATTTTGTTATTTGTGATTCAATTTGCTATGAAGCAATATAAAAAATCTCTTTCAAATGTCAGTGCTTTAAAAGTTGCGACTTCCGCTCAAAAAACAAACAACAACAAACAAGGCGGTTCTTTCCAAGAGGGCATTATGTTAAAGGCCAGTGTTTTGCCTCAGTTGGATAGTTTGTTAAGAGAACAGCAGTCTTTTTTAGTATTAAAAGGTTCTTATGCCAAAAATATTTCAAGTTTAAATGTAAGCCCTGCCCCTGTTCCGCAATATACTTATGGCGTATCGGATAATAAAGACGGATGGGTTGTTTGGGTCCAAAAAACTGGTGGCAATAATAAACTTTTATTATCTAAGAATATAAAAACCAAACAACTTTGTTGTAAAGATATTGATGCCGGGGCTTGCCAAATTGTTTCTGTTGCAAATATTCCTTGCCCTTTTTAAAATAAAATTGAACTATTATGCTATTTTTTTGTATAATAGGCATATATTATGAAAACATATAGCAAAGGTTTTACCTTAATAGAAATATTAATAGTGGTTTTAGTTCTCGGTGTTTTAGCGGCAATAGCTTTTCCTGCATATACTAGAGCAGTAGAAAAGACAAGAGCGAGAGAGGCCTTGCAAGTATTAGCTTCTATCTCTGTAGGAGAGAGAGGCTATAAATTAGCTAATAATAGATATACTAATGATGCAGGCAATTTCGCTTTATCTCTTACAGATTATGATACCGGTAGTAAGGCTGACGGTAGCAATTTTAATGGGGAATTTTTTGATTATACAATTTTTGGCGAAGATAAGTCCGCTGCTCTTGCCAAACGCGATAACGGAGAATATGAGTTATCTGTAGATTATGATACAAAAGAATTTTTTTGTCGCCCGGCCGAACATTATGTTTGTTTAGACTTTGGCTTTCCGGAAGGGCGTGATTTTACCGAAGAACCCGAACCCGAGCCGGAACCGGAACCAGAACCTGAACCCGAACCTGAGCCGGAACCACCGGTAACTGATCCTTGCGTAATAGATCCTAAAAGCCAAGCTTGCTGCGAATATAGAGGCGATTGTTCTGCCACAGAAGAAGTAAGTGAAATTTGCCGTATTTGCGATTCTCCCTGGTTACACATCGGCATAATCGGCTCTCTCGTAAGAAAGTATTTGCTCCTCTGTGATAAATATTGCTAATAGCAAAGAACCTAAATATAAATATTTTTTATAGACAAACTACTTAAAAAATGTTATAATTTATTAAATGCTGCGGATAGGACATTTGCATTAGTTGCAATAGGCAGCTTAAATTTGATAAAATATATATAGCAGTAACAGAATTTCATGGGACACTAAAAACCATACCGAATTGTAAAAATTTAGGTAAGGGTTTTTAGCCGTTCTTTTTCCGTCTTTTTTAGACGATAAAAAGTTCGCAAAAATCCCTGATAAAAAGTAGTAAAAAGTTAATAAAGTATGAACTTAACGAAAGAACAAAAAAAAGAAAGGTCGCAGAGTCTTGCTAGTGAAATCAAGCAATCCGCTGGTATCTTTTTTACCGCCTATCAAGGTTTAAAGTTCAAAGAACTTGCTGGTTTAAGAGAGTCCCTTTCCAATGCTAAATGCAAATTTAGAATTGAAAGAAACTCAATCTTAACCCATGCCTTGAAAAATGCCGGTATTGAAGGTGTCGATGAAAATCTTTTAAAAGGCCCTACAGCAGTAGCAATTTTAAAAGAAGACGGCGATGTTGCAATGTCAGCTAAAAGCTTGGCAGATTTTACCAAGCAAAATGCGGCTTTTAAGATAAGAGCTGGTTATAGTGAAGGCGTTTGGTATGACGAAGCCAAAGTTAAAGTTTTGGCAACCGTCGGCAGCAAAGAAGAAAACCTCAGCAAATTTGCTGGTGCTTTATACAATGCTGTTGCCCAAAGCGCCCAAGTGTTACAAGCTCCTATCAGGGATTTGGCCTACGTTCTTAAAGCTGTTGAAGACTCTAAGAAATAAACCAAATCAAACCCGCCTAAGAGCGGTAGTAGCCCCTTAGGGATAAATGCACGGGCTTTGGCTAGGCCAAAGCAGAAGGCAGCTACTCTAGTAAAATAAGGAAAAAATAAAATGGCAAAATTAACAAAAGATGAAATACTTAACGCTATTGCTGAAATGAGCGTTCTTGAGCTTTCCGAGCTCGTAAAAGCAGTTGAAGAAAAATTTGGCGTAAAAGCAGCAGCTCCCGCTGTTGCCGTTGCCGCAGCTCCCGCTGCCGGTGCCGCCGCAGCTGAAGAAAAGACCGAATTTAACGTCGTCTTAAAAGCTGTTGATGCTGCTAAAAAAATCGCTGTAATTAAAGTTGTTCGCGAAGTTACAGGTTTAGGTTTGAAAGAAGCTAAAGATTTAGTAGAAGGCGCTCCTAAAGCAGTAAAAGAAAATGTAGCAAAAGCAGAAGCTGAAGAATTAAAGAAAAAATTAACCGAAGCTGGTGCTACAATCGAACTTAACTAATAGCCATACAATTTGTCCCCTGCCTCTCAGTAGGCAGGGGATAATATGCTCTAAATAGGGCATATCGAAGCAAGCAGGGACCCAAAGAAAAATGAAACAACTAAATTTAGGCAAACTTAAAACAAAATTGCCTTTACCAGATTTATTGGACATGCAAAAGCAGTCCTTTATAGATTTTTTACAATTAGATATTGCCCCGACCAAAAGAGAACTTAGGGGCTTACAAGCCGCATTTGAAGATGTCTTCCCGATAGAAGCTCCTGATGGGAGCATGAAACTTGAGTTCGTTAGATACGAACTTGGCGCACCAAAATATACCAGCCCTATGGAAGCTGCAATCCAAGATGGCACTTATAGCGCACCCTTAAAAGCTTGGGTAAGACTTTATATTAAACAAAAAAATGGCACCCTTAAAGAAGTAAAAGAAGAAGATATCACCTTATGTGATCTTCCTTTAATGACACAAGCCGGTTGTTTCGTTTTTAACGGGGCCGAACGTGTAGTTGTAAGCCAATTACACCGCTCTCCCGGTATTATTTTTGAAGAAGATGAAGAAAAAGCCCAATCTACTTTGGGTAAAAAACTTTATGTTGCACGCATTATTCCTTACAGAGGTGCTTGGATAGAATTTCAATTCGATTTGTCAAACATTCTTTGGGTCAGAATTGATAGAAAGAAAAAAGTTCTTGCAACAACTTTCCTTAGAGCTTGCGGTCTTGAAACAAACTCCGAAATTTTACAAGCTTTCTATAAAACAGAAGATATCCCCGTAAAATTACAAGATATTGATAATATCGTCGGCAGATATGCAGCAGAAGATATTATTGATACAAAAACCGGTGAAATTCTTTGGAACTTAGATGATAAAGCAACAACTCCCATTGATGATAAAACCTTCAAAGTTTTAATTGATCATAAAATTAAATCTATTAAAGTCCTTTCCGGCAATCCAAGACAAGATAACCCTGCAATTCTTGCTACTTTGGAAGTTAGAAAAGACGAAGTTAAATCTTCTAAAGAAGCTCAATTTGAAATTTATAAAAAAATGAGAGGGCAAGATTTTATCGTTAAAGAACAGGCCGAACAATTCTTACAAAGTTTAATTTTTGATAATATTAGAAGATATGATTTAAGCTTTGTCGGTCGTTTCAAAATTAACAAAAAATTTGCTCCTTTCTTTGAAAATTTAAAGAAAGCAACTTTCAAAAAATTCATTACTCCTAATGATAAACGCAGAACTTTAGCCCCGGAAGATGTTATTGTTACCGTTCAATATTTACTTGCCTTAAACGCCGGCGAAGAATATATCGCCGAAACTTATGGCAATACTATTGATTTTAAACTTGATGATATTGACCACTTAGGTAACAGACGTGTCCGCGGTATTGGCGAACTTTTGGAAAACCAAATCCGCGTCGGTCTTTTACAAATGGCAAAAACTGCCCGTGACAGAATGAACAAAGATACCGTTAAACCTACTCCTCGTGTTTTAATCAATGCCCAACCTGTTGCAGCCATTATCAGAAAGTTCTTTGGTACTTCTCAATTATCACAATTTATGGACCAAATTAACCCTCTTTCCGAGTTAACCCATAAACGCCGTTTATCAGCTTTGGGTCCTGGCGGTCTTAACAGAAAACGCGCCGGCTTTGAGGTCCGCGACGTTCACCACACTCACTATGGCCGCTTATGTCCTATTGAAACTCCGGAAGGTCCAAACATCGGTCTTATCACTTCGCTTGCCTGCTATTCAAGAGTAAATAAATACGGCCTTTTGGAATCACCTTTTAGAAAAGTTAAAGACGGCAAAGTAACCGATAAAATTGATTACTTAACCGCAGATATTGAAGATAACTATATGGTAGCCCAGGCAAATGCACCTGTTGCCGCAGACGGAAAAATTGCTTCTGAACAAGTTGCTTGTCGCGTGCAAGATGATTACCCTGTTGTTAACCCAAGCGAAGTTGATTATATGGATATTTCTCCTTTGCAAGTTATCAGCGTATCAGCTGCCTTAATACCTTTCCTTGAACACGACGATGCAAACCGTGCTTTGATGGGTTGTAACATGCAACGTCAGGGCGTTCCTTTACTTAAAACAGAAGCTCCTTTAGTAGGCACCGGTATTGAAGATGCCGTTGCAAGAGATTCCGGTTCTGCTATTGTTGCAAAACAAGCAGGTAGAGTCGTCATGGCTACAGCAGATTTAATTGTTATTGAACCCACTAATGGTGGCAAATTAGATGTTTACGAACTTGTTAAATATAAAAGATCTAACAATGATACTTGCGTAAACCACAAACCTTTAGTAAAAACAGGAGATAATGTAAAAGCCGGTCAAATTTTAGTTGATGGTCCTGCAATGTGCGATGGTATTTTATCTTTAGGTAAAAATTTGCTTGTCGGTTTTATGAGTTGGGAAGGTTATAACTACGAAGACGCTATTTTGATTTCCAGCCGTCTTGTAAAAGAAGATGTTTTAACCTCTATCCATTTACACGAATTATCAACCGATGCAAGAAACACCAAACTCGGTGCCGAAGAAATTACAAGAGATATTCCCAATATCGGTTCTGATGCTCTTGCTCACTTAGATAATGATGGTATTATTATACCTTCAACCGTTGTCGGCCCTGGCGATATTTTAGTCGGTAAAGTTACTCCTAAAGGCGAACAACAACTTACCCCTGAAGAAAGACTTTTAAAAGTAATCTTCGGTAAAAAAGCAGATGATGTTGTTGATGCCTCTTTAAGAGTTCCGCCCGGCACAAGCGGTAAAGTTATCGGAACAAGAGTTTTCGTTCGCAAAGAAAAACTTACTAAAGCAGAAGAAAAAGCCAAACTTAAAGCTCTTGAAGAAGAACAAACTTTGGCTCTTAATACATTAAAAGAAGAAAAGAAAAGAGCCCTTGCTTATGCTAAAGCAAATATTACCAAAGCAAGTGAACTTAAAAAAGAAGAAGAAAGAATTAATACTCTTTACAAAACTCTTGAAAGACGCGCTCTTGAACATTTTGAAAGAGCCCGCACCATTAACCAAGGTGACGGCCTTGCCGTAACAGTTAATAAATCAGTAAAAGTTTTTATTGCTTCTAAACGCAAAATTCAAGTTGGTGATAAAATGTCCGGAAGACACGGAAACAAAGGTATTGTTGCCAAAATCTTGCCGGAAGAAGATATGCCTTTCTTACCGGATGGCACACCTCTTGATGTTGTCTTATCACCTTTGGGTATTCCTTCTCGTATGAACGTTGGTCAGCTTTTTGAAACCACTTTAGGTTGGGCTGCCCATCACTTAAATATTCATACTGCAACCCCCGTCTTTGATGGTCCTAGCGAAGAAGAAGTTGTTGCCCAAGTGCGTAAAGCAAAAGATGCTTTAAGAGCAAAAGGTGTTCCTGAAAAATACTTGCCGGATGATTACTGCCGTATTACCTTATATGATGGCAGAACCGGTGAACCTTTTGCAGAAAAAGTAACCATCGGCTATATGTATATGATGAAACTTAATCACTTGGTGGAAGATAAGGTTCACAGCCGCTCCACCGGTCCGTATAGCTTGATTACAAGACAACCCTTGGGCGGTAAAGCTCAATTTGGTGGTCAGAGATTCGGTGAAATGGAAGTCTGGGCTATAGAAGGTTATGGCGCAACTTACACTTTGCAGGAATTCTTAACGGTAAAATCAGATGATTTCGTCGGTAGAACAAAGATGTATGAATCTATTGTCAAAGGGGAATTACCAACACAACCTGGTGTCCCGGAATCATTTAAAGTGCTTGTAAAAGAACTTCAGGCATTAGGTGTAAGCGTGGAATTGCTTAAAGAACATAAAAAAGCAGACACTAAAGAAGACTCTAAAAAAGAAGCCAAAACCGTGGCAAAATAGTGGAGAGAGAGTAAAATGTCAGAATTGTCAAATAATACTAAGAAAACAAAAAAATTAGGCGAACTCAACTTTTTTGATTTTGACGCTATTAAATTAGGTATCGCCAGCCCAGAACAAATCCTTTCCTGGTCAAGCGGGGAAGTTAAAAAACCGGAAACCATTAACTACAGAACTTTAAAACCGGAGCGAGACGGCTTATTCTGCGAACGTATTTTCGGCCCTACAAGAGATTATGAATGCTCTTGCGGTAAATATCGCTGGGTTAAATTTAAAGGTATGTGTTGTGATAGATGCGGTGTCGAAATTACCGAAAGTAAAGTCCGCCGTGAAAGAATGGGCCACATTGAACTTGCCGTTCCTGTTGCTCACGTTTGGTTTTTAAGAAAAAATCCTTCCAGAATCGGTATCCTTTTAAATATGAAAACTTCCGATTTGGAACGCATTGTTTATTATGCCAGCTATGTCGTTTTAGAAGATACTATTGATAGTGTAACCGGCAGAACAGTTTTCAAAAAAGGTGATCTTTTGACCGATGCTCAAGTTCGTGAAGCAAGAAAGAACCATGGTGCCCGCTTAAAAGTCGGCATTGGCGCACCTGCCGTTCAGGAACTTTTAAGAACTTTAGATTTTGATAAAGAAATTCCGCAATTACATGCCCAGTTAAAAGATACCCAAAGCGAACTTGAACGCGCAAAATTAAACCGCCGTATTAAAACTATGGAAGAGTTTAAAGCCAGCGGCAATAAACCTGAATGGATGATTATGAACGTATTGCCGGTTATTCCGCCGGATTTGCGCCCCTTAGTTCCCCTTGATGGTGGTCGTTTTGCCGCCTCTGACTTAAACGATTTGTATAGAAGAATTATTAACCGCAACAACCGCTTAAAACATATTGAAAACTTAAGAGCACCGGAAGTAATGATTTACAATGAAAAACGCCTTTTACAAGAAGCCGTTGATGCTTTAATTGAAAATGGCGCAAGAGGTAAATTCTTTGTCGGTGCAGGTGGCAGACCTTTAAAATCTCTCTCCGATGTTATTAAAGGTAAACACGGCAGATTCCGCCAAAACTTACTCGGTAAAAGGGTGGACTATTCCGGCCGTTCAGTTATCGTTGTCGGTCCTAATTTAAAATTACATCAATGCGGTTTACCGAAATTAATGGCTCTTGAATTATTCAAACCTTTTATTATCGGCGAACTTATGAAAAAAGACGGCATTACTTTAAAAGCCGCCAAGAAAATGCTTGAAAGAGTGCGCCCCGAAATTTGGGATATTTTGGAAAAAGTTACCAAAAATCACCCGGTTCTTTTAAACCGCGCTCCGACATTGCACAGACTCGGTATTCAAGCTTTTGAACCGGTATTAATTGAAGGTAAAGCCATTCAACTTCATCCGTTAACCTGCGCTGCTTTCAACGCAGACTTCGACGGCGACCAGATGGCAGTTCACCTTCCTTTAACTTTGGAAGCACAAATTGAAGCAAAAACTTTAATGCTTGCTACAAACAATATTTTATCACCGGCTTCAGGCAGACCTATTGCTGCACCTTCACACGATATGGTTTTAGGTATTAACTTCTTAACCAAAATCAAAGATGGCGATAAAGGCGAAGGTTCTGTTTTTGTAGATAGCGAAGATGCTATTGTTGCTCTTGAATACGGAAAGATTTCCTTACACGCAAAAATTAAAGTTAAAGATGTTACCGGCGTAGAAAACGAAGGTAAAGATGTTTCCAAATGGAAAAACTATACCTCTGTCGGTCGCATTTTATTTAATAGAATTTTACCTAAAGGCTGGGAATATATTAATAAAGATATCGGTAAGAAAGAACTTGCCAAAATTGTCAGCGATTGCTACAAAAATACCAAATATGGCAAATATGAAACCGTTCAACTATTAGATAGAATTATGGATACCGGTTATAAATATGCAACAAAATCCGGCTTATCTATTTCTATTGCCGATATGATTGTTCCCCAAGCAAAAGAAACAATCGTCGCGGAAGCCAAAAAGAAAGTTAAAGGCATCCAAAAACAAGCCAAACAAGGTATTATTACCGAAGGCGAAAGATACAATAAAATTATTGATATCTGGACAAAGGTTACCGACGATGTTTCCGAAGAACTTTTTAAAGAAATGTCCGCAGTTGAAAAGAAGCCCGTTAAAGCAGGCGAGCAGAAATTTAACTCTGTTTACCTTATGGCAAACTCCGGTGCAAGAGGTTCAAGACAACAGGTCCGCCAGTTAGCCGGTATCAGAGGTCTTATGGCAAAACCGCAAAAGAAACTCACCGGTGGTCAAGGCGAAATTATTGAAAGCCCGATTATCGCAAACTTTAGAGAAGGCCTTTCCGTCTTGGAATACTTTATTTCTACTCACGGTGGTCGTAAAGGTTTGTCAGATACCGCTTTGAAAACTGCAGACGCAGGTTATTTAACCAGACGTTTAATTGATGTCGGCCACAATTTAGTCGTTACCGAAGACGATTGCGGAACAGACGATGGTGTCGTTCTTAAATCTTTAATGAGTGGCGAAGAAGTCATTGAATCTCTTGATGAACGTATTCTTGGCCGCACCGCTTTGGAAGATGTCGTTGTTAAAGATGGCGATAAAGAAATTACAATCATTAAAAAAGGTGATGTAATTACTCTTGCCCAAAGCAAAAAAGTTAAAGATTATAAGGTCAGCGAAGTCCGCGTTCGCTCCGTTTTAACTTGCCACGCAAAACACGGAATTTGCGCAAAATGCTATGGTGTTAACTTGGCAACAGGTTTCCTTGCAAGACCGGGCGATACAGTCGGTATTATTGCAGCCCAGTCAATCGGTGAACCTGGTACGCAGTTAACCCTTAGAACTTTCCACATCGGTGGTGCTGCATCCCGCGTGTTAAGCCACAGCCAAGCTGTTGCCGAAGTGGCAGGTAAAGTAACTTTTAAAGATTTGAAAGTTATTACAGATAGATTTGATAATAAAGTCTGTATTTCCAGAAACGGCTCTATCTTTGTAGAGGCCGATAATGGTATAATAAAAGAATACAAGGTTCAATATGGCGCTAAAATCTTAGTAAAAGATAAAGAAAAAGTTGCCAAAGATACCTTGATGGCGGAATGGGATCCGCACTCATTGCCGGTTATTGCAGAAACCGACGGCGATATCAAACTTATTGATGTTCAAGAAGGTATCACCTTACAGGAAGAACGCAACAAAGTTACCGGTATTATTGAGCGCAAAATCACCGCAAGCAAAGTCGGTAGAAAGAACCCCCGCGTAGTTATCGAAGGTAAAAAAGATAAATTAACTTATCCTTTACCTATTGATACTATTTTGCTTGTTGAATCCGGTGAAGAAGTGCAAGCTGGTGATGTCTTGGCAAAAATTGCTAAAGAAGCCGGCGGCACAAAGGATATTACGGGCGGTTTGCCCAGAATTGCGGAACTTTTCGAAGCCCGCAGGCCCAAAAACCCCGCTATTATCGCAGAATTTTCAGGTGTGATTAGGCTGGAAACGTCTCCAAAAGGGCTAATAGAGGTAGTCCTCAGGAATGATGAAATTAATAAAGAAGAGCATTACAGCATCCCGCAAGGCAAACACTTAGTCGTCTATGAAGGCGATAAAGTTGCCGTGGGTGAAGCTCTTACCGATGGCGCCATTGACCCTCACGACGTGCTGCGCGTGAAAGGTATAAAAGAAGTGCAAGAATTCTTGCTCAACGCTATACAGGAAGTTTACCGCTTACAGGGCGTAACAATTAACGATAAACACATTGAAGTTATTGTCCGCCAAATGTTAGGTAATGTCCGCGTATTAGATCCGGGCGATTCTACCTTCTTGAAAGGCGAAGAATTAAACAAAGCTGTCTTTGAAAGGGAAAATGCCAAACTTAAAGCTGCAGGCAAAAAAGAAGCCCTTGCTGAAACGATTTTACTTGGTATCAGTAAAGCCTCACTTGCATCAGAATCGTTTATTTCAGCAGCAAGCTTCCAGGAAACAACAAAAGTTTTAACCGATGCAGCTATTAAAGGCCAAGTGGATAAACTCGAAGGTTTGAAAGAAAACGTTATCGTCGGCCACTTAATCCCCGCAGGCAGCGGAATATCAGCGAAACAAATTGCACAAGAATTTGAAGAGCAAAGCAAAAAAGAAGAGGAGAAAAATAAATAAATGCCTACAGTAAATCAATTGATTAAACACGGCAGAGCAAAGGCTGAATACAAAACAAAAGCACCGGCCTTAGTATCTTGCCCTCAAAGAAGAGGGGTCTGCACCCGTGTCTATACGACAACTCCTAAAAAGCCGAACTCAGCTTTAAGGAAAGTTGCCCGTGTTAAATTAACATCCAAAATGGAAGTTACCGCTTATATCCCTGGCGTTGGCCATAACTTACAGGAACACAGCATTGTGCTGGTTCGTGGCGGCCGTGTAAAAGACTTGCCGGGTGTTCGTTATCACATTATCCGCGGCGCACTTGACGCAAGCGGTGTAGAAAACAGAAAACAGGGCCGTTCCCTTTATGGTGTTAAACGCCCTAAAGCAGGTAAATAAGGAGATTAATTTAATATGCCAAGAAAAGGTTTAAGACCCAGAGATAAACGTGCTTTACCTCCCGCAGATTACAAATATAATTCTGTTTTGGTAGCCCGCTTTATCAACAAAATAAATTTTGAAGGAAAAAGATCCACAGCAGAAAAAATTTTATTTGATGCCATGGATATCATTAAAGCAAAAACCAAAAGCGATCCTTTGGAAACATTCAATAAATGTATTGAAAATGTCAGACCCCTTTTGGAAGTTAAAGCCCGCCGCGTCGGTGGCGCAACCTATCAAGTGCCGGTAGAAGTTAAACCTATCAGAAGCACTTCTGTTGCTATGCGCTGGCTTTTGGGTGCAGCCCAAGCCCGCAAAGGCCGCCCTATGGCTGAAAAATTGGCTGAAGAAATCATTCTCGGTTCTAAAAAAGAAGGCGCTGCTTTCAAGAAACGCGAAGATACACACAAAATGGCCGAAGCCAACAGAGCTTTTGCTCACTTTAAGTGGTAGGAGTTTGACAAATGGCTGAAAACCAAGTTTTTCCTTTAGACAAAATTAGAAATATCGGTATTATCGCTCACATTGACGCCGGTAAGACCACCACAACAGAACGTATCCTTTATTATACAGGTAGAACCCACAAAATCGGTGAAACCCACGATGGTGCTTCTGTGACCGACTGGATGGAACAAGAAAGAGAAAGAGGTATTACTATTACCTCTGCTGCTGTTTATTGCAAATGGCGCGATTGCCAATTTAACATTATTGACACTCCAGGACACGTGGACTTTACCGCAGAAGTTGAACGTTCTTTACGCGTATTAGACGGCGCAGTTTGCTGCTTCGACGGCGTGCAAGGCGTTGAACCTCAATCTGAAACCGTTTGGCGTCAGGCCGACAAATATAATGTCCCCAGAATCGCCTATATTAACAAAATGGATAGAGTCGGTGCAAACTTTAGACGCGCCGCAAAATCTATTGTTGATAAACTCGGCGGTAATGCCTGCCCTATTCAAATTCCTGTCGGTGAAGAAGACAACTTTAAAGGTATCGTTGATGTTATCAAGATGAAAGCAATCATTTGGGATGGCGATCATAACGGCGCAACCTTCAATGAAGTTGAAATCCCCGAAGAATTAAAAGCCGAAGCCCAGGAAGTTAGAACCCATATGATAGAAAAGCTCGCCGATTTTGACGATGCTATTATGGAAAGATACCTCGGTGGCGAAACCAATTTTACAGAAGAAGAAATTCGCAAAGCAATCAGAAAAGGAACCTTAACAGGTAAATTCTTCCCTGTTGTTTGCGGTTCTTCTTACAAAAACAAAGGTGTGCAACCCTTACTTGATGCAGTTTGCTACTATTTGCCTTCACCTTTGGATATTCCTCCGGTAAAAGGTGTTAACCCTGATACAGGTGCCGAAGAAATCCGCAAACATAGCGAAAAGGAACCCTTCTGTGCATTGCTCTTTAAGATACAGACAGACCCTTATGTAGGTAAGTTATCCTTCTTCCGCATTTATTCAGGTAAACTTGATGCCGGTGATACTATTTATTTCCCGTCTAAAAACGCACAAGAACGCGTCGGTCGTATTATGCGCTTGCACGCAAACAAGAGAGAAGAAGTTAAATCTCTTAGAGCCGGTGATATTGCCGCAACTGTCGCTTTGAAAAATGCTTCAGTCGGTCAAACTATCTGCTCTCCCGATCATCCTATCGTGCTTGAAAGCATTACCTTCCCTGAACCGGTCATCTCTATTGCAGTTGAACCGAAGTCAAAAGATGACTCTGAAAAAATGTCTAACGCTTTAGCAAGACTTGCCGAAGAAGACCAAACCTTCAGAGTAAAAACCGATGAAGAAACCAACCAAACCATTATTTCCGGTATGGGTGAACTTCACTTGGACATCATCGTTGACAGAATGAAAAGGGAATTTAATGTTCAAGCCAATGTCGGCGCACCGCAAGTTGCTTATCGCGAAACTATTACCAAAACCGTTGAACAAGAAAGCAAATTCATCAGACAATCCGGCGGTAAAGGTCAATATGGTCACGTATTCTTGCGCTTAGAGCCGCAAGCTCCGGGCAAAGGTTTTGAATTCGTCAACGAAATTACCCAAGGTCGTATTCCTAGAGAATACATCCCTGCCGTTGAAAAGGGTTGTAGAGAAGCCCTTGATAGCGGTGCTTTAGCAGGTTATCCGTTGGTAGATATCAAAGTGGCTGTATACGACGGCTCTTTCCACGAAGTTGACTCTTCAGAAATGGCATTCAAAATTGCTGCCTCTATGGGTTTAAAAGAAGGTGCAAAGAAAGCTGCCCCTGTTCTTCTTGAACCTGTTATGAAGGTAGAAGTCGTTACGCCGGAAGCCAATATGGGCGATATTATGGGTGATTTAAGCTCCCGCCGCGCAAAAATTGGTGAAATGGGCGAAAGAGGTAACGCCAAATATATTAAAGCACTTGTTCCACTTGCTGAAATGTTTGGTTATGCGACAACCGTTCGCTCTCTTTCTCAGGGCCGTGCTTCCTTTACAATGGAACCCAGCCACTATGAAGAAGTGCCCGCAAACGTTGCAAAAGCAGTAATTGAAAAGAAAACTGCCGCCGCAGCAAAATAAACAATTTAACCTGCCCTTGTAATCAAGGGCAGGTAATTTAAAGGAGAAATAAATAATATGGCAAAAGAGAAGTTTTCAAGAAGCAAACCGCACGTTAACGTCGGCACAATCGGTCACGTTGACCACGGTAAGACAACCCTTACAGCTGCTTTAACAAAAGTTTTAGCAAGCGAAGGTAAATCAAAAGAAATGGCCTATAGCGATATCGCAAAAGGCGGTGTTGTTAGAGACGCAAGCAAAATCGTCACCGTAGCCGTTTCCCACGTTGAATATGAAAGTGATAAAAGACACTATGCCCACATTGACTGCCCGGGCCACGCAGACTATATTAAGAACATGATTACCGGTGCT
>JAFXVA010000019.1 GCA_017534965.1 Elusimicrobiaceae bacterium | reverse complement strand
GCAGCGATTGATGTTGTCACAATTGCACTTTGTGCATTAATTGTTTTTTTGAGCTCGTCATCAGGGCCGTTGAAACATATATCCGAAATTTTTTTATTTAAAATGCTGTCTGCAATATTATAAATTGATTTTGCACTTTGAAAATTATTATACAGGTCTAAACCCATTCCGCAGGCTTGAGAGCCTTGTCCCGGAAAAATAAAAGCAATTTTATTCATATACTCCTCACCAATAAAATTTTATTTGTTTATTTTAACTAACTGACTAATTCAGCGATTTTTTTATTAACGCCTGATTCAACAGCTTCTTTTGCTACACGAACAGCGTTTTTTATTGCATAAGAAGAACTTCTGCCGTGGGAAATAACCGTAATTCCTTTAACGCCCAATAATAAGGCACCGCCAAATTCTTCGTAATTAATTCTTTTGTAAATTCTTTTCATAAACGGTTTTGCAAGAAGACCTACTATTTTAGATACTAAATCGGTTTTAAATTCTTGTTGAATTAATTTAAATAACATCATAGAACAGCCCTCGATTGTTTTTAGGGCAACATTTCCGACAAAGCCTTCACAAACAACAACGTCAACATCGCCTTGGAAAAGTTCTTTCCCTTCGATATTTCCGACAAACGTAAAGCCTTCTGCGTTTTCTTTTAATAATTTATAGGTATCTTTAACCAGTTGATTTCCTTTTTCTTCTTCTTCACCGATATTTAAGACACCAACTTTTGGGGTTTCTCTGTTATATACATTTTTTGCAAACATTGCACCCATAAGGGCAAACTGTTTTAACATTTCGGGAGTTGAAGAAGAGTTTGCACCTGCATCTATTAAAATTACGGGATCTTTTTTTGTAGGTAAAGTTGCCGCAATCGCAGGTCTTTCAACACCCTTTATACGTCCTAATCCAAATAAAGAGCTTGCCATAGCGGCACCAGTGGAGCCTGCCGCAACAACGGCATCTGAACTTCCTTTTGCAACAGCATCGACAGCCAACACGATAGAAGATTTCTTTTTCTTTCTTATCGCAACGCCCGGTGCTTCGCCCATTTCTATAACTTCGTCAGCTTGCGTAAGTTTGATATCAAGTTTTGATAAATCAACCTTGATATTTTTAATAAAGTACCCGCCACGGTTTGAAGTAATACCTTTTTTTGCAATTTCATCAAGCACTTCTTGTATTTTGTCTATTTGTCCTACAAGTTCAATCGGCACCTTATAATCAGAAGCCGCCCAAACAGCACCCTTAACTATTTCCGATGGGGCAAAATCCCCGCCCATAGCGTCTATTGCAATTCTTGTCATGATAAATTCCTCAAACCGTTTCCCTGTCTAGCCTGATATTTGTTTATTCAGCCTTTGTTTCTTCAGTTTTTTTAGCTTTTGTAGTTCTGGTTCTTTTAGGTTTTTCTTCAGAATCAGTTTTTTTTGCAGTTGCTGTTTTTGTAGTTCTGGTTCTTTTAGGTTTTTCTTCAGAATCAGTTTTTTTAGCTCTTGTTGTTTTTGCTTTTGCAGGCTTTGTTTCTTCGGTTTTAACTTCTTCTGCTTTAACTTCTTTTTTAACTTCTTCAGCTTTAACTTCTTCAACCTTCATTTCTTTTTTTGCTTCAGCTTTAAGAGCTTCTTTTTGAGCTTTTTTAACGGAAGCAATGCCGTCTTTATACCATCCGCATTCGGGGCAAACCGTGTGAGTTAAAACTATTGCTTTACAGTTAGGGCAAGTAGTTGTAGCCGGAATTGTTCCTTTCCAGTTAGCTCTTCTTGTTGCTTGACTTGCTTTTCCTGTTCTTTTCTTTGGTGTAGCCATTTTTATTTCCTTTTCTAGTATTATGTTTATTTAAAAATAATTTTCGACTTTAACACTATTCTCTAAAAAAAAGAAATGCTTGTCAATAATCTGCAAGCATTTCTTTATATTTCTAAATTTTTTTAAATTATCTCAAGCTGATTTTTGTGTAAGAACCTTTTCTTGAGAAGTTAACTTTGTCTTCACGAGCTAACCAACCTAAACCTAAGTTAGTGAAGTTATCAGAAAGACCAAGGTCTTTGTTCATTTTTTTAGTAGTAACTTCGCCATTTTCGTTTAGGTATTCCCAAATTCTTCCAGCTGTTTCAATAATTGTTTTTTGCATTGTCGCACTCCATTTCTTTTTTATGTATTACAAGTCTGATGTCATTCACATCGCATTTGCATATTTATCTTAATTTATTATATAGTAGTTGTATATAGTTTAAATGGATGAAATGAGAGAAAAAAATGAATTGGATTTATGGTGACAATGTTGACACGGATGTAATAATTCCTGCAAGATACTTGAATACCAAGGACGAAAGAGAATTGGCAAGTCATTGCATGGAAGATATAGATAAAAATTTTTCTTCAGAAGTTAAAGAAAATGATTTTATTATTGCGGGTTACAATTTTGGATGCGGTTCAAGCAGAGAACACGCACCGCTTGCAATAAAAGCATCAGGAATAAAAGCTGTTATTGCAAAGAGTTTTGCAAGAATATTCTAT
>JAFXVA010000018.1 GCA_017534965.1 Elusimicrobiaceae bacterium | reverse complement strand
GGATAAATTTTGAATTTTTTCATTTTTTCTATTTTTTTATATTTTTTAATGTTTAAAATTTTTAAAAACATTTTGGAATATTTTTTAAACCACAATATTTTAAAATGCAAAAAAACAAAAAGGGGGGAATTTTTAGTAAAAAAATTGCTTTTAACATTGTTGAAAAATCAGCTTTAAATTTTACTTTTATTTTACGCAAAAAAAGTATTAATTTTTAATATTTTTTAAATATTTAATGTTTTTACAAGTGCTTTTTAAAAGATTTTATCGTCTGAAAAAGCCATATATCCACACACCTTGCCATAAAAAGACATATATTTGACATATATTGACATAAGAAAAAATTATTGCTATTATATGTCAAAACGGGTGCATAAGCCACAAAATTTTTTAAAAATTTGTTTTAAAGGAGTTTTACTAATGCCACAAGAAAATGAAATTTTAAAATTGCGTTTCAAATTAAAAACCGGCGAAGAATTTGAAGCCCAAGGAGATTTGGATTTTATTTCCACACAAAAAGAGGCCTTTTTAAATTTACTCAAAGGCCCCAAAACCTTAACCGGCAATTTTTACAACTCTAAACCAGAGCAAACAACCCCGCAAACAGCAAAACTTCTTACCACTCGCCCGCCTTATCTTAGAAATATTAATTTAACAACAAAAAATTCTATCCCTACGCCTTCAAGCGAGGTTTGGGATAAAATTGCCTACTCCGATGGAGAAAGCATCATTATCCGCCGTAAAAGCAAGCTTATAAAACCGCAAATAGCAGCTTTAATTATTCTTGGAGCAAACAAAACCCTCAACGCGCAAGATACTTTAAGCGCACTAGAACTTGCAAAATCTCTAAAACTTTCCGGCTATTTAAAAGAAGGCCAACGCCTTGACCGCTTATTAGAGGGGGAAATAAAAGAAGGACATTTATCCTATGAAGGTAGCAAGAGAAACCGCCACTATCGTCTAAATGCTATTGGGCAGGCTAAAGCCTATACTTGGGCAGAAAAACTTTTGCAAGATTTTCAATAAAAATCTAAAAAAATTTTATAGAATATAAGAGTATTAAAATACATTACACGAGGTATCAATAATGAAAAAAACATTATTACTTGCAGTATCAGCAGCAGTTGTTTTATCTGCTTGCACAACACCGGGCAAAAGAACAGCCATCGGTGCAGGTGCCGGTGCAGCTGGCGGCGCAATTCTTGGTGCAGTTATTGCCCATAATACCGGCGGTAAGGCCGAAACCGGTGCTTTAGTCGGTGCTTTAGCAGGTGGCACAACCGGCGGTTTAATTGGTAACTACTACGATAAACAAGCAAAAGAACTTGCTGCTATTGCCGATGTCAAAAAGACTGAAAACGGCATCGTCGTAACTCTTAAGAACGAAATTTTGTTTGAAACAGGTAAATCTGATTTATCTGCTGCAGCACAAAAAACTTTAATTGACTTAAACCGCGTTCTTAAAAAATACCCGGAAAATATTATTGAAGTTCAAGGCCACACCGATTCTACCGGTTCAGCCTCTTACAATCAACAACTTTCCGTCGCAAGAGCAAAAGCCGTCTATGATTTTATCTTAGCAAACGGCTTAAAGACAAGCGGTCTTTCCTATGTCGGCTATGGTCCGGATATGCCTATCGCAGATAACGGCACCGCAGAAGGCAGAGCTAAAAATAGACGCGTTGAATTAAAAATCGTAGCAAACAAAAAATTAGTTGAACAAAACAGAGGTTAATCTGTTTTAAGTTTAATTTAAAACCCCTTTCTTTTTCAAGAGAGGGGGTTTTTATTGCCTAATAATAAGTTTTACAATTTAATATTTACTATCTGGCTAAATCCCTTTGCAAGGCTTGTTTTATTAATTTTGCTAGCTTTAAAGTTTCTTTTAGTCAGCTAAAAAAGGTTTCCTAAGCGAATTTAAAAAAGGGGGATAAAAGTTTATTTAAAAAATCCTAAAAGCTCCAAAAATCAATAAAATACATATCCAAAATCAACAAAAGCCCAAAAAATTATTTAAAAAATCTGCCAAAAATTATCATTTTTTAAACTTTTATTTTTTTAAAAAACAGATAAATATTAAAAGTTATAGCATATTTTTTATACCATAACAATATAGAAAAGCACAATTATTAACAAAAAGAATTATCCACATAAAAAATAATAAAAGAATCTTGCCCCCATATTTTTTAAGACATCGCATTTTTGATTTTAATAACTTGTGATAATTTTTATTATGTTAACTTATTTGAGGGTAAACGCTAAGTTTAAAAATGCTATAATTAAAATTAATAAAATCATAAATATATTGTTTTTTCCAATATTTTTAAATAAAAGTTAATAATGTTTATAGGTAATTTTAAATAGCAGCAGCACTATTTGAAAAAATGCTTATTTATTTTGATATTTAAAAGCAAAAATAATGCTTTATTTTTATTTCTAAAATATCAATATTATACTTATTATTGGAATATATTTTATGCTACAACAAATAGAAATATAAGATTTTACTTTTATAAAAAACCTAAAAACTTTGCCAAAAGTTTGGCCTTTGGCATACCCCAAGCAAAAACCGGATTTTTTAAAACTTGCGTTTTAAGCGTTTTGGGGGTATCTTAGTATCCCCTTTTTATAAATCGCAAATTTACTCAAATGGCCTTTTTGGCTGTTTTGGGGTCCTAAGATATACCCAATTCTTAAAACAAGCAAAAACCAAACCTGTTGTTTAAAATTAGAAACAAAATGTATCAGGAAAAATCATTAATAATTGCTTTAAGCAAAAAAATAATAAGATGGGTTAAAAAAAATAAAAGATAAAACAATAACAAAAAAGCCATCACAAATTTATTAAAAAAGTTAATAAAAAAAATAATAATCTAAAAAGGTTAATAATTTTTGTGATATAAAAAAAGAAAAAAATATTTTTTAGGGGAAATTTATTTCAAAAAAATAGGGGAAAAACACCAATAAAAAAGGGGAAGAACTTCCCCCATTTTCCCCTTTCTTTGCAGAATATCTCCGTTATTTTAAAGGTTTCCCCCCCTTTAAAAATATATCTAAAGCAGAAAATTTTAAGTGAAATTTCCCCCTACTAAAAACAATACAAACCATATTTTCTCTTATTATTTTTCCCCCTACTTCTATAAAAAACTCTCCCCCGGAAAAACCGAAGGAGAGCTAGAAACAATTACGCGATAAAATCTTATCTAAGACAATTTAACATATCTGTAATAATCTTTAGAAAGGCCTTCTGCTAATTTATAGGCCCCTTTAAAATCATTGGCTTTGGCTTTTTGCACCACTTGATTTGTGCGGCTTAAAAGAGCGATTTTTGTTTGATAGGAAATACTTCTATCATACCCTTTCAAATAATTTAAAATAGCGGCAGTTTTGCGAAAATAAATCTGTTTTGCTGCAACATTACCATCAGCGCGCATTTGGCTGGTATAATGCTTAATATATTCATGTTTTTTACGGGCGCTGCGCACAGCGGAATATTTCGTCTGAGTTATCGGCGTAACTTCAATATCACTTTTAATACTTTTATAAAGTTTTGCATCAAAAGAATTTAAGAGCGCAATAATTTTAGCATCAATACTTTTGGTATTATTAAGATATTCTCTTTCTACCGTCTGTTTTGCTTGATTTAACCGGGTTTTAAAGTTAGTTTTATCAAACTCTTTAAAATTATTATTTTTTGCATATACCTGTGCAAAGCATAGTAGTAAAGCAATTATTATTAAACTTTTCTTTATCATTTTAATTTTCTCCTTTTTTGTTAGTTTATACTAACATTATAATAAAAATAAAAAACCTTGTCAATATTTTTTGACAAGGTAAATATTAGAATATATTTTTATATCACTTTCAAATATGTTAAATCTAACTAACTAATAGAGCCATAAATTATATATTCTTTAAATTTCTTTGTCTAATTTTATGATTACTTTGCTATAATGAAATTATGAGTATTTCAGAATCAAAAGAAAATTATTTGGAAATTATTTATATCTTAAGCCAAAAATCCGATAAGGTAAAAGCTATAGATATTGCCAAAAATTTAAACTTTTCCCGTGCAAGTGTAAGTGTGGCTTTAAAAAATTTAAAAGCGGCAAAATATATCAATGTCGGGGAAGATTCCTCTATCACCTTAACGCCTAAAGGGCGCGCTTTTGCCTTGGGTGTTTATGAAAAACACGAAATACTTTCCGCCTGGCTTGTTTCTATAGGGGTAAGCCAACAAGTCGCTTTAGAAGACGCCTGCAAAATAGAACATATAATTTCCGAAGAAAGTTTTGAGGCAATCAAAAAACATTTAAAGAAAAAATAATTTTTCATTTTCTTTTTATTAAAAATAGCACAAAAAACAGCCCTGATTTTTCTTCAGGGCTGTTGGTTTAATAAAGGGATATAATCAAATTTTCCCGCTTGTATAAGACCCATCAACATAAGTTCGGCATTGTTGTTTATAATCAATTTCTATACAAACTCGCTCTTTACCTTTGCCTGTTATACAGCCATCTTTACCATTGTAATAGCAAGTTTTGCCAGTAGGTTTATCTTTTTCGTATTCTGCGCAAGTCCACCCACCATCGCAAACCCAACCGTCTTTGGGTTTTTCTTCTAAACAACCGGTGCCAGTATCATTAATTTTACAATCGCTAACCCTTTTGCCTTTTTCAAAGGTATAACAAGCACCTTCCTCAGGGAAACAGAAGAAGCCACTTGCACCGTTATCTTCAAAACACTGCGGTTTAGCCCCTTTACAGATGCAATCCCAATCATCAGGTTTACATGTTGGCTCAACATCACACCCATTACCGGCAGCATTGACTTTACATTTATCCATCAGTTTTCCGTCTTTATAGGTATAACATAGTTCTTTATCACAATAGAACATGCTTACATTATATTTTTCATAGCACTCTTGATCCCCTATTTTACACGAAGCTACAACAGTTCCATCTATACCTTCATAGTATTTACATTCGCCATCTGCGTTACACTTGACAGAATATATTTCCTTCATTTCTGCTTCTCCATCAGCACATTGACTATAGCTGGCATTACTATAGCAGAAGAGGCCCGTTTCTACATTTTGGCAAATTCCACTTATTTTTTGACAATTAAGTTTTATTTTGCCATTTTCATAGGTATAGCACATTGTAGATTTAACATCACACACTTGTCCGTTTACTTCATAATCGGCAAGACAATTACTTTGATAATAATTGCAAGAACCGATTTTCTTGCCGTCTTCAAAAATTGTGCAGGTTGTACCAACACACTCCATAGTTCTCTTACCATGAGGTTTTGCGCAATCATTACCTTCAAGATTAGCTTTACATTGGTCAACAACTTCACCATTTTTATAAACATAGCAAGTGCCTTTTTCACACAAAACGCCATCTTTCATACCATCATCTGCTTTTGCACAACCTGTGCCGGTATTATTTATTCTACACTCGCCAACAATTTTACCGCCGTCATAATCTACACAAACACCTTTATCTTTATAGCAAACAAGCTCTTCATTTGCCCCTAAGCAAGCATTACCTAATAAGTTTTTGCGACACCAATTAAGTAATTGGCCTTTTTCGTAATTATAACAATATTCATCATCTTCATAGCAAGCTATACCATCTGAAGGATGTTCTCTATTAAGAGTTCCCTCTTGGCAACCGGGGACTGCTTTATCACAAACGCCTACAATTTGACCATCTTTAAAGGTATAGCAGATATTGTCTTTTGTATCACAAATAAGCCCGTTAATTTTATATCCGCCAAGACAGCTACTATCCCATGTTCCACACTCTGCAACTGCTTCTCCGTCTTTATAAATGGTGCACATATTCTTATTACATTTATAAGTTATAACAGCTTCCTGGGGTGTTTCATCACAGGCGGTGCCTTCTTTATTTGCTTTGCATTCACCAAGTAATTTGCCGTTTTGATAGTTATAGCAAACACCTTTTTTAGAGTCACAAACAAGACCGCTTGCCCCTAATTTCTCAAAGCATTGTGGTTCCTCTACAGAACATTGTCCAACTTCTTTGCCATCTTCTAAAATGGAACATTTACCCGCCTCGCATTTAACACTCATTTCAACACAAGCAGTGCCCTCTTTATTTGCCTTACAACTATCTACCACTTTACCATTTTGGTAAGTATAACATTTACCCTCTTTTGGGGAACATACAAGACCGCTTGCTCCTAATTTTTCAAAACATTGTGGTTCAGCAGCATCACAAACACCAAGTTCTTTACCATCTTTTATAATTGAGCATTGAACCTTGTCTTTTATAATTTTACATTCAATAGTTGTTTCAGATTCGGGATCTTGCGGTTCTGTTTCAGGCAGGCATTGCCCTGGATGTTGTTTATCCATCACACACATTTTTCCTTTAACACACAACCACTGATTACCTTGCATAACGGTATCTGAAGCACCTGCAATAGAATGCGCAGAATATATTTGACAAGTTTTTGTATCAAAATCCCACTTACCAATTAATTTTCCGTCACTAAATTCACCACACAAATTCCCTTCGCAATGAAATCCAACATAATTATAATTGGAAAAACAATTACTATCATATTCTAATATGTTGCCGTTTGATGAAGGCCCTAAAAAGCAATTCAGTTTTTTCCAAGATTGTAATTCAAGAGTTTTGCACATTTGATGTCTTTGGGGTTCACAAGAAATATTCCCCGTGACATAATCGATGTAAAGATAGTAAGGTTCATCTTTATACTCACGCATAGCTCTAGCACTATATGTTGTAGGAACATTCAACATATAAGAAAAATATTTATCCTCAAATTTTCTTTCTATCGCATCATTACCATCTTTATCTTTTATTTCCAAAGGTAAAGGCATAAAAACACCAGAAAAATGTCCTGTTTTGACATTATAAACATTTTGTGCTCTAGCTATTTCATTAAGTGTTGAAATCGCTTGTGTCGCACGAGATTTTTCCACTGTTTTCATATAAGTCGGCACTGCAACTGCTGCAAGAATACCAATCATCATTACGACTATCAGCATTTCTACAAGGGTAAAACCCTTTTTGGTTTTTTTCTTAATATTAGCCATAATCTATTCTCCTTATAAAGACCTTGTTTATCTCACCCTGAAAAATAAAAATAAGGTCTATTTTTTGTTAAATTAGTAATACACATGCAATAATACCGACGCAATACGCCATTTATAAAAATTTTAGAAACTTTATAATAAAAACACTTTATTTAACTTACTTAAAGTATAGTCCATATTTTCGTTTTCGTCAAGGGGTTTCCTTATATTAAATAAATATAATTAAATAAAAAAAACTCCCTGTTTTTATAATTTAAACAGGAAGTTTTTAAATTTGCTAAGAAAAAACTATCTAAGCATACCGCGAAGGGCGGCAATTCTTTTTTCTATCGGTGGATGAGTGTCAAATAACCCTGATAAAGATGCCGGCATAAAACACATACTTGAAGCCAAATTTTGCCCTTTAAAAGCACGTATTTCGCTTCTGCCGGAAATTACCTCAAGAGCTTCAGCAAGAGATTCTGGATCGCGGGTAATTAAAGCGGCTGTTGCATCTGCCTGATATTCCTGACGGCGGGAAAGCATCATTCTTATTATCGGTGCAATTAAAAGCCCATAAAGCAAAAATACAAGACCAAGCAAAGGAATAATAGCCGCCACTTTGCCTTTACCACGGCCACGCACCCTAATTAAAATATTACCGATTAAAGTTAAAACACCTATACCGCTGACAATCATAATCATCAAAGCGACATCGCGGTTGCCAATATGGGCCATTTCGTGCGCTATAACACCTTCAAGTTGCGGTTTTGTTAATTTTTTAATAATACCTTCCGTCATTGCTACAACGGCGGTTTCCGGCTTTACCCCGGCAGCAAAAGCGTTGCAACTTTCTTCCGGTATTAAGTAAACTTCCGGCATAGGCAAACCAGCTGTCATGGCAACATCTTCTACAATAGAATAAATGGCAAAGTGCGATTCCTTTGTTATTTTTTTAGCACCTGTCATATTTACAAGCATTCTGCCTTCGTTTAAATAAGAAAATATCATCCAAACAAATGCTATAACAAAAATAATCGGTATCACCGTTGCTGCTAAAGAATTAGTGCGTTGAAAAGCACTTAGTCCATCTACATAATTACCTTCAAATAGATGGACTAAGTATATAGTCAAATAAATTAAGACCGATAATACTATAGGAAATAACGCCGTAATCAAAAAGATTTTGGTTTTATTTTTAGCTACATGGTCGTAAATTAACATAATTAAAACTTAACTTGAACCGGTTTTTTGGCAGCTTCTTTTTCGCTATCTTCAAGTTCAAAGAAGTCTGCTTTTTTAAAGCTAAACATTGAAGCAATAACGTTTGTCGGGAACATTTCAACTTTATTATTTAAAGCAAGGACATTGCCGTTATAATATCTGCGGGATGCTTTAATTTTATTTTCGGTATCAGTTAATTCATCTTGTAATTTAAGGAAGTTTTGGTTTGCTTTTAAATCAGGATAATTCTCGCTCAAGGCAAACAAACTTTTAAGTGTGCCGGATAAAATATTTTCGCTTTTTGCTTGTTCTGTAGGTGTTCCATGGTTTGCCATAGCAATATTTCTTGCTTGAATAACTTTTTCAAGGGTGCTACTTTCATGCCCAGCATAACCTTTAACTGTTTCAACCAAATTAGGAATAAGGTCATATCTGCGTTTCATTTGGACTTCTACATCACTCCAAGCTTCTTTTACGCGGTTTCTTAAAGAAACAAGGCCATTATATGCAAAAATCAAATAAAGCACGGCTATTACTATTAATGCTACTAAGACAACTGTTAACATCATTGCACTTTCTCCTTTACTACTAATTTATTTTATAGAAATATTAAACAAAAAAAATGAAAAAATATCAATCTTTATTTATGCGGTATTTTTCAATACCAAGAGTATTAAAAGCTTCCTGCAAATAAGTTTCTTTTGAAGAAAGCAGCAAAACCTTATCTCCAAGTTCAAAATCTGTTGATGGTAAAGGAACAATAAAACTATTTCCGCGTTTTATCATTACTACGCTGATAGCTTCTTTAAAAACAAGATTTTTTGCTTTTGGATATTTTTTAATAAAATCTTCCCCCACTTTAAATTCTGCCGTAATACCAATATCTTCCGGCAAATCTAAAGCAAAAGTTTTTTTATCTTCTTCCACAGAAGTAAGCCCTAAAAGTTTTGCAACATAAGGCACACTTGTTCCCTGCACAACTAAAGAAATAATCGTAATAAAAAACACAATATTAAAAATTTCTTTTGCATGCGGAACCCCTGCAACAAAAGGATAAGTAGCAAAGATTATCGGCACAGCTCCGCGAAGTCCCACCCAGGAAACAAAAATTTTTGCTTCTCTTGAAACTTTTTTAAACGGAGCAAGACACAAAAACACACTTAAAGGTCTTGCAAAAATTATCATAAACAAAACTATCGCTAAAGAAACCCACATTATACTTAAAAGTTCAGAAGGATTTACAAGCAAACCAAGGGTCAAGAACATTACAATTTGAAAGAGCCACGTTAAACTATCAAAAAAAGTAACAACACTTTTTTTATAAGCCATTTTTTCATTACCGACAACAAGCCCTGCCACATAAACGGCCAAATAGCCATTACCTTTTATCAGTGTCGTAAAAGAAAAAACAAATAAAACCAAAGATAATAATAAAACAGCATATAAAGCAGAATAATCAAGATTAATTTTATTCATTATAAATACGGCAGCGTAACCTATTAAGGCCCCAAATAAAGCCCCCAAAAAAAGTTGAAAAAAGAAATTAAAAACAATTAAATTAACCCCTAAAGCACTGCTAGTTATAAGTTGTATAAACATTATAGTCAGCATATATGCCATAGGGTCATTACTACCGCTTTCGAGTTCAAGCATAGGGCGAACATTTTGAGTAAGATTCAAATTCTTTGTTCTTAAAATTGAAAAGACAGAAGCCGAATCTGTTGAAGACATTACCGAAGCTAGAAGAAAACAACCCATCAAAGATAAATGTAAATAACCTGGATAATATTTTGTTATCGCAAAAGCAAATAAGCCGGTAAAAAGCGCCGTTAAAACAACCCCTAAAGTAGATAATAAAAGGCCCTGCACGAAAATCGGCTTAATATCCTTTATTTTTGTATCCATACCGCCTGAAAATAAAATAATACTTAAAGCGAGCATACCAATAAATTGAGCTTGTTTAAAACTATTAAATTGTATGCCAAAACCTTCGCTTCCAAATAAAATACCGACAAGTAAAAACAGCAAAAGAGAAGGCACCCCAAAACGATACCCCGTCTTGCCGGAAACTATACTTATAAAAAGCAAAACTGCACCAAGTAAAATAATATATTCAGGTGTTGCTAAAAGCATTATTTCTCCAATTTATGATGAAAGGTAATATACCTTGCCGTTTCATAAAGGCCTTGGGTAAGGTCTTTCATCTTTTCGCATTTTTGTTTTTCGCTAGCACAATAATCTTTGGAAGAATCTTCATTATATTTAAAAAGTCCTTCTTTGCCAGGCCAGGCAAGATAATAATAATCCCCTTGCACAAAACCTATTTTAAGTGGAGTAGCAGGATTATTAATAATCAAGGCACCTTCTTCTAAAGTCTTATCAAAAATATTTCTGCCAAGGCCGGTTTGAGTGTGTTTTATACCAAGCAAACCTGCCATTGTTGCTGTCACATCAACTTGGCTTGCAACGCGGTTATTTACTTCTTTTTTAATACCCGGGCCAAGCACAATTAAAGGAACATTATTTGCCGTTAATTCTAAATCAATAAAACTCTGCGGTAAATCTTTTGATTGCCAACTTGTAAGCCCGTGATCGCCGTAAATAAGAAAAATAGTATCTTTATAAAAAGGTTCTTTTTTAATTAAATCAAAAAACTCTCCGATTGCATAATCTTGAAAACGCATAGAGTTATACTCTTCATTTCCCTTAAAGCCATATTCTTTAAGCATATTTTCATCTAAATTTTTTAACTCAAAAGTGCCATGGTCATCAGGAATTGTATAAGGCCTGTGATAGCCGGAAGTTTGAATAAAAGCAAAAAAAGGATTTTTAGTTTTGGCAAGTTCTTTGGCTGCATATCTAAACATATCCAAATCAGATAAGCCCCAAACATCCGTTCTGTTTTGATCTTCATAAGTTCCTTCTTCAAAAATTTTAAGGTTTTCAATATTATATTGCAAAAGACCTCTGATATTACCCCAATTTGTGCTGCCCCCTATGAAATAAAATTTTTGATAATCCGGCAAATCATTAATAAGGGAATGTTGGGTAACAATCATAGGATTTCTTGAAGAGGTTTTTACTGCAGAAGTATCCGCAACCCCTGTTATAGAATTAAACACCCCTCTTGCCGTGCCGGTAGTAGGAGTAAAAAATCTTGTAAATAAAGTTCCCTCTTTTGCAAGAAAAGCGGCCTTTGGCGTTGCATCAATTTCAGGTGCGTTAAAAGAGGTTTTATCCCAAGAAAAAGATTCCACAAGTAAAATAATCACATTATATTTTTTAGGATTTTTGGCCTCAATTTCACGCTTAAAATTAAGCTTTTCTTTATCTTTATTTTTTACACCCAAAAAATCTGCTGTGACCTCATAATATTTTTTTGTTTTTTCTGTATCAAAACCACTACCTTGAGAGGCAAACTTATAAGTATCATACAAATTATGCAAAGGATTTATGGCAAGAGAAGTTAAAAAATTATCCGTAGTAAAATAAGCATTGCTCCATCTTAAAGGATATTGTGAAAATCTACCATGCACAAATGCTACCGTAATCAAAAGAGCAATTATAACAAACACCCACCCTTTTTTTCCCCCTTGTTTATCATACGCATAATTAGCAATTTTACGTGTTATTAAATAACTGATAAACGCTAAAACAATTAAAGCTATCCCTCCTTTTATTACGGGGTAAGTTTGCCATACCATTTCAATAGAGGTTACAGTATTTTGGGCGAGTTCAAAAACATAAGCATTTAATCTTTGGGTCAAATAAGCATAATAACCAAAATCTACAAAATAAATTAAAATCAAAGCACTAAAGGCCAAAGCATAAAAAGCACAAATAATTTGTTTAAATATTTTCCTTGCCGGCAATAACAAAAAAATTCCAAAAGGCAAAGAAAATAAAAAAGCAATTCTTATATCAAATCTAAGACCTGTCAAAATTGCTGTAATTACGCCTTCCTGATAGCCAAGATTATTAACAAAATAAAATATAATACGCATTAAGGCCATTAGTAAAAAAGCAACACCTACAAAAATAAAATAAGCCTTAAATTTATTAGGACAAGTTATTTTTTTCATTTATTTTTTCTCCTCTTTTTCTTTTGCGAGTTTTTCTAAAGCAGGATAATCAATTTTACCTGTTCCCATCAAAAGCATTTTTTCCAAAATTTCAACTTTTTTAGGAACCCAAAGCTCACTAAACCCTTGCTTCTTAAAATATTCCTGAATTTGCTTTAAAGTGGCATCTTGCTTATCTGTATAAGCAATTAACTGCTCGCCATGTTTTTCATCTGGCAAACGAACAAGAGCTGTTAAATTATCAGGCCAGAGTTTCTTTAAAGCAACTTCTACAGCCGTCATAGAAACCATTTCTCCGGCAATTTTAGCAAAGCGTTTTGCTCTGCCTTTAATAGTGGCAAAGTTTTCTTCATCAAAGGCAAGAATATCACCGGTATCATACCAACCGCCTTTAGGGGCTTCAATTTTGCCCGGTGCCGTTGCTCTAAGATAACCAAGCATAACATTATCCCCTTTAATTAAAAGTTTTCCGCCGTCTTCAATACCTTCCACTTTTTCAAGTTTATATTCAAGGCCGGGCACTGGTCTGCCTACTGTTCCGCGTTTATAATACATCGGGCTGTTCATTGTTACAACCGGGGAGGCCTCCGTTGTGCCATAGGCCTCAATTACGCGGATACCAAACTTTTCGGACCAAATTTTAAAAGTTTCATCTTTAAGTTTTTCCCCACCAATACCGATATATTTAATATTGTGGAAGTCATATCTGTGGGCCATTTTGGCATAAGCTGCCAAAAAGGTATCTGTGGCAAAAAACACCGTTGCATTTCTATCATAAACAAGTTCTGGAATAATTTTAAAATGCAAAGGTGAAGGATAAAGAAATATAGATAAACTGCCAAGTATAGGCAAGAAAAATCCACATACCATACCAAACGAGTGAAAAAGTGGCAAAGCATTAAAGAATTTATCTTGCATATCAAAGTTTAAAAGAGTTGAAAGCTGATACCTGTTTGCATTGATATTTCTGTGGGATAACACCACCCCTTTTGGAGAACCTTCCGATCCGCTTGTAAACAAAACAATCGCCGGTTTATTTGGATCTTGCACCGGGTCAATTGCCTTGTAAGCCCTGTAAGGAAAGAAACTTTGCACCACAGCAATAATTTTATCAAGAGCGGAAATTTTTAAATCTTCCAGATAAATTATGCGAATATTTTTATCTTCAAGGGCTTCAATAATTTTTTCAAGTTGCGCTTTGACAACAAAGGCACGGGAAGTTACCACACTTTTTATTCTTGCTGCTTTACAGGAATCTAAAATATTTTTTATACCGGAACTAAAGTTTATCATAGCAGGCACTCTTACGCGGGAAATCAAAGCAAATAAAACAGCGGCACAAATATTAATATTAGGCAACATAACACCCACATATTCATCTTTATCGCTTTTATCGGAAAGTTTTTTACCAAGCAAGAAAGAAGCAATAAGCAATTTGCCATAACTCATTGGTTTTCTTGTCATATCTTCAAGGGCGCGGGCCCCACGTCCGGCAGAATCCGTAGATTCAATAAAGGCCTTAAACAAAGTTATATCAATATTATTGCTCTTATATTTCATCTCTGCCATAAGGTCATACATTTTATCTTCAACGCTAAGTCTTCTTGCTTTGCCTTTTAAATTATCTTTCAATTTAAAATCTACAGGCGGCATAATGTTAATGGTAAACTGCACTTTTTTAGGTAAGTGTCGCATTTTACGACCGAAATAAGCAAATCTGGAATATTGCGTGCCTTGCATACAAATAGGTAAAATTGTTGCGCCGGAACGCTCTGCAATCATGGCAGGCCCCGGATAAATCTTCATAATACCACCGGTGGTTGTTATTCTGCCTTCAGGGAAAATAATAATCTTTTGACCTTTTTTAATATTGTCAATAATTGTTTTAACAGCCATTGGATTTGAGGTATCAACGGCTATATGTTTGGTAAAGCGCAAAAATTGTTTAACCCAAAAACGTTTTGCAATAATACCATCAACAACAAAAATTATATCATCCGGTAAAAATGCCCCTAAAATAAGAGGATCTAAAAAGGAATTGTTATTTGCGACAATTAAAGTTTTACCGGTTGCTTTTTCATAATTTTCAAGGCCTTTAATTTGAATATTATAAAAGAAATTTAAAAGAAAATATAACATTGAACGAACAACATAATCAGGCAATAAAGTGCAAATATAAAGAGCAACAAAAAAGTTTGCTATCGCTAAAACTCCGATAATGGCCCCTGTGCCAAAACCGATATAAAGCAAACAAAAAGCAACAAAACCGGCAAGTATCATGCTAAGCGTTGTAAAAATATTACATACCCCAAGTATTCTGCCTCTTATTCTATCTGACACCAGAGATTGAAGCAAAGCATTTAAAGGCACGATGTAAAGCCCCGAAGATATAGCAAGAAGTAAAACATAAAATGAAAGTCTTATTCCTTGCCAACTTAAAACAAATTGTTTAAAAGTTAAAGTTTCAAGAGGTCTTGAGGTAATAATGCAAAACATAGCAAGGAAAAGCAAAGATATCCCCATACCAACCGCACTTAAAGGAACATATTTTATACTAATTTCCCCTTTAACGAATTGACGGCAAAGCATAGCACCAATGGCAATACCAAAAGCAAAAAGAGTAAGTAAATAATTTAAAATATTTCCTTCAACATTAAGTTTTATTTCTGCGATTGTCGGCATCTGGGCAAAAATTACCGCCCCCACAACCCAAAACCAACAAATAGCCAAAATGCATAAAAATATCCTTTGCGATTTATAGGCAAGTTTTATATTTTTTATACTGCTCTTAAAAATATTTAAGTTAACTTTTGCTGTAGAGGAAGTCGGCTCATAAGGGGTAAAAAACCAGGTTATAACATAAGTCATTAAAGAAACTTCAATAATAACAATACTTATAGTTGTTAAATCTGAACGATTTTGAATAGAAAAAACTCCGCATAAAATTGCACTTATCAAAATAGCACTATATCTGCCTGTTTCAAGTATTCCGTTTGCACTGATAAGTTGATTTTTCTGTAAAATCTGCGGAAGTAAACCATATTTAAGCGGCATAAAGAAAGCATTTTGCGCCCCTAAAACAATTAAGACAAAATACAAAATAACAGAACTTTTCAAATATATACCAAGACAAATTAACAGAGCCGTAATAATTTGGGTAAAAACAAGGGTTTTAATAACCTGGGTTTTATTATATTTATCGGCGACTTCGCCCCCAGGCATAGAAAAAACTAAAGTGGAAAATAAATAAACCGCCAAAGCAAGCAAGGTGGCATAAATACCTGTATTAACAGACGTAATACGCGAAAGAAAAATTGAAATAAAAACCGCAAGAGCAGTTCTAAATAAATTATCGTTAAAGGCACCAAAAAATTGAGTCCAAAACAAACAGGCAAAATCTTTTTTTAAAAAAACGCTTAAAAATTTTTTCATAAACCCCTCCTTTTTATATTTTATAAAAATATTAGGACCTTACAAAGTAAAAACATTTAATGACTACCATTTTTTATAAATAAATGCTAAACTAATTGTTTCAGGAGGGTAAAACATTATGAGAATGTTAGACATTATTATTAAGAAAAGAGAAAACAAACCTTTAACCTTTGAGGAATTTACTTTCGTGGCAAACGGAGCCGCAAAAGGCACTTTGCCCGATTATCAGTTATCTTCTTTTTTAATGGCTTGTTTTTTAAACCCTTTATCCCAAAAAGAAACAGCCCTTTGGACAAAGGCAATGGCTTTTAGCGGGCAAAGATTATCTTTTAAAGATTCCAAAATACCTGTGGCAGATAAACACTCAACGGGGGGTGTTGGCGATGGAATTTCACTTGCGCTTGCCCCTTTAGTTGCCTGTGCAGGCCTTGCAGTGCCAATGATGTCCGGCAGAGGGCTTGGCCATACCGGTGGCACCTTAGATAAACTTGAAAGCATGAAAGGTTTTAATATTGCTACCCCGCCAAAACAAATTTATAAACAAATAAAAGCAATCGGTGTTTGTATGTTCGGGCAGACAAAAGACCTTGCCCCGGCAGATAAAAAACTTTATGCTTTGCGCGATGCAAGCGGCTCTGTTGAAAGCCGCCCTTTAATTACGGCAAGCATTTTATCCAAAAAATATGCTGAAGGCATTGATAATCTTTTTATTGATGTTAAATTTGGTTCGGGCGCGTTTATGCAAAAATATGAAGACAGCAAAAAACTTGCTAAAATGCTTGTATCAACGGCAAAACTTATGGGGCTTAATTGCAGAGCTTTGTTGACGGATATGAATGAACCTTTAGGCCGCGCTATCGGTAATGCAAATGAAATGTTGCAAAGTATTTTGATTTTAAAAGGGCAAAAAGATTTTGCACCAGATTTCTATGAAGTTTTGCTGGAAAGTGCCGCCCAAATGCTTATTATAAGCAAAAAGCAAAAAGATATAAAAAAGGCAAAAGTTTATCTTGAAAAACTGATTAAAGATGGCTCTGCCTTAAAAAAATTAAAAGAAATTTTAAAATGGCAAGGGGCCGATTCAAAAATTGCCGACGAACCGCAAAAGTATTTAAAAAATGCAAAATACCAAAAAGATTTTGTTGCAAAAACTAATGGCTATATAAATAATATTGATGCAAAAACTTGCGGTATGGCAGCAGTTTTGCTTGGGGCCGGCAGAAATACTATGGAAGATAAAATTGACTATGGCGCCGGTATTTGGCTTGATAAAAAATCAGGCGATAAAGTTGCTAAAGGCCAAATTATTGCCCGCTTATATGCCAACGATAAAAAGAAACTTGAAGAAGGTTATAAACTTTTTAGCCAAGCAGTTAAAATTTCTGCCAAAAAACCTGCCCCGAACAAACTAATAAGAGAAATTATAAAATAACATCAAATAAAAAAGACCTGCTAAACAGCAGGCCTTTTTTATTTATCTATAATATTCTGCTTCTACCTGATTATATCTTTCAATAACTTTTTTTACAAAGGCGTGCTTGCTTGAATAAGGTGTAAAGAAACTCCCCTTAAACCCTGCAATAACGATATTTCTAAGTTGTTTTCTGGTTAAATTTATATTATTTGTTAAAAGCAAATATTCATCCGTTAAAGTAGTATGGGAAACTAGGCGGTTATCCGTGCAGATACTTAAAGAAAGTCCCATAGCAATCATCTTTTTTATGGGATGCTCTTGAACACTTTTTATTTTCGGTAAAGTTTGTAAATTACTTGTTAAACAAACTTCAATACCAACTCTTTCACTTGCTAAATAATTAGCAAGTTCTTCAATATAGCGTTTTTTATTTTTTACTTTTCTATCTTTAATTAAATCGGTATCAAACAAAAAAGTGCCGTGCCCGATTCTATTTGCATGGCACTCGGTAATAGCTTGGAAAATTGATTCCGGCCCAAAAGCTTCCCCTGCGTGAAGAGTCTTTCTAATAAAGGCCTCGTGCACATATTGATAGGCCTGCCAGTGATCTTCTGCCGGGTGTCCCTCTTCTTTACCGGCCAAATCAAAACCGACAATAGGCAAACCTTCTTCTTTTAAAGCAACCGCTATTCTTGCTAATTCCAAGGAAGCAATAGAGGCAATTTCTTCTTCCTTTGCATAATGTAAACTATCAATAAGATGATTATAATAAAGGGAAGTATTTTTATTAAAACTGCGCATCGCACATAAAATAAGCCCAAAGTTAAATTCAACATCACTTCCGTTTTTTACGGGCTCACTTTTATTATGTTCTTCCTGGGCTTTTTTAAGGCCTTTAAAAGCTGCTCTTACACTATCGGCAGGTGTCATATTTTTTGAAACATGCTGCTGCGGCGCAAAGCGCACTTCAATATAACGCACGCCTTCTTTTATATTATCTTGTGCAAGTTCATAAGCAATGCGTTCAATATTTTCTTTTTTTTGCATAACCGCAGTAGTGTAAGCAAAACCTTTTAGATATTCAGGTAAATTCCTATAATTCTTTTTAAAGACATTTTTTCTTAACTCTTCTTCGCTGTAAGCAGGCAGGGCAACCTTATCTTTTTTAGCAAGTTCAATAAGGGTGTTTATCCTCAAAGAGCCGTCAAGATGCAAATGCAAATCTGCCTTTGGTATTTTAAGTAAGAAATCTTTTGAAAAGGTGGTCATTATTTAAAACTCCATTTCGGGCCTTGCGGAGTATCTTTAATAAGTATGCCCATTTGTTCAAGTTTAGCCCTTATCTCGTCAGATTTTTTAAAATCTTTATTTTTGCGGGCAAGCTGTCTTTCTTCTATTAAAGCTTTTGCTTCCGGCGGAAGTTCTTTTGCTTCTTCTGTTTTAAGTAAATTAAGCCCAAGCATAGTATCAGCATATTTAACAAGTTCAAGTTTTGTTGCAGGAGTATTTTTTGTTTTCAAAAATTCCCAAACAAAAGCAAGGGCTTTAGAAGTGTTTAAATCATCTGCCATATTTTCAAAGAAAATATTTTTTGCTTCTTTTAAAGCATTTTCTTCAACAGAAAGTTGCTCTTGATTTTTTAAGTCAGCAATTTTTTGTTTTAAACTCTTTAAACTTGCTCTTGCAAAATCAAGCGCTTCCCAAGAAAATTCAAGTTGCGTTCTGTAATGTGCGCCAAGGCACAAATATCTGTAATCTAAAGGATCATAACCCTTCTCTTTAAGTGTGCTTATTGTCAAAAATCCGCCTGAACTTTTGGACATTTTACCGGCAGGCAAAACCAAAAATTCGCCATGTATCCAATTGCGAACATATTGTTTGCCGGTGGCCGCTTCAGATTGGGCAATTTCATTTGTATGGTGAACAGCAATATGGTCTATACCGCCACAATGGATATCAAGAGTTTGGCCAAGATATTTCATTGCCATACTAGAACATTCAATATGCCAACCGGGAAAGCCCACTCCCCACGGGCTAGGCCACTCCATCTGGCGTTTTTCATTTGTCGGTGAAAACTTCCAAAGGGCAAAATCACTCGGGTTGCGTTTTTCGCTATTAAATTCAACCCTGGCGCCACTTTTCAAACCTTCAATATGGCTTTTACCGACTAAATTATGATAATTTTTAAATTTTGAAGTATCAAAATAAATTCCGTCTGAAGTTTTATAAGTATAACCTTTTTCTTCAAGGGTTTTAACAAGATTAATCATTTCTTTAATATGCTGGGTTGCTCTAGCGGTAATTGTCGGTCTTTTGCAATTTAAAGAATCAAAATCTTTAAAAAAACTTTCTTCGTAAAATTTTGCAATATCCCAAGCACTTTTGCCTTCGCGCGCCGCACCGACTTCCATTTTATCCTGCCCGTCATCATTATCAGAAACAAGGTGCCCCACATCAGTTATATTCATAACATGGCGCACTTGATAAGCTTGTTCTAAGGTTCTTTTTAAAATATCTTCAAAAATATAAGTTCTAAGGTTGCCGATATGGGCATAATTATAAACGGTCGGCCCGCAGCAATACATACTTACAAGACCCTCTTTTAAAGGTTCAAATTTATCTTTTCTGCGAGTAAGGGTATTATAAAGTTTTATCATATATTATTTCCTACTTTCCTGGATTTTTGTATATTCTTGGTTTATTTGATTAAAGAAAAAGTCGCAAGCTCTCTTACCTGTAGCATTGGCGTAATTTTCACTTAAAACACATTTTACTTCAAATACGGCTAATGGGTTAATATCTCCGGCAGGAGTTAAAGAATAAGTAAACCCGGGAACTCTGTAATTTCTTAAGGTTGCGCTATAAGAACCTTCAAGGGCTTTTTGTAAAAGTTGCATATCTTTGGTGGTTGCTTCTTTACCAAGGGAAACTTTCTTTGTTGCCATAACAACAACGGCTTCGCCATAAGCACTATTTGCACTTTCAACTATAGAATCATCTTCAAGGGCTTCTACTTGTTCAAAAACCGGACTTGAAATATCTTCTTGTTTAACTTCATTTAACTCTTCTCTTAACAATTCTTGTTTCTTTGCTTCCTGGACGTAATCTTCATATTTTATACCGGAATATCTTTTATAACCTTTAGGGTTATAAGTATTACAAGCCCCAAACACAACACATAATATTGTAAGACTAAAAATTATTTTATTCATTTTATTTTCTCCGTATTTATTTTAACATTTACTACTGCAAACACCTGCATTGCATTGCCTTTGCCGATATCGCCAAGTTTTTCGTGGCTTTTTGACTTAAAACTTATATTTTCAAGCCCGATTTTAAAAATTTTATTTAAAGATTTTCTAATCTCTAAATAATGGGGTTTCATTTTTGGTATCTGAGTTACAATAGTTGCATCTATATGAACAATACGTGCCCCTTTCTTTTTTATAATTTCTAAAATCTTTTTTGTTATAAAAACACTTGAAATACCTTTTTTAGTTTCTTTTGTCGGCGGAAAATATTCCCCTATTTCCCCAGCGCAAACAGCCCCAAGGGCAGCGTCGCAAATTGCATGTAAAACCAAATCTCCGTCGCTATGGCCGACAAGGCCCTTTTCACAAGGTATTTCCAGGCCGCCAAGAATCATTTTCCCCCCTTTTTTCAAGCGGTGGATATCAAAGCCAAAACCTGTTCTTATTTCTTCGTTTTTTTGCATAAGGCCTCTGCTATAATTAAATCTTCCGGCGTGGTAATTTTGATATTAGAATAACTGCCTAAAACAGCTTTAACTTTTACGCCGATTTTTTCCACAAGTTGGGATTCATCCGTTGCATCCAAAGCACCATATTTTAAAATTGCTTTTTGTAAAATTTGTGTTTGATAACATTGTGGAGTTTGCGCACAAAAAAGTTCACTTCTTTTTAAAGTTTTACAAACAAAACCATCTTTAATTTGTTTAATGGTATCTTTACTCATAACGCCTAAAACAGCAGCTTTATTTTTGCTTGCGCTTTTTAGACAATTTTCAATATCTTCTTTTAAAACAAGGGGCCGTGCACCATCATGCACTGCTATAAGTTTATATTTATTTTTACCCAAAGCGGCAAGGCCGTTTTTTAAAGAAGCAATCCTTGTTTCTCCTGCCAAAGCAAAAGTAATATTTCTATATTTTTTGCTTAAAATATCAATATTTTCCTGCTTACTTACAACTATAATTTTAGCCACGCGCGAAACACTTTTAAAGGCATCTATACTTCTTTCAACAACACTTTTGCCCTTAATTAAAAGCATTTGTTTTGGTTTGCCCATACGGGTGCCTTGCCCGCCGGCTAAAATTATAGCACAAGTATCTTTCATTAATCTTCCTGTTGTTTTATTCTGGCAAATATCATACGACCGGTTGAATTTTGTAAGATAGAATAAACGGAAACTTCCGCTCTTTTACCGATAAATCTTTTACCATCTTCCACAACAACCATTGTCCCATCATCAAGATAAGCAATACCTTGTTCTTTTTCTTTACCTTCCTTCATAACAAACAAGGCCATTGTTTCCCCGGGCAAAACGACAGGTTTTAAAGCAGTAGTTAAATCGCTGATATTTAAAACATTGACATTTTTGAGTATTGCGATTTTATTGATATTAAAATCAATAGTAACGATTTCCGCAGATAAACTTTTAGCGAGCAAAACAACATTTTCCTGTAAAGAAGTAGATTTAAAACTCTTTGAAGTTATCTTAACGGGAATATTCTTTAATTCTTTTAAACGGGAAACAATATCAAGCCCTCTTCTACCTCTTGCTTTTTCAAGCAAATCTTTAGAAGAAGCAAGTTCACTCAACTTTGCTATAACAAATTGCGGAATAACTATTGTTCCTGATAAAAAGCCCGTTTCGCAGACATCAATAATACGTCCGTCAATCAAAGCGGAAATATCCGTAACTTTTAAATGGCGGCCTTTCTTAGAAATGCCCTCAAGTTCCGAAGATTTGATAATAGATAAGAAACTGCCTATCAAAACAAATACACCTGCAAATATTGTTTTATAAGAAGCCCATCCTTCTAAAATATCCGGCACATTAAGTTTTAACACCACATAATCACAAGCTAGATAAATCAAATAACCGCAAAGACCACCAAAAATGGCAATCATAACGGCGCTAAAACGGAAGCTTCTTAAAAAAGTTTCCGCGCAAACAATCACAACACCACATAAAAAGGCAAGCAAGACACTATATAAATCTTTTGCCAAAAAGACATATACTAAGAAAGGTATCCCCAGTAATGCCGATGCTCTGAATATCCATAAAGGCATAAAAAAATTCCTCCGAAATTAAAATCCCTTGTAAAAGCTTTTCGGTAATCTTCTATAAGGTACACTTATATTTTACTATTTCTTGTGCTAAATTGCTAAAATAAGTTATGGCCTTAATTGACTTTGATTTAAAATTTCAGCAAAAACATCCAACTGCAAAACTAGTAGGTGTAGATGAAGCAGGACGCGGTCCCCTAGCCGGGCCTGTTTGTGCGGCGGCTTGTTATATTGAACCTGATTTATATTCTCACCCTCTAATGCAGCAAATTAACGACAGCAAAAAATTAACTCCTAAAAAGAGGGAAGCTATTTTTAATGAACTTATAAAACTACCCATAATTTACTGCACCGGTTTTGCTTCAAGCGAGCAAATAGATAAACTTAATATTTTACAGGCAACTTTTTTTGCTATGCGCCACGCTTTAACAAAATTTAACGGACAAAATATTTATGTTATGGTTGACGGCAACCGCTTGATTTCTAACTTAAAAAACCCGCAAGAAGCAATAATAAAAGGGGACGGGACTTCGCTTTGTATTGCAGCTGCAAGTATTATAGCCAAAGTCAGCAGAGATAGATTTATGGATATTGTTTCAAAACAATACCCTAATTACAATTTTGCCGAGCATAAAGGTTATGGCACACAAAGCCATATTGAAGCCATAAAAAAATATGGCCCTTGTAAAGAACACAGAAAAACTTTTGAACCGATTGCCTCACTTTACGGAGGGCTTTTCGGTAAAGATTTTTAAAAATGTTTAGTCTAAAAAGATTGATAGGTAATAAAGGCGAAGATAAAGCCACAAAATATTTAAAAGAACAAGGTTATAAAATAATTGAACGCAATTATAATTTGCCTTGCGGAGAAGTTGATATTATCGCA
The DNA here is from genome assembly GCA_017534965.1 of Elusimicrobiaceae bacterium. Classification (GTDB taxonomy): domain Bacteria; phylum Elusimicrobiota; class Elusimicrobia; order Elusimicrobiales; family Elusimicrobiaceae; genus Proelusimicrobium. The sequence continues at coordinate 20,167 of JAFXVA010000018.1, read as the reverse complement.
CAAAAAAATAAAACCCTTGTTTTTGTGGAAGTTAAATACCGCACGAATGCCGATGCTTTCGGCGGTCCTATCGGTGCGGTAACAAAAGCCAAACAAAAAAGGGTTATAAACGCCGCTTTAAGTTATATAAAAACAAAAAAGCCAAACTATGACGGCTTAATGTTTGATATAATAGCAATATCGGGAGACAAGATAGAACATATCCAAAATGCTTTTAGTTCGGATAAGTTCTTTATTTAGGAGGGTATAATATGAGCCAATTACAAACTATACAAAAAGCCGTAAATTATATAAACAAAAAAACAAAAAATTTTAAGCCGGATTTGGCAATTATCACAGGCAGCGGGCTGGCAAATGCCATACCACCTTTAGAAAAAGAAATTAAAATTCCTTATGTTGATATTCCCGGTTTTTTACACAGCACCGTTGCCGGACACACAGGCAATTTAGTTTTTGGTATTTATAAAAATGTAAAAGTTGTTATTATGCAAGGGCGCTTTCATTATTACGAAGGCCACTCTATAAAAGATATTTCTATTGCAATACGCACTTTAAAATTTTTAGGAGCAGAAATTTTGCTTTTATCTGCCGCCGTTGGTTCTTTGGATAGAAAACTCCCCCCCGGCAGTATGGTTATCTTAAAAGACCACATCAATTTTATGGGCACAAACCCTTTAATTGGCAACTGGGACCCGGCTTTTGGGCCGATGTTTAAAGATATGACCCAAGCTTACGACGAAAAATTACAAAATATTTTAGTTAAAATTGCAAAAAAACACAAAATCAAACATAAAAAAGGTGTTTATTTTGCCGTCAGCGGTCCTTGTTTTGAAACCCCGGCAGAAATTAGAGCATATAGAACGCTTGGCGCTGATGTGGTGGGGATGTCCGTCGTTCCGGAAACTATCGTGGCTAGACAACTTGATTTAAAAGTTGCCGGTGTTGCCCTTGTTAGCAATCTTGCAAGCGGAATGTCGGGCGTGGCCCTTTCGCACAAAGAAACTTTGGATGTAATGAAAAAATCCGAAGCAAAATTTGGCAAACTTTTAAGAGATTTTATTGTCTCACTCAAAAAATAAAAAATGAAAGATAAAGTAAAAACCCTTGGAAAAGAAACTTTAATTTACGGCACATCCACTATTGTTGCACGTCTGTTAAATTTCTTTCTAGTTCCGCTTTATACCTATTTTCTTGCCCCGCAAGATTATGGTATAGTTGCGGCGGTTTTTGCTTTTATGGCTCTTACAAATATCATTTACCAATATGGCATGGACCAGGCCTATTTGCGCTTTGCAAAAGAAAATAAAACAAAAGAACTTTTTGCTACTCCTTTAATAGCAGTTTTTGCCAGCGGTATTTTAATTTCTTTTATTTTATGGCTTTCAAGCGCAAGCATTGCGGATTTTTTAGGTATCGGTGCAAAACATAGTTATCTAATCAAACTTGCCTGCTTTGTTATGGCTTTAGATGCTTTAAATATTGTGCCTTTTGCTAAACTGCGCTTTGACCACAAGGCCTGGCATTTTATGCTGATAAGAACGGCCTCAATCGTAGTAAATGTTATAGGCAATATTTTGGCCCTTTCTTATTTTAGATGCGGTGTTAAAGGCATTTTTATTGCGGGCATTTTTGCTTCGCTTACTTCGCTTATACTTTTGGCCCCTATGACAATTAAAAACTTTGTTTGCCGTTTTGATAAAAAACTTTTTAAAGAAATGTTTTTATTTTCCTGGCCCTTTATACCGGCGGGTATGGCAAGCATTTTGGTAAATGTTATTGATAAACCTATCCTAATACACCTTGTCGGTTTAAAAGATGTGGGTATTTATCAGGCCAATTTTAAAATCGGTGTTTTTATGATGCTTGTTGTTTCTATGTTTGACCAAGCGTGGCGACCTTTCTTTATTCAATATTCTTCGGAAAAAGATGCAAAAGAACTTTTTGCACAAATCTTAACTTATTTTACAGCAATAACAACTTGGATATTTTTGGGCTTAACTTTCTTAATGCCTGTCATCATAAAAACGCCTATCTTTAACCATTATTTAATTGCGCCTGCCTACTGGGAAGGTATTAAAATAATACCGCTTGTTTTGGGCGGATATCTTTTCTACGGCTTTTATATTAACTTTATGATAGCGCCTGTCTTAACTAAAAAAACGCGTGTTTTAATGTGGATTACTTTGCTTGGCGCAATAAGCAGTATTATAACTAATTTTACGCTTGTTCCAATAGTCGGTATTATCGGCGCTGGGTGGGCAATTTTTGTAAGTTATATTGTTATGGCAACTAGTTTATTTATTTTCTTACAAAAAAATTATCCGATAATTTATGAATATAAAAAACTTGGTTTTATAGCAGCGGTTGTAATTACTTTTCTCTTCTTAAACAATCTTTTAAATAATAATTTAACTTGGCAAATTATTTTACTTATAATTTACCCGCTAATCATTAGTTTAGTTTTAGATAAAAATAATTTCCTAAAAATAAAGCAACTTATTTTAAAAAGAAGAAAACACTAGTAAGAATTGTTTTTAAAATAATCTATTTTTGCCTGAGTATCTTTAATATAAATATCAAGCAGTTTTTGCGTGGAAGAGTCAAATAAATTAGCGTGTTTTTGCTTTAATTTTTTAAGGCCTTCAAGTTGCACGGTGTAGGCCCTAACTTCCTGCTCGCCAAAACTTTGTTTAGCAAGATTAGGATCATCAATAACTTCAAAAGCGTGGCCGTAAACTTCGTGAATAAAATTGATAATTGTTTCAAGTAAAAACTCATCTTTAGAAATTTTTTTGTAAGAATTCGGATTATAAGGCGAGTCATCAATAAAAACAAAAACTCTAAAACTATCTGCACTTTCCGGGTAAGAAGCTATGGCCCTAACTTCGCTTGAATTTGCCCCAATCATATTTAAAACATCTGGCTCTGTTTGGCTTTTACGCAAAACATAAACGGCAAAATTTTTTACTTTGGGATAAGAATTTTTTTTGATATCCATAAAGTTTTGCCCGCCTGGTCCAGCAACCTCAGAGGCATATTTTATGGCTTTATTAATTAAATCTGCTTCCGCGGAAAAACTTGCACTTGACGGATTAAAAATAAATAAACGCACAAGTCCGTTAGAGCTTTGCTCAATATAAGGTTTAAAATTGCTGTTTTTTACATCTCTTGCAAGAATATCTTTTAACTCTTGGTTTTCAACGGCAAAGGAAACTTGAGTAAATAAAAAAAGGCCAAAAATAAAAAATAGTTTTTTCATAAAAAATCTCCTATCTAATTTATAATATAACTGATATTTAATGAATTTTCAAGGCAGAAAATTATTTTTCTTTTTGGGAAACAGCGTGTTTTTGTGAGTAAAAAGTAAAACTGACAATATAAATAAAAAGTAAAACGGCAAAAGTTAAAGATAAGATACGGCTGATTTCGGCAAGCCCAAGCAGTTTTAAAATTGTATTACTTAAAACTATGCACGGAATAACAACAAAACTTCTTTGCAGAGTTCTTGCGCGGCCGTTTTCGCAAACAATATTATTGCACTTTACGCCAAGCGGAAAGCCCATCATCCCGCCGGCAGAAATAATAAGAGTTAAAACAAAAATTTCAAACCCCGTTTGTTTACCGCTACTGATAACATAAAAAAGCCCCCCTGTAGAAGTTGTTAGTAAAAGCAAAATACGAACCGCGCGCGCAGTCCATTGTTCGGGCACTTTAAAAATATTAACCAAAATCGGTCTAATTATCATTGCCCCGCCAATACCAAGTAGCGAACTAAAAATGCCTGTTCCAAGTCCACCTAAAAACGCAATCCAACTTTGCTTGCGCGTAAAAACAGGCAAAGCCTTTTCGTTTTGAATAGGTTTTGAAAATAAAGTTTGATAACCTATAAAAAGATTAACCAAACAAAAAATAACCATTAAAGCAGTTGAGCCAAAAAGCCCGTAAAGATAGGCATTTATAAATCTTCCTGTAAAAGCCGTTATAAAACAACCTATGCCTAAAGGTAAAATCATTCTTTTGCCAAAGGAACGCCTGCCCCAGTTTATTTTAGGAAAATCTTTTATCGCTACCGGCAAAGTGGAAGGCACCATTTGTAAAAGACTTACCCCCACAGCTTCCGCCGGAGAAAACCCAAAAATAAGCATAACCGGCACAATAAGCCAACCGCACCCAACGCCCCAATAACCGCCGGCAAACATACCCACAAAACCAATTAAAGGCAAAATAAAATAAAGATACCAAGCAATATTCATTTTCTCTTTTTTCTAAAAAACCTCTCTTATATTTTAGAATATATAGAGAGGTTTTACACGAAAAAAAACTTTTTTATAAGAATTTTGATATGTTAAAATTACCCATACGGCAAAGTATTTTTTAGGAAAAAACTAAGCCGCTTTCTCTTATCTAAGGCACAGGATTTTGAAGATAGTTTTAATTAGTTTTTTTGTAAAAAAAAACGATTTTAGAAATGAGGTATACCCCGAGCGGGTGGTAACCCCGCGTATCCGAAATTTCTAAAAAATTAAAAATAGCCCAAAAGCCGAAGCCCTACAATGCTCGTTCTAATAAAATTTCTTTTTCAAAAGTTAAGTGTTTGCCCACTTTGCAAGTTTTTAAAACATTTATGAAAGTTGCCTCTTTTTCCGTTGGGAAATCAGAAGGAATTTTGACAATAGTTGTCATTTTTGTAATTAAACCTTTATCATCAAAAACAGGTTCTGCTCTAAAGGAAAAATCTTCCTTTTTCATATTATTTTTTTCTACAAAAGACATCGCAAAAACTGCCTGACAGGCAATAAAAGAAGCCATAAACATTTCAAAAGGATTGGGTGCGCTGCTTTCCCCGCCAAAATCAATGGGCATATCGGTATAAACTTTATAATTGTTTACCCTTACTTCTACTTTTTTCTTTCCTGTATAATTTGCTTCTAACATAAATACCTCCCTTTTCTTTTATTTTATCAAAATATTTTTTTACCGGAGGAGAGGGCATCCCCTTTTTGCAGTTTTCGGTTTTGCCCTCTCAAATGAAGTTTTCCGGCAGGATTTTACCTGCACACAAAAGTATTTTATTTATAATACTTTATAATTAGTAAAACTAATTATTTTATAGTATAAACAAAAAATACAATATTTGTCAAGAGTTTTTTAAAATAAGTTATTTTACGGAAGCTACTCTTTGATAACCTTTAGCTTTAATTATCTTTGCTTTGAAAATTTGGCCTGCTTTAACAGGTTTATCAAAAAAGACTTGGCCGTCTATATCAGGGGCGTCGCGGTAGGTGCGTCCTGTGTCAGAAGTATCACTAATCACTTCCACAACAGAGCCGACAAGTTTTTTATTTATCTTATCAACCACGCGGCTTTGCACTTTATTTAACTCAAGTGCGCGTTCTTTTTTGATTTTGGCGGGTATCTGCTTTTTCATATCATAGGCAGCGGTGCCTGGCTCTCTAAAAAACTCAAACACGCCGACATTATCAAATTCATATTCTTTAACAAATTTTAAAAGTTCTTTAAAATCGGCTTCCGTTTCGCCGGGGAAACCGACAATAAAGTTTGTTCTTATCGCAATATTTGGCACGCGCTCTTTTAGCATATTTAGCGTTTCTTTTATTTTTTCAGGCCCGCAATGGCGGTTCATTCTTTTAAGGATATCAGCGGAAATATGCTGCAAAGGTATATCAAGATAAGAAAATATTTTTTCTTCACTTGCCATTAAACCCGCAAGTTCTTTTGAAACGCGGTGCGGGTAAGCATACATTATTCTAAGACGGCAAACATCTTTTAGTTTGACAAGTTTTTTAAGCAATTTAACAAGTTCGGGTTTACCGTATAAATCTTGCCCGTAGGAAGTTGTATCTTGCGCAATAAGGGAAATTTCCTTTGCGCCGTTTTTAGCTAAAAGTTTTGCTTCGGCTACAACTTCTTCAAGCGTTTTAGAGCGGTAATTACCGCGGATAAAGGGTATTGCGCAATAAGCACAGCGGTTATTGCAACCATCTGCCACTTTTAAATAAGCACTATGCCCAGCCGTCAAAGAAAGTTTATATTCAGGCATAAAAAGTTCTTTCTGTATCGGGCTATAAAGAAAACCTGTTTTATTTATGATTTTTTCAATAGCATCTTGTTTTGAAATGGAAAAAAACAAATCTGCCTCTTTAAATTCTTCAACTAAATCTTGTTTTAATCTATCCACCGCGCAACCGGTCACGGCAACTTTTTTAATAATGCCTTTCTTCTTTAATTTAAGGGCGTATTTTATATTTTCTTTTGCTTCTTTTATCGCAGAAGAAAGAAAACCGCAAGTATTAATGATAATAACATCGGCTTCGTTCTCGTCAAAAACCATCTTATGGCCTTTTGCTATAAGACGGGCGGAAAAATTTTCGCTATCGGTTAAATTTTTGGGGCAACCCAAACTTATCAAGTAGAAATTCATATATATATTATATAATATACAAAGAGAGGTGTGTTTATGAAAAACTTTGAAAAAACACTTTTAAAAACAGCTAAAAATATTGATAAAGCCCTAAAAAAACAAATTTCTTTAATTAAAAATACCCCCCAAATTATCGTTGACGCAATGAGTTATTCCTTAATGGCCGGCGGAAAGAGAGTTCGCCCTGTCTTGCTCACTTGGACGGCTGAGGCATTTGGTCTTGCCCCAAAAGATGTTGAAGCAGCCGCCTGCGCTGTTGAAATGTTGCACACTTATTCTTTAATTCACGACGATTTACCTTCTATGGATAATGATTCTTTGCGCCGCGGCAAACCCACAAACCATATAATCTTTGGCGAAGATACTGCTTTACTTGCAGGCGACGCTCTTTTAACTTACGCCTTTGAAACACTTGCCAGAAACGCACAAGTTAAAAAAGTGGGTTTTGAAAGAACTTTAAAAGCCCTTAGCAGTCTTGCCCATTACGGTGGGGTCAGCGGTATGATTGGCGGGCAAGTTGCCGATGTTTTTGCCGAAGGTATTTTGGAAGGCAAAAGCAAAAGGGCAAGCGTTCTTGCCAAAACAAAATATTTTAAAGGGCATTTAGCCGGTTATTATCTTTTGCCTAAAAACGCAAAAGAAGTTTCCGCTTCTGCACTGCTCAAATATATTCACACAAATAAAACAGGTGCTTTAATTAAAACCGCTGTTGAAATGGGAGCAATACTTGCCGGTGCCAAAGATAAAGATTTAAAAAATATCCAAACTTATGCCGAAGCAATCGGTTTTGCCTTCCAAGTGGCAGATGATATTTTAGATGCTACAAAAACGAAAAAACAACTTGGCAAAAGTAATAGCGATTTAACAAATAAAAAATTAACCTTTGTTACCTTATACGGACTGGAAGAAGCAAAACTTGCCGCCCAAAAAGCAACAAAACAGGCAATTTCCGCTTTAGATAAAATCAAATCAAACAAACTTAAACCCTTATATGATATGGCTTATTTTATTATTGAGAGGACTTATTAATGGAACTTTTAGAAACAATTAATTCCCCCAAAGATTTAAGAAAATTAAAAAAAGAACAACTGCCCGAACTTTGCCAGGAAATCAGAAATTATATCATTGAAACTATCAGCCACACCGGCGGTCACTTGGCTTCAAGTTTAGGCGCGGTTGATTTTATTGTTGCCTTGCATTATGTTTTTAACACACCGGAAGATAAACTTGTTTTCGACACGGGCCACCAAGCATATGCCCATAAAATTTTGACAGGCAGAAAAGAAGCTTTTAAAACTATCCGTAAACAAAAAGGATTAAGCGGCTTTTTAAAAATTTATGAATCAGAATATGACACTTTTGGTGCGGGGCATGCTTCAACGGCACTTTCGGCTGCACTAGGTATGGCTTGTGCGCGCGACCAAAAGAAAGAAAAAAATAAAGTTGTTGCCATTGTTGCAGACGGCTCCATGACAGGCGGTATGGCCTATGAAGCTTTACAAAACGCAGGGCTTTTAAAAACAAATTTACTTGTTGTATTAAACGATAATCAGATGTTTATTTCTAAACGCGTGGGTGCGCTTGGCTCTTTTTTAACAAAACTTTTAAGCGCAAAATATACCCAAGCTTTAGAAGATACTATTGAAAATAAAATAGGTGATAGCGATATCGGCAAAAACGTTGTTAAACTTGCCAAAAGGGCAAAATCAATTTTGTTTTCAGGCGTATTATTTGCGGAAATGGGCTTTAAATATTTTGGTCCTGTTGACGGAAATGATGTTCTTGCTTTAGTTGACACCCTTGAGCAAATTAAAGATATTAAGGGACCTGTTTTCTTGCATATTGTTACCAAAAAAGGCAAAGGTTATCCCCCTGCCGAAGCAAAACCGACCAAATACCACGGCCTTGGCATTTTTGATGCCGATACCGGCGAAGTTATCGGCAAAAGCGATAGAATAACTTACACAAAAGCCTTTTCCGATGCTTTAATGAAACTTGCAAAAGAAGATAAAACTATTACCGCAATTACCGCCGCTATGCCCGAAGGAACGGGGCTAGCTCCGTTTAGAGAAACTTACCCAGAGCGCTTTTATGATGTCGGTATTGCAGAAGAACATGCCGCTACTTTTGCAGGCGGGCTTGCCACGCAAGGTTTAAAGCCGCTAGTTGCTTTATATTCCTCTTTTTCACAAAGATGCTATGACCAGATACAGCAAGATATTTGCCTTCAAAATCTGCCGGTAGTGTTTGCTTTTGACAGAGCTGGCGGTGTAGGCGAAGACGGGCCAACCCACCACGGCGTTTTTGATTTAAGTTTATTTAGAAATATTCCAAATCTTTATATCGCCGCCCCAGCTGATGAAAATGAACTGCAACACATGCTTAAAACTGCTTTTGAGGCAAAAGCGCCGTTTATTTTAAGATATCCGCGCGGTAGTGCCGTCGGTGTAAAAATGGACGCAGAACTTAAAAAACTTACCCTTGGCAAAGCAAAATGGCTAAGTAAAGGCAAAGATGTAAATATTCTTGCTGTTGGCAATATGGTGCATCCTGCTTTAGAAGCAGCCGAACTTCTTGCCAAAAAGAATATTGATTGCGGTGTTTTAAATATGCGCTTTATAAAACCGCTTGATACAAAAGCCATAAAAGAAGCTCTTGATTTAAGCGAGAATATTATAACTATTGAAGATAATGTCCTTGCTGGCGGTTTTGGTTCTGCAGTCAGCGAATTTATTTGTGATAATAATTGCCAAGCCAGTTTACTTAGACTTGGTATCGGCGACACTTTTGTTGAACACGCAAAACAGGCCCAGCTGCATGAGGAACTTGGCCTTGAGCCAAAACAAATTGCCGCTTCAATTTCAAAATTCTTAAATAAGAGGAGAAAATAAATGTTATTAAAAAATCCTATATCAACATCTTACACAAAAGCATACGAGGATCTTGACTTTTTAAAAAGTGACGAAGCCCGTTCAATTAGACTTCAGCTTGAACTTTTAAAGCCAGAACTTGCTTTGAAAAAAGCCAATATTGATGAATGTATTGTTTGCTTTGGCAGTGCAAGAATAAGAGATAAAAAAGAATCTGCCAAGAGAGTAAAAGATTTAGAAGCTAAACTAAAAAAAGACCCTAAAAATAAAAAACTTCAAATTGCTTTAAAAGAAGCAAAAGGCCTTGCCTCTTTATCAAAATATTATGACGAAGCAAGAAAATTTGCTCATATTTGCGTTAGCAAAACAAATAAACGCTTTAGTATTGTTACCGGCGGAGGACCTGGTATTATGGAAGCAGCCAACCGCGGTGCTTATGAAGCCGGTGGCACAAGTATTGGTTTTAATATTACTTTGCCTATGGAACAAAGACCAAACAAATATATTTCTAAAGGTTTTGCTTTTTTATTTCATTATTTCGCCATCAGAAAAATGCACCTTGTTATGAGATCTAAAGCTGTTGTTGTTTTCCCCGGAGGTTATGGCACTTTTGATGAAATGTTTGAAATTTTAACTTTAGTTCAAACAGGCAAAAAGAAAAAAATCCCCGTAGTTCTCGTCGGCAGAGAATTTTGGAACGGCATTTTTAACACTCAAAAATTATTTGATTACGGCGTTATTTCCCACAATGATACTTTTGCTTTAGTTGACACAGCAGAAGAAGCCGTTGCTGTTCTTAAAAAATTCTATCACGTAAAATAGAGTTTACCTACAAAAAACCCGCTGTTCCTTTTTGGAATAGCGGGTTTTTTATATTACAAATATATACTTTAGTTTAGATACCACGCATTTTGACTAGGAATAAACTTATATTTATGGCCGTCTGTTCCGCCTATATCCTGGCAAATTTTATCCCCTGTGGAATTTTGTCCGGTGCAAACAATTCTGCCTGTATATTCCGGAAATCTTGGAGAAGTCCTAAAATATCTTATAACAAAATCATCTCCGCCATTTTTCTTTTCTCTAGCAGCAACTCTAACGCCGTCACTATTTTTTATTACTTGAATATCCAAATCATCTGTATTAGGAGGAAGTTCTATTTCAAGATCTTCTCTGGTTGGAGTAGCATCTTCTCTATGAACCAAATAAAAGGCGTCTAAAGATTCTCGGGCACTTTTAAGTAAAATAACCTGTTGCATAGCGCGACTCTTTTTTACAGAGCGGTTATATTGAGGCACAGCAATAGCTGATAAAATGCCGATTATTAAAACTACTACAAGAATTTCCACTAAAGTAAAACCTTTATTTGTTTTCATTTTATTTTCTCCGTATTAAATTTTTAATTTATAGATTTTATTTATTATCTTTTAATATCTTTTTTACCAAAATTAACTTGGTCTGTCAAAGTATAAAGCAAATAAGTTTTTATAATTTCCAAGCAAAATAAAAAAGATATTATAGCAAAACTGATAAAATATTCTTCCCCATAAGTAAGATTAGGAAATAAAATATCTCTAATCATATTAAAAACTTTTGCGATAGGCAAAAAAGTGAAATCTCTATAAACAAAGATACAAAACGCACATTGAATTAAAGAAGCAAGCCAAACAATTCTTTGTCTAAGTAAAATAAGCACACTTTGCACGAAATAAATTACCGCCATGGCAACACAAAGTTTAGTTATAAAATAAGTGTAATTTAAACCGACATATTTAAGCATTAAAATATTTTTGATGCAGCCGAATAAACAAAAAATAAGAATCAAATATAACCAATTACTTATTTTAGCTAAATATGTAAAAATATTTTCTTTCATTTACTTATACTCAATTGTTTTTGTTTTTCTTTTCTGGCAAGGGCGCTGTTTATTAAAATATCCAAAACATCAGGATATTTTTTTGCACTTGCTTCCATTAGTTGAGGAAATAAACTTGTAAGAGACATACCGGGTAAAGTATTTATTTCTGAAAAATAAAATTTACCTTCTTTAGAGATAAGAAAATCTACTCTTGCTAGGCCACTACCTTGTAAAGCTTTAAAAACTTCATAACTTGCTTTACGCATTTGATCCTGCAAAGTTGCATCAAGCGGAGCAGGAATATACATATCACAACCGCCAGCAATATTATATTTTGCTTCATAATCAAAAAAGGCATTATTTGCGCTTTTAAGTTCGCCACAAAGAGAGGTATGTATTTCCCCCTGATAATCCCCCACTACAGCGCAAAAGACTTCTCTTGCTTTATCTATACCTTTTTCTATAAGCAAAGTATCATCATATTTAAAAGCTTCTTTTATGGCCTCTTCAAGTTCTTTAGGGTCTTCCACTCTGGTAACACCTATGGATGAACCAAGACTGACCGGTTTTACAAACAAAGGGTATCCAAGTTGTTTTACAGCTTCTTTTAAAAGCGTAAGTTCGTATTTATCAGTCTTTTTCAGTTTAATATAGGGAACAATAGGCACCCCATAAAAAGAAGCCATTAATTTTGAAATTTCTTTATTTATTCCCATAGCACTTGTTAAAACACCACAACCGACATAGGCAACATCTAAAATTTCAAAAAGGCCCTGTATAGTGCCGTCTTCGCCCATAGCGCCATGTAAGACAGGAAAAAACACATCAACTTTTATCTGCTGTCCCTCTTTAGTATAAAGGTGAGCATCTTTTGAAACTATCGGAGAAACAGGTCTATCTTCCGCTCCTACTTTAACGGAGCAATCTTTTTGTAAATACCATAAACCTTGTTTATCAATAAAAATTTTTAAGACGTCATACTTCTTAGCAAGGATATCACAAACATCTTTAGCGGAGTGAACGGAAACTTCGTGTTCTGTTGATTTACCGCCGTAAATAACAGCAACTTTCATTTTAGCCATGGTAAAATCTTCCCCTGATATAGAAATTATTCTTTAAAAAGCGACCATTTTATTCTATAAAACACGCTTTTTGTTTTGCCGAGAAAATCGGAATATTCGTCATCTCTCATAGCAACTTTTCTGTGGATATGGGTTTTTACGGAGTGATCCGTAACCAAAGTATCTTCTTCTTTTTCAGATTCTTTTTTAACAGGCGAAAGTTTAACATGGTCTGTTGTATCTTGGGTCTGTGTTTGGTTGTAATCTTGAATTTCAATAGATTCTTTGGCACCAAAAATCATACTTAAATCTAAACCGGGTTGATTTGAGGTTTTTGCCCCATTATCAAGTTGAGAGGCCTCTGCAAAAGTTCCTGATTCTCCATCCTCAATATCCGGTAAAATTTCCTCAAATAAAGCATCTTTTTCGGTATTAGTAACCATAACAGGACTTGCCGCACTAAAAGTTGATTGTTCTGCTGGTTTAGCTTCTTCTTTTATTGCTTTTTCTTCCGGTTTAGTTTCATAAGAAGATTGGTCTTTTTCTTCCTTTATTTCAGAAGGTAAAGTATGGGTTTGTGATACTTCGGAATTTGTCGGTGGCTCAGTGTAAGTTTGAGAGAAAGTATCAGTCTTAGGTTCTTCCTTCTTTACAACCGGTGCAGGAGGCGGTGGCGGCGGAAGGGGCTTAGAATTTTTAATAGGTTCCTTAGCAACCTTGTTTTTCTTCTCTGCTTCTTCTTTTGCTTTTTCCTCTTTTAAGGCAGTAATATCTTGTTTCAATTTTATAATTAAATTGTCATTTTGACTGATTTGCGTTCTAAGCGTATCTAAAGCTGCATGGGCTTCTTTTCCGTCGTCAGTCAAATTCTTTATCTCGGCACGGGTCTTATCAAGTTGTTCAGCAAGAGTTTGTTTCTCTTCTTTTATTCTGGTAAGTTGCATTGTTAAAGCAGCCGCTTTTGCTCTTACCAAAGCTGTTTTGGTTGCGTTTTTCTTATAAGAAGAAATTTGTTCTTCCAAATCTTTCGCGTGGGTAGTTAAAGTATTATATTCTTCTTCAAGAGCGAATTTTTCTTCCTGGGCTTTCTTTAATTTTGCATTATCGGTTTTAAGCGATTCAATTTCCTGCACTTGTTTTGCAAAATTCTCGGAAAGATCTTGAAGTTGCTTTTCCAAAGCAGAAACTTTTGTTTCATACTCTTTGCGAATTTTAACAATACCATTTTCAAATTCAATAGTTTTAAAGTTCTCTGCTTTAGCAAGTTCTTCTTTAAGAGAAACAATTTCTTTTGCTTGCTCGGCAGATTTTTTAAGAGCTTCAATTTTCTGTTGTTGAACCTGTTTAATTTGAGCAGACAAAGCAACATTAACCGCTTTAAGTTTGGAAACTTTCTCTTCAAGTTCTGCTCTGGCAGCTTTTTCTTGTGATAATTCTTTTTGCAAGTTATCAAGAGAAGTTTTTAAAGTTTCAATTTGGTTTGCCTGTTCTTCAATTTTATTTTGCAAAGATTCTTTTTGGGCAATTAAATCATTATATTTCTTTTCAAGAGCGTTAAATTCTTCTTTTTTAGAAGAAGATTCTTCCTGTAATTGAGTAAATAAAACATTGCCTTGGGTTGCTTTTTCCTGGGCTTTTAAAAGTTGTTCTTTTAAAGCAGAAAGTTGTTGAGAAAGCATACTCTTATTTGCTGTTTCTTTTGCAGTAAAGGCCGCCTGCATACGGGCAATTTGACCTTTAAGATTTTGGACGCTTTCTTCTTCGTTTTTAAGTCTTTCCTGGGCACTTAAAAGTTTATTTTCCAAAACGGAAACTTGCTGGGCAGCTTCTTCTTTTAACTCTCTTGTTTGTTCTTCTGATTTTGCTTTAAAAGAAGCAAGCGCTTTATTTCTTTCTTCCACTTGGGCAAGTAAAGCAATCTTTTGAGTTAAAATAGTTTTTAATTCATCTTCAAGGGCATTTTTCTGAAGATCAAACATCTGTTTATCAGAGCCGTTGGAATTTAAAGCACTATATTTTGTTTGTAAAGATTCATAGTCTTTTTTAAGCTCTTCAATTTGTTTTATATATTGATTATTTTCCTTTTGGGCATCTTCTTTAGAAGTAAGCAAAGAAGAAACCTGTTCTTCCAAAAGTTGTTTTTGTTTTTCTGCTTCAGCCAAACGGGAAGATAAATTTTGATATTCCAAATTTTTATTTCTATATTTATCTTGTTCTTCCTGTAAAGTTTTTTGCAAGGCAGAAATTTCTCTTAAATTTGCCTCTTTAAGTAAAGCTATTTCAGAAGCGGTATTTTCTTGGGGCGGATTATCCTCAAGCTCTTTAATTGCCTGTTTAAAAGAGTCTATTTGAGCTTGTAAATTTTTAATAAAACTTTCTTGTTGGCGACAAACTGCCAAAGTGCGTTTTGCCTGAGTAGCAATTTCAGCAGTTTTTTGATCTTCTTGATTATAATCATTTTCAAGAAGTTTAAGTTGTTCCTCTTTAATTAAATTGATTTCTTGTTCGTATCTGCTTTTTAAATTAAATAAAGTTTCAAGATGCTGGCCTGCTTTTGCAAGAAGAGCCGTTTTAGCCCCTTGGCTTTTAGCAAGGGCAGTTTCCAAAAATAAAATATTTTCCCTTAAAGAACCGGCAAGCCCGGCTTCATTTTTAGAAGAAAGCAAGGCCTTTTCTAGTTGATTTGTAAAGAGGATATTTGCCCTTGGTATAAAGCTTTATCCCCCACCATTGCCTTTTGTCTAAAATCTTCAAGTTGGCTTTGCAAAGCAAGGGTTTGAGCTTCTTGTTGTTTAAATTTATCTTCGGTTTTAGCAAGATCAAAACGAAGAGCCATTATTTGACGGGTCTGCTCGGCAGAGGCCTTGAAAGATTCTAATTTCTCATGTCTTATTTTAGCAATTTCTTCTTCTAAAACCTTTTTTTCTTCTTGGGCTATATTAAGCTGTTGCTCTAAACGAGTAAATTTAAAATCGCCGTGATTAGACTGCTCTTGAAATTGATTTAACTGCATGCGCAAAGCTAAAAGTTCTTTTGTTTGCTCTGCAGATTTTCTTAAAGATTCAAGCTTTTCGTTTTTAGCACGTTTAACTTCACTATTTAAGGCAAGATTAATAGCTTTCAAGCGGGAAGTTTTCTCTCTAAGTCTTGCAATTAAATTTTGGTCTTGGCGAACAAGGCCTTCTTCGTATTGCAAGCGGGCTTTGACGATATTATCTAAACTGCCTTTTAAAGTATCAATAGTATTTGAAATGTTTGAAAAGAACTCATCATTTGCTTTGATAGAAGAAACATAACTTGTAGGGGCCGGTTGCTCCTCAAAAAGTTCAGAAGGTAAAGAAGAAAAATTCTGCTCTTTTGAAGTATCTTCAATTTGGCTTTGGATATCGGCAATTTTTGTTTCAAGTTCTTTTATATTGTCATCTTTATCTTTTTGTAAATCTATATTAAAATCTTTTGTATCTTTTGTTTGGGGGACAGGATTGGCCTTTATGGCTGTTAAAGTTTTTTCCAAAGGGCTATCATTGGCGGCAATAAAAGCGTCAATATCAAACTCGTCGGTAAAAGGGAAGGCCTCCTCCAAAATTTGCTGTTGAGGTCTTGGTGAAATTGAAGTATCTTCTTTAGCCATAGCCTCTAAAAAAGCCTGGGCATCCGGTTGATAATTATTATTTTCCTGTTCCATAAAACTTTATTCTTTATCAATTAGTTCTAATTCTTTAATTAACCCTTGTAAAGTGGGCTGTAAATTGTTTATATACTCATTTTCAAAAGAAGTTACCCTCTTTTCCAAATTAGCGATAGCATTTTTTGTATCGGTAATTTGCTTTTCTTGCAAAAGGCGTATTTCTTCAATTTGATAATACATATCTTTTATTTTTTCCTGAAGAGAAAGGATATCCCTTACTTCCGGAGTAGCCCCTGAAGTAGAAAAAATACGCTTTGCATCTTTTGCGGCAGTTGTTGCTGCATTGGAAACTTCGTCAATAATATCAAATTCATCAAGAGATGAACTTGGCAAAGCCTGTCGGTATTTTGCTATAAAATAAACAAGCAAAAATAAGCAAATAACAAAACCGACTGAAGATAAAATTAATGTTGTTGGCATATACTTAATGATAGCATATTTTGATACATAATAGGAAGTTATTTTTAAGCTAAAAAAACACCCCTATAAAACTCTATTTACTCTCGGATTTCAAAGATTTTAGAAGGGCTTGTTGCCCCTTTGATAAGTTTAAAAAGTTTTGCTTCCACGCCAAGTGTTTTAGCAAGCAATTTAATAACAGCGCTATTTGCCCTGCCTTGACTTGCAGGAGCTTTAACCCAGACCTCAAAAGTATCCGGGGTTTTCTTTATGATTTGGTCTTTTTTTTCGTCCGCGTGGACTTTAACTTTTATATACATTTTTTTACTACACAATCTTTTAGAAAATATGTGCTATCTTTTGCTTTGCAACAGTAAAAACAAAATACTCTTTATAACCGAAGCCACCACATAAAAAAGCCCGCACTCTTAAAAATGCGGGCTTTTTATTTTACAGATTTATTTGTTTTCTTCTTTAGTTTCTTCTTCCACAGACTCTTCTTCAAAAGAACCTTGTAAAAGTTGACCTAAAGTCGGGCGAGGTGCTTGTTTTAAATATTGGGCAACCACTTTTCTATTTTGCACTTGATCAAAGCGTTTAATAGAAAGATTTACAACATAGTTTGCGCCGTCAACACCGATAACAACTGCTTGCACAGTGTCGCCTTCTTTACCGGCAAAATCTCTGCCGAGTTCAAATTCGGAAATATAACCTTTGGTTTTATTCTTGCCGAGTTCAACTTCAACGCCTTCGGGGGTAACTTTTGTAATGGTAGCTTTTTGCATACTCATATACGGATAGCGTTTTTTAAGTAAATCAGCAGGATTTAAGAAAAGTTGTTTAATGCCAAAGATGATATTGCCTTTTTCTTTATTGATTTCTAAAAGTTTGGCTTTGATGCGTTGACCGCGTCTGTAATTTGCCAAAATTGTTTCGGGATCTTTCCAAGCGATATTATCTAAGGTTACAATACCTTCAATACCATGATATCTTAAATAGAGGCAATCTTTACCTACTTTAGAAACAACAACTCTTAAAACATCACCTTCTTTAATTTCGCTTAAAACTTGTTCTCTTCTTACGCTTTCATCTTCTTCAAGAACTTGTTTTCTGGAAACGATTAAATTTTCTTTCTCTTTAGAAAATTCTGCAATAACAGCTTTAATTTTTGCCCCTTTGGGTAAATAATGTTTATAAGCCGGGTGAAGTTCCGATAAGGATAAAGGCATAAAACCTGTAACTCCGTGAACATCAACCTTATAACCGCCTTTTACGCAATCGGTAATAATACCGCGGACTCTTTCTTTTGCCTCATAAGAAGCTTTACATAAATCCCAACCGATAGATTCTACTGCTTTTTTATGGGATAAAATGGAATGTCTTTCATCACTGCCTTTACGAACTAAAACTGCTGAAACTTGTGAGCCAATTGCGGGAACGTTTTTACCTTCAAAATCTGAAAGTGGTATTAACCCCTCTTTTTTATCACCGGTGTCCACCATCACATAATCTTGTGAAATTTGAACAACGCTAACATTTACGATTTCCCTCTTATTTAATTTTTCCTGCATTTGCTCTTGCTGAGCAAACAACTGGTCCATGGTTAAATTTTCTTGTTCCTGTGTTTGCTCTTGTATTTTTTCTTCTTGTGAGTTAGTCATATTGCTAGTTGCATTTTGCTTCATTTTTGCAGAAACAAAACGCGTATCCTCCGTTTATTTTAATTTTTTAATTTCATTCATTACTTTATCTGCAAATTCTTGAAACTGCTCTTTTACAGGCCTTGTTTCATCAACTTCTATTTTAAAAGGTTTGCCAAAAATTACTTTGGGACCCCATTTAAAAGGCAATTTTTCCGTGTCAACCACTCTTATCGGCACGACAGGCGCGCCACTATGGTAAATCAAAAAACCGACCCCGGCTTTTGCTTTGCCCATCTTACCTGTTTTAGAGCGGGTTCCTTCTGGAAATAGGGCAAAACTTTCGCCCTCTTTTAAAACTTTTAAGGCCTCTTTTAAGGCGTGTAAATCGCCACCTTTTCTTTTTCTATCAACAAAGATAAAGCCATAATATTTTAGCAACCTTCCAAAAAGTGGCCAAGAGAGAACTTCCTTTTTTGCCATATAAATAGAGTGTCTTCTTTTGCCGGCAAAGCCCCCCATAATAACAGGGTCAAAATTGGAAACATGGTTGCAAGCCAAAATAACAGGCCCACTTGTTGGGATATTTTCCAGCCCTATAACTTTGGTGCCAAAACAACGGGAAAACACCCTGAATATAAATTCTAGCAAATTAGGAGTAGGTTTACCACTCATTTTTACTTGCAACCTCCAAAACTTTATTTATTACTTCCTCTAAATTCAAATCGGAAGTATCAATAATACAAGCATCTTCTGCCGGTTTTAAAGGGGCAATTTTTCTGTTAGAATCTCTTTCATCTCTAGAAATTATTGAGGCTAAAATATCTTCGTAAACAGGGTTTTGGCCTGCTTCTTTTAATTGTTTTACCCGTCTAGCTGCACGGGCTTTGGCGCTTGCAATCAGATAAATTTTTACTTTTGCAAAAGGGGCAATTTGCGTGCCGATATCTCTACCTTCCAAAACAATATTACCAGCCACAGCCAATTTCTTTTGCTCGTCCATAATAATAGTTCTGGCATCAGGTATAGCGGAAACTTTGCTTGCTGCTCTGCCGACTTCTTCATTATGTATTTTATCTAAAGGACAAACGCCATCTATATAAACCCTTAAAACATTATCCTGGGCTTTATATTCCCATTTAACTTGCTTTGCTATTTTGATAACGGCGGACTCATCTTGCGGGTCAATATTTTGAGAAAGCACTTTCCACGCAAGACAACGATACATCTCCCCCGTGCTAAAAAAGTTTATATCAAACTTTTTAGCAATAGCTTTACCAACAGAAGATTTACCGACACCGGCCGGGCCGTCAATAGCAATTAACTTAGTCATTTTTCATCTTAAAGTTCTTTAAAGCAAGTTGCACGGCATCCGGATTAGTAGAGAAGTTCAAAATATCTTCCATGCTGCAAATGCCTTTTTCATAGAGATTGATTAAAGAGGTATCAAAATCAATCATGCCATAGTAATCGCCTTTTTGGATAGCTTGTTGAATATCATTAATATTGTTATCCAAAATATGTTTTTTAATTTGAGCTGTAGGCAACATAATTTCAATTGCAGGGACAAGGCCTTTGCCGTCTTTTTTCGGAATCAAACGTTGGGAAACAACACCCCTAATCAAATCTGCTAACTGAAAGCGTATTTGACCTTGTTGTTCTGCAGGGAAAGTTTCAATAATTCTGGTTAAAGTTTGAACGGCGTTAATTGTGTGCATGGTAGAAAACACAAGTTGACCGGTTTCTGCCGCTGTAATAGCAGCACGGATAACTTCTGCATCTCTTAACTCGCCGATTAAAATAACATCCGGATCTTGACGCATTGCATATTTTAAAGCAGAGGTATAAGAAGCTGTATCAGTTCCCAAAGCAAGTTGGCTGATAACAGATTTTTTATCCTGGTGCACGAATTCAATAGGATCTTCAATTGTCAAAATATGGGCATGGCGGCTTTTGTTTATTTGATCTATCATTGCTGCTAAGGTGGAAGATTTACCGGAACCTGTCATACCGGTGACTAAAATAATACCACGGCGAGTATTGGCTAAATTTTTTAAAACTTCTACAGGTAAATTTAATTGTTCATAAGATGGGATTGCCAAAGGAATGTGCCTAATAGCCATACAAATTTTACCCATTTGTCTAAAAACGTTAAATCTGAAACGGCCATATTCTTTTGCATCCAAAGCAAAGTCCACACTCATATTTT
>JAFXVA010000017.1 GCA_017534965.1 Elusimicrobiaceae bacterium | reverse complement strand
TAAAATTGTTGATGCTTACGCCCAAAAAGGTTATATCAATGCAAAAGTTTCCTACGAAGAACAATTTGACTCGGAAAAAAATATCGTAATCATAACTTTAAATATTGAAGAAGGCACAAAAACAAAAGTTAAAGATGTTCTTATTGAAGGGGCCGATAAATTAAATCAAAAGAAATTTTTAAAACAAACAAAAAACCGCGTCGGCAAAGTTTATAAAGAACAACTTTTACCGCAAGACCAATACAAAGCAACTTTATATGCCAGAAATGAAGGTTTTTATGATTTTAAAATAACTGATTTTGATAAAGAATTTAACGACGATAAAAGTGAAGTTACTTTAAAATACAAAGTGCATGAAGGCGATAATGCCGTATTTGGCAAAACAACCTTCAGCGGAAATACTCTTTTTACCCAAGAAGAACTTGATAATATGGTCTTCTATAAAAAAGGCAAACGCTTTAACCAACAAAAATTTGATGCCACTATCCGCGATATGCAGGAAAATTATGCAAATAAAGGTTTTTTAAGGGCGCAAATTCAACCTGTTAGAAAATTAAACGAAGACAATACCCTTGATATTGATTATGAAATTACAGAAAATAACACCGTATTTATTGATCATATTGATATAACCGGCAATGAATCAACAAAAACTTATATTTTTGCTAGAGAAGTTCCCTTTAAAGAAGGCGATATTTTTAGTTATGAAAAAATACGCCGCGGCCAAAACAAAATTATGAATCTTGGCTTTGTAAATGATGCTCAAATTGATATTACCCCGACAAATGATATAAATAAAGTTGATGTGGGCTATAATATCGTGGAAGGCAGACCGGGTATGTTTACGGCCGGTATTGCTATGTCCTCCCTTGATGGTTTATATGGCGATGTTTCTATTACCCACATGAATCTTTTTGGCAAAGCCCAAAGACTTTCTTTAAGAGGTTTATTTGGTAAAAGAATTACTGATTACACTTTAAGTTGGTCAACCCCATGGACTTTCGGCAAACCGGTAAGTTTCGGTGTAGATTTGTTTAATACCCGCCGCTACCGCTCTTATATGGGCACTTATTCTGCTTATACCGAAAAAAGAAAGGGTGGCAGAATCAGTATCGGACCGAGATTTAACGACGATATTTATAATTTAGGTTTCTCTTATTCATTCAAAAATATTCATATTTACGATATTGATAGTGAATTTGTTGGCGTCGATGATGGCCTTGTGGAAGGCAAAACAGATGTTTCAACCTTAGGCGTCAGTTTCGCTATTGATACAAGAGATAATTATTGGGACCCGACAACAGGTTCAAGAAATTCTATCGGCGTGGAACTTTCCGGCGGACCAATGTTCGGCGACCTTGATATTTACGAAATCAATTTAAAATCTGCTTACAACAAAACTTTAATTAATATCGGCAAAGATTATCCTATTGTTTTAATGATTGCCAATAGAGCAGGTATCGTTAAACCTTATGGAAGAACAGATATCGTGCCTACTTATGAAAGAATTTTCCTTGGCGGTGCAGATACCATTAGAGGTTATGATAATACTGGGCAAATCGGGCCGGAAAGAGGTGGTGAACTTTACTATATGGCAAATATTGAGTTAAAATTCCCCCTTGCAAGAGAAGGCAGAAGAACCCTTGCCCAGATTGCTGCTTTCTTTGATATCGGTAACTCTTGGAAGAATTTTGACGATATTAAACTTAAAACAGGCACTGCTTTAGACGAGTTTAAAATGGGTGTTGGGTTAGGCCTTAGACTCGTTACACCCTCTTTACCAATAAGACTTGACTGGGGCTACGGCCTAAATCATAAACCGGGAGAAAAGAGAAGTTATATTTACTTTTCAATGGCAAACTTGTTTTAATTAAGTTATGAAGAACTTTTGCTATATCATATTTTTAATACTTTTCTTGCCTGCTCTAGTAGCAGCGCAGGAAAGTGTTGCCACAAAAGCTATAGAAAACGAACTTGCCGGCGCAAGTCAAATACCGCTTGAAAAATATGATACTACCGCAGTTGTGCCTGTCCCTTCGGATAATAATGATCCGCAAAAAGCTTCTTCTTTTAGTCCAAAAATTGATAAAAATGCCCCTCAAGGCACTCCTGATTTTACAACTTCCGCAAACAAAGGGCTTATCCGTTTTAAAGCAAACGGAAACGAGCAAGAAGATGTTAAAAGAGACTCCCCTGTAGCAATTTATATTGATATGCAAGAGGCCTTTAACAAAAATCCCTGGACTATTGAAGCAAGAAAAAATATGAAACTTGCCCTTGAAAATAAACAAGTGGAATATGCCCAGCAAACAAAACAAATTGCTGATTTACAAAAAGAACTTGAAAATTTACAAAATACTTTTGTAAAAATTATGCCTTTTTATAAAAAAGCAAATTATGTTTTGCCGCAAAAAAATCTTTATCCTTATTTTGAAGAAAACAAAGTAAAAAATCTGCTTGATAACCTTTATTTTGCCTCTTGGGAAAATTTAAAAGATACTCCCAAAGATTTACCTAAAGAAGAAAGTTCTTTAAAAGAGCAAATCGCCAAAACCAAACAGGAAATTATTGATAAGCAGGGCTTTTTACTTGATTTTAAAGCCCGTTCCAGCGAGGAATTTCTATCTCGTCAAGATTTTGTTATTCAACAGATTTTAAAAGAAATTTATAGCGGTATAGAAGAATACGCTACACTTAGAAATGTCGGTATTGTAGTAGATAAAACCGAACTTATTTATGGCAAGCCATTAGATGCCACGCAAGAATTTGTAAAATGGATGAAGAACTATCATAAAAAATACATTAAGAAAAACGGAGAGTTATATGAAAACCTTAAAGCAAATAGCTGAAATGTGTAATGCCCAACTTAAAGGAGATGAAAACTTTATCCCAAACGGCGTGTGCGGCCTTGATAAAATAAAAGAAGGCGCCATTGCTTATACTAACCAAACTGAAAGATTTGATAATCTTAAAGATTTACCTTTAGGTGCTTTGATAGTTAATGAAAAACTTAAAGATACTCCTATCCCCTTTCAAGGAAATATTTTATATGTAAAAAATCCCGAGTGGGCTTTCACCCAAGTTTTAAGAGATATTGAAACTTTAAATAAACAAGCCCCCAAAATAAGTGATAAAGCCGTAATTGATCCAAGCGCAAAAATCGGCAAAGGGGTTTCTATAGGTGCTTATGCAGTTATTGAAGAAGGCGCAGTTATCGGTGATGGCACAATAATTTATCCTAATGTCTATATCGGCAGAAATGTACAAATTGGTATGGCGTGCATTTTATACCCCAATGTCGTTGTGCGCGAAAATTGTATTTTAAAAAATAAAGTTATTTTACAACCGGGCGCTGTTATCGGTTCAGACGGCTTTGGTTATGTTTTTGAAAATGGTATGCACAATAAAATACCGCAAATCGGTAATGTTATTTTAGAAGATGATGTTGAAATCGGTGCAAATACCACTATTGACAGAGCAAAATTAAACAGCACAATTATCGGCGCAAACACAAAAATAGATAATCTTGTGCAAATTGCTCATAATGTTGAAATTGGCAAAGCAACAATACTTGTTTCCCAAGTGGGTGTTGCCGGCTCTACTAAAATAGGAAATGGCGTTATTATGGCAGGACAAGTTGGCGTAAGCGGACACTTAAATATCGGTGATGGCGCAGTGCTTGGCCCCCAAGCTGGTATTCTTGGCAATGTAAAACCCGGCGAAAAATTGCTTGGTTCCCCGGCCCGCCCTTACGGCGAATATATGAGAATTGCTGCAATTATGGGTAAATTGCCGGAATTCTATAAAGAACTTCTTGCCTTAAAGAAAAAATTCAAATTCTTTAAATAAGGATAATTATGAAAAGAAAAACAATTAAAAATATTCAAACTCTAAATGGTGTCGGCATACATACAGGGCAAAATTGCTCAATTACTTTTAAACCGACAACACAAGGTTATATTTCTTTTATTAGAACAGATATAGCAAACTCCGAACCTATTATTGCGCTTGCACAAAATGTTTCTTCTACTTTACGAGGAACAAATATTGCAAATAAAAACGCAGAAGTTCACACTATTGAACACGTTTTAAGTGCCGCAAATGGTCTAGGCATAACAGATTTAATTATTGAAATGGACGGCCCGGAACCGCCGATTATGGATGGCTCTTCTTTACCTTATGCAAAAGCCATGCTTGAAGGCGAGTTAAATGAAATTGATGAAATCGCAGAAATTTTGCCTTTAAATAACGAAATTTCTTTTGCAGAAGGCGATATAACCTACACAGCCAAACCTTGCGAAGAGTTTAAAATAACTTTCGTTTATGAAAGAAAGGGCCACCCTTTAGTTGCCCATCAGGAATACACTTTTACTTTAACTCCGGAAGATTACTTAAGAGAAATTGCCCCCGCAAGAACCTTCGGTTTTGAAGAAGAAATTGCTTATCTTCAGGCAAATGGTCTTGCTAAAGGCGGCAATTTGGAAAATTGCGTAGTAATCAAAAAAGACGGTTTTAGCGTTCCTTTAAGATTTGATAATGAAATGGTGCGCCATAAAATACTTGACTTAATTGGCGACCTTAAATTAACAGGCAAAGTTTTAGGCCCAATGCATATTACCTGCCACTTTGGCGGACATAAAACTAATGTGGCCTTTGCAAAAAAATTAACGGAGCAAATTTAATTATTTAGGAGATATTTTTTATGCAAGAAACAACTATACACCCCAGTGCTATTATAGATCCCTCAGCCAAACTTGGCAAAAATGTTCAAGTAGGGCCTTACGCCATTATCGGTAAAAATGTTGAAATCGGCGAAGGCACAAAAATTGGTCCTTTTTGTGTTATAGAAAATACAAAAATGGGTAAAAATAATGACCTTATCGGCAGTGCTTTTATCGGTGTAAAACCGCAAGATTTAAGTTATAATGGGCTTGATTCAAGAGTTGTTATCGGCGATAATAACCAAATACGCGAAAATGTAACTGTTCACAGAGCAACCAGTCTTGAAACCCCAACAACCATAGGTAATAATTGTTTGCTTATGGCAAACTCCCATGTGGCACACGATTGTGTCTTGGGTAATAATATTATCTTAGTCAACAACTGCGGTGTTGCAGGCCATGTTCATATTGCAAATAATGCTATCTTATCAGGTATGACGGCAGTGCATCAATTCGTTAGAATCGGCAGATTTTCTATGCTTTCCGGCTTAAGCGGCCTTACCCTTGATATGCCCCCCTTCTG
>JAFXVA010000016.1 GCA_017534965.1 Elusimicrobiaceae bacterium | reverse complement strand
TTTGTAATATAGTTGTCTATAATATCAAAATCACTTAAGGAAAATACTTTACCATTTATTGTTTTAAATTTGTATTTTTTTATATATTCAAAAGTCATTCCGTTATTATCTCTTTTATATAGCGCAATGACAATAGGAAATGCTGTTATTTTTGATGTATCTGAAAAGCTATTACTACTAATAATTATGTTATCAATCAGCTTATAATTTTCTGTAAAATTTCTAAGTCCATTAAAATTCGTTTTTTTAATTAAATACGAAAGAGGGTGTAAGATGCAAATATAGTCTGCATATAATTTATTATAAGATAATAAAAAAGATATACCCAAGTCTCTATGTCGTAAATCTTTGTCAATATCAAATTTTGTCTGTTTTATACTATTATTTATGATAGAAGTTGTATCATTATAAGGAGGATTACCTACTATTATAAGTTTTTGAGTATCAGAAATATTATAATTTTTTCTAGTAACATTTAGTAAAGCATTTTGTTCTAGAATAAAACAATTTGTGTTTTGTTTTGCTTTTTTAACGGCTATTTTATCAATGTCTGCGCCGATAGAATTTTTATATCTTAAAAAGTTACCATATCCGCAAGATGTATCTAAAATAGTATAGTTTTCTATATTTGTGTATTTTGATATTAGGTTATAGGCAATATCAACATAGAGTTTTGGAGTATAATAGCTGCCATAAATTATTGTGTCTATTTTATTTAGATGTTTTTGTTCTAAATTTATTTGAGACATAGAGTTATAACCTTATCAATATAAATTCTATTTTACTTTTAAGACTGAGCGGCCGTTTGCTGATGGGGCATAAGGGTCTAAAGTTTCCACATTATCAACGACATATAAATATTTATAATCGCCGGGGTAAAGAACTAAAGTTGTTTCCCATACGCCATCTTTTTTAGTTAGGGCTTTTGGCTGTCTGTTGGTAAATCCGCTGACTATTGCCACCTTGTTAGCATTACCATAATATTTAAAGGTAACCTTTCTTGTTTTACCAACCCCGCTGACAAAAACACTTTGCTTTTTTTCTGTTGTGGCAGTTTTTGTTGTAGCAGGAGCAGTTGTTGTTTTGGGGGCAGTTTCTGCCTTAACTTCTGCTTTAGGGGTTTCATTTTCTGCTTTAGCAGGTTCGGTTTTTACTTCTGTTTTAGGGGTTTCTTTGGCAGGTTCTTTTGTTTCTGCTTTTTTAGGTTCTAAAACGGGCTTTTTTTCTTCTGCTTTGGTAGTGGGAAGTTTTGGTTCTTCTACTAAAACTTCTTCTACAAAAGTTTGGGTAGGTTTATTTGAAGCAGTAAGGGCGGAAACTTTCTTTTGTATTTCCCCCCCAAAAGAATTATAAATAAAATAGGCAATAACGCATAATACGGCAATATCTAGGAAAATTAAAAACAACCACATTTCTTTTGAACTTCTGGTATTGTCTAAATCACTTTCTTGCATATTTTGCCCCTTTAACTATAAACTTAATCAGCGGGCGAAGGGAATCGAACCCTCGTCTAAAGCTTGGGAAGCTTCCGTTCTACCATTGAACCACGCCCGCAAGTAAATTGCTTATATTATTCTACAATATTTAATAAAAAAAAACAAAAATAAAACCGCCCGATTTTTTTTATTTTTTATCGGGCGGTTTTTGTGCTAAAAATTATTTAGCGTTTTATGCTTTAACTTCTTCTTTAGTTTCAACTTTGGTGCCGGGTAAGGCAGCAAGTTGTTTATAAAGATTGCGTTTATAAGCATATTCGGCTTCTGCAATTTTTAATAATTGCTCGGCTCTTTCTGGGTTGTTTTTCATTAAAGCTTTAAAGCGGTTTTCACCGGACATAAAGTCTTTAAGGCTAATAACAGGTTCACCAGAGTCAATCTTTAAAGGATTAAGGCCTTGTGCTTTTAAAGCAGGGTTGTAGCGATAGAGTATCCATCTGCCGCTTTGAACTGCTTTTTTAGCTTCCAAAAGACCTTTACTCATATCAATACCGTGTGCAATGCAGTGTGAGTAGCAAACAACCAAGGCGGGGCCGTCATAGGCCTCAGCTTCGGCGAGTGCTTGGACTGCTTGGTTCATATTTGCACCTAAGCAGACTTGTGCAACATAGATATTGCCATAAGTCATAGCAATCATACCCAAGTCTTTTTTAGGCATTGATTTACCTGCTGCGGCAAACAAGGCAACGGCACCCATAGGTGTTGCTTTAGACATTTGACCGCCGGTATTGGAGTAAACTTCGGTATCCATTACCATAATCTTAATGTTTTTACCGCTTGCTAAAACGTGGTCTAAACCGCCGTAACCGATATCATAGGCCCAGCCGTCGCCACCCAAGATCCAAACAGATTTTTTAACTAAATAATCTGCCAAGGCAAGCATTCTTTCATCTTTGGTTAAAGATTTAAGTTTTGCGACTCTTGCTCTTTGGGCATCAATTTCGGCTGTGGTTTTTTGGGAAGCGTTTAAGATTTCGTTTACCAAAGTATCATTGTTTAAGGTTGCTTTAATTGTGTTTAACTGGGCTACTGCGTCGCTGTAAAGTTGGTCGTAGGCAAGTCTGATACCAAGACCGAATTCTGCGTTATCTTCAAATAAGGAGTTAGCCCATGCGGGACCTTTGCCGTCTTCTCTCTTTGTATAAGGAGTTGTCGGTAAGTTGCCGCCGTAAATTGAAGAACAACCTGTTGCGTTTGCAATTGCTAAGTGATCGCCGTGTAATTGGGTTAAGAGTTTTACATAAGGTGTTTCACCGCAACCTGCACAAGCGCCGGAGAACTCAAACAAAGGTGTTTGTAATTGAGAACCTTTAACGCTTTCTTTTTTGGTTTTAACATCTGCCTGTTTAATGTTAAGGAAGAAATTGAAATTATCTCTTTCATCTTTTCTTAACGGGAGTTGTTCAACCATATTAATGGCTTTCTTTTCCGGGTTGTTTTTGTTTTTGGCCGGGCAGTTAATTACGCAGGCAGCGCAACCGGTGCAGTCTTCAACTGCCACTTGGGTTGTAAATCTAAGACCTGCTAAATCTGCTTTACCAGGGGCAGATTTGAAAGTTTTAGGAGCGTTTTTAAGTTCGCTTTCATTATAAGCTTTAATACGGATAGCAGCGTGCGGGCAAACAAGTGAGCAGATACCGCATTGAATACAAGTTTCAGGATCCCATGACGGGCATTGAATTGCGATATTGCGTTTTTCGTATTTGGTTGTTCCTGTAGGGAAGACACCGCCAACCGGCATTTTTGAAGTTGGCAATGTATCACCTTGATAAGAAATCATTTTACCAAGAACATCTTTAACAAACTCAGGGGCATCAGCGGGAACAGGAGATTGAACGTGAGTTGTAGAGGTAACTTTGTTTGGATATTTAATTTCGTTTAAACCTGCTAAAGCGGCGTCAATAGCGGCATAGTTTTTCTTTACCACTTCTTCGCCTTTTTTCATATAGGTTTTCTTTGCTGCTTCTTTAATAGCATCAATAGCTGCATCTTTATCCATAACGCCGGAAATACCGAAGAAAGCTGTTTGCATGATGGTATTTGTTCTGGAACCCATACCGCTCTTTAAAGCAATGTGGGAAGCATCAATAGCATAGAATTTTAATTTTTTATCAATAATTTGTTTTTGAACTTCGGCAGGTAATTTATCCCAAACTTCATCTTTTGAATAAGGTGCGTTTAAAAGGAAGGTTGCGCCTTCTTTTGCTTTACCGAGAATATCATATCTTTCAAGGAAAGAGAATAAGTGGCAAGCAATAAAATCGGCCTTTTCAATAAGATAAGGAGATCTGATATATTTTTTACCGAATCTAATATGAGAGGTTGTCATTGAACCTGCTTTTTTAGAGTCGTAAACGAAATAACCTTGTGCCAAATTATCGGTTTTGGCGCTGATGATTTTCATTGTGTTTTTGTTTGCGCCGACAGTTCCATCAGAACCTAAACCATAGAACATAGCATTATAGGTATCGTTTGTATCGGTATCAAAATTGGTCGGTGTTTTTAAAGATTTGCCGCCCAAGTCATCTTCAATACCAACAATGAAACTTGTGATAGGTTGTTTTGCATCTAAATTATCAAAAACGGCTTTTACCATAGCAGGTGTAAATTCTTTTGAGCCGATACCATATCTACCGCCGATAATTAAAGGTGTTGTTTTAAATTTAGCTTTTGCTTCGTTTGTTAAGAAAGCTGCGCAAACATCTTGGAACAAAGGTTCGCCTAGTGAACCGGGTTCTTTTGTTCTATCTAATACGGCAACTTTCTTGGTTGTGGCAGGGAAGGCATTAATGAAATCTTGTGCGCTGAAAGGTCTAAAGAGTTTAACTTTTAATACACCGACTTTTTCGCCTTTCATATATTCAACGGCGTTTTGTGCAACATCAGCACCGGAAGCCATAATAACGATAACTTTTTGGGCATCTTTTGCACCGACATATTCAAATAAATCATAATGTCTGCCGGTAAGTTTTTCAAATTTAGCCATATATTTTTTAACGATAGCAGGGGCTGCCTCATAATATTTATTAACAGCTTCTCTGCCTTGGAAATATACGTCAGGATTTTGGGCTGTTCCGCGAACCGTCGGGTTTTCCGGGTTCATGGCGTTTTGGCGGTGTTTGGCAACTAAATTATCATCAATCATTTCTTTCATAACTTCATAAGGTAAAACATCAACCATATTAAGTTCGTGGGATGTTCTAAAGCCGTCAAAGAAGTGAACGAAAGGAACTCTTGCTTCTAAAGTAGCTGCTTGAGCAATTAAAGCAAAGTCCATTGCTTCTTGTGCGTTTGCGCTGCCAAGCATAGCCCAACCGGTTTGGCGCACAGCCATAATATCGCTGTGATCACCGAAGATTGATAAAGCGTGGGTGGCAATAGCTCTTGCTGAAACATGGAAAACCGTAGGTGTAAGTTCGCCTGCGATTTTAAACATATTTGGAATCATCAAAAGTAAACCTTGGGAAGCGGTAAAAGTTGTTGTTAAAGCACCGGCTGCTAAGGCACCGTGCACTGCACCCGAGGCACCGCCTTCAGATTGAAGTTCGCTTACTACAGGGACATTGCCCCAAATATTCTTTTCCCCTTTGGCGGATTTTGCGTCGCAAATTTCGCCCATTGTTGAGGATGGGGTAATAGGATAAATTGCTATTACTTCGTTTGTTGCATGGGCGACATGGGATACTGCTGTGTTGCCGTCCATTGCGGTAAGTTTTTTGGACATGTGTCTTCTCCTAAATAAAATATATTTATATTGTAGCACTTTAAGAGAATTTGCGCAAAGTGTTTAAAAAAGTGCTACAATAAAACTATATTAGATATTACTCATAGGAGGATTTTTAAATGTCAGTATCTTATAAAGAACTCGGCTTTGTAAACACAAGAGAAATGTTTAAAAAAGCCATGGAAGAAGGTTATGCAGTTCCTGCATACAATTTTAATAATATGGAACAATTACAAGCAATTATTACCGCTTGCAGAGAATCCCGCTCACCTGTAATTTTACAAGTTTCCAAAGGGGCAAGAAATTATGCCGATGCTACCTTGCTTAGATGGATGGGTAGAGGTGCTATTGAAATGATGAAAAAAGCAGGCGATCCTGTGCCTGTAGCACTCCACTTAGATCATGGTGATAGCTTTGAACTTTGTAAAGATTGTATTGATTCTGGTTTTTCTTCCGTAATGATTGACGGCTCTGCCTTACCTTACGAAGAAAATATTGCTTTAACAAAAAAAGTTGTTGACTATGCCCACAAATTTGATGTAACCGTAGAAGGCGAACTTGGTGTTTTAGCCGGTATTGAAGATGAAGTTTCCGCCGAAAAACATACTTATACCGATCCTGCCCAAGTGGAAGATTTTGTAAAAAGAACAGGTGTTGATTCTTTGGCAATTTCTATCGGAACAAGCCACGGTGCTTATAAATTTAAAGTTAAACCCGGCGAAAGTGTTCCCCCCCTTCGCTTTGATATTTTAGCCGAAGTTGAAAGAAGACTCCCCGGTTTCCCTATCGTTTTACACGGGGCTTCCAGCGTTGACCAAAAAGCCGTTGCTACAATTAACAAATACGGCGGTAAACTTGAAAACGCAGTCGGCGTGCCGGAAGAACAATTAAGAAAAGCCGCCAAAAGCGCAGTTTGCAAAATTAATGTTGACTCCGACGGCCGTTTGGTTATGACAGCAGCAATCCGCAAAGTCTTTGCTGAAAAACCGGCCGAATTTGACCCGCGCAAATATCTCGGTCCTGCCAGAGCAGACCTTATTGAAATGTATAAATCTAAAAATGAGAAGGTGCTTGGCTCCGCCGGTAGATATTAATTTGTTTTTGGAAACAACAAAAAACGCTCTGTTTAAAAAACAGGGCGTTTTTTGTTGCGTCGGCTTTTGGGCTATTTTTAATTTTTTATAAATTTCGGATACACGGGATTGCCATCCCCTCGCGGTATACCTCATTTATAAAAAATTAAAACTATCTCCAAAATCCTCGCAAAAACATTTGCTTTGCTTGTCTGAATTTTTTCCTAAAAAATCTTTATAAAAACATTTGCTCTGTTTGGATTTATTCTTTTTGTAAATTTTTTGCTATACTAAAAGTAAATTTAGATAAAGGGGCTTTTAAATATGAAATTAGATGAAATTATAAAAAACAGATATTCCGTTAGAAAATTTGCAAGTAAAGCAGTAAAAAAAGAAGATATTCTTGCTTGTCTTGAGGCAGCCCGTCTTGCGCCAAGTGCGTGTAATAGCCAACCGACACATTTTTATATTTTACAAAACGATGTTAAAAATAATTTTGCCGATAATGTTTTTACCAAACTTTACAGGCCTTGTAAGTTCTTTAAAAATGCGCCTGTTTTGGTGGCTCTTGCCGTTGATAAGGGTGCAAACACTGCTGTTAAAGCCGGCCAAAGAATAACAGGCAGACCGTTTTATATGACGGATCAAGCCATAGCAGGTGAGCATTTTGTTTTAAAAGCCACCGAACTTGGCCTTGGCACTTGTTGGGTGGGTTGGTTTGATTCCAAAAAAGCGGCGGAATTTTTAAAACTAAAAGATACTATGGAAGTTCACAATTTGCTTGCCCTTGGATACTCGGAAGCGGAAAATACCCCCCGCCCAAAAATCAATCGCAAAAAACTAGAAGAAATTTCCACCTTTCTTGGATAAATAAGAGTAACACAAAAAATTGCTTTTGTAGAAAAAATATATAAAAAAGAAAACCCCTATTCTAAAAAGAACAGGGGTTTTATAATTTCTTTCAAAACTAATTAGTCTTGATTGATTGCACTTACAGGGCAGGTGCCGGCGCAAGAACCGCAACCTACGCATTTTGTTGCATCAATGTTTCTTTTTCCGTCTTTTTCGCTAATTGCACTAACGGGGCAAGCACTTTCGCAAGCACCGCAGTTTACGCAAACATCAGGATTAACTTTATAAGCCATTTTATACCCTCCTTGATAATATTGTTAATTAAATTATAGCAAAAATTTAATTATTTTATTTGCTAAAAAAAATCTTTATTTTTTTTAATTTTTCAAAAAGCCATTCATATTTTAAAAACATAATAATTATAACAATACCTATAAAAAGACAAAAAAGTATTACAAAATTCATATATATATTAGCTTTTGCATTTTCTTTTTTTTCTTTTTTATAATATTTAATATTTTGTGTTTTTTCTATTTCCTCTTTACTACGTTTTTTTAAATACTGATCAGTTCCGATTTCAAAAGATTTATTAAAATCTACTATGGCATCATCATACCTACCCATAAACCTATTTATATATCCACGATCAAAATAGTATTCAGCATCAGTAGGATTAAGTTCTATTGCTTTATTCAAATCTCTTAAAGCATCTTTATAATTGCGAGAAAACCCTTCTGCTCCGCTACGATGATAATAAATATTTGCATCATTAGGATTTAATTTAATTGCTTGATTATAATCTAAAATTGCCTCTTTATATTTTTTTGCTTTAAATTTTGCTTGTCCGCTTTTTACATAATCTTGGGCGGTTTTATTTGCTTGAGCAAAAGCACTGAGAGTTAAAAATAAAATACTGATAAAAATTAAAAGTTTTTTCATAATATTTTCTCCTTATAAATGGCGTTTTATAACAAAAGGCACTACGATAATAAGAATTATAATACCGGCTAATACCAGGGTAATATAAAGGGTAGTATTGCCGGAAGAACTTCTTGTCAAATAATCTTTATTAACATCTTGTCTTATAAAATAGGCCTTTTGAAAATCTTCTCTTGCTTCTTTTTCTCTGCCTAGTTTTTGTTTGGCTAAGCCACGACTTTCGTAGGCATTAGCATCATTTGGGTTAATTTTAAGGCCTTTTGTATAATCTGCTATGGCTTGTTCGTATTTGCCATTTTCCGCATAACCGAAAGCGCGGGCAAAATAATTTATAGCATTATTAGGTTGAAGTTTTATTGCTTCTGTAAGGTCTAAAATGGCATTATCTAAATCCCCAATAGCGCCATAGGCTACCCCACGATAATAATAAATATCAGCATTTTTAGGGTCAAGTCTCATTGCTTTGTTAAGATTATCTATTACCTCTTGTTTTTGGTTTAGGTGGAACTGAACATTGCTAAGATACATATAGGCCTTGGCATCATAGGGGTCTAATTCAATTCCTTTAGTAAAATCTTCGGCTGATTCTTGATACATATTTAATTTGTCTTCTATTACACCGCGGTTAAAATAGGCCGTTGGGTCATCTGGGGTAAGTTCAACAACTTTATTAAATTTTTCTAAGGCAGATTTATATTGTTCAAGTTCGTCATAAATAAAACCTTGCTGATAGTAAGCATAGGAATTGGTAGGGTCTATTTCAATAACTTTATCTAAATCTTGAAGGGCGGCCTGATAGTTTTGTTTGCGTATATTTAAAGTTGCGCTGTTTATATAATCTTGCGCGCTTTTATTTGCTTGCGCAAAACCGCCGAAAGTTAAAAATAAAATACTGATAAAAAATAAAAGTTTCTTCATAAATTCTCCTGTTTTTTTATGGGTGGGTAAAGATAATCAAAAATATCATCCCTGCCGCTTAAAGCAAACACAATAAATTTGTTTTTTAATTGTTTTGAAGCCGTTATTACGCAAAAAACAAGCACAAGTGAAATTAAGGTTATTTTTAAACTATGATCCGTTTTAAAAGCCCCTACAAAGCCGTCAATAATCGCTACAATAATAAAAGCGACATAAACAATATTAAAATCGTAAATAAATTTTAAAAGTTTTTGTTTTTCTTTAAACTTGATTGCTCTGATAAGTAAGGGTAAAATTGCGCTTTTGCCAAGCAAGAAAAATGCTACAAAAAGCCCCCCTTTTAAATATTGTCCGTTAAAAATCTGGGCCGAGCCAGGCACAAGAAAACCTAAAATTAAGGCATAAATAATACTTATCATAAGTTTGCTACTGCCGTTGCCACTTTTGAAATACCGCAAGGCTCAACTTTCGTTTCTAAAGAAACTTTTTGGCAGAATTTTTTGAAATCATTAAAAGAACCCTCAAAAAACTCAAGTTCAATTTCATAAAGTTTTATAGTTTTTTTGGTAGTGCAAATATTACAATCATCAAAAACGGCTTGTGCGCTGAAAGTTTTTGTTTTTATATCGCATGCCTGCCTTTTATTTTTTATTATAAAAAGAGAGTGTAAATCTTTTATTCCTTTAATATTTTCAGTAGCAAGAGTTTTAAATTCTTTTAAGGCCCCTTGTGCTGTTTTGGCCTTAATTTTTAAAGTAAGTTCACTTCTTGAGGCAAGTCCGTTTTTATTTTTGCCGTTTGTCTTTAAAGTAAGTTCATATTGTTTGTTTGATTTGCGCAAACGTAAGGCGCTTTTTGCGCGGCTTAAAGCAAAGGAATTATCGTCAAAATACCTATCCGTTATAGAATAACGCACGATATTTGACACATCTGTCCCCTGGCTAAATGCCTTTCTGAAAACTTTAAAAAATGCTTTGCAGGGCACTTGCCATTTATATTCTTGTTCTAGGCGTTTCATAGTTTTTCTTTAAAGACTAAAGTTTCTTTGCCATCTTTGGCGTAACCTTCAATTCTGTAGGAGTTTTTATCTTTGCTTAAACCGATTTTAAAACCTCTTCTTTTGAAAGCTTTTTGTAAATCGCGGTTTAATTGCACACCATCGCCACTGATTAAGGAAAGACGTCTTAAATCGTCTGTATAATAACCGAAGTTTTCTTTGTGAACTTCTTCAAGATAGGCAAGATTATCAAGCTGTTTTCTTGCTTGGGCAAGTTTCTTTTCGTCAAAAGGTGAGGGTGCTTTAAAGAAAATGTAATAAGCAAATAAAATAAAAGCGACAATAAAAATTGTTCCGATAATTGTTAGGGCAATTTCTTCGGCCTGGCTTTTTTTGCGGGTGCTGATAACTACACTAGACCCCATAAAATCGTGTAAAGTTCTGCGTTTTCTATTAAATAAACCAAGCAATAAACCGCCAAGCAAAGTTATTAAATCTAGGGCATAGCCAATACTTCTAAGAATACTTTGTTTTAAAGTTAGGGAGTTTTCTTCATCTTTATTTATTACTTCTATACCGATTAACATTTTACCCA
>JAFXVA010000015.1 GCA_017534965.1 Elusimicrobiaceae bacterium | reverse complement strand
TATTTCAACTTCGGGAATTTTATTAAAATACTCTGTAAACTCATGATTAGTTTCTTCTAATTCGTTAGATAGCACACTGCCTTGTTCATAGGTTTTAAAACCTGTGGACCAAGCAACCTCTAAATTAGTATAAATAACTGCTAACATAATAGCAAAAAACATTATTTCCACCCCAATCACAGAAGAAGTTAAAACATGATGAGCAAAAGCAGATACCTTTATATAGCTAAAAAGTAAATATATTATTAAAGAACATAAAATAAAAGCCATCATTAAACCAAAAACAAAAGTAAAATATCCTGTTATCAAATTAATACTCTTTTTTATTGCTGTGAACATTGGAGTTTTTTTAATAACCATAACCGGTTGGGCAAGCACGGTATAACAAAGAAAAATTATAGTTGCCAAAGCCATAATAAAAGCTATGGGTATAGCAAATATACTTGAAGGAAAGAATATTATTAAAAAAAGAACTAGGGCAATAGGAATAATTTCTAATAAATCAAAAGCTTTTCTTGTCATAAAATCTTCATAGACTTCTTTTAAGGAAGCCATTACCCCTATTCTTTTTGTATCAATTGTAGCGCGGCTTTGAGCAATAAAAGCCAAATAAAATAAGTAAAAAATGATATATGCAAAAACAGATAAAATTGCGACGGCAAAATCGGGCAAAAACTCTACAACAATAAATAAAAAAATACAAAATGCTATCCATATTCCTAACATTTTAGAAAAATTAACAAAATTGTTAAGGAATACTTCTTTCATATAAATGAATGTATCTTTAAAAGTAAGTTTTTTTACCCGCAAAATATCTAACTTCATATAAACTAATTATACTAAAATCTTGCGTAAAAAAACTTTATAATATAAAATTTAATATATATGAATACAAATAATGAAATTTTTTCCTATCGTTTGGCTCCCAAGATTTATTTTAAACGCGGGGCTTTTGAAGTTGCTATAACTGATTTAAAAGAATATAAATCAGCTTTGATATTAACCGACAAAACTATTGAAAATCTTGGTTATAGTTTAGAAGTGCAAGAAGCACTTGAAGATATTGGACTTAATGTAAAAGTCTATGGGGCAATAAAAGAAGAACCTTCTTTAGAAAGTTTAGAAATTATGTTAGGTATGGCACAGAGCTTTACACCTCAGATTATTCTTGCTTTTGGCGGTGGCACTGTTATAGATAGCGCAAAAGCTCTAGCTTTTCTTTACGCTAACCCAAAAGCCAATTTAGCAAAACTTGATAAAAATACAGAATATAAGAAAAAAGTCTATTTAATTGCCATGCCCACAACTTCCGGCACCGGTTGCGAAGCAACAGATAATATTGTTGTAAAGACAGCCGAAAATAAAAAAATTACTCTTTGCCATCATGCTTTTATGCCCGATATGGTAATTATTGATCCGGAGTGGACTTACTCTCTCCCCCCTGCTTTAGTTGCCCAAGGCGGATTTAATGCTCTTGCAAATGCCCTTGCGGCCTTTTTATCACCTAAAGCAAGCCAGTTTAGTAATGGTTTTGCAATTGAAGCAGTCCGTTTAATTTTTAAATATTTACACCTATCTTATCAAGATGCCAATCATGTTGTTGCCCGTGAAAAAATGCACTATAGCGCAACTTTATCCGGTATGGCATTATCAAACTCTTCGCTCGGTTTAACTTATGATTTGGCCTGGCGCTTAAATAATGCTTTTAAATTGCCTATAGGTATTGCTTGCGCACAACTTTTAAAACCGGTTGTTAAATTTAATCTTAAGGATGAAAAGGTTTATAGAAAGGCCTGCTATATCTTTGATTATGCCTTTAAAGATAAAGCAACTTTGCCTAATGAAGAAAAAATAAAACAACTTCTTTTATCTATAGACGAATTAAAAAAATCTGTAGGAATAGCCAAAAATTTAAAGGAATGTGGTCTATCTTCTAAAGATTTTAATGAACATTTAGAAGATTTGTGCCTTGATTTAACCGAAGAACAAAGCACCCACGCTGCAATAAGACCTACAAAAGAACAAATAAAAGAAATTTTACTTGAAGCTTTTGAAGGTTAATTCTTTCCAAACAGAATTTAAAAAACGCCTAAGAAATTAGGCGTTTTTTTATTTAATTTTATCTGAGGAAACAAATGTTCCGACATATTCCGTAAAACCGGCTTTTGCATCGGTATAAGTGGCATTTAACCAAATAGGATCTAAATTTTTACCAATTAAATAAAATTTTGCTGTTGACCCCATATCTAGTTTATCATAACCAATAATATTGGAATCGGAAATATATACTTTGCCCTCTTTAATGCCAATATCTTTTGCAATATCTTCGGCCAAGCGGGCAACTTCCTGCAAATATTTTCCCTTATTATAAGGGGCAACAATTTTCAAGTCATCTATCAAAAGAGCAATTTCATTATTAAATTGGCCTGTATAATTATTTTCAGCATCAAAAATAAAGTTTTCATTAATTATAGGGTAAATCATAGTGTTTCCAACAGGTTTGCCATTTACAACAACTTCTATCGCCCCGACAAATGTATTCATAATATAAGGTATCGCATAATGATCGTAAAAACTCCCCATAGCAGTACAAGAACTGAACTCATTACCCAAAAATAAACTTTTTGAAACATCTCTCATATTAACCGGTTTTATTTCCACCAAATTATTGCCGTCGTAGAAACTTCTGGATAAAGCAGTATTAGGATTTGTATATTTTTCATAATTAAGCCCCAAAGATTCAAAATCTTTTTTAGTTGCAATATTATGATGTAGTTTATCTAAAGATTTGCCAAAATCTTCCCGCGATAAAAGCACCAAAAGCTCTTGGAATTTCGTATTAAAATCTTCGCCTATAACAGATTTAAAGACTCTCATTAAGTATGGGCTTGTAAGAAGGTGTAATTTATCCTCTACTTTTATATTATAAGTTTTACCTAAATACGAAGAAAGCAATTCAAATATTTTTTTATTCCAAACTTCCATACCCTTTGTTTTTACTTGTTTAGCCGTTTTAAGCAAATCTTTTAACTCTTTAGCTTCATTAAAATTACTCATAATATTAATCATTTCAATTTTTTCTTGAGGAGAAAAGGTCTTCTCTTGTTCAAGCAAAGTTCTTAATTGCTTTGTAAAAGTGTTAATTTCATTTTTTAAATCTTGTAATTCACTTTTCGGTGTATCAGAGAATTTGCTTTTAAGTTTTATAATTTTATTTTCTAATCTTCTAACTTTTGCAGTTTTACCGGGGTAAAAAATTTCTAAAAATTGCTCTTTTGATTTTGCAAAATCAAGATTAAATCTTAACCGAGCGGCCGCTTTAACAAAATTTTCAAATTTAACCATTTTATAACCCATGGCCGCAATTAAAGTTGATTCGTCGCAGACATCAAAAGCTGCCTTTATTTCTGAAGATAAGCCATAAATAAACTCTTTAACATCTTTATCAGTAAATTGCTTATTTTTGGCAGATAAAAAGATATCTTTTCTTTTAATAGCGGCCTTGGCAACATTATCAATTT
Source organism: Elusimicrobiaceae bacterium (assembly GCA_017534965.1). Taxonomy (GTDB): domain Bacteria; phylum Elusimicrobiota; class Elusimicrobia; order Elusimicrobiales; family Elusimicrobiaceae; genus Proelusimicrobium. The sequence continues at coordinate 45,009 of JAFXVA010000015.1, read as the reverse complement.
TGGTAAACATTGCTTCATCCCAAGTATTGTTTGAATCTAAACAACTCGTATAAATCTTCTTTACAGTATCAAATGAGAAACCTTTCTTTAATAAACCAATAATTTTTTCATAATTATTAAAGTTTAAAGTCCCCGGTTTAAAAGTAACTCTATTGCTTGCAAGATTCATAATTTCAAAAGGTATTATTGTTGGGAAATTATCTGCCACATAGAACAAAGCTTCAAGTTCTTTTTGAGAAGCTAAAGCATAACTGGAAATTTCTTCATAAGTCATTTGTGGCACTCTTTTTGCAATACTATAAATTGTTGCATATCTTTGATAGTCAAAAACCCCCTCCCCTACTACAGAAGAATTAAAAGCTACCATAGCAAAATTAACATCTTTTTTTATCTCATATCCTTTAACAAAAAGATCAAAGAAATTAGAATTAAACTTCCCATTCACATAACAATTCTTAATAACATAAGCTATATCTGTTTGGGAAAAAGCATGCTCTCTTAAATACATTTCAGCTGTTTTTGTAGCCCATAATTTAGGGGTGGCTTTAAATTTTTTCATCTCAGTCATGATAAAAGCCAAAGGAGCGGAAACTACACCTAAAGACGGCACAAATAAAGATTTAAAATATCCTGTAATAAAAGAAAGAGGCCTATTATATAAAATTGATTTTACGTTTTCTCTTTCTTCAAACGGATAATTCAAATGATATAAATAATTATTTGTATTCAAATTATCCCATTTTGTCTTAGAAGCAAGACTATAACTTAAATAGATAGGATATTTGCCTATTTTACCTAAAGGTTTTATGTTATAGGCGTTAGAATCATCTGCATTATTAAAAAATTGTGCTGTAGCAGGCGGCATATCTTGAGGATTGGCAAAAAACTGCATCGTTTTCTCCTGTCCTGTAGTAGCCATATAAATAGGGATATTAGGTTTGTCTATAGAAACAGCAAATTTCCTTGCAAAATTTACTACAGCTTTACTGATAGCTTCGTTTTTAGAATATACAGACCTTGTTTCTAAAGTGCCAAGAACTAAAGCGAGGTCACCATTAACAGCTGTCAAATATACCATTACACTACCAACAATTTTATCATCGGCCAATATTTCAAAAGCCGTTGACATTTTATTTGTAATTAAAGATATCGCGGCTTCTTCATGAATACTCCCTAGTGCTCTACAACAGGCCGATTTTCCGCCTAAAGCAAGCATATTGCCGATATTATTAGTATCCGCCAGACGAATTTTTATAATTTGATTTTCTTTTGCAATAGTAGATAAAACATCTGCCATATGGGGCAAGGTTTCTATAAATTCAGAAACAAGCGTAGAGGCATATTGTTTTTGATTTTCGGAAGAAACTATAATTTTTCTTAAAGCAGAAACAACTTTTACAGCTTGCGGAAAAGTTTCCACCTTTTGGCCTTCAAAAAGAAGGGCGCCGTCTTCTATTTTGATTTTACTGCCTATTGCTTTAAATTTTACTTCTTCATAATCTTCTAACAACATTGTTGCATATTTATTAACTTCTTCAATAAATTCTTTTTTCTCTTGGAGAATATCTATTCTTATTGTTTCTTGGACATAATTATTAGGATCAGCTTTTGTCCAAGCATTCCAATTTATCCCTAAATCAGTAAACATTTTTCTTGTTTTTCTATTCCAGGATAAATTTTCTAAAATAGCGGACACCTCTTTATTTTTATTTATATTAATCAAATTAAATATTTCTCTTAAATTTTCTTGGGTTTCTTTTTTAGTAAGTAATAAAGACGAAAAATTAGAATAATCATCCATATTTAATTTTACAAGCAGATCATCCGACAAAGAAACTTTCATTTGTTTAAAAATTGCATTTTTAGTTTTTATCTTCCAAATATTCTCATAGCTTTCTGTTTTTGGCTTAATATATTCAACTAAACCTTCTGCCACTTTGGTATCATTTTTTGCAATACCCGCGATTAATTTAAATTTTTCCAAAGCATCTTGAACTAATAATTCTTCTCCTTTAGCCGTTTTTCTTTGTAAAGAAGTTATTCTGTCTCTTTCTTCTCTAAAGGAAGGATCATTTTTTGCTTTTTCTCTAAGCCGATTCATTTCTTCGGTAAGTTCTTTATATTTTTGACTTTGTTTTGGATTAATTTTCTGAAGTAAAAGTTCATAAGAATTTGGAGAAAATCTAAATTTAACCAAATTTGAAAGAAGAATAACATTAAGTATTTCAGGTATTTTTCCCTGATACGAATACAATAAAGCATTTAAGCCAATTACTTCTATTGTTGTCTTTATGCTATCTTTTTGGACTTCAAACAATTCTCTTATTTTATCAGGGGACCAACCAATCTTATTTGAGTTTTCTAAGGCCTTTTGTAAAGCCATATTATATTCTTCCTCAAAAGGTTCTATATTTGTTTCTAAAGGAGAATCTTTAAGTTTTATCGGCAATTTAGTATTTAAAGATGATAAGGGTGCATATTTCCATTTAGGAAATCTTTTTTCTAAAGTTTCTTTGGTAATATCCCGTAAAAGATTGTGGGTTTTACTGCCTGTTTCAATTAAAGAATATTGTTTATTAGATATGATTTGACCATAATCATTATGCTTTTCAATTTCATAAATCCAATGACCATCTTCCATATTAGGCGGTGTGATATAAGTGCGGAAATTAAAAATATTGCTTTTGGGATTAAAAACAAAAGGAATACCTTCAATGCTTTTTAATTTCTGTAAGGAGAATTTGGACATATGCCATTTAGGAAAATGTTTTAAAAGGTAAAAAATACTCTCTCCGAGTTTGTTTCTGTTAAAAAATATTTCATTTAAAGCATTTAGCTCATCAGTTTCTTCTCCGATAGCTTTTTTCTTAGCATCCTTTATACTATTAAATATCTGTCCATCATATATCAAAACGGAGCCATATCTTTTTGCATCAACAACATCATAATAGGTGGAAATCAAATCATTAACTCTTACAAATTCTATATCACTATCAAAGCAAACATCATTAGCCCCGCTGATTAAAAGAATATTTAGTCCTGGTTTTACAATACTAGGTGTCATCTCCGCACCGCTATAACAAGAGCCGGAAACCCAATTAACTACCGAATTGCCTTTGTTTCTATCTATAATATCGGCAAAGCCGGCAATTGTTGCCTTTTTATCTGTATTTAAACGCAAATAACCTTTTTGGGAGCCGTGTATTAAAGTATAAATCGTGTATTCATCAAATACAGAAGATATTAACTTTATTTTTTCACCAAGATATTTATTATAATCAAATGTCTTGGTCAAATCAAAAACAAACATTTCTTTAGGATTAACATTTTCAGGTATTAAAACATCGTCATAATCAAAATCATATCCGTGGAAAACAAATAAGGGTTTTTCTGCCTTTAACATATCAACTTTCTGATAAAGCTCCGCCGTTTCACTCATACTTAATCTATCAGGATTGTTAGCTAAAGCATAAATTTCTTTACTCAAATTATTATAAAAATTAAGTTTTTTAGCAGATAATTTTTTACCAGCGGAAATTTCATTTAACGCCTTTAACATATCGTTAAGAATTACTATATCATAAACTTTATTAGGGGCGATATTTTCAGTCGGGATTGGTTTTAAATATTTACCTTCAAAACCATAATCTATATCAAGCTGAGGCAATATATTCCCGTTTATTCTTAGAGTGCCTGCGGAGTTGTTAAGTGGCTCAGATACATAAACTTCCTTTAATTTCACAGGAGAAAGAAAAGAATTTACAGGAGAGTTTGGCTCGTATTTCCATTTAGGAAAATTTTTCTCCAAAAATTCTCTTGTTATTCTCGCAATTATATTATTTGTTTCATTGCCTTCTTCAGATATGGTATATTTTAACTTAATTTGTTTTCCGGAATTAAAGACATCTCCGTCTAACATATAAGCAAAAGCTCCCCCTTTATCAGAATCGGGGGCAATATAAGTAAAAACATTATTGGAAGCCAAAACAAATGGGAAAGCAGGTGAATTCTCAAAGTTTATTGTAGGTATAAAATCGCCTTTTATTTCCCATTTAGGAAAAGTCTTTAAGAAATTAAAGAGATTTATTCCTAAGGGTTTTCTGCTAAAGAATATGTCATCTAGATAATTTAATTTCTCAGGTAAAGATTCTTCTTTTAAAGCAACCTTTTTCGCATCTTTTATACTATTAAAAACTTTTCCGTCATAGATTAAAATAGAGCCATAGCGATTATCTCTAACCGCATCATAATAAGAAGAAATCAAATCATTTATTCTAACGTATTTTGCATCACTATTGAAACAAGTATCATTAACCCCGCTAAGCAAAAGAATATTTAACCCTGATTTAATTATCTTTCTGGTAACCCCTGCTCCACTATGACAAGAGCCGGAAACCCAATTAACTATAGAATTGCCTTTAGCTTTATCTATTAGATCGGCTATATCATCAATATATATTTGTTTATCTTTATTCAAAGCCAAATATCCATTTTTGGAGCCATGAATTATAGTATATATCGTGTATTCATCAAATATTGAAGATAATAAATTTATTTTTTCTGCAAAATCTTTTTTATAGTCTAAAGATTCAGTTAAATCAAATACAAAAAATTCTTCTTCCGGTAGAGTTTGCGGTCTAAGAATATTATCAAGATTATAACCATAAAAAACAAATAGCGGTTTTTCTGAACTCAAAATATCAATTTTTTCGGAAACTTTATTTAGTTTTTCCCAAGTGACTTTTTCAGAGGTTTCAGATAAGGCATAAATTTCTTTACTTAATTTATCGTAGAAAGCAAGTTTTTTAGCTGTTAATTCTTTACCCGTGGCAAAATCATTAAGACGATCAAGCATATCATTTAAAGTCTCTATCAAAACGTGATTGGGAGCATTATCTTGCGTAGGAATAGGTTTTAAAGATTCAGCTTTAAAAGTTTCCCCCACATATTCCGTCAAAGCATCTTTACCTAATATTTTTGTATTTAACCAGGAAAAATTATTTTTAATATTCAAGGCATAAAAAGGGCTTAATAAAGTGGAAATACTCGGGATAAAAGGTGTTCCCACAGTTAAAGCAAGCGTCGTATTATTATTAACAAAAGAAGGAACTATTAAAGAACTTGGCTCTTTAATCAAACTAATATTTTGCGCAAAATTAGCTTTTTCTCCCGAATTTATTACTTTGCTTAAGACAAGATTTTTTGGCTTTCTTATGCCAAGTTCTCTGCCGATAAGCAAATTATGTTTATTTAAATAACCATCAAAATTAAATCTAAAATCGTTATATACTTCCCCTGTTTCTTTATTTATAACATAAAGCCCTTCTTTTCTTAACCCTTCATAGATTTTATCTCCGGCCTTAAAAGTTCCGCTAAATTGTCCGTCTTGGGCAAAGGGTAAAATATCTTTATATTTTCTGCTATATAAATATTCTCTTGACAGTAACTTTGTTTGCCCGCTCATTACTTCCGCTTTGCTTGCTTGAGCACTGCCTAATACTGCTTCCTGCCCTTTTATATAATCTCTTGTATAATCTCTAAAAATATTTATTTTTGCTTTATCTATATAACTTAAAACTTGCCCGCCTTCTCCAAGTTCTTTTACCCCTATCTTACTTGCTCTTTTAACATCTCTGGTTATTCTAAAGATATCGCCGTGAACTTCGGGTATATAATGGTTGCTGTTAAAGAAATTTCTGCTTCCTTCCACTCTTAAAATATTATTTCTAAGAACAATATTTTTACCACGCTGATATGCTATATTGTGTAGCATATAGTTTATCGGATTCATCCCGTTCTTTTGGGCTAAATACGCACTTGCATTGATTTTTCTGCCGATATTAGCACTATTTACTATACCTGCGGTAAAATTACGCCCGAATCTTCTTAATTTAAAACCTTCCCTTATAAAGGCCACTTGGCGCAAGATATTTGCTCTTTGGGCTATACTTAAAGCATTTTTCCCTTTCAATAAATTCTTTGCACGAACCAGCGCACTTGCTCCTAGTGCCCCTTTGGCAATATCTCCCACCAATGTAAAGGTAAGAACGACATCTATTGCTATACCTACATATTTAAAAATTGAAACAACGGCTCTGTTTGTTTTTAACTTGGTGTATCTTGCACTGCCTTTAGTATATGGCGCAATATTGCTATAAACTTTAGCAAGTTTATTATCAAGTGCCATCTTTTTATCTACAGGCATATCATTGAATTTTAAATTATATAAAAAGCCTGCCAGCCCACTTGATATATTTGCCCCATAACTTTTTATTTTTTCATTAAAGGTTTTCTCTATATAAGCATTACGACGTTTTATCCCGTCTATTTCTGATTGGGTTACTTGTCTTGCTTTGCCTTGCGCGTCTAGATATTCTTTATATTGGGGTATAGGTTCCTGATAAGGTTTTGCCTCATTCATTACTTTTGGAGCATGTAATAAAGCCCCATATAAAAACGGCATTATCGTTTGGCATTCCAGCTTATCTTTGCCTAAAACTTCTTTTACTACTTTACAACTGCTTACAGCACTCTTTAAAATTTCTTTACTTTGCGCGCTACCTTCGCTAGCAAGTAAATCTGCCAAATCTTCCCAAGCATTACTGCCATCTTCTCTTTGGGTCCAAATAGAAACATTACCAAGATAATTGCCATTATAGGCCACTTTTTCGGATATACCGCCAAAGCCGCCAACGCCCTTTCCTTCATTATTTTTTTCTTGGCTAAATTGTTTTGCTATATATTTTTTTAGAGTTTGATAGGATTTCCATTTAAGCAAAACTGCGCTGCCGTTTATTAAACTATCCCCTGCGGCAATATCTTTGCTATTTTCTTCTATAAATTTTTCTACTTTTGATACGGCCTGAGAGGTGCCCTGTAAATATCCTAAACCTTCAAGAGCAATAAAAGCATTTTGGCAGGCCTCAACATCTTTATAGCCGGCTTCTATTATGTTCCAATCTTCTCTAGTCAAACTCGGATAGACTCCCGGTTTATCATAGCCGATATATTTATCTGCCCCCTCTTTTGTAAGGGTTTTACCGCCCATTGTAGTAGCACAAGGTCTATTTTCTAAAGCAGCAAGTAGTATTTGTTCTACTTTGGCACGCTCTTCTATTATTTCGCCGGGTTTTTCTTCGCTGTTTAATAAAACTACTAATAATTCTCTGGCAAATCTTTTAACTTTTACATTATCAGTTGCTTCATAGGCGGCTATTATTTTTTTTGCTTCTGCTTTTAAATATTTTTTACCGGCCTCTTCTTGCAGTTTAGCTTCTTTTGCTTGCCAAGTTTGATAATCTTTTTCATATTTAACATAGCTGGATTTTATATTCTTTTCTTCTGTTTCTTTCCAAGCTTTTAACTCTTCTTTGCTTTGCTTTTCAAGATAGTTTAAATGATTGGCAGTATCAAAGCTTAAATCGCTATACCACAAGGCCTGTCTTATTTCTTTTTCTATTTCTTCAGTAGCTCTTTGATATTCTTTTTCTATTGCCTGTTTATATTCTTTTTCGTATTCTTTATAACTTTTTTTACTTTCAATAGTTGTATTATTCTTTTGTGCATTAGTTACACTTTTGGAAAATTGGGCTTTAAGATCTCTTAGATAATTTTGACAAGCGGATACAGAATTATTGTTTACGCACTCTTTATAATTACTTGTTTCTTGCGCGGCAAAAGTTTCCTGTAAGACAGATTTTATTTCTTGGGCTAGCTCTTCATTTTGGGGCAGAGTTAAAGCGGCAAAGGCCTCGCTACTAATATTAAATAATAATATCAGCACAAGCCCAAGTGCTGTTATTTTTTTAGATATTTTTAATAAGAGTTTCCCCATACTTATATGATAGGGTTTTTCGTCTGAAATAACAAGAGACTTTAGACCCACCTTTTTCTAGGCCTAAAGTCCCATAGTTTTTTTATAGAATTTTTGTTATTTTTTATAGTTTAAAACGATATCTAAAACAAGGTCAGCTGTTTGAAAGAATGTTTCAATATCTAAAGATTCCTTTGTTGTATGTTCATCAGCATAGCCAACGCCGATAATCGGCATAGAAAGGCCCTTGCCGGCTAAAACATTGGCATCAAAACCGCCACCGCTACTGGCAGTTTGAATATTAAGGCCAAATTTTTTGCCACATTTTTTAATATGACTGATTAAGGCAGATTTTGGCTCAATATTTAAAAGCGGATATTTTAATTCGGTTTTCCAAATAATTTCCGGCTTAATTGTTTTGCCGTCAACTTTTTTAACAAACATTTTTGCTGCTTTTTTAAAGCAATCTTCAATATGTTTAAGTTCTTTTTCAAGGTGGCCTTTAATGCGGCTTCTGGCTTCGCCTTGAATAGTTAATTCCGGCATAACAACATTGGTGCTTTGCCCGCCGTTAACAATACCAATATTAGAAATTGTCATCGGGTCAATACGGCCAAGACGCATCATAGAAATTGCTTTTGAAGCCACTTGCATTGCATTTATACCCTTTTCCGGTGCCACCCCCGCGTGGGAAGCCACCCCCTTAATTGTAGCGTAAAACAAAACTGCTTTCGGTGCGTTTACAACAAGTTCTTCATTACTTTCGCTATCAAGAAGCATACCTTCTTTGCCTTTAATTATCTTTGTATCAAGGGCTTTTGAGCCAAACATCCCCCCTTCTTCGCAAAGAGTCAAAATAATATCTACCGGCGGATGTTTAACTTTATTTTCTTTAAGTGTTCTTATAATTTCAAAAATAATGGCAAGGCCTGCTCTATCATCAGCACCTAAAATTGTTTTTCCGTCTGTAATAACCTTGCCGTTTTTAATAATAGGTTTTATATTTTTACAAGGTCTAACCGTATCTAAATGCCCGCCTAAAATAAACGGAGCAGATTTAATATTTCCTTTAAAATTTGCCGTTAAATTGCCTTGTGCCGTAGAGCCAAAAGTTTTGCCTGCTTTATCAATATAAACTTTGCAGCCAAGTTTTGTTAATTCTTTTTTGGCATAATCAAGCATGCCCTTTTCTTCGCCTGAAGGTGCATAAATTTTTGTTATTTCCAAAAAATTTTTTAACATTCTTTGATGATTTACTTTCATACTTTCTCCTTTTGTAATCTAGGCAAACAAGCAAGTAATTTTTTTGTTTGCTCCCCTTGTGGATTTTTTAAGATTTTACTGACTTCACCAAATTCTTCAATACTCCCTTTAGACATTATAGCAATATTATCGCAAATAAAATTACATACGGCAAAATCGTGCGAAATAAGCAAAAGGGTTAAATTATATTCTTTTTTAACTTCTAAAAGTAAATTTAAAATCTGCGCCTGAACGGAAACATCTAAAGAAGAAACAGGCTCGTCTAGCACAATTAGTTTTGGTTTTAAGGCAAGGGCGCGGGCAATACAAATTCTTTGTCTTTGTCCGCCTGAAAACTCGTGTGGGTATTTTTTAATATCGTTATAACTTATGCCGACCGAGCTGACAAGTTTTTTTAAATCTTTTTCCTGCACTTTTATATCGTGAATAATAAAAGGTTCTTTTAAACTTTGCTCTATTGTCATTCTTGGGTCAAGCGAACTATAAGGGTCTTGGAAAACAACTTGCACTTGAGAGCGCACTTTTTTAAAATCTCTTTTGTTTAAGGTGGAAATATCTTTACCCAAAATAAAAATTTTACCGCTTGTTTCTTTTTCAAGCCCTAAAATAATTTTGGCAAGAGTAGTCTTTCCGCAACCGCTTGGGCCAAGCAAACCAAGGTTTTGCCCCTCATAAATAGTTAAATTTATATTTTTTAAAACTTCCTTATTTTCCCCGCCGAATAAAGAAGCCGGTTTATAGATTTTACAAAGATTTTCTATACGGACAAGTTCCTTCATTTTTCTGCCTCCTTGTAAAGATGGCAGGCAACAAAATGTTTTTTGGAAACTTCTTTTAAAACAGGTTTTTTAGTAGCGCAAATTGCTTTTTTGTTTGGGCAGCGCGGCTCAAAAGGGCAACCGCTAAACACTTGCCCGCTTTGTGGCGGGTTGCCTTCAATAGCGTTTAATTTTTTAGGTTTTTTATCAATAGAAATTAAACAATTTAAAAGAGCCCTGCTATAAGGGTGTTTTGGATTTTTAAAAAATTCTTCTTTTGGTGCTTCTTCCATTTTTTCACCTGCATAAAGCACCAAAACGCGTTTTGCCAAATCTTGAACTATTGCCAAATTATGGGTAATAAAAAGAACAGCGGTGTTTGTTTCCTTTTGTAAGTTTTTTATTAAATCTAAAATTTGTTTTTGCACGCTCACATCAAGGGCGGTTGTCGGCTCGTCGGCAATTAAAATTTGTGGTTTTAGGCAAAGGGCAAGCGCTATCATAACACGCTGGCGCATACCGCCGGAAAGTTGGTGCGGATATTTTTTTAAGCAACTTTCGTCAATTTCTACTGATTTAAGGGCTTCTTTTGCTCTTTGTAAAGCGGTTTTTTTGGTGATTTTAAAATGGGTTTTAAGAGTTTCCACAAAATGGCTTTGAATAGTTAAAACGGGGTTTAAAGAACTCATAGGGTCTTGGAAGACCATAGCAATTTTTCTGCCAAGAACTTTGCGCATTTCTTTGGGAGATAGTTTTAATAATTCTTTACCTTCAAGTTTAACGGAGCCTTCCACTTTGGCATTATCCGCAAGCAAAGAGCAAATAGCAAGCGCGTGGACAGATTTGCCGCTGCCCGATTCCCCTACAAGCGCCAAAACATCGCCCTCTTCTAACTCGTAAGAAAGGTTTTTTAAAACGGCAATATCTTTTGCCTCTATTTTAAAAGAAACTCTTAAATTATTAACCTCTAACACACTTTAATTATAGCAATATTAGAGAGGTTTGATAAGATGAATAAATTATTTTATTTTTTCACAAGGAACCAAAGTTACCTTATAGGTTGACTCAGAACCTGCCTGAGAAGTATTATAAATAGCGTTTAACCAAATAGAATCACCACTTTCACCTATTAAATAAAATCTTGTATCTGTACCTAATTTACTTTTTTCATAATCCGGAATAGTAGCATCGGAAATATAAACTTTGCCATTTTTAATACCAATATTTTTTGCTATATCTTTAGCAACCCCAACAACCTTTTGTAAATATTTATGTTGATTATAAGGGGATTTAATTTTTAAATCATCAATTAACAAGGCAATTTCTTGTCCTTTGTCTCCTAGAACAAGTATAGGATAAATCATAGTATTACCAACGGATCTGCCATTGACGAGAACTTCTATTGCACCGACAAAAGTATTTGTAATATAAGGCACTGCATATTCAGGATGAGTTCCCCCCATAGCACAGCAAGCCCCTGATTCATTACCTAAGAATAAACTTTTAGAAATATCCCTCATATCAACTTGTCTTATTTCTACCAGATTATTGCTTTCATAAAAAGTTTCGGAAGGGAAAACTTTCGGATTTGTATATTTTTGATAATCAAGATTATATTTATCAAAAATTTCTTTAGTCGCTATATTATGAGGTAAAGTATCTAAAGCTTTGCCAAAATCTTCACCGGATAAAAGCGGTAAAAGTTCATAAAATCGGTCCCCGAAGGAAACTTTGTTATAAATAGATCTAAAAAAATGTCTTAAATAAGGGCTTTGCAAAAGATGTAATTTCTCTTCTACTCTCATATTATATTTAGGACCTAAAGACGAAACAAGCGAATCAAATATTTTTTTATTCCACACCTTTATTCCATCAGTTTTTACTTGCTTTACACTCTCAAGCAATTCTTCTAACTCAAAGCCATCAAACCGACTCATAATAGCTATCATTTCAATTTTTTCTTGAGGAGAAAACTCTTTTCCTTGTTCAATTAAATTTCTTAATTGTCTTGTATAGGTGTTAATTTCATTTTTTAAATTCTGAAGTTCACTTGCTGGAGTATCAGAAAAACGGCTTTTTAACTCTGAAATTTTACTCTCTAATTCTTGTGCCTTTTTACTTTTTTCAGGATAAAAAATTTCAAAGAACTGCTCTTTTACTTCTGAATTATAAGCTCCACGGAAATTATCTCTCAACATAGCTCCGGCGTTAACAAAATCTTCAAATTTATCCATCTTATAGTCCATAGCTGCAATTAAAGTTGCTTCATCTGTAAGTTCCAAAAATTCTAGTATCTCCGGAGCCAAATGATAAATAAAGTTTTTGATAGTTACATCATTCATTTGGTTACGATATTTGGCAGGTAAAAAATTATTTCTTTTTGTAATAGCAACCTTGGCAATTTTATCAATTTTGCTAAAAGTTTTTTCATCTATAGTGTAGTTTTTAGTTAAACAAGTTTCAAAAATCTTTTTTATAGAATCAAAAGATATTCCTTCCTTTAGCCAATTTATAATTCTTTCATAATTTCCGAAATTAAAATTATTCGTTTTAAAATACAAACTTGCAGTAGTGGCAAGATCCATAATTTCAGTGGGATTTACATCCGGAAAATTCTCTGCCGCATAGCACAAAGCTTCAACTTGCTCCGGCGTTGCATCAAGATAATCTATAATAGCACCAAAATTAATTTGAGGCGCTCTTTTAGCAATAGTATAAATTTTTGAATATTTTTGATAATTAAAAGCACCGATTTCTGAAAAATAACTTAACAAATTGTTTCCTAAAGAATAAGAAAGTGCCATGATAGATAAAGATTTATCGGGTTTTATTTTATAACCTTTAACAAATAGCTCAAAGATATCAGAATTAAAATCTTTTCCTTTATAGCATGCTCTAAGAACATCATTTATATCATTTTTGGAAAAACCTTGTTCTTTTAACCAATTTTCTGCTGTTTTTTCTGTCCATTTTACAGGAGTAGATTTTATATATTTAAAAACATCCGCATATGAAGCTTCATTTACAAAAAATAAAGAAGTTTTATTTAGCGCTTCAGCTTCCATAGGATATGCTGTATCAACAAAATCACTTTTCCCTTTTATAGCATCGCTATTTTCATATAAAGAGGCCTTATTGCGTGGCGGTTTTTCTTTTGCGCCGGTATAAGATGTCGGAATATAATCTGTTTCCATTGCTGTTGGCTCAAAATTAGGTTTTAAAGTCTGGCTTTGGAAAGATTTTTGACTCTTTATATAATCTTCGGTCCATTCTTTAAATAAACTTTCAGTGTGAAATCCTTTCATTCCATATTTCATACTCATAGCTAAATCATTTATAGCACCGGGAGTATCTTTTAATAAATATTGTTTAAGAAGAGCCCTTGAATAATAATATTCACCATTTTTAGGGTCTAGGGATATTGCTTTATTATAGTTTTCTAATGCTAAATTTTGATAATACTTATCAATATAGACATCATCATAAAATCTGCCTAGTTCATGATAATATTTGGCATTATTAGGATCTTGAGCTATAGCCAGCTTATAATAATCTTCCGCTAAATCAAGGTTTTCTTTTTCGTAGGCCGCCTTGGCTTCTTTTAGATAAAATTCCGCTTTATTTTTTGGATTTTTATTATAGGCGGCAGTTCTTTTTGCTGCTATTTTTGTTTTTAATTTAGCCAACCAAGAAGTTTCTACTTGCTGTTCTTGTGTCGGAATTTGGGTCTGGACTTCATCACCATAAACTAAAGTAAGTTTATTCTTTTCATCTAAAATTGCCTTATACCAACCTTCTTTGCCGTCAATAGTAGTCCAAACTATAACATCACCTATTTCTTTAGGTAAAACATCCCTTGTGGAAGCATATTCCGCCGGCGGATTAATAGGAGTAAGTTCCTTATAATTGATATTCTTTAATAAAACAGAAATTCTCTCTTTAACACCATTATTATCAGCATAAATAAAAGCTAATCCTATATCAGGAGTAAAATAAACACCATCAAAACTTGTTTTAGATACAGGCAGACCTTCTTTTAAAATTGTTTCTAATTCTTCTAAAGAATTAAGCTCCATCCCTCTAAAATACCCCGGACTTGTTAAAAAATATTCAGGAATCCTTCTCTTTAATCGTATACTTTGTTCTTTTTTAGTTAAAGTTCCTTTTACTTTTTCAGATGGTTTTTTTGCAAGTTCACTAGGATAAATAAATTTATTTACAACATTTTCATAATTTTTGGCAAAAGCGGGATATAAGGGCAAAAATTTTGAGCTTAAATCAGGTGTAAAAAGAATTTTTTTAATAGTTTCGCCAAGGAAAGTTCTAATTTGAGGCAAAGGCACGCTTATTGCTTTATGGGCCTTTTCATTAACAGCACAGCTAACCCCAACAAGTTCTTTTGGTGTTGCTATATTACTAAGCGGGCTGCCACTTGCCCCAAGATAAATTTTCCCTTGTTCATGCTGATAAAAAATACTTCCGTTTCTCTCTGGGCTGGTAAGATACATATCCCTACTTAAAAGTTCCACTTTACTTGTTTTTTTAATTTTTGCTTTAGGATAACCGATTGAAAGCAAATCATCTCCAACTCTTGGTTCTTTTAAAGATAAAGTCCACGGAGTAAAGCGGTCTAAAACGCCTTGCGGCAAGGCCAAAACAGCCAAATCGGATTTATCACTGATATTTAATAATTCCGCCTTTTCGCTAAAACCTAAATTATTATAAACTCTGATATTGTTTAAATCAGCATCTTTAAACAAATGCCCAACTGTTAGAATAAAAGGAAAATTGCGGTATTTTATATAAAAACCTGTGCCTCTTTTCCTTAGCGCTTCTGGCCCTTTAAAAACTTTAATTTTAAAAACAGGGCTAGTCAAAAATTTTAATTTATCTAAAAAATTAAAATTTACAGGTAATAAAGAATTATTAGAAGAAATATTATTTGCTCCAGGATATGCCGTATTAACAAAATCATTTTGCCCTTTTAGGCCTTCATCTACTTTATAAAGTTCAATGGTATTAACCTTACTATCTGAAGGAACTTCAAACTCATGGGCAAAACTATTAAAAATTCTATTATTTCCAGAGCCAAGCAATTTAACCTGATAGTCTTTTACGGGATATTTTTTTACATTATCAATAGAAAAAATTCTACTCATATAAATTGGTATATCAGGACGCCCTATTTTACTGCGCATAGCCCTTACATAATCTATAAAAAGTTCATCAATTTCGTGGGTGTCATAAACCCCTTTTTTCATTATAGTTCCCATTACAATAGCAGTTTGCCCGTTAACTTCGCCAAGATAAACTAGAACATTACCAACCGGTTCCTTATTATCCAATAATTCCACCTGTTGAACCATTTTATTTCTTACAAGTTCGGGGCCGGCTTCGCAATTTTCACCTGAGGCAACGGCTCTGCAGGCTTTTGATTCATTACCGGTTGTTAGCCCTTTTATAACCTCATCCATATCTACTTTACGGGCTATAAGTTCTTTTTTGGTTGTAGAGGCATTATTGCTTCTAATTAAAACATCTCTTTTAATAAAATCATTTGGATCATAACTGCGCCACGCCTGATAATCTATACCCCGTTCTGCGCAGATTTTAGCAAAGGCCTTATTTTCCGGTATTTCATCAAAAAGTTGGTGTATATTTTTTGGCTCGCCTTGTTTTAAAGATTTTGTTAGAAGTTGTTTAATTTCGGTATAAATTCTTTTAAAATCAAGATTAAATTTATTATTTCCCTTAAATAAAAGTGGCAAATATCTGTTTCCTGAAAAATCAAATATTTTTGCAAGGCTTGGCATATAATCAAAGCCAAAATATTTAAAAGAAAGGCGGTTAATAGTTTCTTTAAATTTTTCTTTATCGGAAATTTGGCTAATAATCTCGCGTTCTTCTTGTATTGTTAAAGGTATTTTTTCCTTATTTAAAATACCTGATAACTGGTTAAGAACAGATAATTTTTCTTCTAAAGGCAAAGGTTCGAGTTGGGCTTTTAACAAGGCTATGTTTTCTTTATAGATATTATCAGCAAGACTAAGAAATACATTTTTATAGCGCGCCTTATTTAAATTGATTGCTTTAGCCGTATTTTCAACGCCAATAACTTCAAGGGAAAATTTAATACCCTCACCGGCAATAAGATATTCAAGCAAGGGATCTTCAAAACTGAAACTTTTGGCAGTATTTTTTGCTAAAGTTACAAAATTTTCAAAAAGTTTATCGTCAAAAGCGCCTTCCTCAGTCTTACAAAGTTTTAAAATTTCAGGCGTGCTGCTGGTAAATTCTTTAGCGATGCTTATTCCTTTATCATATAAATCTTCTCTAAAAAAGCCGTTTACAAAACAGGCTTTCATAAAGTCATATTCCGAAAGCGGGAAATAATACCCCTGCAATTCTTGAAATTTCTCTAAAATTTTAGGATTAAAAACCCCCTTTTCCATAGAACCCTTAATCATTTTGATACTTTCATTCATATTGTGATTAGTTTTATATAACTCTAAAGCTTTTTCATAAAGTTTCGGCTCAAAATGATTATTTGGGGAAAGGGCTTTTATCATCTCAATTATAAAAACGCCTTCAATATCTTTTTTGGCAAGATCTTTTATTGTTTCTAAAACAGCAGGATTAAAAGTTAATTCTTCCCCCTCAAAGCACAAAATAGCCAAAGCCCCGGCAGATTTAATACCCGCTTTTTTGATTTGATTTTTTACCTTTCTTACGGCATCTTGATAAGATTTTTCTTCTATTTTTTGGGCTGTTTGCGCTAACATATCTTTTTTGGTCGGCTTAGAAGAATAATCCGTATTAACATAATCACCTTGCCCTTTTAGGCCTTCATCTACTTGATATAATAAGACTCTGTTTGTTTTATTCATAGAGGGCACATCAAAGCTATGGGTAAAGCTGTTAAATATTTTCTTATCGCCGCTTCCAAGAAGAACGACATTATCCCAATCCTGAGAATAAGGATTTGGTACTTTAAGATAACTGCTCATATAAATAGGAATATCGGGTCTGCCAATATCTTGGCGGATTTTGCGAACATAATCAGCCACAAGATCATTTATTTCCGTGGAAATATAACGCGGACTCTTTTTTATTATAGAACCTATAACAATAGAAACTTCGCCGTTAACTTTGGCAAGATAAATTAAAGCATTTCCCACAACTATATTCCCGCGCAAGATTTCAATTTGCTGAACCATTTTATTTTTAACCAGTTCGGGGGCAGCATCTTTACACACACCTCTGCCAACAGCTCTGCACGCACCCGACTCATTACCGCTGGTAAGTGCTTTTATTACATTATCCATATCCACTTTGCGCACAAGAAGATTATCTCTTGTTATAGGACTGCGACCCTCGTTTACTAAAACACTCCTTGCAATAAAATCATTGGGGTCATAACTGCGCCAAGCTTGATAATTTATGCCGTTTTCAGCACAGATTTTGGCAAAGGCCTGATTTTCAGGTATAAGGTCAAAATTTTGGTGTATGGGTTTATCTATATTGGCTTTTAAAGATTCAAATAAACTCTTCAAATGGTTATCAAAGGGAGCATTACCCTCTAAAATACGGGAAATATATTTGCTAGAGGCAAAATCAAATATTTTTGCCATTTCCTCAGAATATTCCAAGCCCAGTTGTTTAAAAGCAAGGCGATTTATTTCTTCTTTAAAAACTTCCGGCTCTGAAACCTTATTTATTAAATCCGTTATACCCTTTTTACCTAAAACACTGTTCTTTTTGTTTACAGTCCCGGCAAGCATAGTTATAGTTTTTATTTTTTCCACTTCAGGTAAAGGAGCAAGTTTTTCTTTTAAAAGTGCCATATTTCCTTTATCAATGGAATCAAGGATATTACCAAAAATATTTAAGTAACGATCTTTGTTTAAGGAAATATATTTTATAGTCATCTCTGTTCCCAACAAATCAAAAGCATTTTGAATAACATCACTAGAAAGGACATAAGTTTTAATAGCATCATAGCGTGTCGCAAAAAGATCTTGCGTTCTTATAAGAAGTTCATAAACGGCCTCAAAATATTCCTCATTAAAATTGCCCTGAGCGTCTGTAAAATCAGCAATTATTTGAGGTGTGTATCTATCAAATACTTTGCTTACTTTTAAGCCTTTATCAAACAAATCTTCTCTAAAAACGCCATTAATTTTACAATTTTCTAAAAAACTCACTTTTGAAAAAGTTATCGTATTATCCTTAAATAAGAGACCAAGTTTACTATAAATTTTAGGGCTAAACTTCCCCTCTTCAACACAATGCCCTATTAAATCAGCAGCTGTAAGTTTACTAATAGAGTATTTATCAGCAAATTCTAAAGTTTTATCATATAATTCTTTAGAAAAATAACCATTAATAGAAAGTTTTTCCATTATTGCTTTTACAAAACGGGGGTCTATTTCCATATCAAGCAAATATTTTTCTGCTTCTAAGACATCAGGGTTAAAAATTTTATGATCGCCTTCAAAACAAAGTTCTAAAAGAGCTTGTCCGGCCTCTTCTGAAGAGACATTTTTCTTAGCATAAATAGCAAGTATATCTTCTTTAGAAAGATCATCTTTTTTCAAAGGTTTAGGACTATCAATAGTAAAAAGTTTTACTTTATCCACTTGCTTTGTATAAGGCATAACAAACTGATGGGTAAAACTATTAAATATTTCATTAAAACCATCTCCAATTAACATAACTTGATGTTCTATAAGAGGGAATTTATAATGATTATTTATCGGAAGAAAATTGCTGTAATAAATAGGTATATTTTTATTTGTAACAGAGTCCCTTATATGTCTAACATAATCAAGCACAAGTCTTGTTATTTCATAAGAAAAATAAGGCGGTTTTTTAACAAAAGAACCAACTACTATAGAAGTTTGCCCGTCAACCTCTGCAAGATAAATTAAAGCATTTCCAACAGCCCTGCCCTCTACTACAATTTCAACTTGTTGAACCATTTTGTTTCTTATTAAATTAGGGGATGCCTCGCCACAAATTCCGCGGCCTACACTTCTGCAAGATCTTGATTCATTACCTGTAATCAAAGCTTGCGGAATATTATCCATATTAACTTTACGAACCGTAATCGGCATCCTTGTTATAGGTTCTTTTCCGCCGTTAATTAGCACTTTTCTTGTTATATAATCTTTAGGATCATAACTGCGCCAGGCCTGATAATCTATGCCCCGTTCGGCACACATTTCGGCAAACTTTTTATTTTCCGGTAATTCATCAAGAATTTGGCTTACAGATTTACCCTGATTATCCCTTATGATTTGATAAAGCAAATTCAAATTGACATAAAACTTATTTTGAGAATTTAAAATATGCATAAGATATTTATTAGAAGAAAAATCAAATATTTTGCCTAACTCATCACTATAGTCCCAGCCAAGTTTTCTAAATACGATTTGGTTTACTTGTTCTTTATAGGCCTGAGGATCAGAAATTTTTTCTATTAATTTTTTCTTTTCTACCGGGCTTAAAATTGTCTCTCTGACATTAATCATAGCTGCAAACGTATTTATTATTTCTAATTGCTTTTCTAAAGGCATATTGGCAATTTGCTCTTTTAACAAAGGCATATTTTCTGCCCCGATTACTTTTTGTAAATTTGGAAACACATAACTATAGCGAACATAATTTTCTTTAAGAGCTTTGGCAACATTTTCTACACCAATAATATCCGGCATTTGTTTTAATATTTCATCCTTACCAAGATAATAGTGCATAGCATAATGAAAAGAACTAAATTCCCCTTCTGTTTGTTTAGAGATATAAATTAAATTATTCCAAGCATCCACATCAAAATCTCTTCCGCCTTTAGAAAAGGCCGATAGAATATCCACTTTTTCAATACCCAAAGTAGTTATTTCTTTTTCATATAATTTAGAGGCCACCAAAGCATCCCAAGAAGTTTTTGTTTTCGCAAAATCAAAATTGTTTTCCAATAATTTATCAAGGGCATCATAAATTTCAGGATCATATCCTGTTACAGAAAGCCCCGTATTCACAAAATAAGCACTTAAAGGTAAAGGTATATTATGTTTTTTATGTAAAGCTATTGCCCTATTATAAAGATCTAAAGAAAAGCCATTACTATCAGAAAGAGCAACAATCATATTATCTATATATTTTGGCTCTACTCCGGCAACTAAAAACTCCTTAATTTTTTCTAAAATTACAGGATTATATTTTTCTTTTTCTCCTTCAAAACAAACATTGGCAAGTCTGCCGGCAAAATTATCTTCTAACCCGTAATCTTTAAACAATTTTGTAATAGTTTTAGGAGTTTTGATTAAAATTAAATCATTAGGTTGGCCTTTGGGTTCTACTAAATTAGATGTTTCTTTCTTTATTCCGGGAAATCTCTTTCTGCTACTTTCATAAATAAAATCAGCAGTTTCACTATTTAATTTATTAAAGGAAACACCCTTCTCTAAACTTATATTATTCTTTTTGTCAAAAGTTCTAAAAACATACTTCCAATTGCCGTTTCTCTTAGTTAAATAAGAAGAAGCGGAAGTATTTTCTTTTAATATCGGATTGAAAACAAAAGGTATTTCATAATCCTTTAAGAGATCTAATTTGTTAAATTTTGTAAGTTCAAAATTTTCAAACTTAGTATTAAGTCTATAATTTTCAAAATTTACCAAAAGTTTAAAAATGTTTTTACCAAGTTCTGTTCCAAAAGAGTCTTTTCTAAGGAAAATATCTCCCAAAACTCCTAGTTCTGAAGATAATTCTTCATTTCCTTTTGCCTTTTTTAAAGCATCTTGAAGAGGATTATAAACCTTACCATTATAAATCAAATAAGAGCCGTATCTTCCTGCTTCTACAGCATTCAAATAAGTTTCGGGTAAATTATCTATAACCAAAAAGCTTTTATCTGTTTGATAGCAAACCTCATTGGTGCCGCTCAAAATTAAAATATTTATATCACTATCTTTGAATCTTGAAATAAAACCTGCCCCGCCATGACAACTGGCTGAAATCAAATCAACTTTACTGCCCGCTTTATTAGCTTCTATTATTCTTACAATTTCGGCAATTCTTGTATAAGATTTTACCCCATTAATTTTAGAAACGAGTATAGACCCTTCTACAGAGCCATGCATATCTACCCAAACAGTAAATTTATCAAAAACTTTGGCAAAATCTTTTATTTCCATGCCAATTCTTTGCTTATGGTTCATTTCTTTTGATAAATTTAATATACGGAAATTATTAGAAGGGATATGCCCCGGTAAAAGGATGTTTAAATCTTCTCCTTTAAGAATCAAAACCGGTTTATCCATATTAAGCAAATAAGACATTTTTTCAATATGCTGTAGTTGCGGTATCGTTGCTTTAGAAGGAGCTTTGGCAATTTCTTTTACAGCATTAAAGACTTCCTGATAGGCCTCTATTTTTTTACTGCTTAAAGAAGATAAATCTAAATCTTTTAATCTTTCTATATTTTTATTTATTTTCGTTATTATAAAGGCCTTTTTCTCTTTAAGATGTTGCGTGGGAATTACAGGAAAATCTTTTTTTAATTTAGGTAAACTATTTAGGTGTAAAAACTCATCATCCGTATGTGGATATAAAGGAAAACTCCTCTGGAAAGGTATTTTTTGTTCAATATAATTCCAATTAGGGAAATTATTTTTCAATTCTTTTTGAGCGATATCTGTTAAAAAATTATTAATTTCGCTATTACCTTCTTCAATAACAACTGATTCCTGTTTTTTTAAAGCGCCCGATTTATCATAACTATTTACGACATATTCCCACTGATGTTTTATAGGGTCTAAAATATGCACATAATCATCTAAGTGTTCATAAATATTATAGATAGGATTGAAAACACTGGGCGTGATATTTAAGTAATATAACTTAATAAAAGGCAAAAAGGGTGTTTTAAAATGATTAGGAAAATTAATTAAAAGTTGATAAATAATATCGCCAAAAATATTTTCTTTAAAATACATTTGTCTAAGTAAGGATAATTCTTCTTTTCTCTTATCCCCCTTTTCTAAATATGAATTAGCATCAACTAAAGTATTAAAAAATTTCCCATCATATATTAAATAAGAACCATAATATCTGTTCCTTACGGCTTCCACATAGGAAGAACGCAAATCATTTATCTTTACAAATTGCATATCACTTGTATAACAAAGATCATTACGCCCACTTAGAAGTAAAACATTTATTCCCTCTCTTGCTAAACCCGTGCTTAAAGCTGCTCCGCTATGACAGGCAGAAGTAATAATATTGACAGTTTCCTTGCCTTTATTTTTTGCTACTATATCCAATATTTCATTTAGAGAAGTATAAGTATTATGAGAAATAGCCAATTTTGCATTTTTATCTCCGTGCATAGAAAGATAAATAGTGTATTCTTTACCAAAAGAAGAAAGATGTTTTATTTTATCAGCAATAAATTTTTTATAATTCTCTTTTCCGGCTAAGGAATAAACAAGAACATCCCCTTCTATAGTTGCAGGTCTTATCGTTTCGACATTTGTCCCTTCAAAAGTTATTAAAGGAATATTGCCGGTAAAGAAATCTGTATCTTCCAAAGCTGCCATATATTTACTATGGGCCTCCGGCAGATTATCTAACACCTTATAAATATTATTTGCGATATTATTATAAAGGGTAATTTCGTGATCTGTTAAAATAGTTTTTTCAGCATATTTTCTAAGTTCTTCAAGAAGGATATTTAAGTTTATCGCCATAATTACAGGCTGCATTTCTTTATCATCAAACTCACTATAGTTAGGTTCTGCCTTTATTTCCGGAAAAGGCTCCCCTGGAATAAAAGTTCTATCTTTACTTGCTAAAGTATTAGGTCTAGTTATAATTTCTGTTGGTTTTCTTAAATTATTAAGTTTGAGATTAAATAATTTTGTTCCAAGGAAGACATTCTCAAAATATAAAGATAATTTAGGTATTTTAGGAGTAAAAAGTGTTGTCGGGGTTAATATCTTTAAAGGATTTGTGGCCCTGCTTAAAGTATTTAATCCGGGAATAAATAAATTTGTCTGTGGGTTTAAAACCGATAATAAAGAAGATTCTTGTGCAAAAAAGTCTCCGGCTTTTGTGGCAGTTTTAGTTCCGGCAAAATTTTTAGAAGGAACAATTAACCCACCAAGAAAATTATTTTTGTTTAAATAGCCGTCAAAGTGGAAGGCAAAATCATTAAACACTTCCCCACTTGAGGTATTCATTACATAATACCCTTCTTTTCTTAACCCTGCATAGGCCTCATCGCCTATCTTAAAGGCCTGAGTATAGTTTCTATCTTGAGCAAAAGGTAATATTTTAGAGTATTCTTCATCGTATAAATATTCTCTTGGCAACAAGGTTGTTTCTTTGCTGGAAGATAGCATATTTTTATAATTTGGCCTATTCTTTTCTGTGCTAGGTAGTAATTTTGCTTCTTCTCTTAAAACTCCTTCTTGTCCTTTTATAAAATCATCGGTATAATCTTTAAATATCTTTACTTTTGCTTTATCTATATAACTTACAACTTGCCCCCCTTCTCCAAGTTCGCTAACGCCTATTTCCCCGGCTCTTTTTACATCTTTCTTTACTCTAAAAATATCTTTATGTTTTCCTGCTACATAATGCTTATTACTAAAAAATTCTGTGCTTCCTTCTACTTTTAAAACCTTACCTCTACGGGCTAGAGTTTTACCTTCATTATAGGCCATATTATGAACCATATAATTTATGGTATTCATTCCGTTCTTTTCGGCTAGATAGGAAAGAGCTTTCATCCTTCTATAAGTAGGGAATTTATTTACAATTCTGCTTTCAATACTTTTTATTTTCTTTAAGTTTCTATGAACTGATAAAACTCTTTTATTTTCCGTTATTAAATTTCTAAAGAAAGCCATTTTTCTGGCAGTTGAAAAAGAGGCCGTTGTTTTCCCTGCCGTAATTAAAGTTCTTAAGGCCTTTATACCTTTTGCGCCCCATCTAAAAGCTTTATAAATATCCGTAACACACCACAAAGTTAAACCTACATCTATGATATTTACAATGCCTGTTGTTAAATTTAAGTTATCTCTGTGTTTTGCTAATTTCGCTTTATGATTTTTACTTATTTTTTTAAGATGAGGATATTTCTTTTCCAAAGCAGCATCTAGGGCCAATTTTTCTTCTAATGTTAAATCTACGAAGTCTGCCTCATAAAAGGCCTGAGCATATACGGCTGAAGCTTTTAAGTTCTTTGAAGCTATATATTTTTTATATTCTGCTATACTTGTTCCTTTATGTTTTTTATAGTTTTCAAATATGTTTTTGCGTAAAGCTCCTACTTTTATAGTTGCATAGCCGCTTCCGTCATCATAGTATAGGTCAAGATGATCTGCAAGATAAAAATTACCTTTCTCTGAATCTTTTATAAAGAGATCTGCCCGGTCATCAAAATATTGAATAAATATTGGGTGTCCTTTATAAGAATATCCTTTTGCGGCCTCTTCGTCAAAAATTGCGCTATTAGGCACAAAATTATCTATTATCCCAGGGTTATTTATTAAAAGGCCATATATAAACGGGATATTATGTCTAAAATAAATTTGAGTTTTTGAATAATTGGGGCTACTTGAGAAATAAACAGAATGGTCTAATATCAGTTGCTGAACTTGTTTACTTAAAGAAGTTTTTTCTTTGGAAAGCATTTTGGCTATATCTTGCCAAGCATCACCGCCGCCATT
Organism: Elusimicrobiaceae bacterium; assembly: GCA_017534965.1. GTDB lineage: Bacteria > Elusimicrobiota > Elusimicrobia > Elusimicrobiales > Elusimicrobiaceae > Proelusimicrobium. The sequence continues at coordinate 20,440 of JAFXVA010000015.1, read as the reverse complement.
TTCTTGTGTGTAACGAGAATAAATATAAGGTGTTCTATAAAATCTGTCATTAAAGAACATTTTTTCTTTGAATTTTAAATCTTCTTCTACATGTTTATTTGCTTCTCTTACAAGATTACTCTGTAACACATAGAAATAATCTAATCTGTTTGTTTCTATTAAGGTTTTTGCTCCCATAAGCAAAGCTTGGTCTGCTATTGGTTCAGAGCTGTTTTGTAGCATAAACATTGCCACATTTGACATATCCCAACCTTTAAAAAAGGATAAGCCGTTTAAAGCAGAAAATGCTGCTTGGCAGGCATCTTCATCTACAAAATCTAAAATAGGAGCTTTTGTTTCATTTAAAATGCTTTGTTCAAAGGGACGGCTTTGTTTTGCTATTTGATCCCGTGCTGAAAGAGTCCCTTGGGTTTGTTCTTCTATTCTTTGTAAGTGATCACGATAGGCCTTATGCGCATCTAATTCTGCTTCCGTTCTTTGTCTTAAATGAAAACGACACGGATTACGTGATTCTAAGCCATTGGGTGAAACTATCTCTTTTAAAAATCTATAAACTTTGCTTCTTTGTTCTTTTGTAAAAATTTTTGATTTTTCTGTTTCTGTTGATAATAAAACAACCAACAGATTAGTCATTTTTAATTTAGAATAAGGGGCCTTTTTATCATATATTGCTATAAGATTTGTAGCCATCTCCCTTAGATAAGCATTAAAAACTTCTTCTCTGTCTGCTTCGTATTCTGCTTTTTTCTTTTCAAATTCTTTTAGATATTCGTCGTAATAATATTGGCCGTTTGATAAGATATCTTTTTTCCAAGCAGCTAAATCCGACAAACTTTCTTTTTTCCAATTGTTTAAATCTGATTTCTTAAAAGCATACTTGGCATAGTCTTTAGACTTAATATTTATGTTTTTATATTCTTGCTCTACTTTTTGATTTTGTTTTTTAAATTCTTCTTCTATTTCCGCTGTTTTATTTTTATATTCTTCTTGTGTATTTTGGGCTAGTTGTTTGAGATATTCTTTTTTAGATATAGGCAAAAACTCTTCTTCTTTGTTATTTACTTTGCCTTGTTCTTTTTCTGATTTATCTACAGCTTCTAAAAAAAGAGCTTCTGTTAAATTTACATATTCGCTACACTTTGCCTTATTATTCTTTTTTAGGCATAAATCTATTATGTCTTCTGTAGAAGGTTCTGCTTTCTTTTTATATTCTACTTCTAAAGTTTTATTTAATTCTTTAAATATTTGTTCTTCTTTTTGTTGTTTTATATTGTTTTGAACTGCTAGTATGGGAGAAGTTAAATTAAATAACATAATAAGGGCTATAATTATATTTACACCCTTTTTTAAAAAATTTTTTCCGCTTATTATATTCATGTTTTGTTTATATTTATTGTTTATGAAAGCCATAGTTTCCCTATACTTATATGATAAGCATTTTATGTATATATAACAAGAGCCTTTAGACCCACTTTTTACTAGGTCTAAAGGCCCATAGATTTTTGACTTAAAGTTCAATTATTTAAGTATGTTTTTGCGGGCCGTAAATCAAGTTTCTAAAGCGAGGTAAATCTTTAACACTTTCCCCCACAAACAAGAAACCTTTTACATCCCCAGAACCATCTTTTAATTCTACGACGTGCCAAAGCAAGCCTTCCGTAGTATTATCTGCAAGTTTAGTATCAAAAATAATATCAAAAGACCCGCCTTTAGAAGATTTTAAGGCTTCATCAAAACTCTTTTGAGTTTTTGTCATATCAAGAGCAATTTCGCTAAAGATGTTTTTATCTTGAATATCTTCAAATTGATATAAGCCGCAAATATTACACATAATCTCATTGATATTTTTTACAGCGAGATATTCATTTGTAATAAAGGCCGGCACATCTAAAGAGGCAACTAGTTTACGTAAAGCCGTAAAGGTATTGTCCATGGCTTTATTTGCTTTTCTAAGTTCTAAAGCAACACCCATAAGCCCGCCTAGGAAACTAACTAAATTGCGTTCTTCCTGGCCGATATTTATTATAGCGCCGTTTCTTGAGATAAAGCAAATTGCGCCTTCAACTTTACCATTAACAAATAACGGGGCAGCAATTAAAGAAGAAATTTCATATTTATTATGAAAACAATTCTTATCGCATTTAACTTCTGAAAGTTTCTCATAAGCACTAATAAAACCTTCTCTAACAGGGCCAAGGCACTCATCTACAGAAACTTTTGTATTCTTCTGTATAACACTATTAGGGGTTGTATAGTTAATAACAATGTCTTCCTGTGCTCGTCCGCTAAAGTGGCAAATAAGGCCAATTTGTGCTTTAAAAATTTCTTTACCGAAATTTAATATTTCTTCCATATTTTCCACAAAGCCACTTTCTCCGCCGGAAGAGAACGCATATAAATCTCTCACGCGATTTTCTAGACCTTTTTTATGATCTACCCTATTAACTAATATTTGGAAGGTTTCTTCTTCTGAAATAGGAGATATTACCGCTTCATAGAATCTTCTTCCGTTTGCATGTTCAAGAGAGAAATTTGTCTGTATAGGGATATTATTTTCCTCAGCTTTCTTTAAAAGTTCAAGATAATTTTTTGTGTTATTTTCACCTAAGAATTCTTTTGGATTTCGGCCCACAAAATCTGTTGGGAAAACCGCTATCGTCCAAGAAAGATCTGCCTTATATTCCCTTATAACACCTTTTTTATCAACTTTTAAATAAAGACCGGGCAAGATATTTCTGATACCTTTTAATTCTTCTTGGGTATCGGTTAATTTCATTTTTAAATCTTTTTCTTTGGCATTATCTCTCATTAAGAAAAGGGCTTTTTGAGCGGATTTTAATTCATAATAAGAAACACGCATTTCAACAGAAGCATTACCTTTTTTTGTTTTAATCTTAGCCGTAAATTTAGCCGGAGCGCCACCTTTTATGGAGTTAAAAACTTCGGTTAAATATTGCTCTACTTTTTCTTCAGTTTTCTTTTCACCAATCAATAAATCTGCCGGAGTTTTATCCATAAGTTCCTGCAAAGTATAACCGGTTAATTTACTGGCTTGCTCATTAGCGGTAGTAAAGTTTGAAAATTTTCCTTCTTTAATATCGCACTCAAACAAAGCAGAACCGATAACATTGTGTATGGCCTGTATATAGGAACTTCTCTGTTCTAAATTATCCATTAATTGCTTGCGGGAAGTATTATTTCTTAAAGATAGCAAGAAATTATTATTCTTAGCTAATACGGCACTTGCTTCAACAGGCAAAACGGAATCATTAATTTGTAAATTATAATTACGATTCTTAATAAAGTTTTGAGAGTAAACTTCCGCTATATCTGCTTGCATTAATAATTTTTCACCCGGGATAACAAAATCTGCCAAGTTTTTACCTTCAAGATCTTTAAGGGAAACATTTAATAATTGTAAGGCCTGATTATTGGCTTTAAGTATAAGCCCCTGACGGGTAGCCAAAATAAGAGCATCTTGAAAAGATAAAGGCGTTTCCATAGAAATATTAACATCATTTTCATCAAACAAACTGGAACCTTTAAAATCAAGTTCCAAAAGGAAATCTGCCACCTTTTTACCGCTTTCAAGTTCTTTGTGATTTATAGGCAACATGTGCACATTAAATTTGAATTTACCTTTTTTATCATAAGGTTTAAGGGCTTCTTGTTCTGCTAAATCAAGTTCTGCTTCAAAATTTGCACTTTCAAGAGCATTCATTGCTTTGCGTGCTTTTAAAGGCAAAGAAGGTTTTATATACAAACTTGTATATAAGGGTTTTTCTTGTAAGGTAAAACCTAGGCGTTCCCTTGCTACGCGGTTCATATCATAAATATAGCCGTTATATTGCAATACTACTTGAGGAATACTTGAATTTTCAAAAACCTGATAAAGTCTATCTGTAGTAAAAGAAGAAGTGTGTTTTATATTGCGCTCTTCTGTAATATTTCTTAAGAACATAATAAGTATCTTTTTACCAAGATATTTTGAATCTGCAGCGGAAACTTCAAACTCCACCACATCATCGTTTCTTAAATTACGCAATTTAATAACTTCAAACGGGGCACTTGCCGTGCCGTTTATTGTTTTTTCATAAAATTCTTCTGCAAGGTCGGCATTTTCTTTAGAGGCAAGTTCCTTAAAAGTTTTACCTTCTATATCTTCTAAAGTGGTATTTAAGGCATTTAAAATTGTTTTGTTTGCAAAAGAAACTTTACCTTTTTCAAAAATCAAAATACCTTCGCGGGAATTTTCTACAAGTAAAGAATATTTTGTGCGGGACTCATAGACATCTCTTTCCATTTTTGTTTTAGAAGTAATATCTTCGCTTACGCCAAGCAAACAATTTGGGGTGCCGTCTTCTTTAAACAAAGGCGTTTTAACGGTATGCATAACCTTTATACCTTTATCTTGTGTGGAAATAAGTTCTTGCGGCAAATCAACTTCCGTCTTTTTATCAAAGACATTTCTATCCTGCATTACAATAAATTCCTTTTGTTCGGGGGTAATTTGGTCATTATAATATTGTTTACCGATAACTTCATTTGCTTTTTTACCAAAAATCTCTTCTGATTTTTTATTCCATATAAGATATTTACCTTCCGGATCTTTAGCATAAATAGCAACAGGTAAGTTATCCAAAACTTTCTGCAGGAAATTTTTTGTGCTTATAACTTCTTTTTCTTTTTCTTTAGTTTCTGTTACATCTTGGGAAATTGTTATAACCATCATTGGTTTGCCGTCGGTATCGTAAACAGGCACTTTGATTATATGAAATAAGCGTTTTATGCCATCACTGCCGGTATATTCTTCTTCGGGCAAATCTAAGATTTTTTTATCTTTTAAAAGTTGGGCATCTCTCTTTATATAATACTCTTGCTGTTCGGGTGTTTCGTTTAATTTAACTTCTTTTCCGTTTCCGTAAAGTTCCCAAGTTTTATTATTTAAGAAAAGCATTTCCCCCCTTTCATCGCGGGCATAAATAGCAACAGGGGCATTATTAAAAATTGTTTGAAGAATATTTTTTGTTTTTAAAGTTTCGCTATCTTGAATATAGCGCGCGGTAATATCTTGCGCAATAGTCAAAACACAAGCCGGATTAGAAGTGCTTGCCGGTATAGGCACTTTTATTAAATCAAGCATAATTTTGCTACCTTCTTTGGTGGTGTATTCTTCCTGCGGGTAGCGCACGACTTTGCCTTCTTTTATAATATCAGCTTCTCTTTGGCGGTATTCTGCCTCATTTTCGGCAGTTTGGTTTTGGTGCAAAGCGCCGGCAACAAGATTTGAATCTTCTTCTTCAAAAATTTCCAAAGTTTTTTTGTTATAGAAAGTTAAAGCCCCATCTGCATTTCTTGTATAAATAGACATTGGCGCATTATCCAAAATACTTTGTAAAAGGTTTTTGCTTCTTAAAAGTTTTTCGTCTTGGCTGTTTGTAATAAGGCCACTGGCGGCATATTCTTTGCCTTCTTCCTCCGCCAAATAAGATACCATTGCCATCATACTAAAACCTTCTTTGGCAAAGACAAACTCTATGGGATTAGCTAAACTTGTTTTATTTTCAAAAACAGCTTCTGTCTTTTTTAAAAAATCTTCAGCATTTTTTTTATCTGTCAGGTCAAAAATATTAATGGGATTATCTTCTAAATTAAGCAAATTAAACAAAGCAGGATTAGTATAAAAGATATTGCCTTTTTTATCAAAAATAAAATAAGGTTGATTTAAGGCATCAAACACCTTAACGGCACTAACCAAAACATCTTTTTTATCTGAATTTGTATTGACAAGATTTTTAAAAACGCTGACTATAGATTTTTTTCTTTTTGCTGCTGACATAAAATATTTCTCCCATATATAGTATTTTTTATAGAATATTAAATATTTAACCTATCTTGCAACAAGAAAAAAGCCCCACTTGTAGAATAGGACTTTAGACCCATTTTACTTTTTGATTAGTTTTAGGATTTCTTTTTGGGCGTGGGATTTGCTTTTATAAAGCCCTTTAAACTGGTTTTTGGCAGCGATATCTAGGAAAAAACCGATTTTTTCGCCGTTTAAACCTTGTGCTTTTAGCCAAGCGCCATCAATAAAACATTTTTTTAAAGCGCAAGGTTTTAATTTTGGGTAGCAAAGTTTAAGCAGGTTTTTTTGTTCTTTGGAAAGTTCAAAATTAACTGCTTTTTGATTTTTTAATAGTTTTAAATCTTCCTGTGCCTGCATAAATATTTGGCGTGGCAAGGTTAAATTTTTAAGCAAATTTTCCTCTTTACAATTAAAAGCAAGCAAAGTTAAGCGCGAAGTTAAAGCACTCACACGCTCTATATTTTGTGGCACTTTTAAAGTTGGCGAATAATATTTTAAAATATCAAATTTTTTAAGCATTTTTAAAGCGGCAAGCGGTTTTTTTTCTTCCAAAATTTTAACAAGTTCGTGGTTTAAGCGCGCGCGCGACAAAAGTAATAAATAATTTTCTTTAACTGCTTTTTTAAGCAAGGCAAGAGTAGTTTTTTCTATTTTCCAATTAAAGCGCGCAGCAAAGCGAATCGCGCGGAAAATTCTTGTTGGGTCGTCAATAAAACTTTTGCTGTGTAAAATTTGTATATACCCTTTTTTTATTGCTTTTTTTGCTTCAAATAAATCATAATCTTTAAAAAATTCACTTGGCAATAAACTTAAAGCCCCTGCATTTGCAGTAAAATCGCGCCTAAACAAATCGTCATGTAATTTTGAAGGCGCAACTTGCGGTAAACTTGCGGGTTTTGGGTAAACTTCTTTTCTACATCTGACAAAATCAAGTTTTAAGCCGTTTTCTAAAGAAACTCTTGCCGTGCCGAAAGTTTCAAAACGGGTAATTTTTGCGCCGTATTTTTTGCGGCAAAAACTAAGCAAATCATCAATTTTGCCCTCTACGCAAATATCAATATCGTAAGTTTTTTTACCGAGATAAAAATCCCGCACAAAACCGCCCACCGCCCAAAGGGGCAGTTTTTTTGTTTGGGCAAATTCGCCGATTTCTTTTAAAATTTTTATCTCTTTACTTGCCATATTATTTTACTTGCGCGGGTAATTTTGAAGTTTTTTTAACTTCGTCAAGCATAGTTTTAAGCATATTTAAAGCGGAGTTTTGCCTTAAAAGTTCTTCTGCCGCTTTTACAAAATTGGGTAAAGTATATTCCTCGCCTGCAATAGGGGCATAAAAGGGAAAGCCGGAAACTCTTGCCACACTTGGCTTTAAAGCAACAACTTTAAAATTATTTTGCGCCGCAAGGGCTGCAACAACTTCGCTTTGGGTGCGGGTAAATTCTTCATATTCTATCATCGCTTTTAACTCGGTAAGACTTTTTAAATAAAAAGGTTGATAGTTAATATTTAAAGAGGTTAAATTATTTTTTAATAACTCAAAATCTTTTTGCATTTGCTCTTTTTGTTTTTCAAAGTCATCTTCCCTGCCACCCCAAACAAAAGCCAAAAGTTCAATAGTGGGGTCAAAATAAATTATTGTGCGTTCGTGATAAAAAAAGTGTCCGCAACTTGGGCAGGAAACAAGGTTTAGCTCCCCCCCGATAAGAGCATCCTTTAACTCTAAATCTTCATCCCCGCGGATAAGTGTCCAAAATTCCGCGTCAAAATTTTCTTCGCAATGTGGGCAATTAACGCTGCCCTCGCCTTTAATTGATTTCATATATTATAGCTTTAAAATTTTCCTCAAAAATCTTTTGCCCCATTCAGGATTTGAACCCGAACCCTCGGTTCCGAAGACCGATACTCTAGCCAATTGAGCTAATGGGGCTTAACAATGTTACTTAAGTATTTTATTATATTATTTAATATTAAGCAAAAAATATGCTAGAATATCTTATATTTGATATTAAGGAGTTTTACTATGGGTGGACACTCACACTGGGCCGGTATTAAACACAAAAAGGCCCTCGTTGACGCAAAAAAAGGTAAAGTTTTTACTAAACTTATCAGAGAAATTACTATTGCCGCTAAAATCGGCGGCGGAGATTTGGCAAGCAATGCCCGTTTAAGAAAAGCCGTTGATGATGCAAAAGCAGCAAACATGCCTGCTGATAACGTCAAACGCGCTATTATGAAAGGTACAGGCCAAATCCCGGGCACAATTTACGAAGAAATCACTTATGAAGGTTATGGACCAGGATCTGTAGCCGTTATCGTTGAATGCACAACCGATAATAAAAACAGAACTTTTGCCGAAATCAGAAAAATCTTTTCCGACAAAGGCGGAAGCATTGGCACAAGCGGTTGCGTTTCTTATATGTTTAGCAAAAAGGGTGTTATTTTAATCAGCAAAGAATCTACCAACGAAGAAACCCTTATGAATATTGCCCTTGAAGCAGGTGCAGACGATATTATTACCCAAGAAGAAGGTTTTGAAGTTATTACCGCACCGGAAAACTTTGAAGCCGTTAAATCTGCTTTGGAAGCAAAAGGAATTAAACTTGAATCTGCTGAAATCAGTATGGTTCCTTCTAACGAAGTGGAAATTAAAGACGAAGAAACCGCCGGCAAAGTTTTGCGTATGATTGAGGCCTTAGATGACCACGACGATACAAAAAATGTCTATGCAAACCACTCTATTGCCGACGATATTTTAGCCAAAATTGAAGAAAAATAAAATCTTGGGCATAGACCCCGGTTTAGATAGGACCGGCTGGGCCGTTTTAGTTGATAACGGGTCAGCCGGTGCTGTTTTGGAAAGTTGCGGGCTTATACATACAAGCAAAGATTTATCCCTTGCGGCCCGCCTTGACGAAACTTACCGCGAAGTTTTGCGCCTTGCAGATATTTTTCAGCCGACTTGCGCCGCTATGGAAGAAATGTTCTTTTTAAAAAAAGCAACCAGAGTGGGCCACACAATTCAAGCGCGTGGCGTTATCTTGCTTGCTTTACACCAAAAAGGTATTGAAGTTTCTTCCTATCAGCCAAGCAGAATTAAAGCCACCTTATGTGGCAACGGCGCGGCCGATAAAAAACAAATGCAAAGGATGGTGCAACTGATTTTAAAATTAAAAGAAGTCCTGCAACCCGACGATGTGGCCGATGCCGCCGCCATTGCCCTTTGCCATTTAAAGATGAACCCGATTTTAAATAAAATAAACACGCAAAAAGCATTTTTAGAAAAAATTAAACAAGCGCGTTTAGAACAAATAAAAAATTTCAAAAATAAAGTAAAATAGTATTATATGATAGCATACATAACAGGTGAAGTTTTTGATATTGAAGAAAGTTCCATAATCTTACTTGTGGGCGGTATTGGTTATCAAATCAATATGGCGCAGTCTAGTATATCTTCTGTTGAAAAGGGCCAAAATATCGGGCTTTATATAACAGAATCTATTACCCAATTTGATGGAACTATTCTTTACGGCTTTTTAAATAAAGAAGATAGAGAATTATTTTTACTTTTCAAAAATGAAATACCTAACACCGGCTCCAAAAAAGCTTTGGAGTTTTTAAATAAAGCACTTAGAAGTGTGGCAGATTTCCACAATGCTATCATAAATAAAGACCCCAAAATTTTAACTGCAATTTTTGGCTTTACCGCCAAAACAGCGCAAAAACTTATTGATAGTCTTAGTGGTAAAATGGATACAATTTCCGTTCAGGGTGAAGTTAAAATTAAAACAGCCGAAATACCTTTTATGGCAGATGTTTTAAATGCTCTTGGTGCCCTTGGTTATAGTGCGCAGGAATCGCGCCGCGCTATTGAGCAACTTTATAAGCAAAACTCTGCCCAAACAAATGTGGAAGATTTAATTAAACAAGCCTTAAGGATACTTAAAAAATGACCTCTAAAAACGAATATCTTAATATACAGGCAGACGAGCAGGAAAAAACTTCCTTTGAGTATGCTTTGCGCCCGACAACTCTTAAAGAATTTGTCGGTCAGGATAAACTAAAAGAAAATTTAAAAATTTTTATTGAGGCCGCCAAAAATAGAGGCGAGGCCCTGGACCATTGCTTGTTTTATTCCCCCCCGGGTCTTGGTAAAACAACCCTTTCAAATATTTTGGCTAAAGAAATGGGCGTAAATATCAAAACAACTTCAGGCCCGGTTCTTGCACGCCCGGGCGACTTGGCTGCTATGCTTACAACAGAACTTTCTGAAGGCGATATTTTGTTTATTGACGAAATACACCGCCTTAACCCCGCCGTAGAAGAAGCCCTATATCCTGCTATGGAAGATTTTACTTTCTTTATAAATACAGGTAAGGGCGCAGGTTCCACCACTTTAAAATTATCTGTGCCAAAGTTTACGCTCGTCGGTGCAACAACAAGAAGTGGCCTTTTAACAGGCCCTTTAAGAGATCGCTTTGGCATTGTTTTTAATCTTGGTTTTTACGAAATTAAGGAAATTACTGATATTCTTGCCCGCTCCGCTAGACTTTTGAATATTGAAGCCGAGCGCGCAGGCCTTGAGGAAATTGCAAGAAGATCGCGCGGAACGCCCCGTATTGCAAACCGCCTTTTAAGGCGCGTTAGAGATTTTGCGCAAGTTAAAGGCAACGGCATTATCACTGCCGAAATTGCCACACATGCTATGGAAGCCCTTGATATTGATAAAGAAGGCCTTGACACTATTGATAAGAAAATTTTATCTGCCTTAATTGAAAAGTTTGACGGCGGCCCTGTGGGTATTGAAAACCTTGCAATAGCCGTCAGCCAGGAAGTTGACACCCTTAGCGATGTTATTGAGCCATACCTTATTAAAGCAGGTTTTATCACAAGAACACCGCGTGGGCGTGTAGCCAGTGCAAAGGCCTATCAGCACTTGGGCCACAAAAAACCAAATACACTCTTTTAAACTATGAAAAAAACTTCCCTAATACCCTTTCTTGTATTTTTTATAGCTTGCACTTTTGCTGTGCCGGCGCAAAAGGTTTCTGCCGAGCAAAATAAAGATATAAAGGTTTTAATTAGCGAAAGTTCTTCCCCCATTTCCGTTAAAACAAGTGGCGCAATTAGTATTAAAGATTTAGATACTTTTAAAAAATATTCCGTTACCAAGGCAGGCACTTTTAAAGTAAGCACAACTAAAAAGGAAGTTCAAGCCGGCTCAGTTAAAAGTAAAAAAGGGCTTGAAATTTCCCTTAAAAATAAAAAAGATACTTTTACCATAAATGGCAACTCTTATAACGGCACACTTTTAATAAAACCGGCCGAAAAAACACAAATTGTGGAACTCTTGCCTTTGGAAGAATACCTTTACGGCGTTTTGCCTTATGAAATGAGTTATTCCTGGCCCATTGAAGCCCTTAAAGCCCAAGCCGTTGCCGCGCGCACTTATACCTTAAAAAGTATAGAAAGCACACAAGAAATAAATTTTGATTTATATAGTGATGTTCGCAGTCAAATGTATAAAGGTTCGGCTAAAATTTACGATAGTGTTAAAAAAGCCGTTGATGAAACACAAGGTCAAGTTTTAAAATATAAAAACAATTTATTTTATACTTATTATCACGCAAATTGCGGCGGACATACAGATACTCCACCTTGGCTTGCTTCCGCCGTAAAACCTTTGCACGGCTCAAAATGCGGATATTGTAATCACGGGGCAGGCGCCACTTGGAAACACACTTTAAGCAAAGATACCGTAAATAATTTTCTCAAAAAAAATAAAATACCAGGCGCAATAAAAAGCGTGTCTATTGCCTCAAAACTTTCAAGCGGTAGAGCAAAAGATTTAAAAATTAAAACAACAAAAACCACTAAAGTTATACCTTGTAATACTTTTAGAGTTGGCGTTGGCTCAACTAAATTTAAAAGTTGTTTTATAACGGGTATAAGTGGCCTTACCTTTAGCGGCAGAGGTTATGGACACGGCGGCGGTCTTTGCCAGGAAGGCGCAAAAGGTATGGCCGAGGCCGGCAAAAATTACAAAGAAATTTTAAAACGCTACTACCCCGGCGCAAATTTGGAGAATATTTAATATGGCTTTTGAAAGATTTAAAAAATTTAATGTTGATGACCTTATTGCCAAAAACCCTGCTGACCCACGCGATAGTAGCAGGATGATGGTTCTAAACAGGAAAAATCACACAATAGAACACAAAATTTTTAGGGATTTACCGAGTTTTTTAAAAAAGGGCGACACTATTATAATGAATAAATCAAAAGTGTTCCCCGCCAAGATTTTTGCGCATAAAGAAACCGGCGGTAAAATTGAAATTTTACTCGTCCGCCAACTAGAAGATAAATTTTGCTGGGCTGTTTTACTTAGGGAATATAAACCCGGCACCAAACTTGTTTTTGAAGATAACTTAAAAGGCGAAGTTGTGGGCAATACTGAAGCTGGTGAAGCCATTATAAAATTTAATACAGATGATATTTTGCCCTGGACCCATAAGCACGGCCTTATGCCCCTGCCCCCTTATATTGAAAAAGCGCGCAAGCACGCAGGCCTTTCAAAAAGTATAGAAACTGATAAAGAAAGATACCAAACCGTTTACGCACAGGTGGAGGGTTCTATTGCTGCACCGACGGCCGGCTTTCACTTTACACAAGAATTACTAAGTAAAATAAAAGATATGGGTGTTAATATTGGCTATGTAACACTGCACGTGGGTTGGGGCACTTTTAAGCCATTACGCGGAGAACCGACCGAACACAAAATGCTTGCCGAACTTGCCGAAATGCCCCAAAAGACCGCTGATTTAATAAATAAAACAAAATCTAGTGGCGGGCGTTTATTTTCCGTCGGCACAACAAGCACCCGCACTATTGAAAGTTTTGCTGATGAAACAGGCAAAGTTTCAAGCGGAAAAAAGTGGACTGATTTATTTATCTATCAAGGTTATAAATTTAAGGCAATAGACGCGCTGATTACAAATTTCCATTTTCCCGACTCCACGCCTTTATGTATGGTTAGCGCACTTGCCGGCGAAGATTTTATTTACGAGGCCTACACTCAAGCGGTGGCCCAAAAATACCGCTTTTATTCTTTTGGAGATTCAATGTTAATACTATGACAAATATAGAAGATATAAAAATTATTCCCCCCTTTAAAATTAAAGCAAAAGACCAAAAATGTTCCGCTAGAACAGGCGTTTTATATACAAAACACGGGCTTGTAAAAACCCCGGTTTTTATGCCTGTTGCCACGCAGGCCTGCGTTAAGGCCTTGACGGAAAAAGATTTGGAAGATATTAAAGTTGAGTGTATTTTATCAAACACTTACCACCTTTATTTAAGGCCCGGCACCGAACTTTTAGAAAAAATGGGCGGCCTGCATAACTTTATGCGTTGGAACGGCAGTATTTTGACTGATTCGGGCGGTTTTCAGGTGCATAGTTTATCGCATTTAAGAAAAATTACCGAAGAAGGTGTTTGGTTTAAAAGCCATCACGACGGCTCAAAACACTTTTTTACGCCGGAAAAGGTTATTGAATATGAAAGCAAAATCGGCTCTGATATATGGACCTGCCTTGATGTTTTAATTCCCTCTACCGCAAATGAAAGAGAAGCCAAAAAAGCCCTTGAAATTACTAAACGCTGGGCCAAAAGAGCGACAACAAAATATCACTCTATGGTAAATCAAGGCATTAAGCAAAATGCTGACGGCAGTTTTGAAGTGCCGCACTCCCTTTTATTTGGTATAGTTCAGGGCTCAATTTTTCCAAAACTCAGAGAAGATGCCGCAAAAACTATGGCAACTTTACCGCTTCACGGGTTTTGTATCGGCGGGCTTTCCGTCGGCGAAACACGCGCAGAAATGAACCTTGCCCTAGAACATTGTATCCCCCATTTACCCGAGGAAAAACCGCGCTATTTAATGGGGCTTGGCACACCGCAGGAAATTTTAGATTGTATAGAGCGCGGGGTTGATATGTTTGATTGCGTTTGGCCAACAAGAGTAGCAAGAAACGGCCAAGCCATGACAAGCCAAGGCAGATTAAATATCAAAAATGCCGAGTTTAGAACCCAAGATAAGCCCCTTGATGATAAATGTGATTGCTTTGTGTGCAAAAACTATTCTAGGGCCTATCTTTCGCATTTATTTAGGGCTGGCGAGTTAACAAGCCACCGCTTAATAAGCATCCACAATATCCGCTTTTTAACACACATGATGGAACAAGTCCGAGAGCATATAGAAAACGGCACTTTCCTAGAATATAAAGCCGAAATGGAAAAGAATTATAAGTAAAAAAATTACTAATTATTATTATAGCCCTTAAGTCTATAATAGACCCAATCACCATTATCGTTATATTGTTTTTCCAATCCTAATTCTGCTGCTAACTCTTCCAATATTCCGGCAGAGTGATTTCTGTTTCCTTGAAGGTAAACACCTGCACTATTAAAAAACACCATAGCAAAGAAAGGTCTTGCAGCATAATCGTTTATTTCAAAAACCAATTGCGTCTTACCGGAAGCATACCAAGTTTGCCAATAATATTTATAACCATCAGCCCCTATAACATAATTGGTTTTAAGATTATTTAAGCATGTTCCTTCTCCGTTGTCAGTGCAAAGGGTATCTATTTTATCTTGTATACAATGCAAATCATTACCGCAGGAAGTATTATCCCACATATCTGATAACTCGTCCATTATATATAGTATATAATCTTTCAAAACCCAATTTTGAATATTAGAAGTATCTACAAAATTTTGGCCTTCCGGCAAACCAAAATCCCTACATATTTTATGAGTAATTGGACGGCAAAAAACTTGCCCTGTGCTATAATCTACAGAAAGTTCATATTCGCCATTATTACGAGTTGCTCTTGCAGAGGAAAATCTATCCCCAAAGATTTTATAATCAAAATATTGATCGGAAAATGTATCCCCTGTAGCAACACTACCATCGTCATCTTTCATTTCTAGTGGTAAATTAAGCATATTTTTAGAAAAATTACCACTTTTGGCATTATAAGTATATTGCGCTTTTGCTATTTGCGTAAGAGAAGTTATCCCTTGGGTTGCCCGTGTTTTTCCCACAGTCCATTTATAGCTAGGCACTGCAATTGCTGCTAAAACGCCTATAATTAAAACCACTACCAGCACTTCTACAAGGGTAAAACCTTTTTTATGTTTTTTGTTTATCATAATTTAACTCCCTTATATAAAACAGCTTTTACTTATTTTGCAAAGCATTATTTTATATATAAATATTTTGAATATTTTTATTCTCAAAATCTTATATTATAGTATAGCTCTTATTTCCTATTTTGACAAGTGTAAAAAATCCCCCTATTCTATAAAAATAGGAGGATTTATTTTTAGATTATTTTGAACTATTTTGTTTGTGAAACAGGAATTTCTACATTATCTACAACAGAAGACATACCACGTCTAGAAACATTGATTGTTAAAAAGAGACATGTAATAGCAATAACTACTGCTACACCCGCTGTAAGTTTAGTTATAAAAGTTGCTGCACTAGGACCGGCAAAAACGCTATCGCTGTTAGAGCTGCCAAAAATACCCGCAGCAGAGCCTTTGCCACTTTGCATTAACACTAAACAAACTAAAACTAAACAAGCAATAATGTGAATTATAAAAACTAATGTGTACATTTATTTTCTCCTCTTATTTTTTTAATAAAGCCGTAATACCGGGAAGTTCTTTACCTTCCACAAATTCCATACTTGCACCGCCACCGGTTGAAGCATGGGAGAATGCACTGGAAGCAATTTTGGCTTTTTTAAGAACATTTAAGCTATCACCGCCGCCAATAATAGTTATTGCACCCTTTGCGGTTAAATCAGCAAGCATCTGGGCAATAGCAAAACTGCCTTTGCAGTAGCTTTGCATTTCAAAAACGCCCACAGGGCCGTTCCAGAAAATTGTTTTGCATTTAGCAAGAGCTGCTTTAAAATATTCAATGGTTTTAGGTCCGATATCAAGGCCCATATAACCTTCTGGAATATTTTGATCTTGGGTGGTAATTGTTTCGATACCATCTTTAAATTCTTTTGCGCAAACGGCATCTTGGGAAAGTAATAATTCAACCCCTTTTGCTTTGGCTTTTGCCATAACTTGTTTTGCTTCTTCAAGTTTTTCATTATCAACAAGGGATGTTCCGACATTGTAGCCAAGAGCTTTATTAAAAGTATAAGCCATAGCGCCACCGATAACTAAAACATCGACTTTATCAATTAAGTTATTAAGAAGCATAATTTTATCTGAAACTTTTGCACCGCCGATAATTGCGGCAAAAGGTCTTTTGGGGTTTTCTAAAGCGCCGCCCAAAAATTCAACTTCTTTTTGAATAAGATAACCGGCTGCAGAAGGTAAAAATTCAGTTATAGCACTTGTGGAAGCATGGGCGCGGTGAACGGTGCCAAAAGCTTCTTGAATAAAAATTTCGCCGTGTTTTGCAAGTTGCTTTGCAAATTCTTTATCATTAGCTTCTTCTTCGGGGTGGAAACGCAAATTTTCAAGCAAGGCAATTTCGCCTTTTTTGGTTTGGGCAACAACGGCTTCGGCTTCAGGTCCGACGCAATTATTTGCAAAATGGACTTTGGTGCCCATTGCTTTTTCAACTTCTTCGACTAAAGGTTTTAAAGAAAATTCCGGTGCTACTTTGCCCTTAGGTCTGCCTAAATGAGAAATTAAAACAACTCTTGCTCCTTTAGAAAGTAAATATTTAATGGTTTTTTGTGTGGCATTGATACGTTTTGGGTTATCAACTTTGCCATCTTTTAAAGGAACATTATAATCTACGCGGACAAGAACATTTTTTCCGTCCAAATTTACATCTTGCATTTTCACAATATCATTTAGGTTCATAATCTTAACACCCCGAATATTTTATTTTAAAATTTAAAATTTGTGCGGGGTTCTCATTATTTAAAAC
The DNA here is from genome assembly GCA_017534965.1 of Elusimicrobiaceae bacterium. GTDB lineage: Bacteria > Elusimicrobiota > Elusimicrobia > Elusimicrobiales > Elusimicrobiaceae > Proelusimicrobium. Next base: position 3,611 of record JAFXVA010000015.1, on the reverse strand, counting down.
AAGAACCCCGACTTTTAAAAAACAACTTATTTGTTAACTGAAGCCATATGAGCAATTAAATCAAGAACTTTATTAGAGTAGCCGATTTCATTGTCATACCAGGAAACGACTTTAACAAAAGTATCTGTTAAAGCGATACCTGCTTTTGCATCAAAGATAGATGTAAGAGGGCAACCAAGGAAGTCAGAAGAAACAACGGCTTCATCTGTATAACCTAAAATACCTTTAAGTTCACCTTCGCTGGCTTCTTTCATGGCTTTGCAAATTTCTTCATATTTTGCAGGTTTTGCCAAGTTAACGGTTAAATCTACTACGGAAACATCCAAAGTAGGAACGCGCATTGACATACCGGTAAGTTTGCCGTTTAAGGCAGGAATAACTTTACCGACTGCTTTTGCAGCACCGGTGGAAGAAGGAATAATGTTGCCGCTTGCTGCTCTGCCGCCGCGCCAGTCTTTCATAGAAGGACCATCAACGGTTTTTTGGGTTGCTGTTACAGAGTGAACGGTTGTCATAAGACCATCTTTAATACCGAATTTATCATTTAAAACTTTAGCAATAGGAGCTAAGCAGTTTGTTGTGCAAGAAGCATTAGAAACAAATTGTGTTCCTTTTACATAGGTTTTTTCGTTAACACCGCAGACGAACATAGGAGTATCGTCTTTTGAAGGAGCGGACATTACGACATATTTTGCACCGGCTTTAATGTGAGCTTGTGCTTTTTCTTTTGTTAAGAATAAACCGGTAGATTCAACAACATATTCTGCACCGACTTTATCCCAAGCAAGTTCTGCCGGGTCTTTAACTGCGGTTACGCGGATTTTTTTGCCGTTTACGATTAATTGGCTGTTTTCAACATCAGCTTCAATTTTGCCTTCAAATCTGCCGTGCATTGTATCATATTTAAGCATATATGCTAAATAATCAACAGGGCATAAATCGTTAATACCGACAATTTCAATATCTTTTCTTTCTTGGGCAGCTCTAAAAACAAATCTGCCAATACGGCCAAAGCCGTTAATACCAACTTTAATAGACATCTAAGTATCCTCCTAGAGATTTTATTTCCCTTATATGATACCATTTTAAGAGGTTGCTAGCAATAGATTTTTAAATAAAAAAATACCCCCTAGCACGCTAAGAGGTATTTTTCATTATATTTCTGATTTTTTAGTTAGATAATTTTGAAAGAGCTTCGAGATAAACCTCATTTTCGGGGTCTAAATGATGGGCCATACTATAATCTTTTTTGGCTTCTACTATATTTCCCTTTTCTTCCCAAACTCTGCCTCTTAAATAATAATATTCCGGATTTTCGGGGTTCATGCTGATTGCATAACTAAAATCAAGCAAAGCGCCGGTAAGATCATTTAATTCCATCTTAATAATACCTCTTTCAGAAAAATATTCCGGATTACTATAATTTTTACTTATTGCGGTATTTATATCTTCCAAAGCACCTTTAGAATCGCCAAGATTCATTTTGGCAGCACTTCTTTGATAGTAAGCATAATCAAGGTTTTCATTTAAACTTATTGCTTTATCGGCTGATGCTAAACTAGCTTCATAATCTTGCATTTCATCGTAAATATCTGCCTGTAAAACATATAAGTCTGCATCACTTGGGTCTTCAACAATACCTTTATTTACAAATATTAAAGCCTCTTCAAATTGATCCAGTTCATAATAAAATTTTGCTTTTAAATAATAAAGGTAACTATTATCCGGATCTAGGGCAAGAGCGGCATTATAATCAGCTAAAGCGCCGTCATAATCTCTAAATCCGAATCTTAATTTTGCCCTAAAAGTATATAAATCGGGGCTTTCCTAGTCAAGTTCTATAGCTTTATCTACCGAAGCTAAAGACCCTTTATAATCTTCAAATTCATATTTAACAAGCGCCATTAAGAAATGAGCCACAGGGTTTTTATCGTCATATTTTAAAGCTTCTCTTAAATCAAGAAAAGCACCCTTGATATCTTGCGCTATATATTTTAATTGGGCGCGGGAAAAATAAAGATATCCGTCATCTTTCTTGATTGATATGGCTTTATCTAAAGCTTCAAAAGCACCTTGAAAATTATTCATTGCGATATTAATGGTGCTAAGCGTAATAAGATATTCCACTTTAGTAGGATCATGTTCGATAGCTTTATTTATATTTTCAAAAGCCCCCCTCATATTTTGTAAATTAAAAAAACAAAAGGCGCGTAAATTATAAAAAACATCATTATTGGGATCTATTTCAATAGCTGTATCTAAATATTTTATAGCATCTTCATATTCGCCATTGTTTATTTTGTAATCAATAATGCTTTTATATTTTTGGGCTTCTTCTTGCCTTAAATTTTTAATACTGATGGCATTGCTTGCCTGTTCCATATAAAAATCGGCATTTTCCGGATCAAGTTCCATAGCAGTAGTAAAATCTTCCGTTGCGCCGTCATAATCACTGAAAGCATCCTGTTTTACTAAAGCCCTTTCATAATAATATTCTGCTTTTTTAGGATTTTTTTCAATAGCTAAATTATAATAAGCAAGGGCGCTTGCATTATAAGATTTTAATACTTTTTGATAGGCCGCCTCAGCAATACTCTGTGCTTGGGCTTCTTCATCAATAGCAACTTCGGCCACGGCAGGTTTTTTAGCATGCAAAAGATTATCTATATTATGTAAAAAATCTTTAAAAATATTTTTACTTGGTTTTTCTAAATCAAGGAAATTTCCATACATACTTAAAAACTTTGCATATAAATTGCGGTATTCTGTAACATTTGGATTTAATTCAATAATTTTTTCCAAATCTTTTTTTGCCTGCTTAAGATCCGTATCCTGTTCATAGGAAAAACGCATCAAATAAAGTTCTGTATTTGTATCATCCCAATCAAGGGCATCATTGCAAACTTCAATCATCATTTCCGGCTTATCTTGGCCAAGATCTACAAGAAGGTTCATCATTCCCATAAATTTTTGCGCTTCCTGAACTCTTTCTTCTTTACTAAACTGCGATATCATATATTTTTTAGAAGTCTCAAGCAACTCGTGGCCTTTTTGGGGATCTATATTATTTATTTTTAATTGCCTAACAAGATGAGTTAAAAAGGTATAAACATCACTTGTTTCAGAGATACTTTTTATTTCTTCAAAAGTTGCTTCTTCGGCATCTTCAAAAGCTTTTCTAATTGCAGGGGTATTGTTAAATAATTGCTCTAAGGTCAAATTACCCATTAAAATTTGACTTAAAACCGGCGGTAAAGGCAAAACAGATAAAAACAAAGATGAAGAACTTTTCTTGCCGAAAATTTTCTCTTTTAACCCTTGCATTATATTTTTAAAACTTTTGGGATTTTCTTTTAAATTATCATCAGAAAATTCTTCTGCTTCTATTTCTTCAGGGGAAATATTATGATCTTCGCTCCATTTTGCCAATATTTCTTTATAACTTATTCTTTCAGGGTCATATTTAATGGCAGCTTTCATATCCTTTAAAGCAGCATCTATATTGTGGCTTAAATAATACCTCTTTGCGCGTTCAAAATAATATCTGGCAGTAGTAGGAGCAACTTCTATGGCTTTTGTATATTCTTTAAAAGCCCCTTTCTTATCGTTTA
>JAFXVA010000002.1 GCA_017534965.1 Elusimicrobiaceae bacterium | reverse complement strand
TCTTAAAGAAAATAAAAAATAGGTCGGTGCGGTTTTACCGCACCTAAAAAATATGACGCAAAAATATACCCTCTATTTTAGATCTCATCTGCGCCTTCTCTAAACGCAAAATACTTATAAAAAATTTACTCTGTTTTAATTTTTTAGAAATTTCGGATAGCACCGCCCTTCGGGCGTGATACCCTACTATACATCGTCTTAAAGAAAATAAAAAATAGGTCGGTGCGGTTTTACCGCACCTAAAAAATATGACGCAAAAATATACCCTCTAAAAACCAAGCAAACAAAAAAATTGACAAGTCATAAAGTTTAAACAAACCAAATAAGATAACAAAAGAATATCCGATAAAAGAATAAAACACATTATTTGCCTAAACAGGTAAATTTTGATAAAATAAATATATGCGCCTGTAGCTCAGTTGGTTAGAGCAATCCGCTCATAACGGATGGGTCACAGGTTCAAGTCCTGTCGGGCGCATACTTTTACCTAGTAGAAGATTTAAAAATAAGGCCCGCAAGTTCGGGCTTTTTTTATAGAGGAATTTTTATGGAAAACCAAACAAAACCCGCGCAAGCAAAACCCGCACAAACGCAAAGTGCTTTAGACGAAATTATTAAAAATAAATATAACGAAATTAACGCTTTAAAAGAAAGTGGTTTTAATCCTTATCCAGCCCATGTTGAGCCAAAACAAAACTGCGCTCAGGCAAAGGAAGCCCCTATTGATAGTGAAGTCGTTGTAGCAGGGCGTTTGGTGCAACTTCGTTTGATGGGTAAGGCCTCTTTTGCGCATATTAAAGATTTCTCAGGTAAAATTCAAATTTATGTTCAAAAAGATAGCGTTGGCGATGAACCTTATACCTTCTTTAAAAAACATATTGCCGTTGGCGATTTCGTTTTAGTAAGCGGTAAAATGTTCTTAACTCACACAAATGAAAAAACTATTAAAGCAACCAAAGTTGAACTTATTTCAAAAGCCGTTAGACCTATGCCGGAAAAATTCCACGGCATACAAGATACCGAAGTTCGCTTTCGCAAACGCCATTTAGATTTAATTGCTAACGAAGAAGTTAAAGATATTTTTGTAAAAAGAGCAAAAATAATTTCTTCTATTCGTCGCACTCTTGACGCAAAAGGTTATTTGGAAGTGGAAACCCCTATTTTAACGCCTGATTCCGGCGGTGCGGTTGCGCGTCCGTTTCAAACCTATCACAATGCTCTTAAAATGCCATTAAGATTGCGTATTGCCTTAGAGTTGTATCACAAGCGTTTAATTGTGGGTGGCTTTGACCGCATTTATGAAATCGGGCATATGTTCCGCAATGAAGGCATTGACACAACCCACAACCCCGAATTTACTATGATGGAACTTTATCAGGCTTACGGTGATGTAAACACTATGGCTGATTTGTTTGAAGAAATTTTAGGTAATGCCGCAAAATCAATCGGCGTAGAAAAAGTGATGTTCCACGGACAGGAAATTAATTTAGTTCCGCCGTTTAAACGCTTGTATATTCCACAAGCTTGGCAGGAAAAATTTGGCCATGATATTCACGAAGTGTTAGACGGCCGCCAATTTAGAAGAGAGCCTTTAGCCGCCCTTGCCAAAGAACAAGGTATTTCTTTTTCCGCCGATGATCCGGACAGCAAATTATTTGACGAATTATTTGAAACAAAACTCTTGGCAGGTTTCAACTGCCCTGTAATTGCTTTTGATTACCCAACTGCCGTTAGTCCGTTTAGCAAAACCAAACCGGGCGATCCTGAACTGGTGGAACGCTTTGAGGCCTTTGTCTGTGGCAGTGAACTTGGAAATGCTTACAGCGAGTTAAATGACCCCGCCGACCAATTACAACGCTTAAAAGACCAAGCCATTGCCAAAGCAAAAGCCAAAGGTGAAGATGCTGAAAATGCCGATATTTTAGACGGAGATTATATTGAGGCCTTAGAATCCGGTATGCCACCAACAGGCGGTATGGGTATTGGTATTGACCGCACAATTATGCTACTTACCGGCCAAGATAGTATTAGGGAAATTATTTTCTTTCCTACTCTCAAGAAACAAGACTAGTTTTTTCTAAAACTTTTGCGTTTATAGTGCGTTATGCCTCGTTCACATATACGGGGCTGCCGCCCGCTTGGGATATGCTTCACTCGGCAAGCCTTCTCTAAACGCAAAACATTTGCTCTATTCGGGCGGAATTTGAAACGCAAAATCCTTGCAAAACCATTTGTTCTATTAAAACAAAATTTGACTCCAAAATCCTTGCAAAACAATTTGCTCTATTTAATTTAATCGTCATTTCAGAGAGTTTTTGTTTGGAATCTAGTCTTATTTTAAACGCTCTCTATCGCCCAACCGACAAAACGGATAAGATAAAAACAAATAAAAAACACCCCTCTTAAAAAGAGGGGTGTTTTATGTTATATAATAACAACTTTATAATTCTTTGTTAATGGTTAACAAAGATTAGTCTCCTAAACCTAAGCCTTCGCAGGTGTTATCACTACCAGCATCTTCGCAGGTAGGAGATGTAACTTCTTCACCGAAGGTGTAGGTTAAGTCAACACCATGGTTTCTGTCTTTAGCTGTTGCGGTGACTTCTGTTTGAGTCATAGCATAGGTATAAACGTTGGTATCAGCTTGAACGTTAATATCAAGTTGATCGAAGGTGGTAGGATAGGTACCATTGTGTGCCAAAGCGAATCTTTCGGCAGCATCTTTAACGTTTTTGGTGATCATCAAAGCTTCAGAAGCTCTGGATCTTGCAACAGCTTTAAAGTATTGAGGCAATGCGATAGCAGCCAAAATACCGATAATTAACACGACGACTAATAATTCAATTAAGGTGAAACCTTTATTGTTTTTCATTTTATTTTCTCCATTTTTACAACATTGCTTTTGGGCATAATGGAAAAGTTGATATATTTAAGCCCTGAAAGCGCTTCCCCTTTTTCCCTAGGAGAACAAAAAGGACTTAAATAGGTTTAACCCAAATAACAACTTATTCTTTTCAAAGAACTAAAGCCAAAGAGCTTGCTTAAAGCAAACAATCCGGCAGTTTCCATTACACTTATAGTATAATGTAAAAAAGTAAAGTTGTCAAGACCCATTTTAAAAAGCAAGTTTTATAAGTATTATTATACCGAGTAAGATTCTATAGTAAACAAAGATATCAAAATTGTGCTTTTGAATATACTTCATTAAGAATTTAATTACCAAAAAACCACCAATAAGCGCGCTTAAAAAGCCCGCAATTAGGGGCGCGTCAATCTGTGATAAAGAGATATGGGATAACTTTAAAACCGCTGCACCTGCGATTATCGGCATAGATAAAAGAAAGGAAATCCTTGCGCTTAAACTCCTTGATAAACCAAGGAAGAGGGCCGCCGTAATTGTTATGCCTGATCGCGAAACCCCCGGCACTAAGGCAAGTGCCTGCGCACAGCCGATTAACAGCATAACTTTTAAACTTAAATTATCTTTGATATTTTGTTTACCTTTTCTATCGGCAACAAAAAGCAAAAGGGCAAAAATTATTAAAGTGGTTGCAAGCACCCAAGGGGCTCTAAAAGTTTCTTCTGCCAAATCTTCCAAAAAATAACCCGCAACGGCGGCAGGTATAGTGGCAAGGCCGATATACCAAAACAAACGCCCGTCAGAACTTTTTGGTTCGGTAAAACCCTTTTTAATAAGATTAAACAAATCCTTTCTAAAATAAAAACAAACTGCAATTAAGGTGGCCAAATGTAGCAAAACATCAAAAGTTAAACCCTGATAAGTGTTATTTGTAAAAAACGAAAATAAAACCAAATGGGCCGAGCTTGAAATTGGCAAAAATTCCCCCAAGGCCTGAAGTAAACCTAAAATTATACCTGTTGTTATCGTCATATTAATATCCTATACAATAATATAATAAAATTATATATTATTTTAATATGGAACTTATAAGCGGCTCTTATAAAGCACTTGAAGAAGAATTTTTAAAATACTTTACCGAAATTAAAAAAGGTCCTCTTGATAAAGTGCTGGTAATCACCCAAAGTAAGCGTCTTGCCCAAAGTTTAAAGGAAAAACTTTTATCTTCCAGCGAGTGCCTTTCCTGCGTCTTTTGGCAAGATATGCTGGGGCTTGTTTACGCCGTAAATCAAACAAGCGAAAAGTATATCCCTTTAAGACAAAAAACCGCATTAGATTATTTTAAATTAAAAGATTTTCTGCAAAAGAATAAGTTTAATTCCTCAATGGGTTATGTGCGTGCTTTGGAAGCTTCTTTTATGGATATGCAAAATGCCTTAATTATGCCGCAAGATTTGCTTAAAATAGAGGAGCTTGACTCTTCTTTGGCTACAAAAGATTTAAAAGATTTGGTTTTTATTTATCAAAATTATTTGGATTTAACAAAATCTTCCGGCAGAAGTTCCTATAAAGATTTTTTTACTTCTGCTTATGATAATATAGCGCAAAATAAATATCTTGGAGGGTTTAAGAAAATTATTTTTTATGGCATTTATGATTTTACTTCCTTACAATATGATATTTTAAAAGAAGTCAGCCAAAATTATTCAACCGCGGTGTTCTTCCCTTATGAAGATATTCCGTCTTATAAATATATAAAAGATTTTTATTTAACTAATATCGTTGGTATCAGCACCAAACATAAAGAGGCCTCTTTACCTAAAAGTGAGCTGGAAACTTTCTGCAGGCATCTTTTTGAAACTCCGGAAGAACAAGGGGCAAAATATAAAGTTCCTATAAAAATTATAGATACTTCCGGCATTTTAGACCAAATTAAAAGTGCCGCTAAAGAAGTTTTGCTTTTACATAAAAGCGGAATAGCTTTTAAAGATATAGCAGTTTGCGCCCGTTCTTTAGAACCTTATAAAGATTATATCATCCAAGTTTTTGAACAAAACGCTATTCCTATAAATATTAATTATGAAGATCTTTTTAAGGCAAGACCTTTAATAAATATCTGTATAAATTTGCTGAATATTGCAAGAAATAATTTTAATAAAGACAGCGTTTTATCTTTCATCAATAGTCCTTATTTAAAAAATAGGCAACCCTATTGGGCGCAAACTATAAAAAATATTGGCGTGCAAACCGGTTTTGAACAATGGATAACTTTGCTTGACCAAGCCATAGAAAAGGGCGATAACTGCGCCCTTACTTTAAAAATTCTGCTTACTAAAATTAAAGAGAAGGTTACCTTGCTTGAAGAAGGCATAAGTTTTAATACTCTTGCTTTACAGGTAAAAGAAATTTTTAATCTTTTCCTTGATTTAGAAATTTTAACAGAGGAAGAACAAAAACTTTTTGATACTCTTGAAAGAATTTTAAAAGATCTTTCTGCTTTTGATAAAGTGCGCCCAGCCAAAAGGGGCGAGTTCTTAGACGAGTTTAACTATTTGGTAGAACAAGAAAAAATAAATATTGTGGTTAATTTAGAAAATTCCCTAACCATTGCCGATATTATGAATTTAAGGGGCCAATCTTTTAAAACGGTAATTATTTTAGGGCTAAATGAAGGGCAGTTGCCGGCCTCTGTCAGCGAAGATCCTATTTTTAAAGATTCTTGGCGCAGTGCTTTAGAAAAAATCGGTTTTTCTATTAAGATAAGCGCGCAAAGATATTATGAGGAAAAATTATTTTTTTATATCGCTTTAAGTGCGGCAAGCGATAGGGCTATTTTAATTTATGAAAGATGCGATAGCGAAGGCAAAGTAAAAATATCTTCCATTTATCTTAGTTTGCTTATAAAGATTCTAGATAAAGTTGAAGTTTTTTCTTTAAGTCGCCGCCCGGCAGAACAACTGCTGGAGTGGTATAAAATTGCCCCTGATTTATTAAATCCGCAGGAAGCCGCCGCCTTTACGGCCTTAAAAGGCAATTTTGCTTTGGCAGCGAAACTTCTTAAAAAAGAAGAAGACCTTTTTGCCTCTGCTTTTAGTTTAAGTTTGGAAGGCCCTTTGGGTGATAGAGATTTAATTTGCCACCAAAAAGGGCCTTTATGGGAACATGTAAATAAAAAAGGGCTGTCGCCATCCTCTTTACAAAAGGCCTATCTTTGCCCTGCTCAATATTTATTTGACAATATTTTGAAAAGGGAAGATACCTCTGTTTTACAAAGAGATCAAATAGATAGCCGCGACCGAGGCAATTTAGCCCATACAATCTTGGAACAATTTTATAAACATCTTGCCAAAAATAAATTGTTTGATAAAATCTTTGCGGAAGGTTCTTTAAATATTCTGCAAGATTTTATTAATCAGAACTTACCGAAACAAGGTTATAAAAAATATGGTCTTTATCCTTTGCTTTGGCTCATTTTTTGTAAAGAATTGGAGCAGGAAATAAAAGATTTTATAGTTAAAGATTTAACAAGATTACAAGAGGAAAATAAGATACCTTCTTATTTTGAAAAAGATATTTGTGCCCGTTTAGGTTCTTTTAAAATTCATGGCAAAATTGACCGAATTGATCTTTCTAAAGATAATACTTTGTTTGATGTAATAGATTATAAAACAGGGGCCATGAAAAATAAAGGTTCTACTTTTAAATTAATTTTTACTTTGGCTAATTTCCAAGGCCCTATTTATTTTGAACTTGCCAAAAGTTTGCCCGAATTAAAGAATTGTAATCCCGGTAAAATGGCTTATGGCAGTTTAAAAGATAAGGCGTTTAAGGAAATTGACTACGACGAATATTTAACCTTTAAAGACAAATTTTATAAAGCAATAGAATTTTTAGAAAGTTTGATAGAAGATGGTTTGTTTATTATAAATCCCGGCGTGCAAAATTGCCAATATTGTGATTATGCGGATATTTGCCGCAAAAATCACGGCCCTTCCCAAAGAAGAGCGTTTTTTAGTGCTCAAGTAAAAAAACTGACGGAGTTTAGAAAAGAATGACAGAACAAGAAAAAGAAGATATTTTTAAAGTTTTAAAAACACTTGGCAAGGAAGATCCAAAGTTTACTCCGCCGGATAAGGCGCAACGCCGTGCAGCCGTTAGATCTTATAACCAAAATATCATTGTGGAAGCCGGCGCCGGAACAGGAAAAACGCAATTACTTTCTTGTAAAATTTGTCATTTGCTACTGGGCAAAGGTTTAAAAATTGATGAAATTGTTGCAATTACTTTTACCGATAAAGCCGCTGCTGAAATTAAGCAAAGTGTTATAAATATTTTAAGAATAATTTCTTTAGTTTTAACTTCTAAAGAAGAAGCCCCTTGGCTAAAAGAAGCCGTAACTTACTTGGAAGAAATTTTTGGTAAAGAAAAAGAAAAACTTGCCGAATTAATAGAACAAAATTTCGAACTTATAGAAAGAGCTCAAATTTCTACCATACATAGTTTTGCTTTTCAAATTTTAAAATCTTTTCCTTTGCAAGCAGGCCTTGCTCCCGAGGTAGAAATTGACACCGGTTTTATGGGAGATTATATTTTTAATAAAAATTGGGCTACTTTTTTGGAAGAAGAACTTTCCCTGCAAAGCCCCCACCGCGAATTATGGGAAAATTTGCTAAAAGAGGCCTCTTTAGAAGATTTAAAAGCTTTTGCCAAAATGTTAATGGAGCCTTATTTTGATTATTGCTCTTTTAAAAGTTCCTTGCCTCAGATAAATACTTTTATTAGTAATCAAATTAATATTGCTAAAAATTTACTAACTGCTAATTTGCCGGAAAAGAAGAAAAAAAGAAAAATAGAAAATTTGCTTGAGCTGGCAATAGAGCGTTTAGCGGAGTTTTTAAAAAATCTTTCTTCTTTAAGTCATGCAGAATTACTAAAAATGCCCGTCCGGGAAGAATTAACAAAAGTGAAATCTTCGGATTTTGTAAAAGGTTGGGAAGATAAAAACGAACAAGCTTTTGTTTCAAATTTTGTTGATTTGGCTAATGCTTTAACACCACAGAAATTGCATCTTTTAGACCAGGCCTATAATCTGTTTAGGGCCTTAGCCCAAAATGTAAAAGAACAAATTCTTAAACAAAATTTAGTGTCTTATAATCAATGTATTTATTTTGCTTTAGAATTGGTTAAGAAAGATATTGAAGTCCGCAGAGAACTTAAAAAACGTTATAAAAGTTTGATGGTAGATGAATTCCAAGATACCGATATGGCGCAAGGCCAATTAATGTTGTTTTTGGCTGAAAAAGAGGAATCTTCTTCTGCTGCTTGGCAAGATATTGTTTTGGAGCCGGGCAAATTTTTTGTTGTAGGGGATCCAAAACAATCAATCTATCGTTTTAGGGGGGCCAATATTTCTGCCTATCAAAAATTTTTGGAACTTATGCAAGAACAACAGGCACGCACTTGCTATCTTACTACAAACTTCAGAAGTCAAGGCAAAATAATAGATTTTGTTAATAAATGGGGAAAAAATGCCATTAAAGAAAAAACTCTTATTCAACCGCGCTATATTGAACTTGAAAAAGGGGAAAAACCCAATAGCGAAAAAGTGAATTTTTTCTTAATAAACTGCCAGGAAAAAGTTAATATTGATAATTTGCGCTCAAATGAGGCAAATATAATTGCTACTTGGATAAAAGATAATGTCGGTAAAATGAAATTTGCCGATGGCAAAACTTTATCTTATAAAGATATAACTATTCTTTATCCCGTTTCCAGAAGTATAAATATTTATACTAATGCTTTAACAAGGTTAAATATCCCTTATAATTTAGAATCAAGCGGCAATTTTTACGAGTCGCAGGAAATTATTGATATTATAAATATTTTAAAGGTTATATATGATCCGCAAGATAAACTTGCCCTAATTGGCGTTTTAAGAAGCCCGCTTTGTTCAATGAAAGATGAAGAACTTGTAGATTTATGGCAACAAAAAGCCCTAAACATTTTTGCTAAAGATTTTAAAAGTTCTTCAGCCGTAAAAGATATTTATAAACTTTTAAGGGATTTCCATTTTAAAGCAGGCCATTTGACTTTAAAAGAATTATTAAATGAACTCTTTTATAAAACAGATTTTGTTATTTTGGAAACACTTGCCTGTTCCAGTGAGCAAACTCTTGCCAACTTAAATAAATTTTTAAGAATTGCTTTTGAACAGGCCTCAAAAGGTTTTACTTTGGGGCAATTATTGCTTTATATGCAGACGGAAGATAATAACACTATTCAAAAAGAAGGCCAAAGTTCTTTAGTTGAGGAAAATTTTGATATCGTTAATATAATGACTATTCACAAATCCAAGGGTTTAAGTGCAAAAGTAGTTATTTTGGTAGATTCTTTCTATAGCGGAACAAACCAAAAAGATGAAAAGTATGTAGATGATTTTGAAGGCAAAATAGGGGTAAGTTTAAACTCTTTAAAAAACTTAAATTATTTTATTCTTCAAGAAAAAGAACTTTTGCACAGAAAGGCAGAACAAGAACGTTTGCTTTATGTCGCTTTAACAAGAGCTAAAGAGAAACTTTTTATAGGGGCCACCAATCAAAAAACAAACGGAACAATAGAAAATTCTTTAAAAAATTGCGGTTGTTATCCAAGCCAAGATAGTCTTGAAAATGATTTATTTTGCACTACTCCTTTTGAATATAAAGACCCGCAAAGTTTTCTAATACAAAAAAAGAATAATCTTGTATCGCAGGAAACACAGGATTGGTCCGGATTTATAGAGTCTTGGCAAAAAAATAAAGCAGAATTTGAAAGTTATAAGAAAGAGGAAGTTTTGGCCCCTTCTCAGTTAAAAGGAGATAAAACTAAAATTCAAAAATCTCTTGATATTGGAAGTCTTATTCACAAGGCCTTAAATAATTATTTTCAAACAGGTTCTTTTGATTTGCCTTTGGCTATGAAAACTTTAGATTTGGAAGATAAAACTTTACTTGCTCCCTGCCAAGAACTTTTAAATACTTTTAAAGGGGGGGCAATTTTAAAAGAGTTAAAAACTATGGATTTTCTCGGTTCGGAAATACCTTTTAGTATGTATGAAAACGGAGTTTTGATTAATGGGGTTATAGATGCTTTATTTAAGAATAAACAAGGCCAACTCTTTATTGTTGATTTTAAAACTGATAAAATAGAAGATAAGGATTTAAAAGCGTATTCTCTAAAATACGAACGCCAGCTTGATATGTATGAGCAGGCGGTTAAAAAAATGTTTAAAAATAAAGAAATTAAAAAAGCTCTTGCCTATTTAAGCCAAGATTTGCTTTTTGAAATATAGGAGATATTATGTTTGAAAAATTAGGAGATTTAAAAAATATTCTTAAATTAAAAAGCCAAATGGAGCAAGTAAGAAAAGAACTTGATAATGTCGAAATTAAAGTTTTAAGCTATAATGAGAATATTGAAATTACGATAACAGGCTCTCAACAGATAAAAAATGTTAATATTCTTACAGATTTAAGTTCTTTATCTAAAGAAAATTTCGCCGAAGAAATAAAAGAAGCTGTAAACAAAGCCATCAAAGAGAGCCAAACTGCAGCAGCTAAAAAAGCTCTTGGCAATATGCCAGGCGGTTTTGGCCTTTAGGCGCCATATTACTGCTAAATTTGATAGAATATAATTTGTGAGAAAGAATCAATCCCAGCTAGCAAGATTATTGTTTGAACGCATGGAAATTTCTTTTATGCCGCGTTCTAGTGCGGGGTATAGAATAAAAGTATATCCCTGGTTTATCTTGTTATTTTTATTTTTTTGGTTGATTTTTACAATTTATAGTATTTTTATTGTAACGCGTTATATAGATTATAATGTTACAAAAGCAGATAATAAAATAATAAAAGCGAAATTTGCCCTCATAGCCGAAGAAGTCGCTCATAACCGCAAATATTTAAAAATGGCTAGAGATACAGATTTGCAAATGCGTAAGATGCTCGGTATGCAAGCCGGTAAACATATTAATTTACCTGCGGGCATAGAGCAGGCAAAAGAAGAAAGAGGCCTCAGCTTTAAGGAAATATTTTCCCAAAAAGGTGATAATATAGACGAGCAAGAAATTCTTAATTACTTAAAAGAAACAAATGAACTTGCCCAAGATCGTTTGGCTTCTTTTCAAGAAATTGCTTGGTTCTATGCAAACCAAAGAAATATTAAAGACGCAACGCCTTCAATTAGGCCTACAGATAAAACAAGGATAACTTCCGGTTTTGGATATAGATTATCCCCTTTTGGCACTTATGTTGCCTCTTATCACTATGGGCTTGATTTTGCAGGCAAACCGGGCGCAAAAATTTATGCAACGGCTGATGGCGTTGTCCGTCAGACAGGTTGGGCACAAGGTTATGGTCAAGCGGTCTTAATAGACCATGGCTTTGGCTATTCCACTTTATATGGGCATTTAGCAGATATAAAAGTTAAAAAAGGCGATAGAGTTCGCCGCGGTCAAACAATAGCCGCTATGGGAACAACAGGGCGTTCAACAGGCGTTCACTTACATTATGAAGTTTGGAAGGACGGCACCCCTGTCAACCCACGCGGATATTTTAACAATGATAAATAAAACGGAGGAAGTATGGGCTTTTTAAACAAAGATATAAAAAACGGCGATTATGTTTCCGTAATTAGTGAAGAATGCTATTTCCAAGGGACTTTGGATTTACAAGGTTCCGTAAGAGTTGATGGCAAATTAGAAGGCAATGTAGATAATGCCCAATATGTTACTGTTAGCAAAAATGGTTTTATGAAAGGCAATATTAGCGCAAAAGGTGTTGTGATTATCGGCACTTTGGAAGGTGATATTTGCGCAGAAAGTGTTGAAATTTTAAGCACAGCAAAACTAAACGGAAATGTCCGTTCCAAAAAAATCTTAATTGAAGGCGGAGCTGAAGTTAACGCTAGCATTAAAGTTGTTAACAAGGAAGAACCGGAAAATTTTGAAGACGAAGAAAAAATTGATTATGAGGAAGAAGAAAAAAAAGAAACCTCTAAAGATAAGGAGAAAAAGAAATGATTTCATTTTTCACGAGATTTAAAGTTGCTATTTTAATTTTCATCATTGTTTGTTTTTTAGGCGGTTTAGGTTATGTCGGAGTTGGGGCCGCAAACGAACTTTACGGGCCTAATGCTCCTGTTGCAAAAGTCGGCAAAGATGCTATTAAGTATATTGACTATGACCGCGAATTAAAAAATGCCTATCAAGTTATGGAAGCCCAAGAAACAGAGGAACAAGATGAGCTCGTGCGTGAACAATTAAAACAAGTTGTTTTACAAGATTTAATTTCCAAATCTGTTTTTAAACAAGCAGCAAGTGAACTTGGCCTTGGCGTAAGTGATATGGAAATTGCTTATTCTATTAAAAACAGCCCGCTTTTTAATCTTTCAGGTGTTTTTAATAAAGATAATTATTTGTGGATTATCAGAAACCGCCTTGGTATGAATCCGGAAGAATTTGAGCAAAATATAAAAAATGATAAACTTGCAGAAAACTTTCAGAAGATTTTAATTCTTACGGCAAAAACTTCTCCTCAGGAAGAAGAGTTTATACAAAATACTATTTTTAAAGATAAAACCGCAGAAAAAGCTCAGTTTATGCTTTTAAAAGCACAAACCTTGGCAAATAATTTTTCTCATAGTTTTAATCAAAGCCATCAAATAACTTTTACTAAACTTGCTCCCAATTATCAGGGCGAACAACAAGATTAAAAATGGCAAAAAATAGCGTTTTAATAGTTGGTTCTATTGCGTTTGATAGCATTAAAACACACAAAGCAAGTGCCAAAAATGTTTTGGGTGGCTCGGCCAGTTATTCTTCTATTTCGGCCAGCTTTTTTGCTCCAACAAAATTGGTTGCTATCGTAGGGAAAGATTTTTCCAAGAAACATATTGATATTTTTAAAAAGCGTGGTATCAATTTAGAATCTTTAGAAATTAAAGAAGGCAAAACTTTTACTTGGAGTGCTACTTACGATAAAGATTTTAAAAATGCCACAACTTTATCAACAAAACTAAATGTTTTTTCGGATTTTTGCCCTAAAATAAAAGAGCAAGATAGAGATACAAAAGTTGTTTTTCTTGCAAATATTGCCCCTTCTTTACAACTTGAAGTTTTAAAACAATTAAAAGGTCCGCGCCTTATTGCTTGCGATACAATGAATTTGTGGATTAACAATAATAAGCCGGAACTTTTAAAATTGTTAAAAAAAGTGCATATACTTTTTGTAAATGAGGCCGAAGCCCGTCAACTTACCGGTTCTTATAATCTTATTGAAGCCGGGCGTAAAATTTTAAAAATGGGTCCGCAAATTGCTGTTATTAAACTTGGGCCCCACGGCGCACTTTTAGTTAGCAAAGATTGCCTTTGCCAAATTCCGCCTTATTTAGTGGAATATCCAAAAGATACCACAGGCGCAGGCGATAGTTTTGGCGGTGGTTTTGTCGGGTATCTTGCTTCTGTTAAAAATTGGCATAGTTTAAAAAATATTAAACGCGCTCTTGCTATGGGTTCTGTTATGGCTTCTTTTGCGATAGAAAGTTTTAGTGTTTCAAAACTTGCCAGCGTTGATAAAACAAAAATTGATAAACGCCTAAAAGAATATCTAAACGCTTCTAAGATTTAATCTAATTTCTTTATTATCTTTTGGACGATAGAATTTATAAAGAAAATATCTTCTTTAGTAAAGTTTTTTGCTGCACTTATTTTTTGTATTTTTTGCGTGCAAATTCTTTTGTTTAAAATAGGCGGAAGGTCAAGTTTATCTAGGAGTAAAGAAAGATTGTTTAAAGCAATTTCTTTTTCCTTAATTGTGGCAGATTTTTTGATATTTGTGCGCGGTGTTTTTAAATTATATTTAGAAAATTCCCAGCAACATAAAATAACTGCCTGCGCCAAGTTTATAGAAGGCACCTTTGCCGAAGTCGGTATATTTAAAATATAATCTGCTTTATCAATATCTTCGGCACTTAAACCGGTTTTTTCACTACCAAACAAAATAGCAATTTTTTTATCTTTATTTTCTTTTAAAAAAGAATCAATTTTATTTAAAGTTAAAATTTGCTGAAAGGGCTTTCTGTTTTTTAAAGCGGTCGTAGCAATTAAAATATTGGCATCTTTTGCGGCTTCTTCAATGGAGTCAAAAACTTTTGCTTTTTTTAAAATCGGGCTTGCGCCGACGGCACTTTTGGCTTCTTGCCAAGTCGGGGCCCAGGGGTTTATTAAGCGCAAATCTTCAAAGCCGAAATTACCCATCGCGCGTGCTGCCGCGCCGATATTTTGCGGATTTCTTGGTTTAACTAAAATAAAACTTATTTGCATTTGGTTTTTTCTTCCATAATACCTAAAATAGTGCTATCTACTTTTAGCATACCAATAGCAGAAATTTTACTTAAATTTTGTATAGTTGCTTGAGCATTTTTACCGACAAAGCCCTCAATATTGCTGATCCCATAATTATTAATTGCCATAAAGGCGGCTCTTAATGCGCTATCAACCGAACTTACCACTTTTAAGGCGCAACCGCTTTTTGCTCCGTCGCAAAGCATACCGCCGATATCGCTGATAATATTATTTATAGCCAAAGTTATTTTATTTACATCAGCACCTTTTTGCTGATAAACAAGGGCAGCGGCCGCCCCTACACCGGCTGCAATAGCACAACCGCAAATTGGCGCAAGTTCGCCCGTCCAAGTTTTAACATAAGCATTAAGCAAATGAGATAAGGCAATACTTTTTAAAATAATTTCTTCTTTTATTTTTAGGGCTTTACCCACATTATAAGGCGCAAGTATGGCAACAATACCCTGATTGCCGCTTTCGCCGCTACTCATAACGGGCAAAGGTATGCCGTCCATACGGGCATCAGCGGCAAAAGCACAAAGTATTTTAGTATTATTTACCAAATTTTTACTTAAGATTTTTCTATCTACAAGATTTTGCAAATAATAACCCACTTTTTTTAATTTTTTGCCTTCTTTAGATATTTTTAAATTCATTAAAATACCTTTTTTGATATATTTTAAATCTTTGCTGTCTGCGTTTTGGGCTTCCTTTATTAAAGTTTTTAAGGTGGCTTTCTTTAGCAAATTATTAAAGGAACAATTTTTATTATTTTGTGTTTTTTCATTTTTCAAGATTTTTCCGTTTAAAGAAAGATAAGTAAAATTTGTATGGTGCGTGCAAATTATAGCGGTTGCTTTTTCTTTTTTATCCGTAAAGATATTTGTTTCAATATAAAAACTTTTTTTATTTTTTATTTTAAGTTCAACAACTTTATTTTTAATAAGTTCTTTTGCCTGCTTTAAATTTTTATTATTAACCTCTTTTAAAATTTCCATATCAAGTTCGGGTTTTTTTATAATTAAGCCAAGGGCTGAGGCAAGCAGATTTCCTCTTTCTTTTTTTGTATTAGGCAGGCGCACGGCAAGGCCATTTTTATAGGTGGCATTATCTACAAAAATAGTTGCTTTTATAATTTTACCTTTAACCATACTTGCTGCTTTAGCGGCGCATAAAGCCGTTGATACCGGCTCCGTGCAACCCATAGCGGGGTAAACTTGGTGTTTTAAAACTTGTTTTAAAAGAGTTGTCATTTATCTTCCTCGCTGGAAATATAAGCATTTGCTTTCATATTAAAGACTTTTCCGCGCCCTACAATAATATGATCTAAAACCATAATACCTAAAGAGTTGGTGATACGGGTTAAAGTTTCGGTTAAGTTTTTATCTTCTTCTGAAGGGCCCGGTTCGCCGGATGGGTGATTATGTATAAAAATCAAACCGGCAGCATTATAACTAAAAGCTTTTTCTAAAATTTTTCTTGGCGATATAAGGGCTTTATCAAGTGTTCCCTGGCAAAGTCTTTCAACGGCGATAACGGTATTTCTAATGGTAAGAAAAATAACTTCAAAGGCTTCTTCTTTTTGACCTTGCAGGGAGGCCTTACAAAAATTAAGTAAATTTTCCGGAGTAGAAATTTCTTTTCTATCTTTAATTTTCTCTAAAGAATAATTACGCATTACTGAACGCATTAACTTTAGCAAAACTATTGTTGAAGGGCCAATACCTTTAACTTGTTTTAAATCTTCTTCTTTTGCATCAAGGACATCACTTAAAGAGCCAAATTTTTTAATCAAAGCCCAAGCTAAAGTTTTGGTATCTTTTCTTGGTATTGAGTAAGTTAAAATTAATTCTAAAATTTCATGTGGCAAAAAAGAGTTAATACCGCTGTTTAAAAATTTTTTGCGCAAGCGTTCTCTATGTCCGAAGAAAGAAGGTTTTTGACTCATATAAATATTATATACTTTTATTAAGGCATTAAAAAAGGTGGTTAAGAAAAAATGGAAAAACATATAGTAATTATAGGTGCCGGACCAGCCGGGCAAGAAGCAGCTTTAAAGGCAGCAAAACTTGGTGCAAAAGTTAGTTTAATAGAACAAGGCGAGATTGGAGGTGTTTGCTTAAACTGCGGTTGTATTCCCTCTAAAACTTGGCTATCAAGCGCGCACGAGTTTGCTTCTTTAAAAGAAATTGCCAAATATAGCACTAAAGAAGAAGATCTTTCTTCTTTAGCATCTTCCTATGATTTTTCCAAAATACAACAACGCCGCCAGTCCGTTATTATGCGCCTTAAACGCGGGCTTGATTTTTTATATAAAAGCGCAAAAGTAAATATAATTAAAGGCACTGCTAAAATAAAAGATTCTAAAACAATTTTAGTTAACAATGAAGAAATAACTTTTGATGCTCTTATTATTGCTTGCGGAACAAAGGCCTTTTATCCGCCTGCTTTTGAAAAATTTAAAGATAAACTTTTAGATAATAGCAATATTTTTAACTTAGAAAAACTGCCAAAATCTATAACTATTCTTGGTGGCGGCGCTATCGGCTGTGAGTTTGCCTGCTTCTTTAATGCTCTTGGCGTAAAAGTTGTTTTAGTGGAAAAATTGCCAAATATCGCGCTTGCTATGGGCCAGGATATCAGCCGCGCAATTACAAATGCGCTTGAAAAACGCGGTGTTGAAATTAAAACAGGTATCGGCGCACAAAATATAGAAATTAGCGATAGCGAAAAAACTATAATTTTAGAAAATGGCGAAAAAATTACCTCCGAAGAAGTCTTACTTGCCCTTGGTCGCGTTGCAGATTTGTCTAATTTAAATCTTGAAGCACTTGGCATTAACTATGATAAAAAAGGTGTTAAAGTAAACACTCAAACAATGCAACTTAAAGATAATATTTATGCCGTTGGCGATATTACGGGACTTACTTTGCTTGCCCACGCAGCAAGCGCACAAGCAAGTGCAGCTGTAAGCCATATTTTAACAGGCAAAGCAGTTTATAATAATGATTTAATACCTGCTGTTTTATATACCTGGCCGGAAGCCGCAAGTATCGGTCTTTTAAAAGAAAATGTCAAAATACCTGTCAAAGTGCATAAGAGTTTTTATCTGGCAAACGGCCGCGCCTTAGCCCAAGGTGACAGCGAAGGTTTTTGCCAGATTATTACTGAAGAACAAACAGGTAAAATTGTCGGTGCGCAAATTGTGGGCGCGCAGGCAGGCGAACTTATTCATATAATTGCTCTTGCCATAAAAAATAATATGACTCTTGCTGATTTAGAACAAATAACTTTTGCCCATCCCACTTTATCTGAAGTGTTAAAATAGGGTTTTTATACTAGGCCTTTAGGCCTATAATATTATGGGCCTAAAAAATATTCCGTTTAGGCCTTTTGCTCTTTGTCATTTTGCCTTTTTTTTGGCATAATAAAATTAAGGGAGGGAAGTATTTATGAAAAAAGGGAATATTCTTTTTGTATCTCTTATTTGTGTTGCTTCTTTAGCGGGCTCTGCTTTCTGTGCAGGAGCTCAGAATGAAAGTCTTGAAAAAAGTATTATTGTTAACACTAAGGAAAGTGTAAAATCTTTAAGTAAGGTTTTAAGTCAAGAAAAAAATCAGCAAGACTTGGCTGATAGTTTAGGTCCGATTGGGGCGAAATTAAATAAAGTTAAACATCAATATACAGCTGTTGCCGGTGATATTGAGGGTATTTTTTCTACTATTAAGGAAATTGCTTCCCGTGCTAATCAAGGGGGCAGATCTGATTTCGTTGCCCAAAATTTAATAACTCCTTTTGAAAGAGATTTAAGTCCTGCCTTAATAACATTAAAAAGCAAAAATACTGCGGCTTTTTATGCCACAATGAATATTATTGATACAAAATATAATACTCGCTATGGCTCAGTAAGTCTTTCCTTCCTTTTAAATGAAGTAAACGGTTATATGCCACAAGCTTCAGCAATAAAAGATAAGGATGGCTTAATTAACTCTTTAAATGCAGAGCCTTATCAAGATGCTATTAAGATGTTAAATTATTTGCAAAAAAATGAAACTGCAAACAGCCAAATAGTGCAAAGTGTTAGAAAAAATTTTGAAGATGTTATAGGTATGTATGGTGCAAAAGCAGATAATGAAAGTTTCTGGGGCCAAAACTTAGAAAATTCTTTAGAAACTTTTGAAAAGAATCTTAGAAATTTGAAAGCTTCAAATAAAAAACTTTTTGAAAGTTTTGTCGGTATTATTAATCGCCAATATACTACTGAAAACGGGACAGCAAGTATTGCCGATATGGTATTGGAAGTTAACTCTATCTTTGGCAATTTACCTAAGTCAGCTCAAGTAAAAGATCCACAGAATATTTTAATTTCTATGGATGCTTATACTAAATAAAATATTTAAGATTCAAAATAAAAATCCCCAAGTTTAAAACTTGGGGATTTTTAAATGGTTGAATATAATTTAATTTTCCCAGCGGATGTGGATAGGTGTCCATGCGTGGGGGATATTCTTGTTAAAAGGTATTACGCGCATAGCATAATCTTGGCGCCCGCTTAACTCGGGTTTTAAGTCAATTTCGTAGATATAAACATCGCCTTGTTTACCTTTACAAATCATCTCGCAATCTTTAACACTTTCAAAAGCACCGCCAAGGCCTCTTAAACCTAGTTGGAATTGCACAACAACATCTTCCGGTTTTAAATCACCAAGGGTTACTTTTGCACTAAATTTTAAAGTTTCGCCTACAAGAATATTTCTGTCTATATTGCCTGTTGTATCGGTAATAGAAACTCTAGGCCAATTAGCATCAATATTTCTTCTCCATTTAGCAAGGGCTGTAGTATTGCCGTTTTCATTTAAGATATTGCCGTAATAATGGGCTTTTGTATAAAAGCGGTCATAATATTCTTGCACCATGCGGTTTGTATTAAAGAAAGGAACAATAGTAGCAATAGAAGTTTTCATTTTTTCTATCCACTTTGTCGGTAAATTGTTTTTATCTCTGTCGTAATAAGTGGGCACAATTTCTTGCTCAATTAAATTATAAAGGGCTTGGGATTCGACTTCATCTCTTTCGGCATCATTTTTATAACTTTGTGCGCCGATAATAGACCAACTAAAATCACACGGACCGACTTCATCCCACCAGCCATCTAAGATAGATAAAGCAAGGGCTCCGTTTAAAGCGGCCTTCATACCGCTTGTGCCGGATGCTTCCATCGGGCGAACAGGGTTATTAAGCCAAACATCCACGCCTTGCACCATATATCTGGCAAGGTTCATATTATAATCTTCTGCAAAAACGACTTTACCTTTAAAGCGTGGGTCAAGCATAATATTAAAAATTTGTTTAATAAATTCTTTACCTGCTGTATCTGCCGGGTGTGCTTTACCGGCAAAGACAAATTGCACCGGTCTTTGTGGGTCATTAACAATTCTGCTAAGGCGGTCTAAATCTTTAAAGAGCAAGGTCGCTCTTTTATAAGTGGCAAATCTTCTTGCAAAGCCAATAGTCAAAATATCTTGCTTTAAGACATTTGCGGCTGTTCTTGCCAAATTGATATTGGAAGATAAGCGTTTTGCCTGGGCGACAGCTCTGTTTCTGATATGATTAATAAGTTTTTCTTTTCTAATAGTATGGGTTTGCCAAAGTTCATTATCAGGAATATCTTTAACTTTATTAAACATATTTTGGTCAAAAGTTATCATTTCATTATTGCCACCATAGACATATTTTTTATAAAGCTCGCTTGCTTCGTGGCTAACCCAACTTGGCACATGAACGCCGTTTGTGATGCTTGTTATAGGCACTTCATTTACATTTAAACCGGGCCAAATATTCTTCCACATTTCTCTTGAAACAACGCCATGTAATTTAGCAACGCCGTTTAAATAGGCAGATAGTTTTAAAGCAAAAACAGTCATGCAAAACATAGAAGCATTTGGCGTTTCTTTACCTAAATCAAGGAAGGCATCCCACCCTATACCAAGTTGTGCGACATAAGGTTCAAGGAATTTTTTAACCAAATTAAAATCAAAATGTTCATTACCTGCGATAACGGGGGTATGGGTTGTAAATACAGAAGTTGCCCAAACAATTTCTCTTGCTTCTTCAAAAGAGATTTTCTTTTCTTGCATAATATCAATTATGCGTTGGCAAAGTAAGAAAGCAGAGTGCCCTTCGTTAATATGATAAACGCTAGGTTTAAGGCCCATGGCTTTTAAAGCTTTTACGCCACCGACACCTAAAATAATTTCCTGTTTAATTCTGTTTTCTCTATCACCGCCGTAAAGTTGTTCGGTAATAGTTCTGTGGGCGGGGGCATTTTCCGGTAAATTGGTATCAAGCAAGTAAAGCGAAGTTCTTCCTACAGGCACACGCCAAACCATTGCTTTAACGGTTTCCCTGCCAAGGGGGATATCAACCGTTAAATTGTTTCCTTCTTTATTTTTTACAGCTTCAACAGACATGTGGGCCCAGTCATTTTCCGGGTAAGCTTCGCCTTGCCAGCCGTCTTTATTTAAAACTTGTTTTACATATCCTTTTTGGTAAAATAAACCAACACCGATTAAGGGTAGGCCAAGGTCGCTACTGCTTTTAATATGGTCGCCTGAAAGCATACCAAGACCGCCTGAATAAATGGGCAAACCTTCGCCTATACCATATTCCATAGAAAAATAAGCAGTTAAGAAATTTTCTTTACCTGCGCCTTTATTTTTATTAAACCAGGTATCTTTATTGTTTAAATAATTGCGATATAATTTTTCTACAAAATTTAAGTGATTAATAAAATCTTTATCTTTGCTTAATTCTTCCAAGCGTTTTTGCGATACGCTTGCCATAAGCCATTTCGGTGTTCTTTGGGATTCTTCCCAAAGTTTTTCGTCTATTCTTAAAAATAAAGTAATTGCCGGCCAATTCCAGGCAAACCACATATTATTTGAAAGTTCTTCCAAGAACTTCATATTTTGCGGTAAATTCGGTGTAACTTTAAAGGAATGTATTTTCATTATTATTCTCCATTTTCCCCTGATATATTTTTTCCTATTTTATAGTATATAAAATAATGAGCTTGTTTATTTGTTTTTATTTGCTTTTTCTTTTAATTTAGAGGCTTTCCATTGGGCAAGGGCCTCTTCGGGCGTGCTAGCTTTGGCAGAGCCAAAAACATGTGGATGGCGCGAAATTAATTTATTATTAAGCCCCTCTATAACATCTTTTAAAGTAAAACGGCCTTCTTCCTCGGCAATTAAAGCATGAAAGATAACCTGTAACATCAAATCGCCAAGTTCTTCTTTTAAGTTTTCGTCGTCGTTTTTTTCTATTGCGGAAATCACTTCCTGGCTTTCTTCTCTCAAACACTTAATTAAACTTTGGTGAGTTTGGGCTTTATCCCAAGGGCATCCGTTTGGCCCTCTTAATTTTTTAAAAGTTTCAATTAAGTTTGTAAAAGAAATACTCAAATCTTTTTCCATTTTTATCCCTCTATTTTAATTATTTTATATTTGTTGTTTTTAAATTTAAGATATTCAAATTTTCCTTCAAAAACTCTTGGCATACCGACATCAACGCAAATAACTTTTTTATCGGGACTTATTATTATTTGCGGCACCATGGTATGGCCTACAATTTGTTTAAAAGGGCAAGCATTATGGCTTAAAAGCAGTTCATTTAAGTCGGCCCAAAAAATACCGGCAAAAGGATCTCTTCCTCCGCGGGACTGGCTTACATAAAAAATTGGATGGGAGAAATCTTCCTTTTTTACACTTTCAACCAAAATATTATTTAACAATTTAGCAATTTGTTGGGCTGTTGGTTTTGGCGGTAAGTCTTTTTTTAATACCTCATACATGGCATCCGTGCAACCGGAGTGAGTAAACAAAAACCCCCTGCCGGACCAAGCTGCTTGAACTTTACCCGTTAAAATATCATTAATTAATTTATCTCTAAAGGGGGTAATTTCCCAATAAGGCATAGTAGTTACAAAATAATTTTTCTTTAAAATTTCAAGTTCATGGTTACCAAGCAAACGGATTACTTGGCCCTTTTCTTTTTTTGATTCATTTTGTAAATAATTAAGTATCAAATCAATGGCTTTATAGTCGTGTCCACGATCGATAATATCTCCAATTTGTATTATAATGGTGTTCTTGCCGGTCCATTTTAAATCAGGATCTATTAAACCTGCGTGTATTAAAACTGCCGATAGAGAATGATAAAAACCATGAGCATCGCTTAACACCATTATTGGTTTTAGGGTAGATTTTGCCATACATAAATTATACACTATAATAAGATGATGATAAATAATAATTTCAACAAGGCAAGACAAGAAATCAGTTCTTTAATAGGAGCTGAAAATGTTTTTTGTGATACTATAAGTTGTTTGTTAAATGGTTTTGACGGAAGTCCCGTTAAAAGTGTGCCCCAGGCCGTTTTGAATATAAAAAAACCGGAAACTCTTTGGCCACTTATAAACCTTTTAATAAAATATAAAATTCCTTATACCCCACGTGCGTGTGCTACTAATCATGATGGGGCTGCCGTTCCTTTAAAAGGCGGTGTTATTTTAAACTTAAAACCTTTAAATAAAATAGAAAAAATAGATACTAAAAAAGGAATAGCAGTTGTTCAAAGCGGGGTAATTAACCAAGATTTACAGGAGGCTCTAGCCGAGGAAGGTTTTTTCTTTGCGGGCGATCCTGCTTCCGGTGCTTTTTGCACGCTTGGGGCTAATGCGGCTTTAAATTCCGGCGGAGCAAAAACTTTAAAATATGGCTCTACTTTAGCAAATGTTCTTGCAGCTGATTTAGTAACTTCCACCGGGGCTTTGATGCATCTTGAGCGTAATTTCCAAGGCCCGGATTTGCTTTCTTTACTTTTAAAATCCGAAGGTACTTTATGTGTTATCTCTCGTTTATGGTTAAAGATTTTGCCTTTACCTAAACAAAAAATAACCATACAGGCAGATTTTAAAAATCTTGATCAGGCAATGAAAAGCGTGGAAGAAATTATTGCTTGCGGAATTGTGCCAAGTGCCTTAGAAGCCCTTGATGAAATTGCTTTAAATACTCCCGGTAAAGAGGCCTCTTTACTTATAGAACTTGAGGAAGAATCTTCTTTAGAAAAAGTAAAAAATATTTGCGCTAGAAATAATGTTCTTGATTTTATAATTGTCGATGAAAAAGAAGCCAAAAATCTTTGGATAAAACGCAAAGAGGCCTGCAGCGCCCTTGCAAGATTAAATAAAGCCGTAATTTCGCTTGACCCTTGTGTAGCAAGGAGTGATCTTGCTTTGGCTATTAAAAAGATAAAGGAAATCTTGAATAATTATCAAATTAAAGCGGGGATAGTTTTTCACGCGGGCGATGGCAATATCCACCCGAATATTGTTTGCGATCCCTCAAATTTATATGCCAATGCTCAAATAAGTAAAGCCATAAAAGAAATATATGCTTTCATCGGTTCTATAGGTGCTAGCATTAGTGCGGAACATGGTATAGGCATAGAAAAACGCGCCGCCATGAGTTTTATGTATGATGAAAAAACTTTAAACTTAATGCGTCAGATAAAAACAATTTTGGATCCGTTTAATCTTGCTAATCCCGATAAAATTTTGCCTTTGGCAACTAAAAGTTTAAAAGAACCTTATGCTTCAAAACAAAAAAATATTATTGCCTTGCAGGAAAAAATAAAAGAGGCAAAAGAAATTAATATAAAAGAAACTTTGCTATCTGAGGTAAAAGAAATTTTGGAACTTGATAAAAAAAATTGGCTTGTAAAAGTGCAAGCCGGTTGTCCTGTTAGCGAACTTGAGGCCTTTTTAAATAAACATAAAATGAGTTTGCCTATAGATTCTAGTTTTGAGGGAACAATCGGCAAGGCTTTTGCCGGAGGTGCCTTTAAAACGATGGCTGATTTTGTGACCGAACTTGAATTTATTTTACCAAACGGAGAAATTTATAATATCGGTGGTAAAAATGTTAAAAATGTTGCCGGTTATGATTTAATTAGATTTCTTTGCGGTTCTATGGGCGTGTATGCTTTAATAACGGCCTTAACGATACGCGTTTTTGCCAAAGATACAAAAGAACCTCTGCCGGCTAAAGAACAAGGAACTTTCAGCCCGGCAAGTATCCATAAGTCTTTAAAATCAATTTTTGATAAAGAAAATAAATTTAATAAATTAGAGGATTTTAATGTCTTTAAACTTAAAAAACAATCAGTTGAGAAACCAAGGTTTTAGTATTGATGCTATAACTGTAGCAAGAAAACTTTCTTTTTTAAAAGATCAAAGTATGCGTTGCACCCGTTGCGGGGCTTGCTTACAAGGGTGTATTTCCTATAAAACTCGTAATATGGAAAATTTCTCTCCCCGAGGAAGAATTCAACTTTTGAATCTTATTTTAGAACGTAAGATTGATATTAAACAAAACGAAGCCATGCTCTTAAAATGTATTAATTCTTGCACACAATGCGGGCAGTGTTCTAAATTTTGTGCCATAGATTTAAAGACGGAAGAATTTATTTTTGAATTAAAAAATTATTTTTCAAAATCAAATTCAAGAACAAAGTATTTAAACTTTTATCATAAATATTCTTCAACTTTATTTCCTTTTTTAAGTTTTGGTAAAAAAATAAAACAAGCCAAAAAAGAAGATACAAAAAAATTGCTTTTAACTTCTAAAGAAGGTTTAAATTTTGCGGCTTTTACTATGGCTTTATTGCCTTCTTCAAGAGTGGTAAAAAATAGTTTATATTTAAGTGAGGCGCTTTATCTGGGTAATAAAGATTTGCTTGCTTATATACTTAAAAATTTAAAAAAGGAAGTTAAATCTTATAAAAAAGCGGAACTTTATACCGATAGTATAATTCTATGGCGATTCTTAAAAAACATTAGCAGTTTTAAAGAAATAAAACTTGTTTTGCCAAATATAAAAGAATCTGAAAAAAAAGATACGCTCTATATAATAAACAATAATTCTTTTAAGGAAAAAGAAGATATATCTATTGTTAGTTGCTTAAATGCTAATTTTTTTGTAGAGTTTACACAGGACATTATACATACGCCGGCCAATTTGTTTTGGCGTGATTTATCTTTTGAAGAAGAACAGGTTTTTACTTCTGCCTTGAAAAAATATGAAGAGAAAACACTGATTGCTCTTTGTCCGGAAGATAAGATTTTTTATGATAAAATTGCTAAAAAGCATAAAATAAAATTAGATATTTTAACCTTAGCTCAGATTTCAGATGAACGACGAAAAACAAAATAGCATATTGGATGCTCAGGAAAAATTAAACTTGCTAACGGAATTTGGTAAACAAATTGCCCACCATAACAGCTTGGATACTTTGCTTGGTTTAATAGCCCAGCAAATACAAAAAATTATAGGTGTTAAACGTTGTTTTATTTTTATTAAAGACGAAAGCAGAAATGAGTTTTGGTCTAAAATAGCAAGTGGTAAAGGTTTAAAATATAGTGAAATTCATTTGCCGTTAAATGGCAATAATATTGCTTGTGCAGTTGCGCAAAGCGGGCATACTATAAATATTGCCGATGCTTATAGCGATAGCAGATTTTCTAAAGAATTAGATATTATTACAGGATTTAAAACAACTTCTTTACTAGCTGTTCCTTTAAGGAATAAAGAAGGAAAAGTTATAGGAGTATTTCAGTTAAATAATAAAGAAGATAATACTCCGTTTAACTCCCGTGATGAAGGTCTTTTAAAATTGCTTGCAACCCTTGCCAGCGGTAATATTGAAATAGCGGCGCTTTATGAGGAAGTTAAACTCGCAAATCTTGAAACAATTTACCGCCTAGCTGTTGCGGCCGAATATCGCGACCAGCATGATACCAGAACCCATTTAGCCCATATTAGTGCTATGTGCGAGATACTTGCAAAAAAATTAGGTTTTTCCGCAGGGGAAGTTGAAAATATAAAAAATGCAAGTCTTTTGCATGATATCGGCAAAGTTGCTATTCCGGATCATATTTTGCTTAAACCGGGCAAATTGACCCCGCAAGAATATGAACTTATGAAGGAGCATACCAAGTATAGTGAAAAAATACTTAAAGGGGCTAAATCAAAAATTTTGGAAACAGCTTATAAAATGAGTGTTGCTCATCATGAAAAATGGGATGGTTCGGGATACCCTAACGGCTTGAAAGGGGAAGAAATACCCATAGAAGCAAGAATACTTGCTGTAGCAGATGTTTTTGATGCTCTTTGTATGAATAGAATTTATAAAAGAGCATGGCCTTTGCAGAAAGCTTACGATTATATAGTTTCCAAAGCAGGCACAGATTTTGATAGTAAAGTTGTGGAAGTTTTTAAAAAGGAATTTCCACAGATTTTAAAATTGTATGAGAAGTAGAATCAATACGGAGGATTAAATGGAAAAGTTGTTATTTATTTCAATAGCAGTTTCACTTGTAGCTTTACTTACGGCTTTTATTAAAGCTGTAATAGTTTACAAAAAACCACGCGGAACAAAAGCAATGAAAAAAATAAGTTCCGCCATACAAGAAGGGGCCAGTGCTTTTTTAAGAAGGGAATATAAAGTTTTATTTGTAGTGGTAGTTTTGGTTGCTTTACTTCTTGCAATTTTTAATACAGGATATTTAAGTTGGGTGGCTGTTTCTTTTATGGTGGGGGCTTTCTTTTCCGGACTTGCCGGTTTTGTCGGTATGAAAGTTGCCACTTTTACCAATGCAAGAACCGCTTGTGCTGCTAAAAAATCTTTAAATGCAGCTTTAAAAGTTGCTTTTGGCGGCGGTAGCGTTATGGGGCTTAGTGTGGTAGGGCTTGCTTTGCTTGGTATTTCCGCCCTTGCTTATATTTATATTTTGCTTTTTGGTTCTTCCAAAGAAATCATGCAAGAGACCCTTTTACCTGTTTTGACGGGTTTTTCACTAGGGGCAAGTTCAGTAGCTTTATTTGCCCGTGTCGGTGGCGGTATTTATACAAAGGCAGCTGATGTTGGGGCTGATTTGGTAGGTAAAGTAGAAAGTAATATCCCTGAAGATGATGCAAGAAACCCGGCTACTATTGCTGATAATGTGGGCGATAATGTGGGTGATGTTGCAGGTATGGGGGCTGATTTATTTGAATCTTACAGCGGTGCGATTTTAAGTTCTTTAGTTATTGGGGCAACGGCTTCTATGTGTTCTTGCACAAATGGCTTAAATTTAGTTTATTTACCTTTAATTTTAGCGGCTTTAGGTATTGCGGCTTCAATTTTAGGCACTTTTGCCGTTAAAATCGGTAAGAGAATCAACCCACAATTAGCTTTAAATAAAGGGCTTTATTTGGCTTCTGCTTTATTTGCTATTTTTGCTTATCCGGTAATTAAAGCTATTGCACCAAAAGAATTTAATTTTGGCGAAGCTACTTATCATTATTGCGGTATTTATTATGCCGTTTTAATTGGTCTTATTTGCGGTATTTTAATTGGTCTTATAACAGATTACTATACTGCAGAAGGCAAAAAACATACAAATAATATTGCCGAAAACTCTAAAAGTGGACCGGCAACAAATATTATTGCAGGGCTTGGCGTTGGTATGCTTTCAACAATGTGGCCTGCAATCTTTATTGCTTTAGCGGTTGTTTTATCTTATAAATTTTCCGGATTATATGGGGTAGCTATTGCCGGTTTGGGTATGCTTTCAACAACGGGTGTTCAGCTTGCTGTTGATGCTTACGGCCCTATAGCAGATAATGCCGGCGGTATAGCCCAAATGACAAATATGGATCCTGAAGTCCGCCAAAGAACAGATAAATTAGATGCGGTTGGTAATACAACGGCGGCAATCGGTAAAGGGTTTGCAATCGGCTCGGCTGCTTTAACAGCCCTTGCTTTATTTGAAGCTTACAGAGTTTCTGTAGGTATTCAAGTCGTTAATATGGCTAATCCCTTTATGATGGCAGGTATCTTTATTGGGGCAATGCTTCCTTTCTTATTTTCTGCTTTGGCTATGGATGCAGTCGGCAAGGCCGCTTATGATATGGTTATAGAAGTGCGCCGCCAATTTAAAGAAATTCCCGGTATTTTGGAAGGTAAAACTGCGCCGGATTATAAAAAATGTGTAGATATTTCCACAAAATCTGCTATTAGAAAAATGGTTTTGCCTGCCTTAATCGGTATTGCAACGCCGGCTATAATCGGTTTTGTGTTTGGCCCTTTAATGCTTTGTGGCTTAATTGTAGGAACTACCGTTTCCGGTGTAATGCTTGCTTTATTTATGGCAAATGCCGGCGGTGCTTGGGATAATGCCAAAAAACATATTGAATCACTCCCCGGCGGAAAAGGCACTGAACAACACAAAGCCGCTGTTATTGGTGATACCGTAGGCGATCCTTTTAAAGATACCGCGGGGCCTTCCTTAAACGTTTTAATGAAACTTATTTCAATAGTTGCTTTAACTATTGCACCTCTTTTAAAACTTATTACTCCTTTACTAAAGTAATAAAACTTTTAAGGGAATTGAAAACAGCTCTAATTAATTTAAAAAGTTAGGGCTGTTTTTTTAATGCCTTCGTCTTTTTGGTAAATTTTAATTTTTTTCAAATTTCGGATACACGGGCTTGCCAGCCACTCTAGGTATACCTCATTTGAAAGAATCGCTTTTTCTAATATAAAAAGCTAATTAAAATTCTCTCAAAAATACTATGGCAATATATTTTTAGTGCCTTCGTCTTTTTGGTAAATTTTAATTTTTTTCAAATTTCGGATATCTTATTTTTCCGCCATTTTAATTTTATGTATAAATAAAAACCCCGTTGCCTTATTTATAAAGCAACGGGGGTTAATCTTTTTATAATTTTATTTTATTTCTGCTTTTACTTTGTTAAACAAATCATATCTTGCGGCATCTTCAAGGAAGGTTTGCCAATCTTCATTAGTAAAATCATATCTGTCTATGATTTGTTGGGCAGCTTTTTGTTGATAATCGCTATCGCCTTTAGCTTTAAAGGCCTCTTCTGCTTCCACATATTCTCTTGCTATTATCATAAGGGCTTCTTCATCGGTTATTTCTTCCGGGTTAGCAGCAGGGGCAGTGTTTTCTGTTTGAACAGAAGTTTCTTGATTTTGAGTAGTAGTTTGTTCGTTTTGTGTAACTTGTTGTTCTTGTTCGTTTTGTTTGGGGGCAGTGGCTTCTTCCACAACATGCGGAATGGTTTTAAAATGTATTCTATTGCCTTTCTGATGTCCTAAAATGACAAATAAAACAACTATAACCGTAAATAAAATTAAAGCGGTTAAAGCAATATTTGCCCAGCCGTGAAATTCTTTACTTATTAAAAGCGGATAGGCGGCATAGATGATTAAAAGTATTATAATTATTGCGGCAAGTATTGGTGCTAACATAATATCCTCACTTGGAGCTTTCTTGCTCCGGTTGATTTATATAATTTATAAACCCTGTCATAAAGGCCGGGTCCTGCATGATTCTTTGCATGGCTTGTTTAAAAGCAGGGTCTTTACTATATTGAAGCAAAATTTTTTGCGTTTGTGTAGAGGCCATTTGCTTTTTAAATTCATCTACCGAGGGTAGAGAGTCAAAATTTACGCCCTCTTGGCTAAGAGCATTATCCATATCTTTTATGAAATTTTGTATAGCAGGATCTTTGCCATAGGTGGCAATTTTTTCTGCCATTTCTTTAGCATTGGGGGCATTAACAAACGGTTGGGTGCTATATTGAATTTGTAAAAAAGCTTGTGGGCTTAAATCAATTTTAGAAATAGTCCCTTGAGTTTGTTGTTCTTGCGTATTTTCGGTATTAGGGTCGGCAAACTCAAATTGATTTATAGGAGAATCCCAAGCAACTTTTTGTTCTTCTTGTTCTTCTCTATCAATTTGAGCTTGCTTAAATTCTGTAAAGTATTTATAAGTCATAATAAGAGCACTTAACGTGAGAAAAGTGATTATTAAAATTATTTTTACTTTTACAGATTTCGTCATAAATTTAGTCTTCTATTCCTAAAAGTTCAACATCAAAAACAAGTAAACTGCCTGCCGGTATAGGGCCTGCTTGGTTATCGCCATAAGCAGTTGCGGGTGGGCAAAAGAGTTTTGCTTTAGAGCCAACTTTCATTTCTTGTAAACCAAGAGTCCAACAGCTGATAACTTGGTTCAAAGCAAACTGGGCCGGTTGTCCTCTTTTTATAGAACTATCAAAAACTTTTCCATCAAGTAAAGCCCCTTCATAATGCACTTTCACATTGCTTGTTGCTTTAGGTTGTTTGCCTTTGCCTTTTTGTGTTATTTGAATAACAGCTCCATTGGAAAGTTCTTTGGAGTTCTTATCTTTCTTAATTTTTGTTAAAACTTGGTTTTGTTCAAGTTTGCGCTGATTTAAAATCTTTTTGGAATCAGCTTCATAACGTGCTTGTATTGCTTTTTGATAATCTTCTAATTTAACTTTGGGGTTTCTTTTAAGTAAAGAATCAAGCATACCTTGTGAAAGGGCTTTATACTCTTCGTTAGAGGAAATTACGAATTGCTCTCTTACATTATTGCCGAGCTGATAACCAAGAGCATATAAAGTTTCTTCTTCTTTTTGGTTTTGGGCAAAAACGAAAGGTGCAATAAAAAGGGTAAGTAAAGATAAAGTAAGTAATTTTTTCATAAAAATAATTCTCCTATTTTTTATTTATATATTGAACTAATTTTTCTTTTACTTTAGGGGCTACGGCTTGACCGGCTGCTATTTGGCTTCTTCTTTGGGCTTCTTCCTGTCTAAAAGTGCCAACTTTTTGAGGCTCACTGATAGTTGCAAAAATATTGCCGTTAGAAGCTTCTTTTAAATTTACATTTGCCGTTGCGGTGCACCAATAAAGAGCATTAGTAGTTTTTGAAGGGAATTGGTCTAAAGCAATATTCATATGTAAAATAATATCGCTTTCTTGAGGTTTTTCACTTACTCCGAACCCTAAATCATTAAGAGCTTCAATAACTTTACTCTTAACAATTTTATCTTCAAAACCTTCAAATTCATAAACGATTTTGATATTATCAAGAGCTTTGGCACGACTGTTTTTAAAATCATTTAAAGCATTTTCTTGATAAGCGGTTTCATTATGGGAGATTAGGGCATATTCTGAATCTAAGCCCTGGCGTTCTTTAAAAAGTTCTTCCATAGCAAAAGCATATTGAACGGCATGCCATTTATTTTGTTCTTGTCCAATTTTATTTGCCATGTTTTTCAATTTGCCGTCAATTTGAGCATAGGCGGGCTCGGTAATTTTTTTTGCTTGTTCTCTATCAATAGCGGCCATGGCATAGTATCTTTTATTTATTTTATCTTTCCAAGTTTCTACAATTTTTGCGGAATCTAAAACGGCTTGTCTGCGGGCTTCGGTGTAAGAATCGCCCTTAGGCAAAGAGGCATAAAGAGTTTTGATATCTTTTAAGGCATTTTCTTTTGCCTGGTCTTTTTTCTCTGCATAAGCAACTTTTGTTATATACTTATCGGCGGGATATTTTTCCGCATTTTTTACGAGTATATGTTTGTTTGAGCAAGCACTGATTAAAAGCAGGGCAAAACTCAAAGTAAGTAATTTTTTCATTTTTATTCCTCCTAATTTATTTAGAACTGTAACGCCACAAATAAGTGCGTTTGCCTTTCTTTATTTTTACATTATCAAAGTGATAAGTGTCAATAGGCATGCCGGCGGCATTATAGTTATAAAAATCTATATTATATTCTCCCGGTTCCAAAAATACATTTGCCATTTTTATTTGAGCAGGCAAAGTGGCCCAGGCCCTTGTGTCGGCTTGTTCTGTTGCTGTGTTAAAAATAGTGGTAGCTAAGTCAACAAGAAAAGTCATCTCATCGTTATCGGAATTTTTTCTTGCTACATCATGGGCCTGTTTAGATAAAATAAATTTAGTTACAACTCTTGTTGCTGTTCTTGCCCAAATGGCACTGCTTTCTTCTTCTAAAGTTAATTTTGCTGCACTTGCAATATCGGCAACATTTTTTGTTTTTATGAGTCTGCCGTCTTGTAAGACAAGGGCTGAAGTCCTGCCTTGATATAAAGCATCTATGTAAACAGGATAAGAAATAGCAATAGTTCTGCCATATAAACCGGAAAAGACGGCATCAATAGTTTGTTTTGGGGTGCCTTGAAGGGAATTATTGTTATTTAGAATAAAGCCAAGGCGATCCCAGGAAACACTTACCTGATTTGAAATTTTAATAGGACTTTTACCGCTGTAATGAATGAAGACAAGTTCTCCTAAATCTTTATAATTTGGCGGTAAAGTGCTATTTGGCGCTGAAGCATTAAAATAACCTTTTAATTTTTCATAGGCATTTAAGGCATTTGTTCTTGCGATTCTGGCAGAAGATAACTGCCCGATATCTTCAAAAATCATACTTGCAAAATATTGCACAAAAGGGTCATCGTTATAGGTTTTTTTTGTGCTTTCTCTATATCTATCTAAAAAGAAAACGGCTTTACGCATTTCAACGGCAGCATCTTCAAAATTATTTTCGCCAAGATAGTTTAGGGCTGTAAAAAAGTAATTTAGGGCTTGTTCATACATCGGCATTTTATAAGGTAAAGTGTTATCATTTATCATTACAGAGCCGAGGTTTTTAGTTACACTTTTTGTAATAAGATCATCATTTAATCTTTGGGCTTCAAGAAAATTTGCGGTAGAATCTTTTGTATTATAAGAGGCCTGCTGGGCAAGGGCTAAATCAAGTTGATATAGAACGGCATTTCTATCGCCATATTGTTTTTTTTGGTTGGCTTTTATTTTTGCGCTTGCATTTTCAAATTGTTGGTTCGCCATCAAATTTGAAATATCTTTTTTATATTGCAAAGAAGGCCCCGCACAAGCACATAATATACTTGTTAAAACAACAATAAGAAAGCGGGGCCTAGCAATAATCATTTTTTAGAATTTTAAAGAATTCTTTGCAACGTATTTTTTAAGTTTTTGTTGTCCGTTCCAAACAATTTGATTGGTTTGGATATTTATTAATTTTAAGTTGACTTGATAATAAATAACGGATTTTCTGCCTTCTTGGTCAACGATGGAATCTAAAACACCGCTGAGCATATAATCGGCACCGACTTCGCGTCCAAACTCTTTTCTTGTTTCTTCGCTGGAATATTCTTGTTGTTCAAGTCTTTCTTCGCGAACTTCTCCGCGTTCTTCGCTGGAGGCAACAAATTCCACTTTACCGCTGTTAATTAAAGCGCGTTGCATTTCTTCTACAAAGGTAGAAGTGTTAATATGTTCCATAGTATTATTTTTAATTGTGCCTACAATAACAACGGGTTCGTTTCCGCCTTTTGCTTTGAGGGCTTTATTATACCAATTAGCATTAAGACAATCTTGAATCATTGTTTCGGCGGTTGTCCTAGAATCGACATCATTCCATTTACCGCTTAAATCTTTGGTTGTATTTGTATCCATGCGCTCTACTTTTGTGCCACAAGCAATAAGCATAGGCAAAAGTAAAGAAAGAACTAATAACTTTTTCATACTCATTTCTCCTTATTAAGTCTATAATAAATTATTGTAGCACTTTTAGGCCCCTATGTGCTACAATAATAATATGATAATGGTTTTTGATATTGGTAACACCCATATAACAATGGGGTTTGTGAAAAAGGGGAAAGTCCTTTGCGAAATGCGCTATCCTTCCACAGATTTTTTGTTAGGAGATTTTTTAAAATATATTAAAGAACAATTTTCTTTAAAGAAAATAAAAAAAGAAAAAATAAAAGATTGTGCAATTTCCAGTGTCGTTCCTGTTTTGACAGAACCCATCAAATCTTTTTGTAAAAAAGAATTTAAAAAAGAGCCGTTTATTATAGATAGCACAAAAACAATTTTAAAAGTAAAAAAAGGCAGTATTGCTGATTTGGGAGCTGATAGAATTGCCGATATTGAGGCCGCCTTATTTTTATATCCGAAACAAAATTTAATTATTTTAGATTTTGGCACAGCAAATACTTTTTGTGCCGTAAGTAAAGAAGGTTATTATCTTGGCGGAGCAATAAGTGCAGGATTAAATTTAACTATGAAAGCCCTTGCCCAAGGGGCAGCACAACTTGGAGAGGTTCCTTTAGTTATAGCTAAAAAGGTAGCCGGTATGACAACCCAAACACAAGTGCAGGCAGGGCTCTATTTTACTTTACTTGGCAGCGCAAAAGAAATAACAAATAGATTAAAGAAAGAAGTTTTTCCTAAATCAAAAGTTCTTATTGTGGGAACAGGCGGGATAGCAAACCTCTATACAAAACAGGGAATTTTTGATGTTTTTGAGCCAAATCTCACGCTTTTAGGTATTGCTTATTTGGCCCAAAAATATAAAAAGGGTTGAGAAAATTAGTTAAAATTTCTATAATAAGAATAACATTTAATATCAAAGAGGTTTTTATATGGCAAGAAAATCATTTATTGCTGGTAATTGGAAAATGCATAAAACTATTGCGGAGTCTAAAGCTTTGGCTCAGGCAATTAAAGAAGCACAAAATAAAAATAATGCCGATATTATGGTTGCACCGGTTTTTACAAGTTTAAATGCCGTTGCCGAAGTTTTAAAAGGTAGTAATGTTATTGTTAGTGCGCAAGATTGTTTT
Source organism: Elusimicrobiaceae bacterium (assembly GCA_017534965.1). Classification (GTDB taxonomy): domain Bacteria; phylum Elusimicrobiota; class Elusimicrobia; order Elusimicrobiales; family Elusimicrobiaceae; genus Proelusimicrobium. The sequence goes on along the minus strand of JAFXVA010000002.1, from coordinate 21,267 downwards.
TATGAAGAAAAGGGGGCTTTTACTTCTCAAATTGCACCAAACCAAGTTAAAGATGCCGGAGCAACTTGTGTGATTTTAGGCCACAGCGAAAGAAGAAGTTTATTTGGCGATACCAATGAAATTTTAAATAAAAAAGTTAAAGCGGCTCTTGCCCAAGGGTTAAGAGTCGTTTATTGTGTAGGGGAAACTTTGGCTCAAAGAGAAGAAGGCAAAACCTTAAATGTTATTCAAGAACAAATTGAAGGCGGACTTAAAGGTTTTAGTGCCCAAGAGCTAAAAGATTTAGTTATTGCTTATGAACCTGTCTGGGCAATCGGAACGGGCAAAACCGCAACACCGGAGCAAGCGCAAGAAGTTCATAAAGCAATCAGAACTATTTTGGAAAAACAATTTGATAAAAATTTTGCTGATCAAATTCGTATTTTATACGGCGGTAGCGTTAAAACAGAAAATGTTGATGCTATTATGTCCAAAGAAGATGTTGACGGTGTTTTGGTAGGCGGACAATCTTTGGTAGCAGAACAATTTGTAAGAATTATAAACTATAACAAATAAGTTTATGAATATTGCAAAATATATAGACCATACTATCTTAAAACCTATAGCTCAGCGCAAAGATATAGAAAAACTCTGTAATGAGGCAAAAGAATATAGCTTTGCATCGGTGTGTGTGAACCCTTGTTGGGTTGCTTATGCAAGTGAACTTTTGAAAGGTTCTTCTGTAAAAGTTTGCACAGTTATAGGTTTTCCTTTAGGGGCCAATGATTCTGCGGTTAAAGCTTTTGAAGCAAAACACGCCATTGAACAAGGGGCAAGCGAAGTAGATATGGTTATAAATATCGGCGCACTCAAAGCAGGCGAGTATGACCTTGTTAAAAAAGATATACAAGCCGTTAGGGAAGCAAGTGTCGGTAAAATTTTGAAAGTTATTATTGAAACATCTTACCTTACCGATGAGGAAAAACAAAGAGTTTGTAAAATATGTGCTGAAGTAGGGGCTGATTTTGTAAAAACATCTACAGGTTTTTCTGATGGAGGGGCAACAACACAGGATGTTGCTTTAATGGCTGCATCGGCAGGCAGTAAGGTAAAAGTTAAGGCCTCCGGCGGAATTAGAACCCGCGAGGATGCTTTAAAAATGATTGAAGCAGGCGCAAGTCGTCTGGGAACAAGTTCAGGGATAAAAATAGTGTAGGTGAATATGATAAAACATTGGGAAATTTTAGAAAATAAATGGACACAAAATTCTGCTTATGTTCTTGGCATACAAGGGGATGATAGCGATTCTCAAGTTATTTTGAGGGAACTTTCTTCCTTTTGTTCTTTGATAGATGTTAAAGTTTCTAATCTTACCCATTTGTTTGAACTAATAAATGTCAACGATGATGATATTTTGCAAAAAATCCGCGCTAAAATAGAAGAAATTGCCCAAAAAAGTTCCATGAACAGAAAAGATGTTTCTTTAAGTTCAACTCCGCTTCAAGTTAGTAGCGGTAAACTTGATTTTGTTACAGAAGATAATGACCCTTTTGGCAATATAATTGGAAATAATGACCCTTTCCAAGGGGGGCTATCTTCTTCAAGTGATGGAAAAGAAATTACTTTAAATGGTAATCCTTCCCTTCATTTAGAAGATACTAGAACCGGAACTATTCCTCCTAATTTCAATCAAGCAGCAAATCAGAAAGAAGAAAGACCTGTTCCCGCTCAAATAAAAGTTGAAGAAAAAAAAGTTAAAGAAGAAAAAAAGATTGAACCGAAAGCTGAACAAAAGGAAGTTTCCAAAAAAGTAGAAGAGCAAAAACCTGCTAAAAAAGAAGAAAAAATTGGTTTTTTAAAAAGACTTTTCTCCTTCGGTAAGAAAAAAGAAGTTTCTACTTCTGAAAACAAGAAAGCAGAGCCGGCTGCAAGCGGTCCTTTACCAATAGAACAGCTCGCCGCTAAAACTGATGCCGCTACTAAAAAGATAGTAACTGCGCAAGCCCCCATTTCCCCAAAAGCAAATGTGGTAAATAATGCTTCAAAACCCGAAGCTAAAGCTATGCATGGGGTTGTTGTTAAAGGCACCGCTTTCCCTGCCGAAGAACTTGGGGCTCAAAAAGTTTCCGATGTTTCTTTAGATTCTAAAAATCTCTTGGATAAAGAACCTGCCAAAGAACAAGGGGAGGTCTTAAAATCGCAAGTTCCGTTAGATGATATTTTTGCTGCTGAAACTATCTGCCAATTTTATGATGATAAAAGTTCTTCCGATCAACCTAAAATAGAAAAAATTGAAGAACCTACCCCCATGCCTACACCAAGAGTTATTACTATAACTCAAAATAGAATTTTAGCGGAAAAATTAAAAAATGCTGCTAAGGAAGGAAATAATACTCCTGAAGTTGCAGAACCTAAAAAAGAAGTTGTTCCTCCACCAGCAGATCAGGCAGTTGCACAAAGTGAAGAAAAGAAAGTAGAACCTAAAATGAATGTTAAAGCACCTATTATTCCGCCTGCAAAAATAGTTGCAAAAGAGGTTTCAAATGCTGTTGCTCCGGCTGCTCCAATAGTTAAGGGAAATAAAACCGAAGAGCAAGTTTTACAAGCAAGTGCTATTGCACAGAAAATTATAAATTCTGAAGATAAAAACGCAAACCTACAGAATCCAAATAGAGAGAATATAACAGATATGAATTTAAAGAAAAAAGACAATGCTATGCCTAAAATTACTATTTCAAAAGAGGAAGCTTTAAAAGTAAAAGCTGCTGCCGAACAAGAAAAGAAGGCTAGAATAGCAAACGAAGAAGCTGCTAAAGCAAAAACCATGAGAAAGACTATTACTCCTAAAGCGCCTGTTGCGCCTAAAGCACCGGTAGCACCAGCTGCTCCTGCAGAAACAAAAGCCCCTGTTGCTCCTAAAGCACCGGCAGCGCCAGCTACTCCTGCAGAAACAAAAGCGCCCGCTGCTCCTAAAGCACCTGTAGCACCAGCTGCTCCTGCAGAAACAAAAGCTCCGGCTAAACCTAGTGCTCCTGTTAAACCTATTCCTATGCCACATGTAAAACAAGAGCAAATTGATGGCTTTGACCATACTATTCAGACAACTTCTATTCCTGTTTATAAAAAGAGTAATTGGCCTATAGAAATGCCTATAGTTCCTTCTTATACTTTAGATAATATGGATATGTCTTCAAATCGTTTTGCTCATGCGGCAGCTATGTCTATTGTAGAAAACCCGGGAACGATGTATAATCCTTTCTTTGTTTTTGGTGAAGGCGGTTGCGGAAAGACCCATTTCTTAAATGCTATCGGAACGGAATTTGCTAAGAAAATTTCTCAAGATAAAATATTTATTACAAATGGTGTTCGTTTCTCAAGAGGGGTTCAAAGAGCAATTGAAAACGGAACTATAGATCAGGTAAAAGAATTCTTAGATTCTGCCCAAGTCTTGATTATAGATGATATACATTTGACGGCGGTAAATGAAACAAATAAAGATTTTATTTCCCAAGTGTTAAATAATTATGTCGCTAAGAGAAAACAACTTGTTATTTCTTCAAAATATCCGCCGCAAGGTTTATCAAGGTTTGAAGAATTAACAAACTTTAAACTTGACCAAGGGTGGATTTCAGAATTGAAACCTTTAAGACCTAACCATTTCTTGAAAGCTTATGTCAAAATGACTTTAGATGCTCAAATTGACTTAACCGAAGCCCAATGCAGAGGTTTCTTCGGTAGAGAAAATTTAACTTTAGGTATGATTGCCAAAGATATTAAGAGAGCAAAAGTTTTAGCAAGACGCATAAAAGATAGTAGCAGTATGTCTATTTCTTATGAACAATTGTTAAATTATATTACCGCAATTACAGGTGAAGATTCCACAAGCCAACTTGAAAGTTTGGATTTATCAAGTCCGCTTTCAATCCGCAGAGGGGAAAATACCAATTGGGGCAATTTTGGTTTCTTCTTTCCTAAAGAAGGTGCCGATAAGTTTAAATGGATTGTTTATGCCACTATGCAACGCGCAAAAGAACTTGGTATAAAAGGCGGTTTTAATTTTGCTTTGAAATCTGCTTATTCAACAGAACATATTATTGCTTCTGCCTTTAAGATTGCCAATGTTTGCGATAGTAAAAACTTGAAAGCTGCTATTATTTTAGGGCCGGATCCTAAAATAATTCAGCCGGCAATCAGAGATAATTTCTGCGATATCTTAACGCATATGCTAGAAGTTATGATGATTCGTTGTGCTATAATTCCTTATGAAGATATCAAAAAACCCAGCAGTTATGTAAAAGTGTTGGGCGATGTCCTTAAATAAAATACAGAAAAGAGGTTTTATGAAAAAGTTATCTTTTTTAATAATTGCAAGTTTACTTATAGGTGCTTGCCAAAGGATGAATCTTGGCCCAAAAGGCGAAGGGGAGTATGTTATCGGCAAGGCCGAAGTTGCTTATAATGCAAAAGATATTTCCGGTATGAAGAAAGAGGCCTTTAAACTTGCCAAGCAAGATGCTTTAAAGAAAGCGGTTGATGTCTTTTTATCTTCTAACAGCAATATGGAATATCCAAAGAATATTCAAGATGAAATTTTATCTAAACCGGATAATTATATTAGAAAGGCCTATACCAAACATGGCGAGCAAAGAGGGGAAAATTATATCCTTGAAGCCCGGGTGATGATTTTGGTAAGTAACCTCGCTACTAAAATTAAGAATTTACAAGATTCTTCTTATGTCAAAAAAACTAATATTTTTATTGCAACAAGAGAAATGGAAAAAGAGGAAGTTTCTTTAAATCAATATTGTAAACAGGGTATTTATAAGGCCTTTAAAAACCAGCCCTATACTTTAATTGATGGCGGTAATTTGAGCCAAAATAATATAGAAAATAATACAACTATTGTTGATAAAGCCAAAAAGGAAGGGGTCCGTTTTGCTGTTATTGCCGATGATTCGGCAAATAATATTGAAAGTGCTGCTCAACTTTCCACCACATTTAAACCAGTAAGAGCAAAAGCAAATATTATTGCCCTTGGCACAAATAATTATAAAGTAATTGAACAAAACTCTCAAAGTGCAAGCGGTCTTGATGCGGATGAAACAATGGCTTATCAAAAAGCTTTAGGTAATGCCTGCTTTGAAGCTGCTAAAGAATTAATTGAGCCGATAAATGCTTCTATTAACAGTGCAAAAACTTTTAAGTTTATAATAAAAGATGTTAACACTATTCAACGGCTTGAAAAATTGCAAACAATTTTAAGAGAATTAAAAGAAGTGGAAGATTTTGTCTTAGTTAAATATGTAAATTCCAATGCTACTTTTGATGTTCAGGCCAATGTCGCTACTTCGGAAGAATTTTCCGCAAAGATTATTAGAAAATATTATAATAACTTTACTATTTTAAATACTACTCCTGATGCAGTAGAGATGGTTTTTATCTAATATGCTTTGTTCACTTACTTCGGCTTGTTTAAAAGGGATAGAAGGTTATATTGTTAAGGTTGAAGTTGATATAGCTGCCGGTATGCCTTCTTTAACTTTAGTTGGCTTGCCGGACCAAGAAGTAAAAGAAGCTAAAGATAGAGTTCTTGCTGCTATAAGAAACAGCGGGTTTGATTCTCCCGTAAAAAAAATAACAATAAATTTAGTGCCTGCCGAAATTAAAAAATCCGGAACTCATTTTGATTTACCTATTGCTCTTGGTATTTTGGGCGCAAGCGGTCAATTATCTGACAGAGCAATAGAAAATTTAAAACACTATGTTTTTATCGGTTCTCTTGGCTTAACGGGCAAAGTGCACGGCTGTGCGGGCGTTTTGCCTATGCTTATTGCTTTAGATCGTAAAGGCAAGAAAAAGGCCGTTATTTCTAAAGATAATTTAGAAGAAGCAAAATATGCTTCTATGGCTTGTTTCAGTGCGCAAAATTTAAGGCAAGTTGTTGATTTACTTGAAGAGAAAACCCCTTTTGAACAAGAGCAAACAGAAACAGAAGAAAAACTGACTTTACAAGAAGTTTACACAGAAGATTTTAGTGAAGTTAAAGGCCAAACTTTAGCTAAAAGGGCACTTGAAATTGCCGCAGCTGGCGGTCATAATGTTTTAATGATGGGACCGCCCGGAACAGGCAAAAGTATGCTTGCAAAAAGATTTGCAACTATTTTGCCACCGCTTGAAAAAGATGAAATGCTTGAAATTTTGCAGATTTATTCTGTCTGCGGTCTTTTAAATAAAAGAAAAGGTAATTTTCAAAGACCTTTTAGAGATCCGCACCACACAATTTCAAATATTGCTTTGGTAGGTGGGGGGCAAAATCCAAGACCGGGAGAAGTCAGTCTTGCCCATAACGGCGTTTTGTTTTTAGATGAATTTGCCGAGTTTTCAAGAACTTCGCTTGAAGTCTTAAGAGAACCTTTGGAAACTTTTAAAGTGACAATAGCAAGAGCAAAAGAAACTTTGACTTTTCCTGCTAAATTTACACTTATTGCCGCAATGAATCCTTGCCCTTGCGGCTATCACGGGCATAATGTTAAAGTGTGTAATTGTACGCCTGTTCAAATTAGTCGCTATAAAGCAAAAATCTCAGGTCCGCTTTTAGATAGAATTGATTTAACGGTTAATCTTTTGCCTGTTAATTTTAGCGATTGGGAAAAAAAGGCCCAAGGCCCGACAAGTAAAGAAATCAGAGAAAAAGTTATAGCAGCCAGAAAAATCCAAAAAGAGCGTTTTAAAGGAACTGCCACAACGGCAAATGCTTTTATGAGTGTTGCTCAGATAAAAGAATTTTGTGCTTTACCAAAAGACGGCGCACAAGTTTTGGAACTTGCTATGAAGAAACTTGGCCTTTCGGCCAGAAGTCTTGATAAAATTTTAAAAACAGCGCGCACTATTGCAGATTTAGAGGGTTCTAAAGATATTAAAAGAGAGCATCTTATGGAAGTTTTTCAATATAGACCTTTAGACAGAAAAGGGGTTAGAGATATATGAGATTTGAAGAACAACTTGCCCGTATAAAAGTTAACTCTTTTAGTTATTTGCGCGCCGATTGGCTTATGCAAATGATAGAAATTTTCGGCAGTGCTTGCGAACTTTTAAAACAAGATGCTAAGACTATTAGTAAAGAAGGTAAAATTTCACTTGAAAGTGCGGAGAATTTTTTAAAATCTTGCGCTATGCTTGACGCTGAAAAAGAAATAGAAAAAACAGAAAAAGTCGGCGGTAAGATTTTATTTAACGGCGAAGAGGATTTTCCTAAAAGATTAACCGAAATTAAGGAAGCCCCAATTTTAATTTATGTCCGCGGTGATTTGAACGATAGTGAGAGAGCTTCTGTCGGTATGGTCGGGACACGCAAAATATCACCTTACGGCAGGCGCGCTGCTACGCAACTTGCAGGGGATCTTGCGCAAAGCGAAATTGTTTTAGTAAGCGGACTTGCGCGCGGCATTGATAGTGTTGTTCACGCTGAAGCAGTTAAAAATCAAAGTGCAACTTGGGCTTTAATCGGCACAGGTATAGGGCGTTGCTATCCGGCTGAAAACCGCGAACTTGCAAGAGCAATTTTAGATACTGGCGGTGCAATAATTTCTGAACTTCCTTTTGACGCTCCGCCTTTAGCGCACCATTTTCCAAGAAGAAACCGCCTTATTGCAGGGCTTTCGGATTTAGTTGTAGTAGTAGAAGGCGAAGTTAAAAGCGGCGCTTTAATAACAGCAAAAATGGCCCTTGACCAAGGGCTTGATGTTATGGCTGTTCCCGGTCCGATTGACAGCCCAACCTCCGGCGGACCAAATAAATAAATTAAGGAAGGGGCGGGTATGGTTCTATCGGCAAAAGATATAATTGATGCTATCCCCAGCACAAAAAAATTTGGCCTTAAGGTAAAAAAACTCTATAATGAAAGTAAGGCCCCAAGTGAGCCCTTAACAGAGCAGGAACAAAAAATTGTTGATTTAATTGGCGAGGGTTCTAAAAATATTGATGAACTTTCGCTAGAAGCAGATTTGGATATAACGGAGTTAAGTGCAGTTTTATTTAGTTTAGAAGTTGCAGGTGTAATCATCTGCACAGACGGCAAATATAGCCGCAGTAAATTTAATTAAGGAAGATAAAAGATATGGCTACAAATGCAAAAACATCTACAAAAACAGCTGCTAAGACAGCTACAAAGCCAACAGGCAAAGCTCTGGTGATTGTGGAATCTCCCACAAAACAAAAAACCATAAGTAAGATTCTTGGCCCCAATTTTATTGTGCGCAGTTCTTTTGGCCACGTTAGAGATTTGCCTTCAAAAGAAATTGGCGTTGATGAAAAAAATAATTTTGCCCCTACTTATGTAGTAAGCGGTAAACCGCGCATTATTGCAGATTTGAAAGATGCTTTAAAAAAGGTAAGCGAAGTTTACCTTGCTACCGACCCTGATAGAGAAGGGGAAGCTATTGCCTGGCATTTACAGGAACTTTTAAAATTAAAACCGGAAAATACAAAAAGAATTTTCTTTCACGAAATTACCCCAACCGCAGTTAAAGATTCTTTTGCCCACGCAAGAGGTATCGACCATAATTTAGTTGATGCCCAGCAAGCGCGCCGTGTTTTAGATAGACTTGTTGGTTATAAACTTTCTCCGCTTTTGTGGCGTAAAATTACAAGCGGACTTAGTGCCGGCCGCGTGCAATCAGTAGCAGTTCGCTTGCTTGCAGAACGTGCAAAAGAAATTGAAAACTTTAAAGAACAACCTTATTGGTCTTTAAAAGTTAAACTTGAAAAACCAAATGAAAAACCAACTTTCCTTGCCCGTGCTTATAAATGGGAAGGCAAAAATGTGGAAAGAACCACAACCTATAAATTATTTGCCGAAGATTATAAAGTTAAAAATACAATTTTTGATTCAAATGAAAGTTTGGCCGCCCTTAACGCTGTTTTAAGGCAAGGCCCGATAAAAGTAGAAAAGATAGAAAAGAAGGAAGTTAAACAAAAACCAAAACCGCCTTTTATCACCAGTTCTATGCAACAGGATGCTTATAATAAACTTGGTTTTTCTTCTCAAAAAACAATGTCGGTAGCACAAAGTTTATATGAAGGTGTGGAAATTGCGGGCCAGATAACCGGTCTTATAACTTATATGAGAACGGACTCTTTCAATGTTTCAACGCAACTTCAAACCCAAACAAGTGCTTTTATTAAAGAAAAATACGGGGCAGAGTATGCTCCTGCAAAGCCGCCTGTATATAAGAGCAAAGTTAAAGGCGCGCAAGAAGCCCACGAGGCCATCCACCCGACAGATGTAAACAAAACCCCGCAAGATATTAAAAAATATCTTACGCCGGAACAATTTAAACTTTATGAATTAATTTGGCTTAGATTTGTTGCATCCCAAATGGCAGAAGCCGTTTTTAATACTATAACTATTGATATTTCTGCCGGTGGTGCCGATAAATGCCTTTTAAGAGCAAACGGCAGAACAATTAAATTTAACGGGTATTTATCTGTTTATCAAGATGAACCGGAAGAGGAAAATAATGATGAAGAAAAACAGGATGCTCTTTTGCCGAGTATGGAAGAAGGCGACACTTTAAATCTTCTTGATATACAAACAAAAGAACACAAAACAACTCCGCCTCCTTGCTATAATGAAGCAAGTTTAATTAAGACTTTGGAAAAACACGGCATTGGCAGACCTTCTACTTATGCACCTACGATTAAAACTATTATGTATAGAAAATATGTTGCCAAGCAACCAAAAACAAATAAACTTGTGGCAACGGACCTTGGTATAGTTGTTACCGAGCAATTAAAAGAATTTTTCAAAGATATTATGGACCTTTCCTATACGGCAGGTGTAGAAGAAACTTTGGATGATATCGCCGAAGGTTCTAAAGGTTGGGTTAATGTTATTAGCAAATTCCACGAAGGTTTTGTAAAAGACCTTGCTAATGCTGCACAGAATATGAAAAAGCCCGCACCTAAAGCCGTTGAAGGCGAAACTTGCCCACTCTGCGGCGGACCTATGCTTGAGCGTCAAAGCCGTTTCGGTAAATTTTTAACCTGTGCCAATTATCCTACTTGTAAAGGCAAAAAGAGTTTAAGCGGTGCAAATACTTCTGTAGAACAGACAAGTGAAAAGTGCGAAAAATGCGGAAGTCCTATGGTAATTAGAAACGGCAAACGCGGTCGTTTTATGGCTTGCAGTGCTTATCCAAAATGTCGCAATACCTATTCTATTGATGAACAAGGCAATAAAATTGCTTCTTCCGGTCCAATTGATTCTGGCAGAAAGTGCGAAAAATGCGGTAAACCTTTAGTTCTTAGAAAAAGTGCCAAAGGTGAATTTTTGGGCTGCAGCGGTTATCCAAAATGCAAAAATATAGTGCAAATTACACCCGAAGAAGCCCAAAAAATAAGAGAAGCCAGAGAAAATAAAAAATAATGTTAAGGCAAATAGAAAATTTTAAAATTCATATCAAAAGCAGGAATTTATCAGAACATACTATTCGTGCTTATAGTAGTGATTTGGCAGAATTTGCCGGATATATGAATTTTAAAAATTTGCTTAACATTAAAGATTTTACTTTGGCAAATATTAGATCTTATCTTGCGTGGGAAAGTAATAAAGGGCTTTCGCGTCAGGCAATGCTACGTAAAATAAGTTCGCTTAGAAGTTTTGCTAAATTCCTTGCAAACAGAGGTATTATTGAAGCAAACCCTTTTAAACTTTTTAATGCCCCAAGAAGAGAAAAACTTCTGCCAAAATTTTTAACCCAAAAGGAAGCAAGTGATTTAATGCAGGCCCCCAGCACTTCAAGATTTGCTTTAAGAAATCAGGCAATACTTGAACTTATGTATTCAAGCGGTCTTAGAAGGAGTGAAACTATCGGCCTTAATATTGGTGATATAAATTTTACGCAAGGAACGGTTAGAGTTTTTGGTAAAGGAGCAAAGGAAAGAATAGTGCCTGTTACCGATATTGCCTTAAGTTGTATAAGTGATTATCTTGCAACAAGGCCGGATGCTTCTTATAATGCACCTTTATTTCTTGGCTCTAAAGGCACCCGCCTTAGCGGTGAAGGCCTTGCCCAAATAGTTAAACAAAGTGCCATAAAAGCCAATCTGGCACACAAAATAACACCGCATAGTTTAAGGCACTCTTTTGCAACTCATCTTTTAAATAATGGCTGTGATTTAAAAAGTTTACAGGAAATGCTCGGCCATAAAAGTTTATCTGCTACGCAGGTTTATACCCATGTTTCCTTAGAGCATTTAAAACAGGTCTATGATCACGCCCATCCAAAGGGGGATAAATGATAAGTATAGGTATAGATATCGGCGGGACTTTTGTAAAGTTTATAGCTATTAATCAAAACGGAAAAATTTTAAAAAATACCAAAATTCCTACAAATATAAAATTAACCGCACAGGGTTTTATTAAAGAAATTTCTTCTGTAGTTAAAGAATGGCAAAAAGATTTTAAAGGTGATAATTTTGTTATTGGTATGGGCGTTGCCGGCGATACGGATAATACAAAAGGTATTTTGCATTTTGCGCCTAATATTCCTTGGCATAATTTTAAAATTGTAGATATGCTTGAAAAAGAAACCGGCAATACTTGTTATGCCTGCAACGATGCAAATGTCGCTGCCTGGGGTATTCACGAATATGAGTTTAAGAAAAAATATAAAAATCTAATGGTTATAACGCTTGGCACAGGTGTCGGTTGCGGCCTTATTGTTGATGGTAAATTATATCAAGGATTCAGCGGTTCAGCAGGTGAGTTTGGGCATATAAAAGTAGATTATTCTAAATCTGCCTTAAAATGCGCTTGCGGCCATAAAGGTTGTTTGGAAGCATATATCGGCACAAAAGGTCTTAAAAAACAAATGGAAAAAGCTGTTAAACTTGCTCCAAAAAGTGTTTTAGCTAAATTATTAAAAGAAAAAGAATTTGCAATAAAATTACTTTCCGATGCGGCAAAAGCCGGCGATAAAAATGCTTTAAAAATTTGGCATAATTTTGGGTATTGTTTGGCAGTTGCTTTAAGTGATGCCGTGCTTTTACTTAATCCGGAAGCTATTATCCTTGCAGGCGGTGTTGCGCAAGGTTCAAAATATTTTACTTCTGCTATGAGGGAAGTTTTTGATAAACAGGTTATTAAAAGACCTTTTAAAGATATTAAAATTTTAGTTTCAAAACAAAAAGATATTGGTGCTTTGGGCGCGGCTTTATACGCCCTTTCAAAACAAAATGAAAAATAAATTATTTTCTTTACTTATTTTATTTCTTTTGCCCGTATTTGTGTGCGGGCAAAATAATGTTTTGCCAAGTCCGACGAAAGAAGATTTTATTTATTTTACCGCAGATGAAGTTGTTTATGATAAAGAGCAAGGTGTTGCTGAGTTAAATGGGAATGTCGTAATTGTTTTAGATCAAAATAAAACGCAAGGTCAAATTTCCAAAATTAAAGCAGAAAAAATACAAGTTTTAACCGAACAGCAGGTTTTAATTACGCAAGGCCCGACACTCATAGAGCAAGACGACGGCCTTGTTGAAGTTCAAGATATTCATTTTGATATAGCCTCAAAAAAACTTATTATGAAAGGCCTTAGTGCCGATTATGGCCCTATCAGAGTTTTAGAAGCCAAAGATATTGAAGCACGCCAAGATCAATACCTTTTAAAAAAGGCAGAGTTAACTTGTTGTTCCATTGAAAAACCGCACTATACTTTATATGTCGGTAAAGCAGATTTGATACCTCAAGATAGAATAATTGCCTATAATGCTGTTTTAAAAATCGGTAAAGTGCCGGTGTTTTATTTTCCGATATTTTACCGCTCTTTAAACACCGATAGACTTTTTACCACTTATATAGATTTCGACCAAAGCGGTAATACCGGTTTTGGTTTTTTAACTTCCACCGTTTATGCAAAAAATAATTTTAGGGCAGCAGCCAATTTAGATTATTACACAAAATCAGGTTTTGGTTATGGTTTAAATATTGGTTATTTGGACCCGCAAAAATTCCGCGGTTCTATTCAGGCCTATACAATTTATGATAAAGAAAAATCCGAGCAACGCTGGGGCGTTGACGGCGGTTATTGGTGGCAGGTGCACGATAGTTCCGATAGTTTAAACAAAAAAGGAGCACTTTATTTTAGCCAATTTGAAACAAGAAATGTTTCCGATGCCGATTTTAACGACGACTTTTTTAGAGCAAATCCTTATGTCGTATCTCCGGATAAATTGACGCGCGCTTCTTTTGTACGCCAAACAAAAACAAACACTTTAAGGGTAAGTTATTCTAACAGACGCGAGTTAAACCCCGACGATAAAACCTATTCCAACGCCGAAGAAATTTTGCCTAAAGTGGACTGGATTTTTAACCCCTTTGTTTTGCCTTATACGGGGGGAGTGGTAAATAATTTTTCCGTATCTTTTAACAATACCAAAAAAGGTGATTATGATTTTGTGCAGTATTTCCAAGCAAAATGGAATAGTGCAAAAGATTTTAAATTACATAAGAATTTTACTTTAACGCCAAGTGTTTTTTATAATCAAGATATTATTTTAAAAGACCCTACAAATAATGATGAAGATAAATTTGTCGGTCGTTATGGCGGGCAATTAAATTTGCGTTCAAATTTAATTACCGGTATGCTTGATATAGGATACCGCTACACAAGGCGCACGCAAGACGGCGCTTTGACTTCCGAAAATCCTTTTGATGAAAAGGAAGAAGAAAATTTAGTCTATATCCAAAATTATTATTTACCAACGCCAAATCTTTATTTTAAACTAGGTAGCGGTTATAATTTGCAAAACAGACAAGAAAGTTGGGAAGCAAAATATAGAATAGAACCCTTGCTTGCAGAAATTGGCTATTTTTCGCAGATAACCGGTTCAAGTATTTATATCCAAAATTTATATGATGTTCACACGGCAAACCAGGCCTTTGTAATTGACGCTGTTTTAAAAAATCTTTATGGTAGCAGTGCAAAATTCGGTGTAGTAAATTATAGCACCGATAGAGATAAATTTTTGTTTAATACTCAATTTACTCTTGCCCCGCGTAATATAACTTGGCGTGCTGATATGGGTATAGATTTTGAAGTGGAAGATTCCACTATTCACGCTTATTCAAAACATATAAAAGTTTATAAAGATTTCCACGATGTTTCTTTAATGGTTGGCGTTAGAGATAGAAATAAAAATTTATCTTTTTCCTTTAGAATAAATGTTATGTGCGGTGGCGCGGGCAATCGCCAAACACCAAAACAGGCAGAAAATCAGTCTTATCCCTGGCACGATGATAAAATGTTAAGAGATTAGGAGCAAAAGAAATATGAAAAAAGTCCCCTATGGCAGAATAGAAGTTGTTTGCGGGTGTATGTTTTCCGGCAAAAGCACCGAACTTATAAGGCGCGTTGAAGTTTGCCTTAATGCCGGCCAAAAAGTGCAGGTTTTTAATTCTACTCTTGATAAACGCTACGCAAGGCGCGGTATTGCCACGCATGATTTAAAAAAACTTGATGGCATACCCGTTGATAAAGCAGAAGAAATTTTGCCTTTAGTTAAAGCGGATACGGAAGTCGTCGCTCTTGATGAAGTTAATTTTTTTACTAAAGAAATTGTCAATGTGGCCCAAGAACTTGCTAGAAGAGGTAAAAGGGTTATTTGTTGCGGGCTTGATATGGATTATCAGGCCGTTCCCTTTGAAAGCACGGCTAAACTACTTGCCGTTGCCGATAGCGTTTTAAAACTTTCCGCCCGCTGTGTTTGTTGCGGTGCTCCGGCCCGTAGAACACAAAGAAAAGTTAATATTAAAAGCAGGATTTATGTGGGTGGGGCGCAGGATTATGAGGCCCGCTGCGCCGATTGCTTCCGTCCTTAACTTCGGCTTTTTTCCTCTTTTTTATTTTTTTAAGACTTCGGATAGTTCCGCCCTAGCGGGCGTGGTCCCCTACTATACCTTGTCTTAAAGAAAATAAAAAATAGGTCGGTGTGGTTTTGCCGCACCTAAAAAATCCTCGTAAGGCAATGTGTTCTGTTTGGGTTATTTTTAATCTTTTAGAAATTTCGGATACTCGGGACTGCCGTCCCCTCGTGGTATACCTCATTTCTAAAATCATTTTTTCTGATAGAAAAAACTAATTAAAATTTTCTTAAAAATCCTTGCTAAGGCAATTTGTTCTTCTTTGGCTATATTTTCTTAAAAAATCTTCGTAAGGCAATTTAGTCTTTAGATTTTCACAGAAAACAATTGCAAAACTATATTTTGGGTTTATTTTGAGAATAAAAATACAAAGACTTATAAAAAACCTCATAATATTGTATAATATATAAGAACTAATTTTTTTGAGGTATATACAAAATGAAAGAAAAAATACATCCTAAATACGAAGTCGTAGAAGTCGTTTGCGCCTGCGGTGCAAAATTCAAAACCCGCTCTACGATGAAAGCAGTTAAATTAGATATTTGCTCTGCTTGCCACCCGTTCTTCACCGGCAAACAAAAAATGCTTGATACCGAAGGCCGCGTAGAAAAGTTTAATAAGAAATTTGCCGCAACCAAAGGTCAAATGGTGGTTCGCAAACCTAAAACCGAAGTTAAACTTAAAAAGAATACAAAAAGAACAGCAAGCAAAAAAGTAGTTCTTTCCACAGCACCGGTTAAAAATCTCGTAAAAAAGACAACCAAAGCTGCAAAAGAAACTAAAACTGCTGATAAAAAAGAAGCTAAATAGCTAAAGAAAATCTGACGGCAGGCCCTCACTTAAAATTTTGAGGGCCTGCCGTTTTTCAAGGTAATAAATATGGAAATGGATACAAGCAAATTTAAAGAAGAATTTACTAATATTGAACGCGAACTTGCCCAAGGCAATATCGCGCCGGAAGTTTTTAAAGAAAAAACAAAACGTCACGCTTTCCTGCAACCTATCATTGAAAAAATTGCCGAACTTGAAAAAGTGCAAACAGCAATTAAAGAGGCAAAAGAAATTTTAGAAGATGGCAGTGATAAAGATATGTGCGAACTTGCCGCCGCAGATTTAGCCGAACTTGAAGGCAAACCAGAGCAACTTATCCAAGAACTTCGCATTTTAATTATTCCACCAGATCCAAACGATTCCAAAAATATTTACCTTGAAATTAGGCCCGGTGCAGGTGGCGATGAAAGTGCAATTTTTGCCGCCGAGTTATTAAGAGTTTACCAGCACTTTGCCGATTCTAAAGGTTGGAAAACCGAAATTTTGGAATATACCCCAACCGGTCTTAAAGGTTGTAAATACGCAAGTATGTTTATTAAAGGTGATGGCGCTTATTCTTGGCTTAGAGATGAGGCCGGCACGCACCGCGTGCAAAGAGTGCCAGATACCGAAACTTCCGGCCGCGTGCATACTTCAACTGTAACCGTTGCCATTATGCCCGAAGCCGAAGATATTGATATCCAAATTAACCCTGCCGATATTGAAATGGAAACTTGCCGTAGTGGCGGGGCAGGCGGTCAAAATGTTAACAAGGTGGAAACCGCTGTTCGCCTTATCCATAAACCAACAGGTATAGTTGTTAGTTGCCGCGAGGAACGCCACCAAGGCGCAAACCGCGAAAAAGCAATGCGTATGCTTAAAGCAAAACTCTATCAAATAGAAGAAGAAAAAAGAAATAAAGAAATTTACGACGCACGCAAAAGCCAAGTGGGCACAGGCGATAGATCTGAAAAAATTAGAACTTATAACTTCCCGCAAAGCCGCGTTACCGACCACCGCTTAAATGAAAACTTCCACAATATTGCAGAAATTATGGAAGGCCAAATTGATGAAATTTTGGAACATTTGCGTAAACTTAGAGTAGAAGAAAAACTTAAACATCTTTCTTTATGATGACTATTGCCGCTCTTATTAAAGACGGGACGGAAAAATTAATTGCCGCCGGTATTGATGAACCTGAGGTTAATTGCGAACTTATTTTGGCTTTTGTTTTAAATAAAACAAGAACTTATGTGCGCGCCTTTAGCCAAGATTTTATTAACGAAAAACAGCAAACCCTTTTCAAAAATATTTTAGAAGAAAAACTTAAAGGCAAACCCCTTGCCCATATTATAGGCCAAGCAGAGTTTATGGGTAGAGTTTTTAAGGTAAACCCTAATGTTTTAATCCCACGCCCCGAAACAGAAGAACTTATAAACGAAAGTCTAAAACAATTCAAAAATAATTTGCCAAGCAGTATTTTAGATCTTTGCACCGGCTCTGGTTGTATTGCAATTAGTTTGGCTTTTTTGTTTAAAGAAGCCAAAATTACGGCGACGGATATTTCCACATCTGCACTTGAAACTGCTTTAACAAATGCGCAAAATTTGCAGATTGATAAAAAAATAAATTTTGTTAAAAGTAATTTATTTGAAGAAATTGAAAGTAAATTTGATTTTATTATTTCCAATCCTCCTTATATTCCGACAAATGATATGCAAACACTTTCCCCGGAAGTCCTTTGCGAACCGCACCTTGCGCTTGATGGTGGCCTAGACGGCCTTGATATTATTAAGAAAATTGCCGAAGAGGCACCAAACTATCTTAACCCAAAGGGGCTCCTAGCTTTAGAAATAGGGTGCGAACAGGCCTCAAAAGTGGTAAAATTTTTTAGAGAAGATATTTGGCAAAACCCGCAAGTAATTAAAGATTTTGCAGGTATTGAAAGATTTATTTTTGTGCATAAAAAATAAAAGAATAGGAGATTTTTTATTTATGGATAAATTTATTATTAAAGGTGGCAGAAAATTAAAAGGAAGTGTTGAAATAAGCGGTTCTAAAAATGCCGCTTTGCCAATTTTAATGGCTACTCTACTTACCGACGAAGATTGCGTTATTAACCGCGTGCCTAATTTGCGTGATATAAGAACAACAATTAAAATACTTGAAGAACTTGGCAAAAAAGTTTCTTATGATAACGGCACTTTAATTGTTAAAGCAAAACGCAAATTAAAAACAAGCGTTTCTTATGATTTAGTTAAACAAATGCGCGCAAGTTTTTGGGTGGCTGGGCCTTTGCTTGCCAGATTTAAAAAAACGCAAGTCCCTTTGCCGGGCGGTTGTGCAATAGGTTTAAGGCCGGTTGATATTCATTTGAAAGGTTTTGAAAAACTTGGCGCAAAAATCAGTATGGATAAGGGTAATATCATCATTAAGACGCGCAAATTAAATCCGGCTAAAATTATTTTAAGTTTCCCAAGTGTTGGCGCAACACAAAATTTAATGATGTGCGCTTCTTTAATACCGGGCAAAACTATTATTGAAAATGCAGCCAGAGAGCCCGAAGTCCAAGATTTAATAAATGCCCTTAATTCTATGGGGGCTAGTATTATTATTGATAACAGAGGCCGCATTGTTATAGAAGGTAAAGAAAAACTCGGTGCAATGAATCATACTATTGTTGCCGATAGAATTGAAACAGGCACTTATCTTTTGGCCGCCGCTGCAACAGGCAGTTCTATAACAATTAAAGAATGTGTGCCCAGTCATAATGAAATTTTAATTGAATATCTTTGCGAAGCCGGTTTTAAAATTGAAACAACAGAAACAGAAATTAAAATTTCCAAAAAAGCAAAAAAGATAAAACCTGTTAATATAAAAACGGCACCTTTCCCCGGTTTTGCGACAGACTTGCAAGCCCCTTGGATGACTTTAATGTGCCTTGCTAACGGCAAAAGTGATGTTAGCGAAGATATTTTTGAAAACCGCTTTATGCACGCCGCCGAGCTTATAAGAATGGGAGCAAATATTTCTTTAGAGCGAAATTGTGCCCATATTATAGGCGTTAAAAACTTTACCCCGGCAATAGTAATGTCTTCTGATTTAAGAGGTGGTGCTGCTTTAGTTATTGCGGCTCTTTGTGCAAAAGGCACAAGCGAAGTGCAAAGAGTTTACCACATAGACCGCGGGTATGAAAGAATTGAAGAAAAACTAACTGCTCTTGGTGCAAAAATTAAAAGAGTAAACCCCGCCCCTTTTGAATAAATATGACTTTTAAAGAACTTACGGCACTTTTAAAAGATAGAAGTTCCGGCGGTAAAAAAGGTTCTTTGCCTACATTAAAAAAGACGGCAGATAAACTTGGCGTTTTGCCTGCTACTTATAAAACAGCTTTAATTGCAGGCACAAACGGCAAAGGGACAACTGCTTTTTTACTTGCCGAAATTGCTAAACAAAATAAACTTAAAGCGGGGCTTTTTACCTCGCCGCATATTTTTGATATTAGAGAAAGAATTTGCATAAACGGAATAAAAATATCGCAAAAAGATTTTTGTAAATGTCTTGAAAAAGTGCTTTCTGCCGAGGAAAAACCTTTAAAATTTTTTGAACTTTTGACTTTAACTGCTTTAGTTTATTTTAAATTGAAAAAAGTAGATTTTGCTATTTTTGAGTGCGGTATCGGCGGGCTTAAAGACAGCACAAATATTATTAATTCCTCTTTAAGTATAATCACTTCCGTTGATAAAGACCACGAGCAACTTTTGGGTAATACTTTTGAAGAAATTGCTTATCAAAAAGCGGGTATTATCAAAAAAGAAAAGCCTTGTGTTTTGGGGCAAGTTTCGCAAAAAATATTAAAAATTATTGAAGATACTTGTATTAAAAAAAATACGCCTTTAATAATGCCTGTTGTAAATAATATTAAACTTGATTTTGTTAAAAATACGACGGAATTTACCCTGCATGATAAAAAATATATTTTAAATTTGCTTGGCAGTAAGGCAGCTAGTAATGCTTCTTTAGCAATAACTGCTGCCAATATTTTAGGTTTTAAAAAAGAAATAAAAAATCTTAATTTAAAAGATTTTAAAGCGCGTTTTGAAGTTAAAAAAATCGGTAAAAATTATTTAATTCAAGACGGGGCACATAATCCGGCCGCTATTAAAGAGTTTTTAAATACTTACCTAAAAAGTCCTTATTTTAAAAAAGAAAATATTTTAGTTTACGGCGTTTCTTATGAAAAAGATTATAAAACTTGTCTTAAACTTTTAAAACCATATTTTAAAAAAGTTTGTTTAATAGATTTTAAGAATTCTTGCCCTAAAGCAGAATTAAAAAAATATTTTAAAGGTTACCAATTTATTGAAGAAAAAGATTTAACAAAGATAAAGGCAAATATTATTCAAGTGGGTAGTTTTTACCTTTCTAGTCAACTTAAAAAATATTTGCCTAAATAAATTACCTTACTACAATAGAAATAGCGTTTTTATCAGCAAGTTTGCACACTTCATCAATATCTAAAACAATAGTTTTGCCACCTTCAATAGCAAGCACATTTGCGCGGGCTTCAATCATAGCTTTTATTGTGCCTTTGCCTATAATGGGTAAATCATATCTGTCATCTTGTTTGGGCCGTGCCACTTTAACCACGACTAAAAATTTGTTTTTCCCCGGATTTTTAGCAACAATTTGGCCTGCTCTTAAAATACAATTATCCGTTCCTTCCATACCCTCAACTGCTACAACGGCTTTATCGCAAATAACACTTGTCAAACCAACATCAAGCGTTGCTAGTGTTTTTGAAATTTTTTCACCAAGTTCAATATTCTTTTCTTCTTCTTCAGTCGGTTTTCTTTTGGTAAGAACACTTTTTTGCGGGATAAATCTATCTAAAAACAAAGCTGAAGACTGAAACTCTATACCTTCTTTTTTAAATTCATTTATAGCAGCTTCTAAAATGCTTTTTGCGCGCATATCACGTAAAGAAGCAAGCACTTTTGCTGTTCTTAAATCAGGTATTAAATTAAAGATATTAAAATGTTCCACGCGTCCTGCCATAACAGCTTTAGTGACGCTATTTTCTTTAAAAAATTTTAAGGCCTTACCTAGTTGCCCGAGTTTTAAAGTAATAGTTTTTTTTGCGTAAGGTTTAAAATCTTCTTCGCTTGCATTATTTTTTGCGCAAATGACAAAAACTTCCACTCCTTTAGCAAAAGCTTCTTTTGCTATAAGTATAGGGAATTTACCTTCACCTGCGATAATGCCAAGTTTATTCATCATCTTCTCCGCTGGAGATTGCTTTACGCATTCTAGCATTCATAATACCGCGTTTTGTATTGCGGCAAAAATCAATAAGTTCTTTAACTTCCGGGGTCGGATTATCTTTTTCAAGGAGGTCTAAAGTTTCCTTCATAGTGTGGGTTGTATCAAGGAAAAGTTTTTTATAAGCATTTTTAACTGCGCTTATTTGTTCTCTTGTCCAGCCGGCTCTTCTTAAACCGACGGTGTTAAGGCCGACAAGTTTTGCTCTTGTGCCTGTAGCACGGCAGAAGGGG
>JAFXVA010000001.1 GCA_017534965.1 Elusimicrobiaceae bacterium | reverse complement strand
GGCATACCCCACTTTTTGACGAGTTATACGATAAAAACCACAAAAAGCAAAAAAAAGTAGCTAAGCAAAAAACGCAAGCTAAATCCCAAACATCAAGAACACCGGAAGTAAGTTCTTTTGAAAAAGTTTTTAATAAAATAATTTCCAAAGCCGGCACACCGGAATATTATTTTAGGCGCGCTTTGTTAAAAGAATCTTTAATTTTTTCCTATGAAGATGCTTTGAGCGATTATAATGCCGCTATTGTCTTAAAACCTGAAAACGTTATTTATTATTATAGACGCGCCGTATTAAAATACTATAAAGTTGACGAGAAGGAAAGTGCTTTAAAAGATTTAGAAAAAGCCATTAAATACGCAAAAGGTTTAAATAAAAAAAGATTAAATAATCTTTATAAAAAATGGTCAAAAGAAATGGCTTTAAACACAGAAAAAGCCGATGGAAACTCTTTTCAGGGCTTAAAAGAAAAACTTTTTGGCAAAGAATCTTCCGGCAAAATGATGGCTTCTTTATTGCCGCTTCCTAAAAATATACAAATGTTGCTTACAGGCGATTTGACTTTAGAGCAACTTGGTAATAAAACAAAATCCGTCAGAAAAGCATATAATAGAGCCATAGCCAAAACAGAAAAAGAAAACCTTGTTGTTTATAACAAGGCAACTATTGAAAATATTTTTTTAGCCAATTTTAAAGCCGAACTTGAAAAAGAACAAGTAAAAAAGAAACATATTGAAAAAATCTTAGAACAAACTAAAAATTATTTTAAACAGGAAATTGCTAAAGAAAAAGAAATCAAGCAAGCCGTTTTTGATAAATACGATAAAGAACAAGCCCAGAAAGAAAAAAAAGAACAAGAAATTGAAACTGCTAAAACGCAAGAAAAAGTTTCTTGGTGGGCTAATTTCAAAGCAAAAATAGCCGCAAAAAAACTTACCGAGCAACAAGCAAATCAAGATATAATTTATAGTAATAATCAAAAAAATAAAGCCAAAGTTTACTATAGAGAAGCTCTTTTAGCCAAAGAAAAAAACGATAAGCAGCAAGCTTTAGAAAATTATAATAAAGCCCTTGAAGTTAATCCCAATAATCCACAATATATTTATGAAAGAGCCAGATTAAAACTTGACCTTAACCACGATTATCAGGAAGCTTTTGATGATTTTACCAAAGCCATATTTTTAGATAATACAAACGGCGAATATTTCTTTATGCGTGCTTTGGTAGGTTATTCGTTTTTAGAAGATAAAACTACACCGATAAGAGATTTGGCTTTATCAATTAAGTTAGACCCTAAGGCCTCTAATATTGTTGTTAAACAAAATCTTTTTAAAGAATGGACTAATGGCAAAAGCTACGAAGAATACGCAAGAGAAAATGGGCTTGTTTCTGAAAAAGATAATGATACTACAAAAAATATTTTTCAAAAAATAAAAAAAACCATTTTCGCTTCCAAAAGACCGGGGGTTTTTTTTTCTTCAGTAGTTCCTTTACCGATATCCCCTTTATTTGCTGCATTTTTAACAGGTAAAATAACTTCTCAAGAATTTTTAGATATAATTAACGGCAAAGAACCCAAAAATGAAAATGCGGAATTTTATGCCGCTAAAGCAAGCAAAGCAATTTCCAAAGGGGATAATCTTAGTGCAATAAACTATTACAATATTGCTATAGAAAAAGACCCTACCAATGCTTTATATTATTTTTACCGCGCCGGTTTAAGAGATTATAAAGGGGCTTTAGATGATTATAATAAAGCCCTAGAACTTGACCCGACAAATCCAATATTTTATCACGATAGAGCATATTTAAAAGAAAGATATTTTAAAGACCGCGAAGGTTCTTTGGAAGATTATAATAAAGCCATAGAACTTAACCCCAAAAATGCCGATTTTTATGCCGCAAGAGCAAGAGGGAAATATTTTTTATCAGATTTTACAGGTGCTTTGAAAGATTATAATACAGCCATAAATTTAAACCCTCAGGTTTCTGCCTGGTATGACTCAAGAGGTTATATTAAAGATAGATATATAAACGATATCAATGGTGCTTTGGCCGATTATAATAAAGCCATAGAACTTGAGCCGACTAAAGCAAGATATTATTATTCCCGCGCCAAATTAAAACGCCATAAATTTAAACAATTTGAAGAAGCAAAAAAAGACTATCTTAAAGCAATAGAATTAAACCCCGGTGTAGCGGCCTATTATCAAGGTATTGCCGATTCCGAGTTCTTAGACGGAAATTATGAATCCGCTTTGGAGCTTTATAATAAAGCTATTGCTATTGCGCCTAATAATGCAGAATTTTATATTTACAGAGGTCGCATAAAATATAAACACCTAAATGATGTTAAAGGTGGTTTAAAGGACTATGATAAAGCCATAGAACTTAACCCCAATAATGCAGAGTATTTTAGCAAAAGAGGTTCTTTAAAAAGTGCTTATTTAGGTGATTATAAAGGTGCTTTAGAAGATTATAACGCAGCAATAAAACTTGCCCCGCAAAATGCCGATTATTACGGCAGAAGAAGTGCTTTATTCTTTTATGAATTTAATAATCCTACCGCATCTTTAAAAGATTTAGATTTAGCCATAAAATATGATCCGACAAATATAGATTATTATTTAAGAAGAGCAAGCTTAAGAAGACTTTATTTAGGTGATTTTAAAGGTTCTTTGGAAGATTTAGAATATTCCTTAAAATTTAGACCTGATGATGCTGAATTATATAGCATAATAGGCGATTTAAAACTTTCCGATATAAAAGATTATCAAGGTGCTTTAGAGGCCTATAGTAAAGCCATAGAACTTGATCCCAGCGAAGCTGAATGGTATAACAAAAGAGGTTATATTAACGATAGGTATTTTGGCAATTATCATGCTGCTTTGGCTGATTTTAATACCGCAATAAAACTTGCTCCTACCGATCCTTTATACTATCTTAACAGAGCAAATTTAATGTTCTATGTCTTAAACGATAAGAAAGGGGCTTTCAAAGACTAGACAAAAGCCATAGAAGTT
>JAFXVA010000014.1 GCA_017534965.1 Elusimicrobiaceae bacterium | reverse complement strand
GTTAATTCTTCAATAGAAGGGTTGCCGTTTAGGGCTTTGCCTTTAATAATTATCGCAGAAGAAGATATACTTGATTTTAAATCTTGATCTACATTACCAATACCGCTGGTTCCTGAAGTAACAAAGATAATAACTTTTTTGTTTGAAAAATCTTGTTTTTCAAGAAAAGTTCTTACTATTGTTGGTGCCGTTCCCCACCAAATAGGAAAACCAAGATAAATAGTATCATAATCTTTAAGAGAAAGATTTTCCGGCACTATACCCGGGCGGGAAGTTTGATCTTTCATCTCTAAGGAAGTGCGTGAATTGGGATTAGTCCAATCTAAATCTTCGCTTGTATAAAGTGTTAAAGGTTTTATTTCGTAAATATCGCCCTTAGTTATTTGGGCTAAATTTTGGGCCACTTTTTTTGTTGTGCCTGTGGCGGAAAAATAAGCAACTAACACATTTTTCTTTTGCGCCGGTGCGGGCTTTGTGGCCTGTTTTGCAGTAGGTTTGGCATTACAGGCCATAACAAATAAAACTGCTGTTAAAAATACTAATATTTTCTTCATATATTGCTCCTTTTATTTCAAGTTAGTTTTAAAGAAATTTTCTATTTTATCAAACGGAATTTTTGCCA
Organism: Elusimicrobiaceae bacterium; assembly: GCA_017534965.1. Classification (GTDB taxonomy): domain Bacteria; phylum Elusimicrobiota; class Elusimicrobia; order Elusimicrobiales; family Elusimicrobiaceae; genus Proelusimicrobium. The sequence continues at coordinate 31,534 of JAFXVA010000014.1, read as the reverse complement.
TATTATCATATAAATCAACATGACTTGCACCCGGGATGATAAGCAATTCTTTATTTGTGCCTTTTAATTTTTTAAAGGCATCTTCGCCAAAATAGCGGCTGTGGGCTTTTTCGCCGTGGATAACTAAAACGGCATTTCTAATTTCACCGGAACGTTGCAAAGCCGGTTGATTTATAAGCCCTAAAGAAGAAGTTGTGTTCCATTTGCCGTTAGAGTTAATTGAGCGTGGGTGAAAACCGCGCGGTGTTTTGTAATAATTAAAATAATCTTTCACAAATTGCGGTTCTTGGCCTGTTAATTTTTCCGGTAAGCCATCGGCTCCGGCATAGGTGCCGTTTTTATAATCTTTTGTGCGCTGAGCATTTAAAGCTTTAAGCATTTCATAACGGGCATTTTCGTCAATAGAATCATTATAACCTTTAGCGGCCACACGCGTCATATCATACATTGTAGAAACAACCGTTGCTTTAATGCGCGTATCCATAGCGGCCGCATTTAAAGCCCAACCGCCAAAACCGCAAATACCGATAATACCGATTTTATCTTCATCTACATTAGGTAAAGTAGTTAAATAATCTACTGCTGCGCTAAAATCTTCTGTGTTAATATCGGGGGAAGCAACATTTCTTGGTTTGCCGGAAGATTCTCCTGTATAAGAAGGGTCAAAAGCAAGCGCAATAAAACCGCGCTCTGCCATAGTTTGCGCATAAAGACCGGAAGATTGTTCTTTAACCGCGCCAAAAGGACCGCTGACGGCAATTGCCGCTAGTTTATCACCTTTTTTAATGTTTTTTGGCATATATAAATCTCCTGCTAATTTTATGCCATAGCGATTGTTAAAATGCACTTTTTTAACAGAAACGTTATCGCTTTTTGTAAACACTTTATCCCAACTTTTTGCTGTTGCCATTGTTAAACCTCCAAGTAAAATAACTGCTAACAATAATAGTTTTTTCATAATTTTCCTTTTAGCACTTTTTGCCTGTTTCATAAGCTTCTTGATAGACGGGTAAATTCTTGATTTCGCCGACTTGCCAAGCACCTGTTCCGTAAATAATGCCTTTTTCTTTTGTGCCTTCAAGACAATCACGCGTAAAACCGCGCAAGCCCTCTATTGTAGGTTTTAAATTTGCTTTTTCGGTATCGGCGGCACTTACGATAAAATAAACTTCTTTATTTGTCATTTCGGTATATCTGGAAACACAGCGGTCAATAAATGTTTTAAGTTGGCCGTCCATTGTGTAAAAATAAACCGGGGTAGCAAGCACAAGAACATCTGCCTTAACCATTTTTTCAAGAAGGTCTTTCATATCGTCTTTTTGCACGCAGGTATGAGTGTTATTACACACACCGCAACCCATACAATAATTTATTTTTTTATCGCGCAAAAACACTTTTTCCACCTCGTGGCCAGCTTCTTTTGCACCAAGTAAAAATTGGTCGCATAAAACATCAGAATTGCCCCCCTTGCGCGGTGAAGCAGAAATAATTAAAACTTTTTTACTCATATAATCTCCTTATAATTTCCTTTTTTAAAATCTCTTAATCTTCAGGTTTCCAAGCACCTAAATTTTTTATACTCTAGATTTTATTTATCAATATTTACCAAAGTATATTCGCCACTGCCCATACCGAGTTCTTTCATATAGGAAATTTGGCGTAAGCCCTCGCGTGATTCTATGCGTTCCTGTAAATCGTGCAATTCTGCTTCAGGCAAGGCATAAACTTGGTCAAGTGAGGCCTGGTCCACCGCTACAATATTGGTAGAAGCCAAAATACCGATATCATGCGCTTTTGGTTCTGCAGCAGAAGTGCCTGCACAATCACAATCAACAGACATACGGCGCAAAACATTGATATATACAATTTTTTTGCCGAAATGGTCCACCGTTGCTTTGGCGGATTCTGCCATATTTTCTTGGAAACGCCCACCGGTATAACCCCATTGATTATCGCCTTTTTGGTGTATCATTTTTTTGCCGATTTTGCCATCAGCCATACCGATAGCAATATTCTTCATACTGCCGCCATAACCGCCCATAGCATGACCTTTAAAGTGTGTAAGAACGACTAAAGAATCATAATTTAAAATATGGCTACCCATAGACATTTCTTTAAAATGTTTCCCCCCTTTGATAGGAAGCATTGTTGTGCCGTCTTCATCTAAAATATCAACTTCGGTAAAGGTCCAGCCGTTTGTTTTTAAAGTTTCTCTATGGCCTTTTGTTGTTTGACGCGGAGAAGTATAAAAAACATTTGTTTCCACAAGGCGGCTGTTTGGAATATGTTCCCATAAAGCTTTTACCATAGGCACCGGTAAAATATTTGGGCCGTGCGGCTCGCCTGTATGAAATTTAATGGCTACTTTACCGTCAATATTTTGGGAAATCTTATCATAAATTTTTATAAGACCTTCCGGGCTAATATCCTTTGTAAAATAAACAATGGGTTTATCTTGGGATACAGCTTCAACTTTATTTACTTCCTTTTGTGCGCTACTACAAGCACAGAAAACTACTGATGCAACAATTACACTGATTATTTTTTTCATTATTTATCTCCTTTAATAAAATTAGTAAATGTTATAGGTTCATAAGTCGGTCTATTAATTCCGTTTTGTTTACCAAGTTCTATACATTTTAAAAGCCAGGCCATATTTTCGCCAAGGGTGCGCATAGTTTGCAATCCTTCTAAATCTTTGCGAACATCTTCGGGCGTAAAACCATGAACCATATTCCAATATTGCGAACCTACTACCTGCATATTGGTAATTGTAAAATATTTGTTTAATCTATCAAAAGAAGCCGTTGCCCCGCCCCTTCGGCAAGATACCACCGCAGCGGCAAGTTTACCGGCCATTTTACCGGAATTGGCAAAGAATAAACGATCACAAAAAGAACAAAGTTGCCCGCTAGGACCGGCATAATAAACAGGCGAACCAAGAACAATAGCATCAAAAGTATCAATTCTTGAGCCAATTTCATTTACTCCGTCTTCATAGATACATTTACCATTTTCTTTGCATTTGCCACAAGCAATACATCCGGCAATAGGTTTTGCACCTATATGGAAAATTTCTGTTTCAATATTATGTTTATTTAAGGTTTTTGCAATTTCGCTTAAAGCCGTAAAAGTGCAACCTTCTTTATGGGGACTTCCGTTAATCAATAATACTTTCATAAAGCTCCTCTTATAAATTATTTATCCAATGAATAATTTTATTATGAACTTCGGTATTATATTTTGCACTTACATTATTAAAGTTTGCATAAGTGCCAACTTGGGCATTTTTTGCTTCATTTTTAAAATCTTGTAAAAATGTGCCCGGATTACTGCCTTGAGTGGAAAAAGGTATAATCTTTTTACCTTTAAAATCCATTTGCCCCAAGAAAGAATAAAGCGGTGTTGCCATTGTATACCACCAAACAGGCCCGCCGACAAAGATAGTATCATAACTATCAATATTTGGCATTTGACCTTTTAATTTAGGATAATTCTTTTCCTTTAAGTTCTTTTTAACACGAGCATAAAAAGCAGGAGAAGATTTAAAATCTTCTTCTGTTTCAATGCGGTAAACATCGCCCTTTGTTAAGGAGGCAATTTGCCCTGCAATATCTTGGGTATGGCCCGTCCAAGAATAATAAACCACAAGCACTTTGCCTAAATTTGCTTTATAATCCTCTGTCTGATTAAACTTTGATAATTCTTTTTTGTTTTTATAAGCAACCCTTAAATTATGTATTATTGCTATTAGCGCACCTATAAAAGCAAGAATTACAAGTATAATAATTATCTTTTTTAACATTATAACCTCCTAAAATTTAAGTTCTTTATCTTTTGATTTTAGTGCTTTATCATAAACGGAAATTTTATAATCTAAACGCTTAATTGTATCTTGTAGTTCCGTTAAATGTTTTTTAAGTTTTTCCCGTTCCGTTGCAAGTAAATCTCTGCGTGTTTTTAAGGTGCGTTTACCGCGTTTAAATAAATCAAAATATTTTTTTAATACTTCTATAGAAAGCCCCGCACTGCGCATACATTTAACAAACATTATTTGCTTGCAGTCTTCTTCCTTATAATCGCGAAGACCGCCTGAAGTTCTGTTTACAAAAGATATTAAACCGACCTTTTCATAATATCTTAAAGTATCAGCGGAAATATTACACTTTTTACTTACTTCGGAAATCGTCATAAAAACCTCCTACATAAATTATAGCAGTTAGAGTTGACTCTAAGTCAAGCAAAAATTTGTAAAAATAAAGGAATCTTATGCTATTAAAATAGCATCATTGGTAAAAGTTATATTTTGGTTATTTGCTTTTTTTCATTTTTATTATGAAATAAGTAGCAATTATCCCTGTAAAAATAAGGCCAAGCGGCATTGGCACATAATCAACCCCATTAGCAAAGCGGACTTCCGGCTTTTGAGCATCCGTCGGACCGAAAACGCGCTCCACATATTTGCCATAGGTAAAAAAAGATAAAACTAGTAAAATAAAGCACACAAAAAACAATCATAAAAACCTCTATATTTATTTTGCAACTTTTAGAAAAGCATAAATTTTGTTAATATTCTATAATGTAGCTATGAAAAAACTTATAGCCTGTTGCGGACTTGATTGTGAAAACTGCGACGCTTACATCGCAACCCTTAATAACGATAATAAATTAAGAGAAAAAACTGCCAATTTGTGGAGCAAGTTAAATAAGACCGAAATTATGCCGGAAATGATTAACTGCACCGGTTGCAGAACTGCTGGTGCAAAAACATTTTTCTGCAGTTCGCTTTGCCAAGTGCGCAAATGCGTAAAAAGTAAAAATTTTGAAACCTGCGCCGCTTGTACCGATTTGAAAACTTGCCAAATAGTAGCACAAATACATAAAAACAATAAAGAAGCTTTAGAAAATCTAAAAAAATAACTTTATATTATTTAGATTTGCTTTCTGCCTGTTCTTGACGAAATTCTTCCGCTTTTTTGCCGACTAAAGCATGCAAATTTTTCTGGGTTGTTTTATAAATTACTTTGCGAAAGCACCATAAAGCCCAAATATTAGGAACAGTCATCATAGTCATAGTAAAAACAGCCAAAGCCCACATAAAACGGGTTGACATATTGGCCTGAGCGGTGCGCAAAACAGAATCACCTATAAATAAATCTGTGGAAAAACTCGTGCCGATAACACCCCCCACAAGCACAAGTAAAATAAAAACAATGCGGGAAGGCTTTACAAGTATATTAGAACCTTTACATAAAAACTGAAGTGCCTTTTCTATATAATAGCCCCAACCGATAATGGTAGTAAATGAAAATATAACTAAAGAAAATACTAAAATAGGCGTGCCTATATAAGGAACCGTTTTAAAAGCACTATTACATAAATTTGCCGCATAAACATTTGGGTTAGTATAATCTCCTGCCAGAACAATTACTATACCGGTTAAACTACAAATAAAAATAGTCCAAAAAACTGACGTAGCAGAAACAATAGCCATTTGTGTAGCACTACGCGTGCGCGCAGCTGCAGCAGCAATAGAAGCACTGCCAAGGCCGGCTTCCGTCGCAAGGACAGCGCGGGTTACTCCGGCTGTAATACCGGGGAGCATAGCTTTAACCAAAGCAATAATACCCACGCCTATAGCACCACCGGCAACCGCTTTACCGGTAAAAGCACCTTTTATAACCGTTATAATAGCTGCGGGAATACTATTAAAATTCATAATAATAACAACTATTGCAATAAACAAATAAAGAGCCCCCATTATAGGCACTAGCCATTCTGAATATGAAGCAATACGCTTAACTCCGCCTAAAATAACTATTGCCGAGCAAAAAGCTATAAATAAAGAAACATACCAAGGATTAAGATTATAACCTTCACGTAAGGCATCAGCAATGGAATTTGCCTGTAAGGCACTGCCTGCTGTAAAACCTAAAAGCAATGTTCCTATTGCAAAAATAATACCTAGCCATTTAAGCTTTAAAATATTAGTTAAGTAATACATAGGACCGCCGACATATTCGGCCGTTGGCAAGCGCACACGATATTTAAAAGCAATTAAACACTCACTATATTTAATAGCGAAATTAAAGAAACCCGCAACCACCATCCAAAATAATGCACCGGGGCCGCCTTCCGCTACGGCGGTGGTAACACCAATAATACTGCCTGTGCCAACGGTTGCCCCTATCATCATAGCAAGGGAACCGAAACTGCTTACCATACCTTCCGCTTCGGCCTTGGCTAAAGAAAGTTTCATAGCAGACCAAGTGTATCTTTGGATAAAGCGCAATTTAAAAGTAAAATAAATACCCAAGAATAACAAAAGAAAAATCATCGGCGGGCCCCAAATAAGAGCATTAAAATAATTCATTACATCATAAAAACTTTGTAAAGAAGGGTCAGAAAAAAAGCGCCCGCATGCGCTTGTTAATTGTAAAAAAATATCCATAAAAAAGTATTTTTCTCCTAGACGATATATTTATTATTTTACTATTTTTTATGACAATTTTTATGTATTCTTTTAAGACTTTTTTTGATTAGATTATTTTTTTAAACAATTCAAAAACGGCTAAAATTGCACTTTGCATACTATAATATTTATACTCCCCCAAACGACCGATAAAATAAAGATTTTTTTGTTTTTGGGAAAGTTTTAAATATTGTTGATATAGCTGCTCGTTTTCTTGTTTGGGGATAGGATAATATCTTTCATTTTTACCAAGTTCAAAAGCAGTGGGATACTCATAGGCAATAGTTGTTTTTGGCGATTTTTGATTTAAAAAATGTTTAAATTCGGTTATTCTGGTATAGGGTTCTTTGCCGGTATAATTAACAACTGCTACACTTTGAAATTTTTCTTGCTCTAAAGTTTTTAATTCAAAATTTAAACTGCGGTAAGGCAAGGGTCCAAATTTATAATCAAAAAATTCGTCGATAGAACCACTATAACACATGCGTTCGCAACTAATATCTTTTAAATCTTTAAAATCAGTGTTAAGTTGAACTTTTATATTAGGATGATTTAAAATATTTTCAAACATTTTAGTATAACCAAACTTTGGTATGGCTTGGTATTTTTCGGTAAAATAGCCGTCGTAATAACCCGTATAAACAGGCACTCTTGCAAGAGCATCGCCTTCAAGCTCTTCGGGTTTTAAATCCCATTGTTTTAAAGTATAGTGATAAAAAACTTTTTCATAAACATAATCGGCAAGTTCTTGTAAATCTTTATCGGCAGATTTTTTTAATTCTAAAATTGGAACTTTCTTGTTTTCGCCGTAATTTGAAATAAGTTTTTCTTTAAAAACTTGGGCTTTTTGTGCATCGAATAAAGCATCTATAGAGGTAAAATTAAACGGAATAGGCACCTCTTTGCCATCAATTTTAGCGCGAACTTTGTGTTTATATTCCTGCCAAGAAGTAAAGCGCGATAGAAACTGCCAGACTTCTTCTTTATCTGTTCTAAAAATATGCGGGCCGTATTTATGAATATTTAGGCCGTTTTCATCTAAAAAATCATAGCAGTTACCGCCGATATGGCTACGCCTATCTATAACAAGAACACTTTGGCCTTTTTCGGCCAGTAAGCGGGCTAAAACTGCCCCACTGATGCCGGCGCCGACAATTAAATTTTTATAATTTTCCGTCATTTTAATAGAATAAAAGACCTCTTTAACACAATATATTAATAGTATATCAAAAAACAAAAGATACAAGATTAAATATAATTTTGAAAAAAATGTTAGAACTATAAAATTTAGTTAAATATCAAAATTTACTCAAATTTAAAAATATGGCAAAAGAAGTAAAATCTTTAAAAAATATTTCATAAAACTTGATATCTCAGACGAAATTTGCTATAATTAAATAAGGTAGAGCCGTTTAAAATCATAAAGGAGTTCTTTTTTATGATTATTACAGATTTATCTACCAGTCCTACAACAAACGAAATAGTAAATATCAAAGAATTAGCTTTGCATAAAGGCCCTATTAGATATTTAAGCATTTTAACTACAGGAACTTTTACTGGCACCCCTAAACTAGAAGTATCCCAAGACAAAGTAAACTTTTACCCCTTATATAACGAAGAAGGCGAGCAGATTGAACTAGTTGCCAATAAAATAATTTATATAAATTTTGTAGATTTATATTTAAGAGTTGATTTAACAGGAGTTAGCTCGGAAGATTTAAAAATTTCTATTCAATAGCGGAGAAATTTTATGAAAGATATTTCTCCAGAATATATAAACGAAGAAACTATTACTTTACAAACTTCAGTAGAAAATACCGGGAAAAACGATTGGAAGAACAAACCCGAAAGTTGGCCCGATATTAGAAAAAATGCAGAAGAAGGGCATGTTTATTTGCTGGTAGATACACGCTACCCAATAGGATTTGTTGTAACAACAACAGCAGGATATTCCGTTGCTATTGACGGAACACCTTATGCAGATTATGCAAGTAATGCCCAATTTTCTATGGCTGATTGGGAAGATTATACCGATACCCCAGGCTATGATATAAGTGAACCAACAGGCGCAACAAAAGCCCATATAATTGATATTTACCCACAAACAGAAAATGAAAGTATAAATACTTTTCATTGTGCAAGAATTGTAGAAAGTAGTGAAGAGGAGCAAGGCGTATTGTGGGCGCATTTTAATTTAACTAATTCAATAAATCTATATCAAGGTTTCGGGCGATATAACTATTATAAACAACCTCTTATGCAGGCCTGCACCGCTAAAAATAATACTCTTAAATTAAGCGGTATTGATAGTTTGTTTTTAAGGGCAACAAGTTTAACTTATGTTCCTGTTCTTGACTGCCAAAATATTTCTATGACTGCTTACGGCGTTTTTTATCAGACATCTGCTATAAAAGAAGTAAGATTTGAAAATACTAACTTTACGACTATGCAATATCTTTTTTATATATCAGGTATTGAAAGAGTGAAAGGAAGTCTAAAAACACCTAATTGCACTACTTTTTCTGGCGCATTTCAATCTTGCTATAATTTAAAATCTTTTCCTAAACTTAATTTCACTTCCGCAACAAATGCAAACCTTGTATTATTTGACGATACAAGTTTAGAAGATATAGTATTAGATACTAGCGAAGGAGTAAATTTAACTAAAATAGGAACTTACGCAACGGCCCCTCGTTTTATGGGCGGACTTAAAGGTTTGCGTGTATCAAATCAAGCCCCATTTAATAATGCTACACCACCTCAAATAAATGTTTCTAGGACAGGCCTAGACAGAAATGCTTTAGTGCAACTGTTTAATGATTTGCCTATTGTTAGTGCAGGGCAAATTATCAGCATTGTGGGCGCAACAGGCGCAAGCGATTTAACCGCCGATGATGAAGCCATTGCCACCGCAAAGGGTTGGACTATAACTAAATAGGAGCATTTATGAAATATCTTTTAATACCAAATGACGAAGGGGAGTATATAAACAAGGAAGAAAGCAAGAGATATGATGTTCTTGAGTGCCACGAAGCAATCGGCCCTAGAGCTGGTGAGTTTGTAGAATTTGAGAGTTTACAAGAAGCATTAGCTTTTTGGCATTTAACCTAAAATACAAGTATTGAATAATAAACAAATTAAGCCTCGCTTTTAAACGAGGCTTAATTTTAATTTATTTCTTTTAATTTATGGGCATAAAAATCTTCCATAATGCCACACATGGCACGAGAAACGGAAGAATCTATATAAGTAAAAGAACGTCCGCTAGTTATAGCTTTAACAAAACTAACAAGTTCATAGCGTATGCCTTCGCCTTCTAATTGATAAAAATAACGGCGGTTTTGGTTAGGGTCTTCATAGCGGATTTCAAAATAATCTGTTTTCCACCAAGGGGCAGGAACAAAAATATACCCTTTAGTGCCGGAAATAATAAGTTCCCCTTCTGATTTAACACCTTTACCTACTTTAATAGAGGCAACAGCATCAGGATAATAAAAATCTATTTTAGTAAAATTATCAAATAATTCTTTTTTATCAAAAAACTGCGATACTATATTCTTATCTTTATATTCTGTACCTAATAATTGAAACACTGGTAATAAGGCCGCAGGTCCCCAATAACAAAGACTGTTCCAAGTGGTATTTAAGTTAATGGAATCCTTTTCTTGAAGACTGGTGCAGGTAGCATCAACAGATACAATTTTCCCTATTTTCCCCGTCTTAGCAAGTAAGATTAACCTATAATAAGCCATGGAATAAGCCGTTTTTAGTGCCGGCATAAAAATACATTTCTGTTTTTGTGCTAATTCTGTCAGCTCGTCAAATTCAGCTATTTTTATTGTTAAAGGAGCTTCGCACAATACATGTTTGCCGGCAAGTAAGGCTTGTTTAATTTGGTCATAGTGACGGCTTGGATGAGAAATTAAATAAATAGCATCCACTTCCTTAAGCATTTTGGAATAATCTTGTGTAATAAATAAATTTTCCTGTGGCAGAACAATATTTTCTTTTGGAGTATTAGTGCAAATAGCAGTTACCACTAGACCATTAACGAACTTACTTTCGCGACTGATTTTTAACAAATATCTAGGATCTCCTACTAAACCTAATTTAACCTGGCGTTGTTCTGTTCTTATATCTGAGGAAGATACCCCTTCTGTTCTATCTAAATAAACGACCTGACAATATTCCTTTAAATAATCAAATTTATCTTTCCAATCGGAACCTATAGCAAAAACATCAACATCATAACGCTGTATATCATCTATTTTTTGCCCTTCATATTCTTCTACAATTATCTTATCTGCCAGGCCTGTTGCACGAACGGCGGCAATTCTTTCCATAAGAGATTGTTGAACATTTATTTTACCGCGCGCTTTATCAAAGGCCTCAGAAGTTATGCCAACTATAAGATAATCCCCCAAAGCTTTGGCGCGTTCTAATAGATGAATATGCCCATAATGTAATAAATCATAAGTTCCATAGGTTATAACTTTTTTCATAATTTACAAAACTCCTTTTTTTTGTAAATCTCTAAATGCTGCAATTAAAACATCATTATCCTTAGCCGTAAGTGCTCCTATATGGCCCACTCTAAATATTTTATCTTTTAATTCTCCGCCATTTGGACAAATCCAAATATCATATTCATCTTTTAATTTAAGAAAGATATCATAAGCACTAACATTTTTGGGATGTAAAGGCGTTACGGCATTAGACATAGACTCTGAAACTATCTCAAAAGGCAAATCTTTAATTTTATTTCTAAAATCTTTTGCTAGGGCAGCTACTCTCTTGATTTCCTCTTGGGCTCCGCCTTCTCTTTCAATATTTTTTAATCTAGCATGTATTTGTCTAAGAATACCGACAGCAGGAGTAAATGGGGTTTGCCCACGTTCGCCATTTTTCAAAGCACTTTTTAAATCTAAATAATAACACGGAGTTTTAGATTTAACAATTCTGGCTAAGGCTTTAGGACTTAAAACCATAATAGATATCCCCGGCGGGCAAGCAAGGGCTTTCTGCGATCCTGTAAGCATTATATCTGCTCCGCAGGCAGACATATCAAAAGGATCAGCCAAAAAAGAACTAATAGCATCCACAATTAAAAACAGATTATTTTTACGGCAGAAACTGCTAATTAAATCTATATCATAATAAACGCCGGTAGAAGTTTCGTGAATATTTACCAAAAAAGCCGTATAACCTTTGCCGTCATATAGATTTAAGTGTTTTTCTTTCAATGCTTCACCAAAAGAAAGTTTAATTTCATCATAAGGGATATTATATGTTTTGCAAATTTCAACAAAACGATGACCAAAACTTCCCCCATTGACAATAAGGACTTTATCAGAAGAAGTAAGAGTATTAATTACAGCTGCCTCCATAGAAGCTGTGCCGGAACCTGTTAGAAATACGGCGCGAGAATCTTTCGGCGCATTAGAAAATTTCAACATCAGCTGTTCGTTTTCCAACATAATTTTAGAAAATTCAGCAGTCCTAAAATATGGAACTTGTTCTGAACCGATATTACAAATTTCTTCGGAAGATTGAACGGGACCTACTGTAAAATTAAGCATTTTTATCTCCTATTAATTCTAATTTTGAACAATCGTAAATTTCTTTATAATCACAGGTCTTATAAAATTTAAAGAGGTCAGGAATATAACAATAAAAAACTGGCTTCTGTTTAAATGTTTTTACGCATTGACAAGATATAAAAGTCATTATTTTGCGAGCCAGCCCCTTACCTCTTTGGCTTGGATCAACCAATAAACCACCTATTACGGCTAAATCCTTATAACAAGCATAAGTTCCGACATGAGCAATTATTTTTTTATCTTCCTCTAAAAAAACATTTTGGCAACCATATTTTTGGTGACGCTCTAAAAGTTGCTGTTTTAATTGAGCAATATTATAGTGGGAACCTATACTAGAATCAGAAGTGATAAAAATTGCTAAACGCTCAAAATCTTGTTCACTATGGGCCCATTGAAATTTAGGAAAATTTATCAGTTTTTGTTCAATCTTTCCTTGATATTCAAAAAGATGGCCATTTGTTTGTTTATAGTTGGGTAAATAGGTTTTTAGTTTTGTTATTAGGGAAGTTACCCCTGAAACCATAATAACTTTACGAGTAGCAATAAAATTAGCTATTTCTTTTATTGTCTGTTCGTTTGGAAGTTCCTTTTGGTTAACTAATAATTGTATGGAGTTATAATACTGATAAATTATTACAGATATTTTCTCCGCGCAAGTAGCAAAATATGTTTGAATATTACTGCCCTGAAAGCCATAAGTATTAACATCAATATATAAATATGGATTTTGTAATATATCCATGTTTAATAAGCTATATAACTTTGAATTAATTTGTGCGCTATAAGTTTCAATTTTATTCATAATTATTTTTCTTTTCCAAAATCCAATTTGACAACTTGATGTTTGTTTTGCCTATCTTTTTCCGGCGGTAATTGCATATAATCCCCATATACAACCTGCAAATAATCTTGCGCTTTATCAAATATGGCAAATTTAGTATCTTCAAAAGGATACTCTGAAGTTTTTTCTAAGTTTTTCCTTTGAAAGATAGGCACTTTTTTTAAACTTGCCGGGCCATATACAAAACCTGTCTTTGCTTGTTTTATGGTTAGAGAAATATGCCTATTAACAAGATATTTACGTGTAAAAAAACAAGAAAGAAATTGAATTGGCAAATATATAAATCGTTTTCTCCAATTAATTTTATCATTTTCCATCCAAGGCCGGTAGTGATTTTTCATCAAAATAAGTCTTTCTAAGATTCTCAATTTGTTAATTAAATAATATCGTGTTATAGAATTAACAGGAGCATTATTATAAACTATAATATCGACATAAATACCATTTTTATTATCTTGATAACTTTTGCTTTCTTGAAAAATTGTCCCTTTTTTATAAACTTTACCAAAGGGGAGAGCATAGAGAGAATCTGTTTTCCAAGTAACAAGTTTATATTCTTTTGATAAAGCATTAGGAGCAATTTGGCAAAATTTATCGTAATCTTCCTGTAACATACCGATATCCAAATCATCATCCCAAGGGATAAAACCTTTATGACGCACAGCCCCAAGTAAAGTCCCTGCAGTTAAAAATTAACGGATATTATATTCTTTACAAACGCGCTTTATTTCTTTAGCAATTTCTAACTGCACGAGTTGTAGTTTCCTTAAAGTTTTTTTATCCATATATTCTCCTAACTATACTGCAAATATCATTTAATTAAATAACTTCCTATATTTATAACACAGCCAAGCGCGAGTAGCAAATAATACCCCCTCACTAATACAACGCACAATAGCTAAGGCACACAAAGTAAATTGACCGCATAAAATTAATATTCCAATACCACCACACTGCACTAGAGCTGCTATAATTGTAGTAAAAGAAGTCTGTTTTACTTTATTTATTGCCCCTAAAGAAGGCCAGCCTAAAAGCATAGCCGGAAAACTAAGAAGCAAAACAGGTAATAATAATTGTAATAAATAATCTGCATCAATATATTTTCCCCCAGCTACAATCCTAATAGCAAGAGGTGCAAAGAAATATAATAATAAACTACCAATTAAAACTAAAGGCATAAATATTAATAGAGTTTTTTTAATTAGTCCCCATCGTTTATTACGCACCATTTCAGGATATATACCATTATTAATTGGGGTAAATAACATCTGAATGGCTGATATTATTTGCATTGCAACAGTCCATATTGCAACACTTGCCACCGGTAAAAAAATACCAATTAATAAAGTATTTAATGCCCCAAAAGCCGTAGTCGCAATATTTGAAATAAAATATGTAAAGGAATCTTTTAAATGAAATAAAGTAGTGCGTATACGGGGCCAAAATAATTTAATTTTATATTTTTTTAATTGCCAACGTACCAATACTATACAAATTAAAAACGAGATTATATCTAAACAAGGAATTAACAAAATATCTTCGTCAGAATGGACTAATACAAAAGTAAAAACTGTGGCTAAACCACGTAATACCACATAACGAATAGTGATTTCATGCATGGCTTCTAAACCACGAAACAAATAATCCACAAAAAAACAGGAGATAATTATACTTATAAAAGACAAGATCGTATAAAGTATATTCTGACTCAACAAGGGAATAAATATAACGGCAAAAACTAAAATAAAACCACCAATAAAAGCTAAAACCAAACGGGCTAGTATTGTATCACTAACTAAGTGCCCTATTTTTTCCATATTTTTCCCGGCATTTACAATATGTTTTGTGGCTGATAGCATGAATCCAAAATCCACCCAAATTTGCATATATTGCATTAATGCACGCACATACATCACCAAAGCATAGCCATCCACGCTTAATACACGTGTTAAATAAGGAAATGTCAAAAATGGAAAAATCATTTTTGCCACATTCAGTAAATATAACATAGAAGTGTTTTTCACAATTCTATAATTCATAAAATCACCTTTAAAAATCACTCTACCAAAGTAATATATCTATCACTATTTAACATAATCATTCAAAATCTCTATATATTTTTTAGCTTGAGAATCCCTATTATATTTTGTAGCAATATTTTTTAGTCCGTTTTCACCAAGAGTTTTACATAACTCTTTATTTTCATAAAGTTGTAAAAGTTTTTCAACTAAATCTTGAGCATTTTCCGGTTCAAAACAAAGACCACAAGAGTTATCTTTAACAAATTTCTCGGCAAAGCCCTGAACCCCAAGCAAAATTGGTTTAGCGCAACCGGCACTTTCAAAGATTTTTGAGGGCATAACCGTTCTAAATAGATCTGTTTTAATTAAATGCGCTAAAGTGATATCGGAAGTATTTATCCAAGAAGCAATTTTATTTTTTGGTTGCAGACCAAGAAATAAAATATTATCAAGATGTTCCGCCTTGGCTTGATTTTCAAGATCTTCCTTTGTAGCCCCACCGCCAATTAATAAGAAAACTATATCATTTTTCCCTTTTGTCTTTAAATTTTTTGCTGCTTCTAAAACCACTTTTAAGCCACAAGCCATACCGATTGTCCCAATATAACTGCAGATAAATTTGCCTTCTAAATTATATTGTTTAAGCAGTTCTTTATTTTTCGGGCCAGGATAATATAAAGTGCTATCAACGCCATTCATAATAATTGAAATTTTACTTTCCGGCACGCCACGTTCTTTAGTAAGTTTTTGTTTATAGCCCTCGCCAACGGTTACTATATGTAAAGCACTTTTATACATTAATTTTTCTAAAACAGAAATAAACTTTAACCCTATACCCGGCACTTTTGCACCGACGGCAGAAATGGATTCCGGCCAGATATCTCTGATTTCCAAAACAAAAGGAAAACCTCTAAACCATTTAAGTAAAGTCCCGCAAAAGCCGCAAAAAAATTGCGGACTTGTAGCAATTATAATATCCGGCTTTTTCATAAAAAGGCAGGTTCCAAAAGCACTAAACATATAAGAAAGGAAATTTAAAATTCTTTTAAAAGCGCCTTTATTTGCGGCAATAAAAGTTTTAATACGGATAACTTTTACCCCTTCAATATCTTCTAGTGTATATTTATTTTTGTAACCGCTATAAACTTTGCCGTTTGGCACATTAGGCGCGCAAGTAACGACTGTTACTTTATGACCCATTTTAACCCATCTACCTGCAAGAGCACTAACTCTTGTTGCAGCGGCGTTACCTTCTGGAAAATAATAATGACTTAAAAATAATATATTCATAATTTTTTTATCTCTGTAATAATAGTTTTTTCTTTTTTGCCTTGTGTTTTTAATATTAAACAGGGAGATAAAAGTTCTTCCCCGAAATTATTACTAATAGGTAAATTTTTTAATAGTAAATTAAAATCTTCTGTATTAAAAGATATCAAGAACTTATCTTTATTTTGAATAATTTCGGCTTCCTGTTTAGAAATAATTTTTATTTTTATATCGGGAACGAAATGAAAAAATATCTCTGCCGAAAAGTCTTTTTTACTTTTTATTATATCTTCTATTATCACTTTATTTTCTTCAAGCTGCCAAGTTCTTTTGCAAGTAATATTTTTATATCCGTTATGTTCGGCGCTAAACATATTATCTTTGAATACTCTATTTATAATATGCGCTCTGTTTGCCGTTCTGTGAGAATGCCAAACTTCAGATGAATTTTTGCTGTTTATAACTATTGTATTATGGGCTTTTGTGCTTCTTTGATATTCCCGCACTTTTCCCCAGATATATTCTTTAGTTCCGCTGTTTGTAATTAATTTTGTATCTTTATACCAAAGTTCAAAAGTTAAAGTATCAGCATGGGAGTGCCCTGTTTGATAGCTCGGGCCGATTTCCGCCCCGTCGCACAAACAAAGCCAATTATTATTTGCTAAACGGGCATAACCCGAATATTTAAGATTACAGGAAGTTTCCGCTTTTTCATATTTAATATTAAGTTTGCCTGCATAATCAAAAAGTTGTTTAGGAGTTAAAGCAACATTTTGTGCTGCATCGTTGAAAAAAGAAATTTCCTTATCCTTTTTTATCATAGCGGAAAGCCAAAACAACATTTTAGAAATATACTTATCAAGATTTTCTATGGGAACAGCTAGATTTTTTAAATCAAGTAAATCTTCTAAAATAATATTATGATACATTGTAGAAAGTTCAAAATGTCCGCCGTCTTTAAGTATTTGCTCGGGCAATTCTCTTTTATAAATTAACAGGCCTTTTTTAAGCCATTCTTTTGCTTCTGCGCCGTCAAAAAACATACCGGCAAAAACAAGCGCTTTTGCATTTGCGAGCAAGTGATTTGCAAACAAGTGATATTCTAGGCGCTTTCTTAAATAACGCACTTGAATAAATAAACTTTCTTGTTGTTTGGCAGTTAAATTATTCCCGCGCAAAAACCATTTAATCCAGTTAACTGTTCTTAGCGATATTGGGTATGGCTCCCACCCGTTGCCGATAGGAAAAGGATTTTCTTCTATCCACTTATTTATCCAATATTCGCCGTCTTTAGCAGGTAAATTTTCTTGCTGCAAAAAATCAAAATAATGAAGATTATAAAGCCAAAGTTTATTTATTTTATGATTATTCCAATCCTGTTTTTTGGAAATTATATGCTCTTCTTTTAAAAAACAAAAACGCCCGTTAGCGCTATCTAAAAGAGAAGTGTTTTTTATTGGAAAAGCAGTTTCATTTTTACATTTTTTATCAAGTAAAGGTCCTGCATTTAAAACAATTTTGGGTTTATAAAATTTAAAGATAGCCCTATAGTAAAATTGTTCAAAACGCAAAAACTTTAATGTGTTAAAATATTTTAAAAACTTATTCAATCTTCCACCTTAATCCATTTATTTTGTTTTAAACTTTCTATACACGCAAAAGAAGCAAGCGTTGTATTTTTGATACTTTCAAAAGGTATTAAAGGTTCTTTGCCTTCTTGCAAATTTTTGTTTAACAAAGCAAATTCGGCCTTATGGCCTTTATCTAAAGCGGAACTTTCGGAAGTAAAACCTTTAACGCCGTAACCTTTTAATTTGCGCCAATTATCTAAAATTAAAACGGAATTTTGTGCAAAAACTTCCACTCTTTCTTTGGCATAACTTTTTGAGCCATTGGCAAAATAATTTATAACGGCATTTGAGCCATTTTCATATTTAAGCAAAATGCTTGCATTATCTGTATTTTCCGCCGGATTAGGCCCTAGAGCATTCATGCAAACTTCCACTACTTTACTATCTGCGATAAAAGAGCATAAATCAATAAAATGGCAGGCCTCGCCAATAATACGACCACCGCCAATTTGTAAATCCTGCACCCAAACTTCAGGGGCAATAAAACCGGCGTTCATTGTGGCAATAATATTTTTAGGCCCTTTGCCGGAAAGTTGCTTCATCTTAATTGCAAGAGGGGCAAAACGGCGGTTAAAGCCGACATTTATTGTCAAATCTTTTGAAGATTTTTTATACGCTTCTTCAATTTCGGCAAGTTCTTGTTTGTTTAAACAAAGCGGTTTTTCCACAAATACACTTTTATTATTTTTTAGTGCTTCTAAAATAAATTTTGCGTGCAAATTATGGCGCGTGCCGACGATAATAAGGCCAACTTCCTTATCTTCATAAATTTGTTTATTATCGCTTGTTGCAAACTGAGCGCCTGCTTTTTTAGCAAGAATTTTTGCACTTAACCCTTGTGCGCTTGAAATATATTTAATTTTTGCGCCACATTTTTTAAGGCAAGGCACAATAGTGGAGCTGGCAAAATTACCCGCACCGATTAAGGCAATTTTATTTTTGCCTTTGGCAAAAGTTTTGCCTTCTTCAAGCGAGATAGTTTTTGATTGTGAAGGTTTTTCGGCGAATTTAATTATGGAAGCGATACTGCCCCCACGCATATCGCCGTAAATTTGTAAATAATCTTTAAGTTCCACAATTTGTGAAATCAAGGGTTTTACTTGCAGACTACCGCTTGATATTGCCGCTAAAATTGCTTCAAAATTGCGTTTTTCCGTCCATCTGGCATAGGCAAGAGGGTAATCATGGCCTTTGTTTTCATATTCTTCATCATATCTACCGGCTCCGTAAGAACAGGAAACTTGGAATGTAAGTTCCTTTTTATAGAAATCATCCCTCCTCATATTTAAACCGATTACACCCACCAAAATTATACGACCGCGTTTGCGGCACATTTCGCAAGATTCGTGAATAACTTCATCACTTTTAGTAGAAGCAGTTATTAAAACGCCATCTGCCCCAATACCTTTTGTTAGATTTTTTACATACTCAATAGCGTTTCCGTCTTTTGCCGGATTTATTGCCGTAATACCGAAGGTTTTAGCTAAATCAACTTTACTTTGCTGATAATCAATACCGATAACTTGGCAACCGTTTGCTTTTAAAAGTTGCGCGGTAATTAAACCTATAAGACCAAGACCGATAACGACAATACTTTCCCCAAATTGCGGTTTTAAATTGCGTATGCCTTGCAAAGCAATAGAAGATATTACAGTAAAAGTTGCCTCATCATCACTAACATTATCAGGTATTTTGGCAACTAAATTTTTAGGCACACAAACAAATTCCGCATGATTTCCGTTTGAGGCAACTCTATCGCCAATTTTAAATTCTGTTACCCCTTGTCCGACAGCAATAACTTTGCCCACATTACAATAACCAAGTGGCAAGGGCTGGTTTAATTTATTAAAAACTGCTTCTAAGGTGGGCATAATGCCATCGGTATGCATTTTATCCAAAACTTGTTTAACTTTATCGGGTTGTTGGCGGGCTTTATCTATTAAATTTGCTTTGCCAAACTCCACAAGCATACGCTCTGTGCCAAGGGAAACTAAGGTTCTAGTCGTTTGAATTAAAACATAACCCGCCTTTACTTGTGGCATAGGCACTTCTTCCAAAATTGTTGCCCCATTTTTTAAATCCTGAATAATTTGTTTCATAAATTCTCCTTAAATTTTTAAGCGGAATTTACCCGCTTTTGTTAAGATAGGTTTTTCAATAATTTTAAAATCTACTTTCATATTAATATTTGTCATATCAAATAAACTGCTTAAATCTGATGGCAAAGCAGTGTTTGCAACAATATATATAGTTATTTTACCTTTTTCCTCTTGCTTTACTTGCACGAATTTAGCATAATCAAAAATTTTATGATGACGACCGAAAATCAAAGAAGTTAAAGAAATATTTTCACCTTCTTTATCTATTACAAAATCAGCCGTTCTACCTTCTTTTACAGCAAAAGCAAGGCATCTACCACTATTTGATTTTTCTATCACATTAACTTTATCGCCTGTATTATATCTGATTAAAGGCATAGAAAAATTACGGTAAGAAGTACCAAGCAAATTACCTTCTTCTATCTCTGCATAGCCATAACTTGCAAATGGTTTATAAGTGTTTGTAAATTCGCCCTCATTATATGCTAATATGCACATTTCGCTATGACCATACCAGGAAACAAAATTTAAATTATATTTTTTAAATTTATCTACCATATAAGGAAGAGGGAACTCGGAAGATAAAAATAATCCCTTAATATTTGACAAAATTTGCTTTATTTGAGCTTCTGATAAACTTTCTTCCATTTCGCAAATAAGGTTGTAAATAGTTGAGGGGTATCCATGTAAAAACTTAATAGGATATTTATTAAATAAAGAAATTAAAGATGTTTTTATTTCTTTAAAAGGCTTATAAGTATTAAGAATAAATTCATTATGGACGGGATTATACACATAATTTTTATTTCCGATATTTTTGCCTCTTAAAGTAAGTTTTAAATCGTGATAATTATATCCTAAAGTTTCCCAAATTGTGTGCATAGCAGCCCATTCCCTAGCCCAGCAAAACTTATCCATAAAAAACATAAACGGCTCACCCGTAGTACCACCGGTATTTAATTTATAAGAACCATTAAATTCTCTGATATTTTTTCTAAAAAATTCTTTATCTGTTATCGGTAATTTTTTAAAATCTTCAAAGGTTTTTATCTCTAAATCTAAAACCCCTGCTTGTTTGTATAAATTATGATAGCAAGCAAAATTATTTTTAGCAAATTGAAAAATTTTATTAAGTCCTTGCAAAATATAATCATCTTGTGCATTAATATCTTTTAAAATTTTTATAAGTTGCTTTTCCTTTGTATACATATTGCCAAGGCGTAAAGAAAACGGTACTTTCGCTAGTTGTTTGCCGATAGGATAAGGTATATTTTCAACAAAATTTTTAAGTGTTTTTAGCATTTTTTATCCTCAACAGAAAATAAACTTGCTATCCTAAATAATAAAGTTTTTGGCATTATTTGCCACAAACAAAACAACGGTAAAGTTTTTAAAAAATTATTTTTTAAACGGATATGCCAAGAGGCAGTATTTTTATTCAAGTATATTTTCCCTATATATTTAGCCCAACTAAAATAGCCCCAATTTTTTAACGGTGCACTTATTTTAATTAGAATATCTTTTTCTTTACCAATAATATATTCTATTTTGTTTTCATTGAATTCAATAAATTTTTCCTTAATACCATTTCCTATTTCTAACGTTAAACCTACATTAGTATTTGGGTATATTTTTGACTCCGGATGAGGAAAATAAAAATTACCCAAAGAATAATAAACAGGTTTATTTTTGTAAATCTCCTTACCTTGAAAGACGTGGCTATGGCTACCAAAAACACCGCTTGCCCCAGCATCAATCCACTTATGTGCTAGTTTTTGTTGCCTTGGGGAAGGATAATGGGTATATTCCCCCTCTTTACCCCAATGCGGATATATATATACTTTAGAAAATTTACTTTTTATTTTTTTTATTAAAGATAAAACAGCTTCTTCCGGGAAAATATTTTCCCCCCTGCTTCTGTTTTTTTCAAGACAACCGATAATTGCTACCTCTTCTATCACAACATAAGGTTTTTCTATTGTGCCAAAAAATTGAATATTAGGATATTCTGTTTCAAGTTTTTTATAAAATTCTTCAAAATTTCCGGCATCATAAGTATGATTATTTGCCAAAGATAAAGCAGAAAAATTTATTTCTTTAATAAAATCCATATTTTTACAAGGCAAAACACTTGTATAACTTTTCCAAGAATTTGCTTTAATATCACTAAAAGCACACTCTAAGTTGCCCACTAGAAAACTTTTATTATCAAATTTAACTTTATGATAAGGGGCATAATCACCGACAAAAGTTAACATCTCCCCTCCATCAATAAATCAAACATATTCTTATTATCATTTAATATTTTTTCATCTTTTGCCATTGCTTGGGCATAGGCCAAAGCGCCTTTACGCATGGCAAGTTTTTCTTTATCAGTTTTTGCTTGATATTCTTTAATTTTCTCTATAAATTCTTGTGGCTTTGAAAGTGGAATTTCCCACCCGGCATTATATTTTGCTAAATCGTGCCAAATTGTTTTATCGCTGATTATAACGGGCAAAGCGCTTGCAAGTGCTTCGTGAATGGTATAACCGAAGTTTTCCCCTTTAGTTAAGAAACAATATAAATCATATTTAGATAAAACTTCTTGTATTTGATTATGTGGCAATATACCCTTATAATTTATAGCAATATTCTTTGAGGTGTTTTGCAAGGCATTTTGACATTTTTGCCAATATTCTTGATCTGAAACAGAAGCATAAATATCCAATAACACTTCTATCTTTAATTTCTTTACTATTTCTATTAGGAATAATAAGTTCTTCTTAGGATCTATTCTGGCTAAAAAAACTAATTTTAACGGCAATGAAAATTCCTTATTATAGTCAATTATCGGATATTGTTTTGGAAAATCCATTGCAATTTTAATCTGTTTATTACAATCTTTACCAAACAATTCAATTATATTTTGTTTTTCTTCTTCACTTGATACGTTAAAAAAGACTTTTTTATATAGCCCCGATATTTTCCAAAGCAACAAAACAAATCTCTTTTTAAATGCTTTTTGTTTTAAAGCGCCGGGGTAAAATTCCCCGCGTGGATGTATCAATACAGGTAAATTTCTTTTTGCCGATTTTAATAATGCCATAAGCGGCAATATTGAAAATTTAAAATTCCAAAAGGATTGTAAATAAAATAAAGCAAAATCTGTTTGATTAATTATGTTAAGGTAGTTTTTAAAATTTCTTTCCCTAGGTGCTAGATACATAACTTTTGCTTTGCCTACTTGTTGAAAAACACCATATTCTATATTTGGGTAAGCATTAGTCTCCCCAAAATCTCTATCACGCGTAACGACATAAAAATTATAGCTTTCCCCCAAGTTTTCAACTAAATTTTTAATGGCTTGCACAGGCCCGCCTGATTTATAACCGGGAACATAAGTATTTAAAAAAATTAAAATATTTTTTTTAGTCATATAAAATTTTCCTAATTTATATTTAAATGTGTATAAAAAACCGTCTACTTATCACAAACCAAACAAAAATATATGCCATCAAATAAGCATATGAGGAAAGCAAATCTCCCCTATAAATAAAAAATAAAAACATCACACAGACCGGATAAATTACAGAAAAATTAGTTATATTTTCTTTACTTCCATTTATCATATTTTTCCAATAATATTCATCTGCTCTAGTTATAGCATAACCTAATATAAAAGCAAATAAGATAAGGCCAAAAATTCCAAAATTTATAAAACCTTCCGCTGGAAGAGGTGCAGATATATTTGTAAATCTCCAACCAAGACTAGAAGCAATAAAAGCCCCTGTTCCAATAGGTTTTAAGGGCCAAATGGCTCTAGGTATAAAAAAGAACAAAACTCCTAATAACTGATATCCCCAAGTGGGACCATATTGCTTAACATATTCTATTACTAAAGTAAAATTAGAATAAGCATCATATCCTCCTCCTAACCAAATACTTGATATATTGCTAAAAACATTAGAAAGATATCCCAATATATCAATATCTTGTATAGAAAGATTTCTGAATACTTCCATAAAAGGAAAAACAATAATAAAAGAAAAAAGTAATACTGTTAAAAAAACCCCTTTAATTCTAAATAATTTTGTTGAAATTAGTAATATCCCAAAATATATAACAGCCGCTGCGTGACGTGACAATGCAGTAGGAAAACATGAAATTAATAATGCTATGCCATTTATAAACATAAATAAAAACCCCTTTCTATTTTTCTTTACATACAATAAAGCATAGATAAATGCAAAATATGCTATAGCCTGAGAAAGGTGAGAAATAAGTATAGTAATGCTTCTCTCTTCTAAAATAATAAAAGAACGAGTGGCACGTGAAAAAATATTAGCAAAACCGACATTATAAACATTCCAAAACATTATTAAAATATTAAAAATTGTTAATATTAAAATAAGTGAAAATGATAAATATATTGTCTTCGCATTTTTCAGATTATTAGTCTTAGATCTTTTAGCAAAAAATGATCCTATAATGATAAAGATTGTCCAAACAAACAAACAAATATTAGCATACAAAATTATATCATCCGACCTATTACCAACCCAAGGAAAAAGGAAATTTGTGTATTGAACTACAGGAGCCATGAAAAAAAACAAGATACAAAAAGCCCAATTTATCATCATTAAAGAAAAAGGCCGTTTATTAGTTTCTTTAATTAACAAAAATAACCAAATTAAACCATTAAAAATAAAAGTTGCTAAAACACTTAAATCAATTATATTTATTTTATTGAAATTAGTCGTAATACTAAACATAAATATAATGATTATTAAGACAACAACAGATAATAAGATGGAAATAATTTTACTAAAAGAAATTCCCGAACTCATTCCTTTAATACCTCTAATATTCTTTGGCAGGCCTTGCCATCGCCATAAGGATTCTGCGCTTGGCTCATGCGGGTATATTCTGCCTTATCATCAAGAAGTAAACTAACTTCGCTTGTAATTTTTTCAAAAGAAGTGCCAACAAGTTTAACTGTGCCCGCTTTAAGAGCTTCCGGACGTTCAGTATTATCACGCATAACTAGAACCGGTTTGGCTAGAGAAGGGGCTTCCTCCTGAATACCGCCGCTATCAGTCAAGATAATATTTGCTTTTTCCATCAAATAAACAAAAGGCAAATAATCAAGCGGTTCTATAAAAAACATATTTGGAGGAACATTTTTGCCAAAAACCTCCTGTATAGGTTTGCGAACATTTGGGTTTAAGTGCATAGGATAGACAAAATCAACCTCAGGATATTTTTGATTTAGATATTTAATTGCCTCACAAATATTTATGAAACCTTGGCCGAAATTTTCCCTTCTATGACCTGTTATTAAAACAAGTTTTTTGCCGTTTGATAAACGCCCTGTATTATAACCGCAATTTTTAAGTTTAGTAGCAAGTTCTGTTTGCAAATTTTTATCTTGTTTAATTTTATCTATAACGGAATATAAAGCATCAATTACGGTGTTGCCTGTAACAAAAATTTTATTATCTGCTACATTTTCTTTAAGTAAATTTTCTTTACTTAACGGGGTAGGCGCAAAATGATAGGTAGCAATTCTGCCTGTTATTTGCCTATTAATTTCTTCGGGCCAGGGGCTATAAATATTATTTGTTCTAAGGCCTGCTTCCACATGTCCGACAGGTATTTGTTGGTAAAAAGCAGCTAATGCTGCTGCCATAGTGGTTGTTGTATCGCCATGGACTAAAATAATATCCGGTTTAACTTCGCTTAAAACTGGGCGGATAGCAGTTAAAACTCTGCTTGTTACATCATATAAATCTTGCTTAGGTTGCATAATATTTAAGTCAAAATCCGGCTTAATTTCAAAAAGATCTAAAACTTGGTCTAACATCTGCCTATGCTGCGCCGAAACACAAACAACAGGCAAAAAGTTATCCTTATCTTTCTGCAAGGCTTTTACTAAAGGAGCCATTTTTATGGCTTCGGGCCTTGTGCCGAATACAAGAAGAATCTTTTTCACTATTTTATTTCCTCATTAACTCCGCAGAAATCCAAAATAATTTTATTTTTAGCTGTTTTTGGTAATTCTTTAAATTGATTGTGCGCTACCAAATAAACCACAATATCTGCTTTTTTAAAAGCTTCTTGATACTGAGTTAATTTATATATGGGGTGCTCGGTAATATAAGGTTCAACAATCAAAATTTCACTTTCGCCAGAACCTTGTATAATACGGCTTACAATATATTTTGCTGGGGATTCTCTTAAATCATCAATATTGGGTTTAAAAGCAAGGCCCATTAAGGCAACAACAGGTTTTCTGTTATTTTTTATTTCAAAGTTAGTTATTTCCTGCTGAACTCTTTTAGCGCACCAAAACGCTTTATAGTTGTTTATCTGGCGTGCTTTAGCAATAAGTTGGCTTTCAACAGGAAATTCCGCTGTAATGAAATAAGGGTCAACCGCTATACAATGACCGCCGACGCCACAACCAGGACGCAAGATATTTACACGCGGATGTTTATTTGCCAAATAGATAAGTTCCCAAACATTTATACCTGCTTTATCGCAAATAATAGCAAGTTCATTAGCAAAAGCAATTTGCACGTCGCGGCTGGAATTTTCGGTAAGTTTACACATTTCAGCCGTTTTTGCATTGGTTTTATGGAGATTTCCCTTAACAAAATGTTTATAAAATTCAAGGGCTTTTAAAGTAGATTTTTCGTCAATACCGCCGATAACTCTATCATTATGCTCAAGTTCATAAATAACTTTGCCGGGCAAAACCCTTTCCGGACAATAGGCAATATAAATTTTGCCTTTAAGTTCCGGGCGTTTTTTGAAAATTAATTTTGCCATTAAATCGGTTGTGCCTACAGGGGAAGTGCTTTCGATAATAAATAAATCCCCTTCTTTCAATAGAGGGATAAGCATTTCGGTAGCGGACTCTACATAAGAGATATCCGGTTCGTGATCTTCTTTAAAAGGAGTTGGAACCACGATTAAATAAACATCACTCTTTTCCGGTTTTATGCTGGCACGAAATTTGCCTGTTTTTATAACTTCTTGTAAAAGTTCTTCTAAATTGGGCTCTACAATATGTAATTTGCCTTGATTTGTCTTATTTACAACTTCTTGATTTATATCACAACCTAATACATTAATACCGCTTTTGGCTGTTATTATTGCTGTTGGCAAGCCAATATAGCCAAGCCCCATAAAACATGCTTTCATACAAATCTCCTTAACCCTCTTATCGTAAATATATATTATATCATTTTAAGAGTATATTTATGTTTCTCTATAAAGGAGACAAAAATAGACATTTTAGTCTATATAAACTATAAGATTTTAGGCCGATTATTCTAGCGTTTTTGGATGTTGGGGCCGTAGATGGTCTGCCAATCATCACGCATGGATATGGGTATCCAGCCGTATTTGGCGGCATCTTGGCGCATTTTTTGGGCTTTTTGAAGGTTGCCGTATTCACGTTCAAGGTCATCACACAAAAGCATAAAACCAAGGGCTTTATATTTATTGTTGTTTATTGTGTAGTTTACCATGCTGGCATCGCTTAAAGTATTGCCGAAAGCAAGAACGGGTTGCACGCCAATTTCCTGCATAATTACGGAAACTTTATTCATTTGAAGATTTTTGACAAGATTTTTGCCACCTAAAATTAAAGTATCGCCTGATTTAAAAGTATATTCTAGGCCATCTTGGGTCCCTTGATTGCTTGAAATAATTGTGCTATCAGAGCCGATAATTTGTTTATTTGGAATATAGGGCAAGTTTTGCTCAATTAAAGGACGCACCATTAAGCGATCGGAACCGCTGCAAATATAAACCGTAAATTTGTTTTTTACAAGATACTCAACCACTTGCACCATAGGTTTATAAAAAATATCGCCGCGTTTCATATTGGTAAAGCCGGGTTGTTCTTGTTGCATAAAAGTGCGGACATAAGAATAAAACTCCTCAAGAGTCATACCTTTATAGGCCTCTGAAACCATTTTTTCGCGATTAGCATTTAAAGTTGGAAATATGCCCTTTTCTCGCGAGTTTTTGGCAGCGGCAAGTTGTTCTTTTGTTGCTTTATAATTTTTGTCATCAAGCACGCGGTGTTCAAATAAAGCCCAGTCAAAATAGGTGGGGTCTGTTTCTAAAATAAGCGTTCCGTCAAGGTCAAAAACGGCAATGCGGTTTTCAACAGGTATAAAATTTGGAGATTTTTTGTTTGTTATATCTTGCATATAACTGACAAGGGCCTGTTTTGCGGGTGCTTGATTATACCAGAGGGAAAGATTATCTTTTTTAACTTGGGTGCAACCTGTTAAAAGACCTGTTAGTAAAATACCGATAAAAAGTAAAAAATGTTTTTTCATATTTATATTTTTATTTTATTGCGCCGGCAGGGCAAACTAAATGGCAAAGGCCGCAGCCTTCGCAACGTTCTTTATCTACAACAATATTGCCATCATTTAATTGCAAGGCCTGGTGTTCTGATTCCATACAAATACTAACACATTTACCGCAACGTCCGCATTTGGTGTGATCTATTTGCGGGTAAGCAAGCGGTGTTTTTGGCAAATCTTTGTGAGAGGAAATAAAAGGTATTGCTTTATCTTTTAACTCGCTTATATCTTTAAAGCCCTTTTCTTCCAGATAATTTTTTAAACCTTTTAACATAGGGCCAATAATTTTATAGCCGTTTAGCATAACTTCGGTGCAGACTTGCACCGCATCAGAACCGACAAGCATATATTGCACTGCATCTTGCCAAGTGGAAATACCGCCTTGGCCTAAAATCGGCAAAGCACTTGCCTGGCGTATTTGTGCAACACAGCGAAGCCCAATCGGCCTGACTATTGCACCCGAGCAACCGCCGTAAGTTGTTTTTCCGTTTACATTAAGAACAGGTTTTAAAGTTTCTAAATCAAACCCCATAAAACCTTGAACGGTGTTTATGGCAGCTAAACCATCAGCACCGACCTCTTCCACCGCGCTAGCAATGCTTGCGATATTTGAAACATTTGGCGAAAGTTTAACAAAGACAGGTTTTTTGGCAACTTCCTTTACCCATTTTGTAATTTCAGCAGAGATATGCTCATCCGTGCCGATAGCCATACCGATACCTTTTTCCGGCATGCCGTGCGGACAGGAAAAATTTAACTCAAAAGCATCGGCAGGGGTATCGTTAAAAGTTTTAACAAGTTCTTGCCAAGCGCTCTTATTAACAGGGGCCATAAGGCTTGCAATAATAACTTTGTGCGGATATTTTTGTTTTAAAAATTTAATTCCGTCGCACCAATATTTTATGGTTTTATGGCTTAAAAGTTCTATATTTTGAAGACCGATAATATCTTTTTTATCTCGCAAAACAGCATAACGCGGGCTTGCTTCAATCATTTCTAAATCATCTGGAGTGATTGTTTTTAAAACAGCACCGCCCCAGCCCATTTCTAAACCGATATCTATGCTTTCAATTAAAGCCGTCGGCGGGGCAGAGGCAAGCAAAAAAGGATTTTCAAAATCTATTCCTAAAATATTAGTTTGTAAAGTTGCTGACATAAAAAACCTCTCTTTAAAATTTAATTGTAGCAAATTTAAATTGCACATCAGCATGAAATATTGCAAAATATAATTTGTGTTTTACTTGTTTTTATAAACAGGAGAAAATCTATATGAAAAAACTTTTACTCTCGTTTGTAATACTTGCAAGTTTTACTACTGCGGCCTTGGCAGATAAAATTTCAACAGATAAATCGGACTTTGCCGAAATCAGCAACGTTATTGATGATGCGGCTTATGATATACGCTACTTTTCGCCAAACAATTTTACAGGAAATAAAATAACCGGCTATAAAGCACCGCGCGCTTATATGACAAAAAAAGCCCTTGCCGCTTTAAAAATTGCCGCTGATGATTTAAGAGCGCAGGGCTATCGCTTGCTTATTTGGGATTCTTACAGACCGCAAAAAGCCGTTGATAATTTTGTTAAATGGATAAATGACCCCAGCGACCCCGGCGATAAAAGTTTTTACCCCAAACTTGAAAAAGATGATTTAATTGCAGGTGTTTATATTATGCCAAAATCAGGCCATACCCGCGGCAGCACCGTTGATTTAACTATTATTACAAAAGACGGCGGTTTTGTTGATATGGGCGGAACTTTTGATTTGTTTTCGGAAGTTTCCCACCCCGATTATAAAAAACTTACCAAAAAGCAAAAAAAGAACAGAAAAATTTTAAGAGATGCTATGGTAAAGGCGGGCTTTAAGCCACTTGATTCTGAGTGGTGGCACTTTACCTTAAAAGATGAGCCATATACAGATACTTATTTTAACTTTGATGTTGAATAAAAGCAAATTACAAATTTTTTATAGCCCAGTTTTTTGGGTATAAGTTATTGGCTCTATCGCCAAGATTTTTGACAAAACCAAGCGCTTGATTTTGATAACAGACAATAACAAAACCTTTTGGCGTATCTTTGGGCAAAATAAGGGCCTCGCGGTGTAAATAATGTTGGGCTTGTTCTAAAGTTAAATCAACTTGCGGATATTTATCTTTTGGAAAATTTAAAGAAAGGGCTTGCGCTGCAGTGGGTATTTCTTCCTTACCTTTTTGCTCGGGCAAAGCTTTGCCATCATAAAGTAAATGAATAAGTTTATTTGCTAAAGCGTGTTTTCTTGCGCTTTGCGGTAAAATTGCGGGATTTGAAGAAGAACCTTTTTTACGTAAAACTGCCATAAAAAGCCCTTCGCTTTTTGTTGTGCCGGGAATAAAACGATATACGGGTTCTTGCCAATCTTTAAGTAAAGAACCTGTTATATGCCATTCGGGTTTAATTGAAACAGGCAATATTTCCGCGCCGAGTTCTTCTTTAATAAATTTAACATTTTCCTCGTTTTCGCGAGTATTAAAAGTGCAAGTGCTGTAAATTAAAAATCCCCCTTCTTTAAGGCAAGGCCAAATATCACTTAAAATTTGGCGTTGGCGTTTTTGGCAAAAAAGGACATTATTTAAACTCCACTCTTTTATGGCTTCTTTATCTCTTCTAAAAAGGCCTTCGCCAGAGCAAGGGGCGTCAACTAAAATTAAATCAAAAAGCCAATGCGTTTTGTTAAAATCTTGCGGATAATTGTGAGTTATTAAAACATCTGCGTGGCCTTGCTTTTGCATATTTTCAAGCAAGATATTTGCGCGTTTTCTATCAACTTCATTACTAACAAGCATTGAACCGCTTGGCAAAACAGCACGCATTAAAGTTGATTTACCGCCGGGGGCGGCACATAAATCTAAAGCAAGGACAGGGGTTTTAATATGTTCGTGCAAAACTTGGTCTAAGAACATTGATCCTGCTTCCTGCACATAATAAGAACCGGCGTGTAAAAGCGGATCTTTTGTAAAATTAGGCCTTTCATTAAGCCAAAAACCATTTTTACACCACGGCACAGGCTGGGCATTTTTAAAAATAGGTTCAGAGGGCAACTTCCATGGATTTAGGCGGATACTTGTTAAAGTTTCCCCCTCAAAAGCCGATAAAAAACGTTGCCACATTTCTGCGCCAAATAAAGCGGAAGTATAAGTAATAAATTCCTTTGGTAAATTCATAAATATTTTTTGGCTAACTGATGCCTAGCGGCC
>JAFXVA010000013.1 GCA_017534965.1 Elusimicrobiaceae bacterium | reverse complement strand
TTGCCTTCTTCAGATTAACTTGTTTTATGGAATATTGTGCTAACATAGATAATCAACCTGTTATATTTAATTGGTTCTTGCTTGTTTATTCTGTAACTGCAGGCGCAATATTTATAGGGGCAAAATATTGGCCTGTTAAAGAAGGAGCCGATAACTATCTTAAAACAATTCTTAATATCGCAGGCACAATTTTAATTTTCATCTTGTTAAATTTAGAAATTGCCAGCTTCTTTACAAAAGGCGGAGAATTGCTTTTTAACTTCTCCGGGGATTTTGCCCAAACTACTACTTATACTCTTGCTTGGCTGTTCGTTGGCGCAGGACTTATGTTTATTAATAAAAAAGGTATCTTTAATTCTTGGGCAGAAAAAGCCGGTGTTTTACTTTTAGGTGTTTCTTTTATACGCCTTATTTTTACGGATAGTTTCTGCCCTTATATTGTCCGCGAGCAAATATTTAATATTTATCTACCGGTTTATATCATAGCCGCAACAACTATACTTATTTGTGCTAACTATTTGGTAAAAGCAGAGAAGACGAATATCAAAACTTTGCTTAATATTTTAGGGGCAATTTTATTATTCCATTTAATTAATATAGAAATTGCAAACTATTTCGGCCAAATTACAGAACCGCTTAAATTTAACTTCTTTGGTAATTTTGCCGCAACAATTACTTATACTATCGCTTGGACTTTGTATGGAGCCACTGCCTGTATAATTGCCTTCTACAAAAAATATAAAATGCTTTTAAACGCGGGTATAGTAATTATGACTCTTTCAATCATAAAGTTATTTATGTTTGATTTGTGGTCTTTAGGCATTGTCTATAGAATAGTAGGACTTTTTGCTATAGCAGGCATTTTGTTTGGAATATCTTATATCTTCCAAAAGTTTAAGGACCGATTTAGATAATAAATAACTAAATACCTAACCCATTTAGCCAAGCAGAGTAAATTATTTTGCGAAAAGTTTTGAGGAAATTTTAATTAACTTTTTCTATTAGAAAAAGTGGTTTTTCAAACGAGGTATACCTCGCGGGGTGGCAACCCCATGTATCCGAAGTTTGAAAAAAATTAAAATTTACCAAAAATCTTCGCAAAAATGCTATAATTTATATAGGTTAAATGTGAGTATAAAGCGAAACAAGTTTGTAAATTAAATGCTTTTACCATTAACTATGATAAGTTGTCGCCATAGGTAACCTCTACCTAAATTTTGGCAACTATCACTAAGGAGAAAAAATAAATGAGCAATATATCAATGAAAGCCATGCTTGAGGCTGGTGTTCACTTTGGCCACCAAACTTCCAGATGGAACCCTAAAATGAGTCGCTATATCTTTGGCGAAAGAAACGGCGTTCATATCTTAGACTTACAAAAAACCGCAAAAGAATTAAAAAAGGCCTGCGCTTATATTAAAGAAGAAGCAAAAAAAGGTTCTAAATTCTTATTTGTCGGAACAAAAAAACAAGCACAAGAAGCAATCCAAACCGAAGCCGCAAGAGTTAACTGCCCTTGCATCCATGAAAAATGGCTCGGCGGAACTTTAACCAATTTCCAAACCGTTCGCAAATCTGTTGAAAGAATGGCCGAACTTGAAAGATGGGAAAACGAAGGTGTTTTAAAAGCAATTTCCAAAAAGGAATCTTCCCGCTTAACAAAAGAACTTAACCGCTTACAAAAATTACTCGGCGGTATTAGAGATATGAAAACTCTTCCTGATGTTCTTTTTGTTATTGACCCTGTTGATACACAAGGTGCCGTTAGAGAAGCTAAAATTTTGGGTATCCCCGTAGTTGCCGTTTGCGATACAAACGCCGATCCGGATAATATTGATTATCCTATCCCGGGTAATGATGATGCCGCAAGATCTATTAAACTTTTCTGCGCCGCCGTTGCTGATTCTATTTTAGAAGCAAGAGCAGAAGCCAACCCTCAACCTGCAGAACAATCTGTTGAAGAAGAAAAACCGGTTGAAAATCCTATCATGGCAGAAGCCCTTCAAGCAGCCGTTGCAACCGAAGAAACAACCGAACCTGCTAAAGAAGAAGTAAAAGAAGTTGCAGAAGTTGCCGTTGCAGAAAAAGTTGAAGCAACAGAAGTTGCCGCAGAACCTGCAAAAGAAAAAAAGACAACTGCTAAAAAGACTACTGCTAAAAAAGCAACAACCGCTAAAAAAATCACTGCTAAAAAAACAACTAAAAAAGCAGAAAAAGAAGCAGTAGAAGCAAAATAAATTATTTAAACTCTGCGCTCTTTTTTAACAAGAGCGCAGAGAAAGATTTTAGAAGGAGAAATAAAAAGATGTCCACTTTAGAATTAATTAAAGTATTAAGAGAAAAAACCGGCGCCGGTCTTGGTGCTTGCAAACAAGCCCTTGCCCAAAGCAATAATGAAGTTGAAGCCGCTATCGTTTATTTACGCAAAAAAGGCCTTGCCGATATGGCAAAAAGAGCCGGCAGAGAAACCAAAGAAGGCAGACTTGCCCTTAAAATTTCCGCCGATAATAAAACTTATGCAATGGCCTATCTTGGTTGTGAAACTGACTTCGTTGCAAAAACACCGGATTTTATTGCACTCGTAGATAATATTGCAGATTATATGCTTAAAAACCCAACTATCACCGATTACACAACCGATGAAACCTTAAAGAAACTTATTGAAGAAAAAGCCCCTAAATTTGGCGAAAATGTTTCCTTTACCAAAGCTGTTTGCTGGAATGCAAATAATAACTTAATCGGTTATTATGTCCACAGCGATAACAAAAAAGGCGCTTTAGTTGAGTTAAGCGGTGTAAACGGCAAAGAAGAAGCTGCAAAAGAAGTGGCAAGAAATCTTGCTATGCAAGCAGTCGGTATGGTTGCCCAATATCTTAACGAAGCTGATGTTCCCGCTGAAATCATTGAAAGAGAAAAAGAAATTGCAATGACTCAAGCCAAGAACGAAGGCAAACCCGAAGCCGCTATCGCAAAGATGATTCCCGGCAGAATCAACAAATACTACAAAGATGTTTGCTTACTCAATCAACCTTATATGAAAGACAGCAAACTTTCTGTTAAAGATTATGTTGAAGCCGCTTCTAAAGAACTTGGTTGCACAATTAAAGTTGAAAGATTTGTGCGCTTCTAATTTCTTTTAGAAAAGAACTTAAAGCCCTCTAATTTAGAGGGCTTTTCTATTTTTAAATTTGATATACTAAAAATATAAGTAGTTGTTTTACTTATAAACAATTTTAAATGTTTTTGGAACTTTGTGAAGAACAAGGTGAGCTTTTAGGCAACTAAAAGCACAGTAACGCTCCAAAAGCAGTTCGTTTGAGGCACAAAATTTTTGGAAGTCATGAGCCGAGAATTTTGTGCCAAGTGTTTGCCACCTTCTAGGTGGCAAACCACGGCTGTTATATATTGGGTTAGCGTTACTGGCTCAAATATAGCAGCCGTTTTTTATTCCTAATTTTTGCCCCTTGTTTTATATTTTAAAAATCTAAAAACATTTAATTAGGAGAAAGAAAATGAAACTAAATAAAAAAGCATTTACGCTTATAGAATTATTAGTAGTCGTCTTAATTATAGGCATTTTAGCAGCAATTGCCGTGCCGAAATATCAAACCGCGGTTGAAAAATCTATTATGCAGGAAGCGATTTTAAACTGCAAAACGATAGCGCAAGCAAATGACCGCTTTTTTCTAGCAAACGGAAGATATGCAAATTATTATGAAATAAATAAACTTGATAT
Organism: Elusimicrobiaceae bacterium; assembly: GCA_017534965.1. GTDB lineage: Bacteria > Elusimicrobiota > Elusimicrobia > Elusimicrobiales > Elusimicrobiaceae > Proelusimicrobium. The sequence goes on along the minus strand of JAFXVA010000013.1, from coordinate 122,177 downwards.
TTCTATTCCCGGAACAGTGTATGCTGAAACAGGCTCTTTTAGAAACAGAATACAAACAAAAAATTTTATTTATTCTACCGGCGGAACTGACAACACACATAAAGCCCTTGCTTATAAATCCCCTATACGAACAACCTATGCTATATATATAGATGAAAACAATAATTTAATGTGTAAGACTTATACCCAAGCAACTGCGACACAAACAAAACTCTGCAATCAATTAAATACCGAAGGGCATCTATAAAATTATTTTTTATTTAAAAGGGCTTTGTTTCTTAAAAGACGGTGATAGGTTATGGCAAAGCGGTGCACTTCATCGCGGATTTCCATAATCAAACGCAGTGCCGGGTCGCTTTTTTCAAGTTTAATACTTGTGGAGGAATTTGGTGTAAAAATTTCTTCTTCCCTTTTAGCAAGAGAAATAACTTGAATATCAAAACCGCGCTGTTTTATTGCTTCAAGCGCAAAGTGAAGTTGCCCTTTACCGCCGTCAATTAAAAACAAATCAGGATGATTTTGTTTTGGTGTTTTTTCAAGTTGTTTTAAACGGCGCATAACGCACTCTTTCATCATTAAAAAATCATCCCCGCCGGTTTCGGGCAAAGCAGATTTAATTTTAAAACGCCTGTAATGCGCTTTATATTTTTGCCCGTCAACAAAACACACCATACCGCCAACGGCCTGTTTGCCCTGTAAGTGCGAATTATCAAAGGCCTCAATATGGCGGATAGGTTTTTTAGAGCCAAGTATTTCACTTAATCTTTGCAGTTTGGTGCTGGCTTCAATATAGGTTTTAAGTTTTTCTTCCTTAAACTCGCTTATTTTAACGCGCTCTTTCATAGAGTCAAGAGAGGCAAGTAAATCTCTATATTTTGCGGCTTCTTCATAGGCCATATTCTTGCTTGCTTTATTCATTTCGCTTTCAAGCATTTTTTGAAAAGCAGAAAAATTACCTTCTAAAAAAAGTTTAATTTGCTTAACCATTTTTTTATATAAAGGGCGGTTTTCCACTTTTGCACAAGGGGCAAGACACTGGCCTGTATGATAATAAATACAGCCGTTTATTTTTTTATCCGCTAGAGGTTTTTTTAGGGAAAAACTCCACTTACAAGGTCTTAGAGAAATTATTTTACTCTTCCACAAAAAGCGTAAAAGATTATTTAAAAGAGCCACTTTTGGGTAAGGACCGAAATATAAAGAGCCGTCTTCTTTATATTGCCTTGTTAAAACAAGGCGCGGGAAATCTTCGTTAGTTAATTTTAGATAAGGATAACTTTTTGCGTCTTTTAACATTGTGTTAAAAAACGGCTGATAGCGTTTGATTAATTTATTTTCAAGTAAAAGAGCATCACGCTCGCTTGCACAAACGATATAATCAATTTTGGCAATTAAAGGTATTAAAAGAGGAATCTTCCACGCACGGCTGATAAGTTCGCCTTTGGTAAAATATTGGTGAACTCTGGCTGATATGTTTTTTGCCTTGCCGATATATATTATGAAGTTTGTTTTATCCCTCATAATATAAACGCCGGGCTTTTTGGGAAGTAAGCTTAAATCAATCATTATTTAAAAGGCAAGCGACCTGCCAAAACATCGGCAATGGGTTTTGTAGAGGGACTTTTTTCCAAAATAATTTTGATAATTGAAGTTAAAGGAACAGCCAAAAGTGCGCCCATCGGTCCCCAGACAAGGGCCCAAAAAATCAAACAGGCAAGCACGACAACCGGGTTAAGATCCATCCCTTTACCAAGCCAGCGTGTTTCAAGAATATTACCGATAACAAAATGCACTAAACTTGCCCCCAGTAAAGCAAACCAAAACTGCCAAGAAAAACCATATTGTAAAAATAAAACCGGTGCCGGTAAAAGGGTTGCAATAACGGGGCCGATATTTGGGATAAAATTTAACATAAAAGTTAAAATTGCGAACATAAAAGCAAGTTCCGTTTGGACTACACTTAAAACTATCCATACACAAAAAGCAGCCAGTAAGGAAACGGCAATTTTTACCAAAAGATAATAGGAAATTTGCTTTTCAATATTCATAGTAAATTTGCTTTTTTCCGTTGAAGAGCCAATTAACATAAAAATTACAAATAAACAAACAAGCATTGAACTTGTAAAGAGCGAAACTATCCCACTACCCATACTTCTAACCATATTAAAAAGCGGTAATTTATTAAGATAATCTGCTAAAACTTCGGTATTAGTGCTAAAGCCGAGTTTATGTAATTTCTCAGAAGACCACTCCACCACATCCGTTAATTTTTGGGAATAAATATTGGCACCCGAAATAAAGGATTCTATAGAGTTAGAAACAAATAAAACTATTAAAAATAAAATAGCCAAAAATAAGGTCGCACTTAAAACAAGACCAAGCGCTCTTGGCACACGCCATTTATCTTTAAGCCAGGTGGAAATGGTGTTTGATACAATAGAAATAAATAAAGCAATAACAAAAGGCATAAGCATACTTTTTGTGTAAACAAGTATCCAAGTTAAAGCGGCAGCTGCAATAATAACAAGGCAAGTATTCATTAAAGGGATATTTTGTTCAAGTTTACTTTTAAACATTTTTAGATTTCCTCCATTTCCTTTTGCCAGGCAACAACGCTTGCATCACTTGGCATACGCAAGTCTCCCCGAGGGCTTAAACCAAAAGCACACACTTTTACGCCGTCAGGCAAGCAAGAGCGTTTAAATTGCTGGCTAAAAAATCTCTTAAAAAATATTTGCATATATTTTTTAAGTTCAACTTCTGTATATTTATTTTTAAAAGCAATTTTGGCCATATAAAATATCTTTTTAGGACCAAAACTATAACGCATTAAATAATACAAAAAGAAATCGTGCAACTCATAAGGTCCGATAGAAAGTTCCGTTTGTTGTGTGCCTTTTTTTGTTGCCGGCACAAGTTCAGGACTAATCGGCGTATCTAAAATATCTTTTAAAAGTTTTGCAATTTTAGGGTTTGAGTTTTCAGCATAATTTAAAGTTAAGGCCTTAATTAAAGTTTTGCTAAGGCCCGCGTTTACACCATACATAGACATGTGATCTCCGTTATAAGTGCACCAACCTAAAGCAAGTTCCGATAAATCACCCGTTCCAATAACAAAACCGCCTTCTTGATTAGCAAGATTCATTAAAATTTGTGTGCGGTAGCGCGCTTGGGTATTTTCAAAAGTAATATCGTGATTTTTAGGGCTGTGTTTAATATCTTTTAACTGAGATAAACAAGTATTAGAAATATTTATTTCTTTAGTAGTTGTGCCAAAGGCACGCGCTAAAGCAAGAGCATTTGTGCGCGTTCTTTTACTTGTTGCAAAAGCAGGCATTGTTATTGCTAAAATATCTTTATTTGTTCTGCCAAGCAATTTTAAAGTATGCGCGCAAACAATCAAAGCCCAAGCGGAATCAAGCCCACCTGAAATACCTAAAACTAAAGTTTTAGCATTGGTATGTATTATGCGCTTTGCTAAGCCAAAAACCTGAATATTTAAAATATCGTCAAAATCTTTTTTATTTTGCGGAACAAAAGGTAAAGACTCAAAACTTCTATTTAAAGAGTTTTTTTTTAGTTTTAACTTGGTATCAATTATTGTATAAGCGGTTTTATAATTTGCGCTTGTATCGCTGAAAGTGATATTTTGATGTCTTAATTTATTTATTTTTTCTATATCAATATCGCTGATAATAAGTTGCTCTTTAGTGGAAAATCTTTTACTTTCGGCTAGGCATGTGCCGTTTTCATAAATAAAAGCATTACCGGTGTAAGCTACATCTGTAGTAGATTCGCCAAGTCCGCTTGAAGCATACACGTAAGCACAAATATTTTTAATTGAGTGAACGGACAAAAGATTTTTTCTATATTCGTTTTTACCTACAAGCTCATCACTTGCAGATAAATTAAAAATTAAATTTGCCCCATTTAAAGCCGCAATGGAAGAAGGCGAAACCGGAGCCCAAAGGTCCTCGCAAATTTCGCAAGCAAATATCGCAGAACCGGCTTTAAATAAAAGCTTTGTTGATAAAGGCACTTCTTGGCCGCACAAAGTTATTTTTTCCTGCAAAAGATTATCAGCCGGAGTAAAATATCTTTTTTCGTAAAATTCTTTATAGTTTGGTAAATAAGTTTTTGGCACAGCGCCAAGTATTTTGCCTTTATAGATAACTACCGCACAATTTGCAAGTTGGGCGCCTGCATTAACAGGCAAGCCGATAATAATAATTAAATCTAATTTTTTTGTTTCTTTAAGAAAAGCTGAAAGGGTATCTTCTGTCTTATTTAAAAGTGTGCTTTGTAAAAACAAATCACCGCAGGTATAACCTGTCAAGCAAGTTTCCGGGAAAGTTATAATATTTACATTTTCTTTTGCCGCTTTTTTGCAAAGCATAACAATTTGCTTGGCATTATAAACAACATCTGCCACTTTTAAAGAAGGTATTGACGCAGCAACTTTAATAAAACTTTCCATATAAATATGATACCATAATATGTTATTTTATGAGTAGTAAACTTATAATAATAACCACCATACCGCTTATAGTATAAGCACCAGGTATTGTGCCATTTAAAATATAGTCTAAAGCAACTGCCACTATAGGAACAAAATAAGTCGCAGCGCTTGCCTTTAATGCCCCCCACTCTTTAAGTAATTTATAAAGCAAAAGTAAAGCCAAAGCAGAAGAACAGACCCCTACATATAACATTGAAATTAAAACTTTAGGCGTAAAAATTGCACTACTTGGCAAAGGTTCACCCATAATTAAAGCAGCAATAAATAAACTAGCCGAACTAAACCAAAATTGATGAAAAATATTTTGTTCCATAGTTATATTGCCTGTAAGAATGTGTTTTGTAAAGACATTACCCAAAGCATAACAAATAGCCATGCAAAGAAGGGAGGCCATACCAAACAAAACATTTTTATCAATAGTGTGAAAATTTTGTAAAGCCGGTGCAAAAACTAAAAGTAAACCGCCAAAGCCAAGCAAAGTGCCAAGGGCTTTTCTCCAAGTAAATTTATCTTCCCCTTTAATAGTTAAAGCAGCAATAATAAACACCCATAAAGGCACCGTTCCATTTAAAATACCACCTGTTCCGGCAGGAATAAACCTTTGCCCCCAATATAAGAACATAAAAGGCAAAGTCATTATCAAAGTGCCGGCAAGCCAAGGCCGCCAAGCTGTCTTTAAAGGCAAATAAACTTTCTTTTTTGCTATTAAATACCAAACTGCAAAAAAGAGAAAACCTACAAAAGTGCGCAAAAACGCAGAAGTATAAGGTGGCACAACATCAAGCGTATATTTTACACCGATATACGCGCTGCCCCAAAAAAAGGCAAGTAATATAAAGTATAATATATTCATAAATATATAATATAAAATTTAGGAGATTTTATGAAAAATGCCTGGGCTTTTGTGCCTTCCCTTTATTTTGCCGAAGGTTTGCCGTATGTAATAGTAAATGTTCTGGCTGTTGCTGTTTATTCTTCTCTTGGAATACCAAATGATAAAATTGCTCTTTGGACCTCGTGGTTATATCTGCCCTGGGTTTTAAAAATGTTTTGGGCCCCTTTAGTAGATTCTAAAAGCACAAAACGCAATTGGATACTTATGATGCAAGTTTTGCTTGCGGCAATTTTCTTACTTATTTCTTTAAGTTTTTCTTTATCTAATTATTTTATTTATTCTATTGCCGGTTTTTTTGCCGGTGCTTTTATAAGTGCAACCCACGATATTGCTATTGACGGCTACTATATGCTTGCTTTAGACGAAAAGAAACAATCTTTTTTTGTCGGTATAAGAACTTTATTTTACCGCCTAGCTATGATTTACGGCTCCGGCATAATTGCCATTTTTGCCGGTATTGTTAAAGAAAGAACAGGCAATATTCTTTTAAGTTGGCAAGTTTCCTTTATAACGGCGGCAGTTTTATTCTTACTTTTCTTCTTGTGGCACTCTTTCAGTTTACCCAAACCGGAGCAAGATAAGCCCGTCAAATCAGCAGCTTTGCCTTTTGGTGATTTTAAAGAATCTTTTAAAACTTATTTCACGCAAAAAAATATTATTGCAATACTCGCTTTTATTTTGCTTTACCGCTTGGGCGAGGCATCACTTGAAAAAATTACAACCCCTTTCTTAATAAAACCTATAACGGAAGGCGCCCTTGGTATATCTCTTAAAGATTTTGGGTTTATAAAAGGAACCCTTGCCATGATTGCCATAATTATAGGTAATATTTCAGGCGGTTTATTGCTTGCTAAATATGGCTTTAAAAAATGTATTTGGCCTTTTGCGCTCGCCTTAACTTTACCTAATATCGTCTATCTTTATATGGCTTATTTTACGCCAAGTTTAACGACTATTGCAATCTTACTTTGTTTGGAACAATTTGGCTACGGGCTTGGTTTTATGGCATTTACAGTTTTTATTATGCAAATATGTTCGGGCAAATATAAAACTTCGCATTATGCAATTTCAACGGGCATTATGGCTCTTGGTATGATGGTTCCGGGTATGCTTAGCGGTAAATTGCAGATGGCCCTTGGCTATAAAGATTTTTATTTAGTTGTTTTACTTTTATCTATTCCGGGGCTTTTGACTATACCTTACATCTTGAAAACCCCGTGCCTAAATAATAAAATTAAATAAGAAGGAGATTAATTATGAAAGCAATTTGTAAAACAAAACCGGCACCCGGTGCTGAATATATTGATATTGATATGCCTAGAATTAAAAGTGATGAACTTTTAATTAAAATCCACACAACTTCTATTTGTGGTAGTGATTTACCAATTTATACTTATTCTTCCTGGTCGGCGGCGCGTATGCCGATACCTTTTGTCTTCGGCCATGAAATGTGTGGCGAAGTTGTTGAAATAGGAGATAAAGCCAAAGGTTTTAATAAAGGGGATTTTGTTTCCGTTGAAAGCCATGTCTTTTGCGGCATGTGCTATCAATGCAGAAATGATCAAAGACATGTTTGCAGTAATTTAAAAGTTTTAGGTATTGATGTGCCTGGCGGTTTTGCCGAATATGCCGCCGTTCCGGCCCGTTGCGCTTGGAAACACAGCGATAATTCTTTAAAAGATATTGGCTCAATTATGGAACCTTTGGGTAATGCTGTTTTTGCAACCCTTTCAGAAGATATTATCGGTAAATCTGTTTTAATTTCCGGCTGTGGGCCACAAGGTTTATTTGCTGTGCAAATTGCAAAAGCGTGCGGGGCTGCAAAAGTTATCGCAGTTGAAACTTCCGCTTTTAGAAAAAATTTAGCCGCGCAAATGGGCGCCGATATTGTTATTGACCCGACAGAAGAAAATACTTTAGAAAAAATTATTGAGGCCGGCGGAGAAAAGAGCGGCATTGATATTGTTATTGAAATGTCCGGCAATCAACAAGCCGTAAATACTGCCTTAAAAGCTGTTAAACCGGCAGGTAAATTTGTTGCTTTCGGTTTGCCTAAAGGCGATTTAACTTTAGATTATGCAAACCAAATTGTTTTTAAAGCAGTTAGATTACAAGGTATTACCGGCAGAGAAATCTTTAGAAGTTGGTATAAAATGGAAAGTCTTTTAAAGAGTAAAGCTATTGACCCACGCCCTGTTATTACTCACACTTTTAAAATGAAAGATTTTGAAAAGGCCTTTGAAATTGCCCTTGACCCTAAAAAAGAATGTGGCAAAATCTTGCTTGTTCCCTAGAGGTTAAAAATGGCTAATTTAGATTTTTTAAAAGAAGAAATCGCTCTTCTTAAAAAAGAAGAACGCTTTATTGAGCCGGCCATTTTACAAAGTGAGCAAGGCCCTGTTTGCCAAATTAACGGCAAAGAAGTTGTAAATTTAACTTCTAACAATTATCTCTGTTTGGCAAGCCATCCAAAAATAAAAGAAGCCGCCATAGAAGCAACAAAAAAATATGGTATCGGAACAGCAGCTGTTAGAACAATTATCGGCACAACATCCCTGCACGAAATTTTGGAAAAACGCCTTGCCGAGTTTAAAGGAACGCAGGCTTCTATTGTTATACAATCCGGTTTTACTTCAAACACTGCAGTTTGTCAAAGTTTAATGACAAGCCCGCAAGATGTTCTTATTTCAGACGAATTAAACCACGCTTCTATTATTGACGGGGCAAGACTTTCCAAAGCAAAACGCAAAATTTACCGCCACAGCGATATGGCCCACTTAAAAGAGATTTTAGAAAATGACGAAGATGTTAAAAACGCAAGAAGAAAAATGCTTGTTACAGACGGCGTTTTTAGCATGGATGGCGATATTGCCAATTTGCCTGAAATTGTTGAACTTTGTAAGAAACATAATGTTATAACTATGGTTGATGATGCCCACGCAAGCGGTGTTATCGGCCCGCAAGGCAGAGGAACAGTTGCTTATTATAATTTAAAAGGACAGGTTGATATTCAAATCGGCACGCTTTCAAAAGCTTTTGCCACCATCGGCGGTTATGCTGCCGGCTCTTTTGAATTAAAACAATATTTACAAAGTGTGGCGCGCCCGTTCTTATTTTCAAGCTCCCATCCGCCTGCAGTTATTGCAAGTTGTATTGCCGGGCTTGATGTTATTTATAATGAACCGGAACGTTTAAAAAGACTTTGGGAGAATACAAACTTCTTTAAAGAAGAACTTAAAAAAGCAGGTTTTGATACCGGCAATTCTAAAACGCCTATTACTCCTGTTATGGTGGGTGACGAGAAAAAAGCAAAAGAACTTAGCAAAATGCTATTTGAAGAAGGCGTTTTTGCCCTTGCGATAGTTTTCCCAACCGTGCCAAGAGGCAAAGCAAGAATAAGAACTATTGTTACTAGCGATCATACCCAAGAAAACTTACAAAAAGCAGTTAATGCTTTTGTAAAATGCGGTAAGAAATTAGGTATTATTTAATGGAAAAAAAAGAAGGTGCATTAAATTTATTTAAACTAGCTGCCGTTATTTCTTTAACGGCAGTTAGTTTTGCCTTTTGTGCCTGCACAAAAGAGCAAAATGCACCTGTTTCAAACCAGCAAGAAAACCCGCAAATTTTAACTTCAAGTTATGTTCCTTATACTCTAGTTAAAAATCTTGTTAAAGATATGGCAGATGTATCTATGCTTATGCCACCAGGCGTTGAACCGCATTCTTTTGAACCTTTACCAAAAGATATTTTAAAAATACAAAAAGCAAAAACGTTTTTTTATATAGATAAAACTTTAGAACCTTGGGCTAGTGAAATAAATAACAATAATTCTCTTGCCTTAGGCAAAGATTTGGCAACGCAAGAAGATCTACATATTTGGATGGATTTTGATAAAGCAACTTTGATGGCTCTTTTGGCTTCTAAAACTATCCAAAGAGAATATCCCACTTTGAAACAAGAGGTAAATAAAAATTTTGCAAAACTTGCAATAGATATTAATAATTTAAAAAAATCTTACTCTAGTAAATTAGCAAATTGTAAAAGCAGGGATATTTATCATATCGGGCATCTTGCTTTTGGCGCAATTGCCAAAAATTACAATCTTAATTTTAAACCTTTAATCAATTCTTCTGAGGCCCAAGAGCCAAGCCCAAAAGATATTTTAGAAATGATAAAACAAATAAAAGAAAAAAATATCAAATATATTTTTACGGAAGAAGCTCTGCCACCACAAATGGCTGATTTAATTGCCAGCCAAACGGGAACTCAAATTTTAATGCTTTATACAATAGAGCATATAACAAAAGAAGAATTTGACAAACAAATTTCCTATCAAGATTTTATGTATAAAAATTTAGAAAATTTAACAAAAGGGCTTGAGTGTAATTAAAAATGAATTTAATTGAAGCAAAAAATATTTCGCACGCTTACCGCGGCCAGCAGGTTTTAAGTAAAGTTTCTTTTAATTTAAAAGAAGGTTCGTGGACGGCTTTAATTGGACCAAACGGCAGCGGCAAAACAACTTTAATTAAACTTTTACTCGGGCTTTTGCCCCTTCAAAGCGGTAAATTAAATTTTTGGCAAAAAGAATATTTTAAAGAACTAGGATATTTAGAGCAAAAAATTACCCCGCCAAAACTTATGCCGATGACTGCTTTTGAAGTTGTTAAAATGGGACTTTTAAGCACAAAAAAATCGCCTAAAATTTTTAATAAAGAAGATATAAAAACCGCACTTAAAATGATGCGCACCACAAATTGTTTTCAATATAGAAATAAACTTTTTACCGAACTTTCCGGCGGGCAACAGCAACGCGTTTTGCTTGCAAGAACTTTGGTAAACAACCCAAAACTTATTATTTTAGATGAACCAACCACCGCCTTAGACAGCACCTCACGCGAAAGTTTTTTTGAACTGCTTTTAAAATTAAATAAAGAGCAAAAAACAACAATTTTACTTATCACCCACGATATTGCCGAAATTGGAAAATACGCAACTGATTTTATGGTGCTTGATAAGGAGCTTATTTTTAGCGGCAGTAAAGAAGATTTTTGTTCTTCTGAGGCCGTGGCAAATTATTTTGGCTCCTATACCCAGCATATTATGGACCATTTACACTCGGAAGAATCCTGCCCTTTCCCCGCGCACGAACATCACCATAAAGATAAGGAGGCAAAATGAGTCCCTTAGATTTATTTTCTTACTCTTTTATTTGGCAGGCAGTTTTGGGCGGTTTATTGATTGCGGTTTTTACTTCGCTTATAGGCACTTTTCTTGTTTTAAAGCGTTTAAGTTTGATGGGCGATAGTTTAAGCCATGTGGCATTAAGCGGTGTGGCTATTGGTTTTTTAACTAAAACAAGCCCTTTGTTTATTGCTTTACCGGTGGTTATTTTAAGTGCACTCGGTATAATCAAATTAACTAAAAACGAAAAAATTTACGCCGATAGCGCACTTGGTATAATAAGCGCGCTTGGTATTGCTCTTGGTTTAATTATTGCCGCTGTTGCCGGTGGTTTTAACGTGGATTTAATGGGGTTCTTGTTTGGCAGTATTTTAACAATTTCTAAAGCAGAAATTTTGCTTGCCACCTTACTTGCTTTAGCAAGCGGTGCTTTAGTTTTCTATTATTATAATGAACTTGTCGCCATGACTTTTGATGAAAACTTTGCCAAGACTGCCGGTATAAATACAGATAAAATAAATACTATTTTAATTGTTTTCAGTGCGGCTTGTATTGTAATTGCTTTAAAGGCGGTTGGCATAATGCTGGTATCGGCTTTAATAATTGTCCCCCCTAGTGCGGCCCTTCAAATTGCAAAATCTTTTAAACAAACTCTTTTATATTCCTGCTTATTTTCGTGCGCAAGTATTATCTTGGGTATTTATTTTTCTTTTTTACTTAACTTACCGAGCGGGGCAGTAATAATCTTAATTAATCTTTTAATTTTATTTATTATATTAGGTATAAAATATGCTTTTAAAAAAGGAAAAACTGCCTGAACTTTTAACAGAATTAAAAAAGTTATATCCCAAAACAAAAACCGCACTTGTTTATAATAATAGTGCCTTTCAGCTTTTGGTGGCGGTTATTTTATCTGCCCAATGCACGGATGAAAGAGTAAACAAAGTTACCCCTGTTTTATTTAAAAAATATCCAACTCCCGAGAAAATGGCAAAGGCGGATATAAAAGATATTGAAACTATTATTAAATCAACGGGTTTTTATCACGCAAAGGCAAAAAGCATTTTGGAAAGTTCTAAAAAACTTGTAAGTGATTTTAAAGGGCAAGTGCCGCATACTATGGCAGAACTTTTGACTTTGCGCGGTGTTGCCAGAAAAACGGCAAATGTTGTGCTTGGCGATTTTTACGGCATAGATGAAGGTATTGTGGTTGATACCCATGTTAAACGCCTTTCCTTCCGCCTTGGTTTAACAAAAAACACCGAACCTTTAAAAATAGAGCAAGATTTAATGAAAATGCTTGATAAAAAATATTGGCATTGGATAAGCCATGCCCTTATTTGGCACGGCAGAGGCCCTTGCGATGCAAGAAAGCCAGAATGCGCCACTTGCACCTTAAATAAACTTTGCCCAAAAAACGGAGTTGTTTTGAAAAAGGAAAATAAAAAATGAAAATTTTTATTGCCACCGCCAACAAACATAAAAAAGCAGAATTATTGAAAATTTTACCGACACAAAATAATAAAAACGAAAAGTTTGAATATTTTACTTTTTTAGATTTTCCCACTCTTATACAGCCGGAAGAAACGGCTTTAACTCTTAAAGAAAATGCCATAATAAAAGCAAAAAGCGGGCTAGAACAGACGGGACTAGCCACCCTAGCCGATGATACTGGCTTAATGGTTGACGCGCTTAACGGCGCGCCGGGCGTTTTTAGTGCGCGTTATGCTTTTAAAGATAGGGCAGATTACGAAGCCAACAATATAAAACTTTTAAAAGAACTTGAAGGCTTGCCAAAGGAAAAAAGGACCGCACGCTTTAAAACAATTTGCGCTCTTGCTTTACCAAATGGCGAAATTATTATTAAAGAAGGCGCGGTTGAAGGTTATATTACGCAAGATTATTTTGGCTCGCAAGGTTTTGGCTATGACCCTATTTTTGAAGTCAAAGAACTTGGCAAAACGATGGCCGCTTTAACGACGGAAGAAAAAAATAAAATCAGCCATCGCGGACACGCTTTTAGCCAGATTATTTCTATATTAAAAGAATTATAATTTTTTACACAAAAAAACTCCTCTTTATAAAAATAAAGAGGAGTTTTTTAAATATATATTTGCTTTATTTAAAATTCTTATTTTCCATATCAAGAACTTTACTACATCTGCGGGCGTGGCGTTCTTCGTCTTTTTGAAACTCTGCCCCTAAAAAGGCCTTAACTAAAGAAGGCACAATTTCTGCTTTAACTACACGCGCGCCAAGGCATAAAACATTCATATTATCGTGCAAAACGCCTTGCTCTGCGCTATATTCATCGTGGGCAATAGATGCGCGCACGCCTTTAAATTTATTTGCCGTAATGCAAACGCCAATACCGCTACCGCAAATTAAAATGCCTTTTTGTGCCTCACCGGAAGTAAGAGCAATAGCAACTTTAGCAGCAAAGTCAGGATAGTCCACACTATCACTTGAAAATGTGCCAAAATCCAAAACTTCTGCGCCAAAATCTTCAATAGTTTTTTTAACTAAATCTTTAATGGCAAAACCGGCATGATCACAACCAAGAGCAACTTTCATTTTAGTTTAACTCCTTATCAACAAGTTCGCAAAGGGTGTGGCCTATAAAAATGTGGCATTCTTGTATGCGCGGTGTATTATTGGAGCGCACAATTATTGGCAAATCTGCAATATCTTTTATTGTTCCGCCGTCTTTACCCAAAAATGCTGCTGTGTAGCAACCCTTTTGTTTGGCAAGTTCAAGGGCTTTATAAACATTTTTGCTATTGCCGGAAGTGGAAATACCAATAACAATATCACCTTCTTTAGCAAAGCCCTCTACTTGGCGCGAAAAGGAAACATCATAACCATAATCATTACCGATAGCCGTTAAAGATGAAGTGTTTGTGTTTAAAGCAAGGGCTGGGTAAGATTTTCTTTCTTTTTTATACCTGCCGACAAATTCTGCTGCGATATGCTGGGCATCGCCTGCGCTACCGCCATTACCCATTAAAATAACTTTGCCACCTTTATTAAAACACTCAATAGTTTTTTTGGCAAGAGTTTCAATTTGGGGGCCAAGATTATCACCGACATAAGTTAAAACTTGTATTAATTCCTGCGTTTCTTTTTTTGTAAACATTTTTATATCTCCTCTAAATCTTCTTTTAAAACCCAACCTTGTGTTTTTTCGGAAGGAATTAAAATTTGGGTCCAATTATCTTTTCTATCTTTAACCTGCACAATATGGTTGCGTGGAATACTTAAATTAACGGGGAAATTTTCCCCAGGACCACTGCGAACTTCCGCCTGAATTTTTTTAACTACCGCTAAAGGTTTTGTATCAATAGGCCTTCTAAATAAATACCAAGTTGCTACTAAAATTATACAAACAAATAAGCAAATAAGTAATTTTTTTAGTTTTCCATTATCTGTTATTAAAACGAAAATAAGGACTATAGCAAAAAGCCAACCAAGTAGCCATAAAAGCCCTTCCAACTCTATTAAAGATAAATAGAAAAATAAATTAAAGGCAATTTCCGGGATATCTGTTGGGACAAGATTTTGCCCGTTTTGTGCCATAACAAAAGCAAGATTATGGCGAATATCATTATCACGCGGATTTAAACGCCAAGCCCTATAATAATTTGCAATAGCCCGCGGAGTTAAGCCAAGTTTATAACAACTATTGGCAAAATTATAATATAAAGAAGCACTTGGCTTTTTAGTATCTTTAAGTTGCTCGTTATATATTTTAGCAGCTTGCAAATAATCACCTTGGTCATAGAATTTTTGGGCTTCTTCTTGAGCAAAAAGATAAGGTGTAAAAAATGCAACAATAATAATTAATAAAAATCTCTTGAAAATACTATTCATAATTATTTTGCCTCCTTTTCAATTTGCTTAAGCAAATTAAGAGCTCTTTGAATCATTTGTTTTAAAGCCACATCACTTTTAAGTGTATCTGCCGGAGCATATTTAAGCATTTCAAGCTCTTGCCAGAAGGCATTTAAAAGAGTGCTTGTTGCACTGCTTAATTTAAGATTCTTTGCGCTTTGGGCAATAGTGGTTATGCCTAAAGGTTTGCCTTGTTTTGCACTTAAATAAGTTTGCAAAGCAGGGGCAACATCATTAATATTTTTTGCATTGGCAATTTGCCTTTTTGCTCTTAAATAGGCCTTTTGATTTGATAAAAATTCAAATTCCCCTTTACTTATAAAATTAATCAAAAGAGCAAGTGCTAAAACAGCAAATAAAAGATAATTATATTTGCCGAACTCTTTAACAGAAGTTAAAATTTTACTCGGTAAAGAAGTTCCTTCTTTCTTAAGATAATAAATATCACTTGAAAACTTTTCTATCTTACTATTTTGAGCCGTATCCACTTGTGAAAAATCTTGCACCGAAGAAGTCCCGTCTTGGTCATTTTCCTCCGCAGGTAAAACTTTCAAATTAATCGGACTGCTTTGAATAGTTTCATAAGAATTTGTCTTTGGGTTAAAATATTGTAAGATGGTTTCAGGTATAGTAAAATTGCCTGATGCTCTTGGAACAATAATTGTTTGAAATTCCGTAGTGCCTCCAACTAAACCGGATTGTATTTTGGTGCTAGAAGAAGAAGTAGAGTCAAAAACCCTAAAAGAAGGCCCTAAATCTAAAGGCGGAAGAGAATTTATAGCGCGAAGATTGCCTATACCTGAAACTTTTGTAGTAAGAATTATTGTTTCCCCGACGTGAGCTTCAGGTTTATCAACTTGAGCAGTTATTTTAAAATTATTGCCAACTGCACCGGAGAAATAAGAAGACTTTCCTTGGGTAGGCAAAGGTTTAATATGAACTGTTATAGGTTTAGTTTTAACTACTTGCGGTTTAGAAACAGAATTAAAGAAAGTATCAAAAGCATCCATAATACCGGCAGAAGGAATATATTCTACTGTAGCGGGGCCGATGGTCGCCTCTCCAGGTAAAATACCAAAAAGAGCGACCTCAAATTCATAATAACTATAGGTGCTTGAACCTACCTGTTCTACCCCATCATTAGTTTTTATATCTTCAAAAATAAAACCTTCTGTTTTTGGTCTTTCATAACGAGGACTGCCAATAGTGCCTTTATTGTGATAAAATCTTATTTTTAGATTTATTTGTTCATTTAAGTAAGCTTCTTTTTTATCTACATTAGCCGTCATAAAGAAATTAGGATATTGTTTATTACCCGCCAAAGTTGGCACTTGTTTAGAAAGAGAAGAAGTATTATTATTACGCCCTGCATTATTTGGCATGTTTTGGTTATTTTTTATAGTTTTTACTTTATTTTGATAAGCCGCTTTAGACCCGGCATAAGTAAAGTTTTGATTTGACGTAGCCGCGTTGGCTGTATTGCCTTGCCCGGCACGATAAACTTCTATTTCTATAGGATCTGTTTTATAAACTGTTCCGTCAACTTCTATCGCAAAGGAACCTATTGTGCTTTTACCCGCAAATCGGGGAGATAAAGTATAGTTAAATTGCATTTTAACGGTAACATTTCCGTTTAGCATGGTAGTGCTACGCATCTGGCCTGAAGAATAAATATTAAAATTAGGCAAAGAAGGCATTATAGGATATTTTATGTTGGTAGAATTGCTAACAACATTTATCACTAAAGATATTTCTTCTTTTACTTCTACATAAGTTTTATCAACATGGGCATAAACTTGCGTTTGCGCCCAAACATTAAGAGTAGAAATTATAAAAATAAACAATAAAAATATTTTTCTAAAAGACATTACCAATCTTTCTCCACTTGCATTTGCGAACTTCTATTATTGCCGGTCTGCCCTTGTAAAGGCGGAGGAGCGCCTTTTTGCTCTCCATTACCAAGCATATTCAAAATATCTTGCGCTTCTTGCTGACTCAATTTGCTATCATCTTGATTTTGGCCTTGGCTGTTTTGGTTTTGGCTATCTTGGTCCTGATTATTTTGATCCTGATTATCTTGGCCTTGACCATTTTTATCTTGATTGTCCTGATTATCTTGATTTTGATTATCCGGGCTATTACTGCCTTGCTGATTTTGGTCTTGGCTGTTTTCCTGATTATCTTTAGGAGCATTATTATTGCCTTCTTTATTTTCCTGCCCTTGATTACCATTTTGGCATTGCTCTAGCATAAATTGCATATTGTGAATAGCCGCTTCATCTTTGCCATTAAGTAAAATAGCTTTTTTTGCGCTTGAAAGAGCTTCCTTAGTTTGATTGTTTTTATATTGTGAATTGGCTAAATTATAATAGGAATTTTGGGCTGATTTTATATTGCTCTTTTCATAATCTTGAGCAGCTTTTAAATATTGTTCACTTGCGCCGCCAAAATCTTCCAAACGATATAAAGCAGCACCGCTATTATAAAAACCTTCTTCTTTGCCTTGGGCAGCTGCTTTTTGATAATGTTCATAAGCAGTGCCGTATTTCTTTTGGGAATAGGCCTTATCCCCAAGTTTCAAATCAGACTGCCCCCCGCCGTTTACTAAAAGCGGACAGAATAAAAATATTAGGAAAAGATATTTATTCATTTTTCCCCCTTCTTTTTAAATTCTACCTTTCTTAGAGTAATAAGTATAGATATTATTAAAAATATAAGAGAAATAACTAAAGCAATTTGATAGCGATTCTTATATTTATACAGCTTTAACTTTTGATCGGTTGTTTTATCCAGATCTTCTAATTGATCAAGAATATCGCTTGCGGTCTTCTGCTCGTTTATATAGCGAATATATACCCCGCCAGTTTGCACAGCAATTTCCTTTAAGCCCTTTTCATTTAATTTAGTTAAAACGAGATTCCCATTTTTATCTTTTTTATATTCTT
Source organism: Elusimicrobiaceae bacterium (assembly GCA_017534965.1). GTDB lineage: Bacteria > Elusimicrobiota > Elusimicrobia > Elusimicrobiales > Elusimicrobiaceae > Proelusimicrobium. The sequence goes on along the minus strand of JAFXVA010000013.1, from coordinate 104,740 downwards.
TTCCTTTTGCCCCTTGAATAGGTATTAGCTCGCCTTCGGGATTGCCCACCCCAACAGCAATAACCCTTATTTGATTATCTCTTGCGACACTAACAGCATGCTTAATATCTTGCGGAAAATGATCTTCCCCATCACTTATTAAAACAAGGGCTTTTCTTCCGCTATAAGGGCTAAGCATTTTAGCGGCAAGTTCCAAAGCATCTGAAAGAGAAGTTCCTTGTACAGGAACACTTTTTGTAGAAAAAGAATTTGTTAAATTCTTAAGGGCCATAGTATCCGTTGTTACAGGGCATTGTAAATAAGCTTTAGAAGTAAAAGCAATTAATCCAAGGCGTTGCTGAAAACTTTGGCTTAAAATCATATTTATCATAATTTTTGCACTTTCAAGGCGATTTGGTTTAAAATCTTGTGCAAGCATAGAATTGGAAACATCAAGCGCAATTATCGCTTGAGAATAAACGGTTGTAGCTTCCACTTTTTCTCTGCCCCATTGTGGGCCGGCAAGAGCAATAAACAAAAAGAATAATCCCAGTAAAAAGAAAATTGTTTTTAATCTTCTTCTTGTTTTTATATTCTGTGGAATCAAACGCTTATAATTTGCTTTTGACCAAAGTAAATTAATTATTTTACTTTTGCGCTTACTTGCAAAAATTAAAACAAAAGTAATTATAAGGGCAGTAAGAAATAAATAAATAAAAACTTTTAAATTGGCGAATAATTCCATTTACGGCACCTCTATAAAAACAAATTTCTGTAAGATAAATGCACAGATAAGTAGCATTAAAGCCATTACTAGTAAGGGCTGATAAGCATCTTCATAACTAACTTGAAATCTTTTATCAAATTCCGTTTTTTCAAGTTGATCAATAGTTTTATAAATATTTGAAAGTTCAAAATTATTACGTGCGCGGAAGAATTGCCCGCCGGTAAGATCGGCTATTTCTTTTAAAAGACCTTCCCCTAAAGGATCTGCCTTAGTATTTACATTTTGCATACCAAAAGCCGTTCTTACCAGCTGAGAAACCATACCCTCGCCGGAAATGGCAATAGTATAAATTTTTATTCCGTATCCGTTTGCCGCTTTAGCAGCAGAAACAGGATCAAGCGTGCCGGTATTAGATTCTCCATCTGTTACAAGCACTATAATTTTGCTTTTTGTCGGGCTATCTTTTAAATGTAAAGTAGAAACAGCAATAGCATCCCCAATAGCTGTTCCCCCAGGAGTTTTAAGCATACCTATATGAATAAGTTTTATATATTCTTCTATTGCAAAATAATCCAAAGTTAAAGGACATTGAAGCATTGCATTATCGGCAAAAACTACAACCCCTATTCTATCGCTTGAACGTTTTTCCATAAAATCTAAAGCCGTTTGTTTGGCGGCTTCCATACGATTGGGGCTAAAATCTAAAGCCCGCATTGAACCGGAAGTATCAATTGTCAGCATTATATCTATACCTTTAGTAGGCGGAATGGTAGTTTGGCCTTGTTTTTGTGGCCTTGCAAGAGCAATAATTAATAATATTAAAGCCAAAACAATTAACAAATAAGGTAACCAATTTGCCAAAATAAAAAAAGCTGAAACATTATGATCTATTTGTTTAGCCAAAGGATATTTTATCTTTGCCGTAAATTTAATTTTCAAAAATGCCCCTAAAAGACAAATAATAAAAAGAGGTATCAGTAAATATAAGAAAAAAGGATTTGCAAATGTCATTTTTTAATTTCCCCCTGTTTATTTTGTGCTTCTACAGGTTTTGCATTACCTTTAATAACTAAACGAAGATCGCTGATATTTTTTTCTCTTTGATCTATTGTAGGCACAGCTTTGGCAAATTTAACAAAATCAGAAGATTTCAAAAATATTTCAAGCGGACTAATTAAATCAGATTTAAAATCTTGACGTTTTTTGATATATTTAAGTAAATCTTTTGTTGTAAATTTATGTGCTTCAAATTTAAAACGGGCCGTTAAATAATCTCTTAAAATATCTGTTAAGTAAATATAAAAGAGTTTATATTGTCCGCTTTCCCATAAATCTTTTAAAAGTAAACTATCAATTTGAGCCAAAGCCACTTCTTCAGGAGTTTTAGTCTCATCTAAATAAGGATTGGCTATTTTTAATTTCTTTACTTGTTTTTTGCGCTTTTCCATACGATAAATAAAATAAATTATCGCTAAAATAATAAGTAATAGGAGAAATAAATATATAAGCCAATAAGGTGCGGTTTTAGGTTCTCTAATATCAAGCAAAGGTTGCGCGCCGTATTTAGTTTTAACCTTTGAAATTTCTACTGGTAAAGGCGGCATATCAAAAGCAGTGCCGTTACTATCAATTAAAGTCGCTGTAAAGGTGGATATACCTAAATTAAAAGGAACAACAGTTAAAACTATTTGTTTTGGTTTTTTAGTATCAACTTTAACTATTTCAAAATCTTCTTGTTCACTTGGCTGTAAAGTTGCCGCTTGGTCTAAATCAATAGTTATATTAAAAGGCGTAGCAAAAGAAACAGGAGCGTTTACTTCCTGATAAGAAGCGAAAGTTGCAATTTCGTTTTTTGGTTCTTCCTGCTTTGTTTCTTCTTCGGCAGGTAAATCTTGCGCAAGCGCAAAAACCGCACAAATTAAAAATAAAAAGGATAATATCTTTTTCATACACCTAACTTCCTTGAACGCTGTTTAAAAAATTTTATAACCGGGTCTAAAGTATTTTTGGAAGCATCTATATTTATATAATCAACCCCACTTAATTTAAAAAGATTTATGGCTTTAGTCAAAACATCTTTTCTTGCTTGGGAAATCTGCCCTAAAGTCCTGGGAGTTATAAACCCGCCGACTCCGCTTTCGGCATCTTCAATCTGAATCAAAGCCGGAATTTTTGGAAAATTAAATTCCAAAGGGTCTTCAATAATAACCGGTATTAAATCAAATTTGCGTGCCGCAAGTTTGAAAGATTTTTCATAATTATTATCAACGAAATCAGATATAAAAAGCAAAATTCCTTGTCTTTTAATAAGACGAAGCAAAGTGCTTAAAGCAAGTGAAATATCGGTTTTTTTGCTTTTCGGTTCAAAGGCCAAAAGTTCTCTTATAATTCTTAAAACATGTCTTTTCCCTTTGCGGGGCGGAATATAAAGTTCCACCTTATCACTAAAAAGTAAAAGCCCTACTTTATCACTATTTTTTATAGCAGAAAAAGCAAAAACAGAAGCAAGTTCAATAGCAGCTTCCACTTTCAAATTACCTTTAGAGCCGAAATATTGAGAAGCAGAAACATCGCAAGCAATAATAACACTTAGCTCTCTTTCTTCATTAAATTTTTTAACATAGGTATTGCCTGTTCTTGCCGAAACATTCCAATCAATAGAGCGTATATCATCCCCGGCAATATATTGGCGCACTTCGGCAAACTCTATACCCTGGCCTTTAAATACACTAAGGTATTGGCCGGCAAAAGTTTCACGAACCAATTTGCCTGTTTTAAATTCAATTTGGCGAACACGCTTTAAAATATCGGAAGTTTGCATAAAGCCCCCTGTTCCTTAACAAATTACGGAACTTCTACTGTCGCAAAGATTTTTGTAATAATTTCTTGGGGGGTAATGTTTTCGGCTTCGGCTTCGTAAGTTCTAAGTATGCGGTGGCGTAAAACATCCGGACCGATTTCTTTAATATCTTCCGGCGTCACATAACCTCTGCCTTCAATAAAAGCAAGGGCTTTTGCCGCCTGGGTTAAATAAATTGAAGCACGCGGACTTGCGCCGTATAAGATATAAGGAGCAAGATTATCAAGTTTATAATCTTTGGGGTTTCTGGTAGCAAAAACTAAATCAACAATATAGTTTTTAACTTTTTCATCCACATAAATATTATCTGCCACTTCACGTGCGCGCAAAATTACATCTGTGGTAATTTTGCTTTCAACTTGTGGTTTTGTAGCTAGGGACATCCTTTCAAGAATCTGCTTTTCTTCTTCCTTAGAAGGATAACTGACTTCAAGTTTTAACATAAATCTATCTACTTGAGCTTCGGGTAAAGGATAAGTTCCCTCTTGTTCAACAGGGTTTTGGGTAGCAAGAACCATAAAAGGTTTTGGTAATTGATAAGTTTGATCGCCGATAGTTACCTGTCGTTCTTGCATAGCTTCAAGCAAGGCACTTTGCACTTTAGCCGGTGAGCGGTTAATTTCATCAGCCAAGACTAAATTTGCAAAGATAGGCCCTTGTCTAGGTGAAAAGGTGCCTTCCTTCGGGTTAAAAATTAAAGTTCCGGTAATATCTGCCGGCAGTAAATCCGGTGTAAATTGTATGCGGGCAAAACTTGCCTGCAAGGCCTGGGCGAGTGTTTTAACTGCCATAGTTTTGGCAAGGCCCGGCACACCTTCAATTAAAATATGTCCGTCGGCAATTAAACCGATTAACATTTTTTCAATTAAATCTTGCTGGCCTACAATAACTTTTGAAATTTCTCTTTTTAAATCTTGCAAAAAGAATCCTTCCTGTTGGACTCTTTGATTTATTTCCGTAATATTCATAACCCCTCCCAAAAGAGCAAAGACTGCTCTACCCTTTATAATATAGAATTTTTATATCAAAGTCCAGCATTTTTGGGGATTATATAATTTATTTGTTGAGCCATAAGTTTAAATTTGATATAATAAATTTATCCTTTTGTTAGGAGAGGTGGCCGAGTGGTTGAAGGCGCAGTCCTGGAAAGACTGTATACTCCAAAAGGGTATCGAGGGTTCGAATCCCTCCCTCTCCGATAAATTTAAACCCCGCTTTTGCGGGGTTTTTAATTTATAGGAATTGGCAGGGAAGCAAACTGCTTTGCTTCCCGTAGGGATTCGAAAGGCGGAGCGATGTTTTTGTTTGAGGTGCTTTGCACCGAAAGGCAAAAACCGCGAGCCCGGGCTGGAGCAAATTTCGTCAGAAATTTGACGGAAGCCGAATTCCCTCCCTCAAAAAACAGGGTGCTTTTTAATTTATAGTTGCAATAATTTGTCTGCTTTGTGCGTTATTATAGTACAAGGAGGCAAATTATGAAAAAACATATCTTTTTATTTTTGGGCATTATCAGTCTTACGGCGTGTGCCACTTTTGAGCAACAAGCATTTAACTGGAGAGGCCAAAATTTTGATAATCTTGTTGTTAAATACGGGGTGCCAACTTCCCAATACACTTTACAAGATGAAAGTGTTGCTTATTCCTTTGTAAAACCCTGTCAATATACTCAAGGCCAAGAAGAAGTTGTGGTGGTAGTAAATACAGATAACACTATCTATGATATTTCTAATGTAAGCCGTTGCAGTTCCCCTTCTACAGAAATATATTATACGGAATATGTTACCACCCAACCAATATATGTAAAAGGGAAAAGACATGGAAGGACTCCACCGCCTCCGCACCATGTTAATCCTAAACCAGCCCCCACACCCGCACCGCAACCAGCCCCAGCTCCTGCTCCCGCTCCAAGACCAGCACCTGCTCCAACACCAGCTCCAGCTCCACGCCCTGCGCCTGCACCGGCACCAGCTCCAACACCAGCCCCAGCTCCTGCACCCGCGCCTACATCTGCACCGACACCAGCACCGAGTATTGTAAAAAATACAACCAGTAAAAATCCGATAGTCAATAAGTTTTTAGAGGAATCTAATAAAAAAGAGCAGGCAAGACAGGAAAGACGTGAAAGCTCAAACAAGGAAAATAAAGAAGGCGGAATATTAAAAAATATAAATCAACCCAAAAATAATATTCTTGCCAAAGCGGAAACAAAAAAGCAAGATTCAAATGATACTAAAACATCCAAGACATCTCTATTAAAGACATTAAAAAAATAAAAATGGCATAAAAAACTACCGAAGTCTTTTTTAAAAACTTCGGTAGTTTTTGTTTAAATATAATTTATTTTACAGAGTTTAGCCAATTTTGTATATCTGCTGAACTTGCGGAGTTTAAAATTTTACCTTCAATAATTATGGTATCTTTGGCGACACTAGGTTTTAAATGCTGGGCTGTTTTGCCAAGACCGCTACCGCCCGATGTGGCAAATAAAACAATCTTTTTACCGCTAAAATCGTGCTTTTCCAAAAAAGTATTAACAATAGTCGGTGCAATATACCACCAAATAGGAAAACCGAGATAAATTGTATCGTAAGCGGAAATATCTATATTATTATCTGCCATTTCAGGTCTAAAGGAAAGGTTCTTCATTTCCATAGAACTGCGGCTTGATTTGTTCATCCAATCAAGGTCTGCCTCGGTGTAAGGCACTTTTGGTTTAATTTCATAAATATCTGCTTTTGCTAAATCGGCAATTTGTTTTGCCACTTTTTCGGTAATACCGCTGGCTGAAAAATAGGCAACTAATTTTTTTGACATTTTTTAAAACCTCCCCTAAAAATATTTATAAAAACTTTATACCATATTTTTATTTAACTTTGCTTGCAAGATAGGCAAATAAACTTGCAGGCAAAACAAAAAATAAACTTGCGATAACCGCTATTTTTAAATTAAAACTATCTGAAACAAAGCCCACAAGATAAGGCGACAGAGCGTCTCCTAGAGCGTGAATAATAAAAACATTTAAGGCAAAAGCCATAGAGCGTTCTTTTAAATTTGTTAAATTAACAACACTTGCATTTAAAGGGCCGTTTTGCATAAAAACAAACATTATGCTGATAACTAAAAAAGTAAGAAATAAAATTTTACTAGTCATCAAAAAGGCCAAAAGCCCAAAAGGAAAAGCGATTAAAAAACTTAAAGTTGTTGTGTAAAAATAGCCGTTTTCCGTCTTTTTTTGCCACCTATCTCCAATAAAACCGCCAAGCAAAGTGCCAAGCGCACCGGCTACAATTATAAGAGCGCCAAAAATTGTGCCGCTTGAGGCAACATCATAATTAAAATATCTGTTTAAGAAACTTGGCCCCCAAGCAGCAAGCGCGCCCAAAGTAAAAGTGCCCATGGCTTGCGCCAAACAAACAAGAATAAATTTTTTATTTTTAAGTAATTTTAGATAATTTTTAAAAGGCGGTTTTTCTTCCTTCTTTTTTGGCGTGTCTTTTATACCAAAATAAACAATAAACGCTAAAATTATGCCCGGCAAACCAAGAATAAAAAACGCAAGACGCCAACCAAAACTTTTGCCTAAAACACCGCCTAAAAGATAGCCAAGCGCGCTGCCAAGCGGCAAGCCTAAAGCAAATAAAGCAAGAATGCGTGCGCGAATTTTTGGGCTAAATCTTTCGGCAATAAAAGAAGGGCAAACACTTGTAAAGCCCGATTCTCCAACGCCGACTAAAGAACGGGCAAAAACAAGGGTAAAATAATTTCTTGCGCAAGCACAAAAACTTGTGGCAATACTCCACAAAAAAGCACCGAAAGCTATAATTTTTTGGCGGGGCGTTCTATCGGCAATATACCCTAAAATAGGTGCGCTAAACATATAGACAAGCATAAAAGCACTTGCTAAAAAACCAAGTTCTTTATCGCTCAAAAATAAATCTTGTTTGATTAAAGGAAAAACAGCATATAAAACCTGCCTATCAATATAATTAAGCAGATTTATTAAAGCAAGTATTATAAAAATATTGCGTGCTTTCATTTTTATTTATGCAAAGTTTGGCGTAAGGCCTCGTATAAACAAATGGCAGCCGAAGTAGATAAATTTAAAGAACGCACGGGGCCGGGTTGTTCAATTTTATAAAGTTGGTCTTTATAAATTTTGTAAAGTTCTTTTGGCAGTCCGCAAGATTCACTGCCGAAAACAAGATAGTCATCTTCTTTAAATTTTATATCCCAAAGATTTTTTGTCGCTTTTGTTGAAAAAAAGAATAAGCGCGAAGGATCTTTAATTGTTGCTAAAAAATCTTCAAAACACATATATCTTTTATATTTTAACTTGGGCCAATAATCAAGTCCGCTTCTTCTTATTTCTTTTTCATCCAGTTTAAAACCGAGTTTGCCAACAAGATGCAAAACGCTGTTTGTAGCAACGCAAGTTCTGCCGATATTGCCGGTATTAAAAGGAATTTCCGGATTGATTAAAACTATATTCATAAAAGAGATTTTGGTTTTTCGCCATAATAGGCCTTGGTGAAGATTTCTTTAATTTCACTTACCAAAGGATAGCGCGCATTACCGCCGGTGCATTGGTCATCAAAGGCAAGCTCGCTCATTTCATCAAGTTTGGCAAAAAACTCTTTTTCATCAATGCCGTATTCTTTAATTGATTTTGGTATATCAAGTTGCTCTTTAAGTTTTTCAACTTCTTTAACTAAAGCAGCAACGCGCCCATCTTTATCAAGCCCGTCGCCAAAGTGTAAGAACTGGGCAATTTTGGCATATCTTCCTTTAACAAAAGGATATTTATATTGCGGGAAAAGGCCTTGCTTTGTCGGTTTATCCGTTGCGTTAAACTCAATAATATAACTGATTAAAAGGGCATTGGCTAGCCCATGCGGGACATGGAACATACCGCCAAGTTTATGCGCCATTGAATGACATAAACCAAGGAAGGCATTGGCAAAAGCCATACCAGCAATAGTTGCCGCGTAGTGCATTTTTTCTCTAGCCAAAGGTGCATCAGCCCCTTTATCATAAGATTCTTTTAAGTATTTGAAGATAAGTCTTAAAGCTTCAAGTGCTTGGCCTTCCGTAAAGTTAGTTGACATGATTGATGTGTAGGCCTCTATTGCGTGGACCATAACATCCAAGCCGGAATAAGCCGCCAATTTTTTGGGCATATTCATAACAAAATCAGGGTCAACTATTGCCATATCGGGGGTAATTGCATAATCGGTTATGGCATATTTTGTATTGGTGCGTTCATCAGTAATAATAGTAAAAGGTGTTACCTCCGAACCTGTGCCGGAAGTTGTGGGTATTGCTACCAAAACAGCTTTTTTGCCTGAAGTCGGAATGCTATAAATGCGCTTTCTGATATCCATAAATCTGGCGGCAATATCTTCAAAGGAAAGGTGCGGATTTTCGTGCATAAGCCAAATCATTTTAGCTGCATCCATAGGCGAACCGCCACCAAGACCGATAAACAAATCCGGTTTAAAAGTTTCCGCCATTTTTAAAGCAGTATTAATCGTTGCGATATTAGGATCGGGCAAAACACCGCTAAAGACTTCAAAAGAAATACCCAACTTTTCAAGCACATCTGCTACGGTTTTAACATAACCGCAAGTTTCCATATTCTTATCGGTAATAATTAAAGCGCGCTTTTTATCTTTAAGTTCGCTTAAGCCAATTTCCAAAGCACCGCGTTTAAAATAAATTTTTGGCGGCACGCGATACCAAAGCATATTTTCGCGTCTTTGGGCAACGGCTTTAATATTTAAAAGATGTTTTACACCGATATTTTCACTAACAGAATTGCCACCCCAAGAACCGCAACCAAGGGTAAGTGAAGGCGCAAGTTTAAAATTGTAAACATCACCTATTGCACCTTGAGAAGAAGGCATATTAATTAACACGCGGCCGGTGTGCATATATTTTTCAAAATATTCAATATTTTCTTTATTTGTTTCCTCGGTATATAAAACGGAAGTGTGACCCGCACCGCCAAGTTCAACCAGGGCTTCGGCCGTTTTTACGGCGTGTTTAAAATCTTTTTCTTTATAGCAAGCAAGTATTGGCGAAAGTTTTTCATGCGAAAAGACCTCACTACCGCCAACTTTAGAGCATTCTGCAATTAAAATTTTTGTGTCCTGCGGAACATTTAATCCGGCCATTTGGGCAATTTTATAAGCACTTTGACCGACTATTGCGGAGTTTAGTTTTACCCCATCAGGCATAATGGTTTTGGCAAGGGCCGGCTTTTCTTCTTCTTTTAAAACATAGCAACCGCGTAGTTTAAATTCCTCTAAAACTTCTTTATAAACTTGTTCGCAAATTATTATGGCTTGCTCGCTTGCGCAAATAACGCCATTATCAAAAGTTTTGCTCATAATAATAGAACTGACAGCCATTTTTATATTGGCAGTTTCATCTATTACCACAGGGGTATTACCTGCCCCGACACCGATTGCAGGTTTGCCAGAACTATAAGCCGCATGCACCATACCGGGCCCGCCGGTTGCCAAAATCAAATTGACTCCTGGGTGCTTCATAAGAGCATCGCTTAACTCGGTTGTGGGGTTTTCTATCCAGCCGATAATACCTTCCGGAGCACCTGCTTTAACAGCAGCATCAAGCACAAGTTTTGCTGCCATAATTGTAGATTTTTTTGCTCTTGGATGGGGTGAAAAAATTATGCCGTTTCTTGTCTTTAAAGCAAGAAGCGATTTAAAAATAGCAGTAGAAGTGGGGTTTGTTGTTGGCACAATACCGGCGATAATGCCGATAGGTTCTGCCACTTGCGCATAACCAAAAGAGTCATCTTCACTTATTACGCCACAGGTTTTTGTGTCTTTATAATTGTTATAAATATATTCGGAAGCAAAGTGGTTTTTAATAACTTTATCTTCCATTACGCCCATGCCTGTTTCTTCAACGGCAAATTTGGCAAGTTCAATTCTTGCGCGGGAAGCGGCTATTGCTGCTGCTTGAAAGATTTTGTTTACTTTACTTTGACTAAATGTGCTATACTCTTTTTGTGCTTTTCTAACTTTTTCTACTATTGAATTAAGTTCCTCTAATGGCATAAAGCCCCCTTAAAATACTGCTTATATTTATTATACAAAAATAGGAAATATGATATGGCTAAAAAGACCTATTTTAATTTTGGGCCTTTTGCCCCTAGACTTTTTTAAAAATGTGATATATACTATGACATATGAAGAAACTATTTCTATTTATGTGCGCTTTTTTACTGACTGCTCCGCTTAGCGCACAAACTTTTAGTGTGCTTATCGGCAAGACAAAAACTGCCGAGATTACTTTTTTGGAAGATTACGCCATTATTATCAACGACCATTACTACGGCCCTTTCAGTAAAGAAACCTCTTTAAAAGCGGAAATGTTCGGCGAAGAAGCTGTCCGCTTTTGGATAAAATATAACAAAGACGGACAAGAAAAACAAAGAGATTTTGGCTATACCCAATCAAAAATAAAAGTTGTGCGCGCTTTTAAAGACGGATTATTTTCCAGTTCAATTGTTTCGCCGGAAAAAGCAAAAAGAAAAAAATTCCCCTATAAAGCGGTCAGCTGGACAAAAGAAGCTAATAAAACAACCCCGTTTTTTAGATATAAAAATTCTGATCTTTCGGATTGGATAGAATATAGCGGTCCGTTTATTTTAATGGCAAGAGAACAAAGCAAAACACATTTTTATGTCATAGAAACTGTTTCCTTGGAAAATTATTTAGTTCATGTTACTAACTGCGAAATGCGCGTTGCTAATAATATAGAGGCCTATAAAGCACAAAGTATTTTAGCTAGAACTTTTGTGTTTAGTAAAATTTTAGAAAGATTGGATAGCAAAAATAAAAATTCTAAAAACTGGTGGGATTTTCAATTACTACCAGACGAGCGCGACCAAGCTTATATCTGTAAAATGCGTGTAAAAAATAATACTTTACCAAGCCAAAGTGTTAAAAACGCAGTTGCGCAAACAAAAGGTAAAATTTTGTTAGATAAGAATAATCACGTCATCAAGATACACTATTGTGCCTATTGCGGTAATTGCTCTTACTGCTCAATAACGAATCACTGCAAAACAAAAAATGGCATGGGTTCTTGTCAAAATGGTATTGCTTATTACACCAGCAAAAAGGGTTACTCTTATGAACAGGTTTTAAAGAAATATCATCCGGAAGCCCGAATAGCTACTTATAAAGATACAAACAACCTTTCATTGACCTTTGATAATTTACAAGAAAAAAAGGAATTGGAAGATAATTTAATTGAAACCGAAAACAGATTAAAGCAAATGATATAGTTATTTATAAAACAAGGGCTACAAATATGAAAAGAATAATTATAACTTTATTTACCTTATTACTTCTTGCTCCGCTTGGGGCAAAAGATTTGAAAGTTGCCTTAAGTAAAAGCAATTCTACGGAAATTACTTTTTTGGAAAACTACGCCATTGTAATCAATAAAGAATATTATTATGGCCCTATAAGCAAAGATTTTCGGCTTCAAATTGCAATTGTTGAAGGTAAGTTTAATATAGCATTGATAGAAAGAGATGAAAACGGAAAAGAGCTATACGCCCCTATTAATATAGCAAAAACTCCTGGTAAAATAGATATTATACGCGGATTTGATAATGATATCTCTTTTGAAGAAACTATTGACCCGCAAAGAGCCATCAGACAGCCGATTTTTGCAGAAGAAATCAATTTATCAAAAGAAGCACAAAAAACAACCCCTTTTTTTAAGTTCAAACCGAGAAGTTCTTCCGGAGAAATTGAATTTACAGGCCCCTTATCCTTAACGATAAGAAAAACTCAAGATAGTTTTAACTTAATAGAAACTATCCCCTTAGAAGATTATTTAGTCCACGTGACAAATTGTGAAATGCGCCAAGCCAATAACTCCGAGGCCTATAAAGCACAAACTATTTTAGAAAGAACTTTTGTTTATAATAAACTAAACGAACGCCTTGATGAAAATAATAAAAACAGAAGTAATTGGTTAGATTTTCAACTTTTTGCCGATACTCGCGACCAGGCCTATATTTGCGATTTTAGAGTTAACAATAAAACCTTGCCTGACCAAAAAATAAAAGATGCCGTAAAAGCAACAGAATCTTTAGTATTAGGAGATATAAATAAACGCTTGATAGAAGTGCATTATTGCGCTTCTTGCGGCAAATGCAGTTATTGCCAAGCAAATGGCGTGTGCCATGCAAAAAATGGACTTGGCGATTGCCAAAAAGGCATTGCTTATTATAGTAAGCAACCGGGATATGACTATGTAAAAGTTTTAAAAAAATATCATCCTTCGGCAATAATTTTTTCTTATACTAATGGGTCTTTGGCTTTTAGTGATATCCACGCACAAGAAGATATTGAGAAAAGCTTATCTGATATGGAAGACAAACTGAAACAAATGATATAATTGTCTTATGAAAAAATTATTATTTTTATTATTTATGTTTTGCCTTGTTTGTGGCACTTTGATTTGCCGTGCTTTAACTAATAAAAATGTTTTATTTGTTAATGCAGATAAAACTGCTTTAAAAGGAACTCTTAACAATAAAGTAGAAAAAGAAACAGAAGAAGATATTTTTTACGCTAAATTCTTTAGGAAAAAACCACAATGCAAAATCTTTGGCAAGCAACTTTTAAAACAAGCAATTAAAGACCCTTATTTCTTTTATATTGTAGATAAGAAAAATTTGCTTCCGGCGGATTATAACCCGCAAGATTTAATAGGCGAGGGTAAATATGCCGTTAGAAAACAAACCAAAGAAGCCTTTGATAAAATGGCTGAAGCCGCCAAGCAAGACGGTATAAGTTTGGGAATACTTTCCGGTTTTAGGCCTTACTCGCGTCAAGAATATCTTTTTAACAGAAGCGTGCAAACAAGAGGACAAGCCCACGCAGATAAATATGTGGCTAGACCTGGGGCTTCCCAACACCAACTTGGGCTTGCTGCCGATATAAATAGCGTGGAAGATAGTTTTGTTAACACTAAAGAATATGCCTGGCTTAAAGAAAATGCCTGTAAGTATGGTTTTAGTTTATCCTTTCCCAAAGGGCAAGAAGAAAAAACAGGATATGCTTTTGAACCTTGGCATTATCGCTATATCACATCGGAAGGTTGCAAAATGCAAAAAGAGCATTTTAACGATAGTCAGGTAGATTTTTTAGAAGCCATTAATGCCTGCCTTCCCCAAAATTGATACAATAGTATATATGATAACTTTAGATGAAATTAAAAAAACGGCAAAACTTGCCAAAATTGAAATAACCGAAGAAGAGGCAAACCTTTACACAAAACAACTTAGCGATGTTTTGACTTGGGTTGCCAAACTGCAGGAAATTAAAGAAAATCCTATCACTAAAGAAAATAGCCCCTGCACTTATCAAAGAGAAGATACCCCTGTATCTTTTGAAAATACCGGCGCTTTAACTGCCGCTTTTAATGATAAAAAAGATAATTTTTTAAAGGTTAAGAAAGTTTTATGAAAACAGCCCGTCAAATAGCAAAAGAAATAAAAGAAGGCAAAACAAGTGCTTTAGCAGTCGTTCAGGAAAGTTTAAACAAAATAAAAGAATTAAACCCAAAAATCAATGCCTTTTTAGAGGTTTTTGAAGAAGAAGCTCTTAAAAAAGCGGCTGAAATTGACGCAAAACCTCTTGATAAAAGAGGCCGTCTTGCCGGAGTGCCTATAGCCATAAAAGATAATATTTTATATAAAGGCCATAAAGCAACTTGCGCTAGCAAAATGCTTGAAAATTTTGTTGCTCCTTATAATGCAAGTGTAGTGGAAAGACTTTTAAAAGAAGATGCCATTATTATCGGCAGAACAAATATGGATGAATTTGCCATGGGGTCTTCTAATGAAAACTCCGCCTTCGGTGCAGTTAAAAACCCACACGATTTAACAAGAGTGCCCGGTGGTTCAAGCGGTGGCAGTGCCGCAGCCGTTGCAAGCGGTATGGTTAGCGTGGCCCTTGGCAGTGATACAGGCGGTTCAGTTAGACAACCGGCTTCTTTCTGCGGTGTTTGCGGTGTTAAACCCACTTATGGTTCTGTTTCAAGATACGGGCTTATTGCTTTTGCTTCAAGTTTAGACCAAATTGCTCCCATCACTTTAGACAGCCAAGACAATGCTTTAATTTTAAGTATCATAAGCGCAGAAGATAAAAAAGATTCTTCCTATACAAAACCTTTTGTTTTAAAAGAAGAAGATATTAAAAATTTAACTATCGGCATGCCAACTGACTTTTTGGCCGGCTTAAATGCGGAAATTCTATCTGCCTTAAACAAAGCAAAAGAAGTTTTAATAAAACAGGGTTTTAAAGTTAAGGATATTACCTTACCTTATGCAAAATATTCTTCCCCCTGTTATTATATCTTAGCCGGCAGTGAAGCCAGCAGTAACCTTGCCCGCTTTGACGGCTTAAGATACGGCTACGCAGATAAAACCGCAAAAGATTTAGAAGAAACTTATCTTAAAAACAGAGCAGCCTTTGGGCCGGAAGTTAAACGCAGAATTATGACCGGAACTTACTGCTTGGGTAGCGCACATGCCCAAGATTATTATTTGCAAGCCCAAAAAGTAAGAGAAATTATTAAACAAGATTTCAAGCGTGCCTTAAAAGAAGTAGATATTATTTTAATGCCGACCTCTCCAAGCACAGCTTTCAAAATCGGCGAAAAAATAAATAATATTCTTGATTTATACTTGGCAGATTTATATACGGTGCCTGCTAATATGGCTGGGCTGCCGGCTTTAACAATACCTTTTGGTAAAGATAAAAATAATTTGCCTATCGGTATTCAATTTTACGGCAATTATTTTGAAGAAAATAAACTTTACGGACTGGCCAAAATTTTAGAACAGGAGAAATAAATGTTTGCGGAGTTTTCTTGCGGCGGAGTTATTTTAGAAAATAATAAAGTCCTTCTAGTGCAAGTTAAAAGCATGAAGGGCCGCAAGATTTGGACTTTCCCAAAAGGCCATATAGAACAAGGCGAAACCCCGCGTCAAGCAGCTCTTAGAGAAGTGCTTGAAGAAACCGGCTATAAAGCTTCTATTGTTAAACCACTCTTAAAAGTAAGATATGCTTTTACTTTAAAAGGCAGATATGTGCGTAAAGTAGTGCAATGGTATTTAATGAAGAAACTTGGCCGTATAGGCAAGCACGACCCTTCGGAAATTTTGGCAATTAACTGGGTTTCCATAAACAAAGCAAAAGAAATGGTGGAATACCCCAGCGATAAACGCCTGCTAGAACTTGTTGAAGAAGAAAACACTATAACAACAAATTTAACCGAAACTTTATAAAAAATACCCCAAGCAATTTAGCAAGGGGTATTTTTTAAATAACATTTTGTTTTTACATTGTACAAAGAGCCTTCGTATCTTTAAGATAATCATTAACCTTCCAAGTTTTTAACTTCTTGAACTGTAGCGGAATTTTAAGATCGGGTTTTTGCTCAATATCATCTTTAATTTCTTTAAAGAAATATATAGCATCATCTTCACATTCCTTATAATGTTTTTTCGGTGGATAAACAACATTTAACCCGCGGCCGTCGTGGTAACCTGAAGGATCTCCTAAGACAAATAATATTGTCCCTTTATTAAAGTTGCCCTTTACATAGCGATAGTCATTAATATCTTTAACGTGAAGAAAAAAGATGCCTCTTTTAACAATTTGAGTAGGGCATTGATAAAATAAGTGATTAACCGCATATCCTGCATCTAAATAATATACGGTATATTCGCACTGAGGTATTTTATCAAGAGCATTCTCCAAATAATATTCACCATAAAACATTGTTTCAGATTCCGGCGCAAAGCCTTTCAGATAGTTCATCATATCTTTGCGAATTTGCTCTCTTGCCTGTCTGATTAATTCTTTTTCGGAGGTATTTCCAATTTCACTAGCTTTTTTAGCCCGCTCAAGAGTTTTATTTACCTCTTTGCCAAAGTTAGACATTTTTTCATTATCGAATCTGCCGGCAAAAACAAATAGCGATAAAATTAAAACTGACATAATTGCAACTGCTATCTTCTTCATAATAAACACCTCCATCATTTTTATTAAAACCTACAATATTTTAACAAATTTTAACGACCTTCCTCACAAACAAAATTGGAATCTTCTATATAATCATCAATTTTCCAAGTTTTTAATTTTATAAATTCAAGAGAAACTGCCTGCGCCTTATTCTTCTTTAAATCTTCTTTAGGATTTTCAAAGAAAAAGAAACTATACCCTAAACAATTTGCCTGCCTGTGTTCCGGTGGAAAAGTAAAATTAACCCCCACACCTTTACGATAATCAGCTGAACTGCTTAAGATATAAAGAATACTATCATAACTGCTTTCTTTACCTATAAGGCGGTAATCTTGAACTTCCTTATATCTGCTAAGAGGCACCTTAACAGGACAACGATAAAATAAACGATTTCCTTTATTTCCTGTTTCCATATAATATAAGCTAAATTCACAGGCAGGTGTTTTATGGATATAATTTTCTCTATAAAAATCATTAACGGCAATAGTGGCAGAATGTTTGCGAATAAAATTTTCCATATCTCTTTGAAGTGCAATTTTTGCCTGTCTTATTTGTTCTTTATACTCCATATCAGCTTTAGCCTTCTTTTCTTTTTTATCCCACTCATTTTCTTCTTTAATTTCTTCTAAACCGGCATTTAATTCTTGCCCTAGTTTAGACATGGCATCACTATCAAACACTCCCCCAAAAGCAGTGCCGAAAATAAGCATAAGAGATAAAATACTTATAAAGTTCTTCATAGAAAAGCTCCGAATAACCGATATAGGTATTGTAGCCCCAATATACAAAAAAGTCAAGGGTCTTTAAAAATAACCACAGCAAAAGCTGTGGTTATTTGTCTATAAATAATTAATATTTTTAATTAACTATCTATTTTCTCCATATCATTTCTTATATCTTCAAGGTCTTGTTCATGCTCTGTTTCTTCTTCCAAAATTTTAACGGCTAGTTTATAGGTAATATCATCTTTACCGCGCGTAAAATCGGCAAGTTCCCTGTAAACTTCCATAGCACAACGCTCGCTTGAAATATTTTGCTCAAGAAGAACCATAATATTGCTATCCATCGGTTCTAAATAACCGCAAGTGCTCTTTTTTAACCACTCTTGCGGGCCAACAATCGGTGTTGCGCCAAGCTCCATTATTCTTTTGGCTATTAAATTTGCGTGCTCAAGTTCTTCATTAGCGTGCTCCTGCATTTCTTCAACCAGTTTTGTTCGCATAATACCAACAGGCAATCTTGCGCCTTCCCAATATTGAATATAGGCAAGGCACTCATCTGCATAAGCGCGTTGTAATTTTTCAAGCAATTCTTTTTTATTAAGATTGCCTTCTTCTATAATTTCTATTGCTTTTTGTCCCATATTACCCCCTATGTTTTTATCAAGACATAATCATTTTATATTATTTTTTACTTTACTTTGTCAATGCTAAAAAAGGGCTTTGTCTAGTTTTTTAGTATAATAAATAAAAAGCCGAGGTCCTATGGAAAATAAATTTTTAAAACAAGGTTTAACCTTTGATGATGTTTTGCTAGTTCCCCAATACTCTGAAGTATTGCCAAGAGAAGTTAATTTAAAAACCAATTTAACAAAAAAAATTAAACTTGCTATTCCTTTGATGAGTGCCGGTATGGATACCGTTACCGAATATCAAACAGCCACAAGTCTTGCAAAAGCCGGCGGTATTGGTATTATTCACAAAAATATGTCTATCAAAGAACAAGCAAGCCAAGTTAAAAAAGTTAAAAAGCAAAATCTACTTGTAGGCGCGGCCCTTGGCATTACGCAAGATATGCTTGAGCGCGCAAAAGCCCTTATCCAAGCAGGCGTAGATATTTTGACTATTGATACGGCACACGGGCACTCAAAAGGTGTAATAGAAGCCGTTAAAAAAATAAAAAAGAATTTTCCTAAAACCCAAATTATTGCAGGTAATGTGGCAACGGCTGAAGCAACCCTTGCCTTAATCAAAGCAGGGGCAGACTGCATTAAAGTCGGTATTGGGCCAGGTGCAATTTGCACAACACGCATTGTTGCAGGCGTAGGTGTGCCACAATTAAGTGCGGTTTATGAGTGCGCAAAAGTTGCAAGAAAATATAATATACCTGTTATTGCCGACGGCGGTATAAAATATTCCGGTGATATTGCAAAGGCATTAGCGGCAGGGGCAAGTGTTTGTATGCTTGGAGGACTTTTTGCCGCTTGTAAAGAAGCACCCGGCAAAAAAGTCATAGTTAACGGCAAGGCCTATAAACTTTACAGAGGTATGGGTTCAACTGCCGCTATGAAAGCAGGCTCTAGCGATAGATACTTCCAACAAAACACAAAAAAACTTGTGGCCGAAGGCGTTGAAGGTATGGTGCCTTATAAAGGAACAATAGAAGAAGTTTCCTATCAACTTATCGGCGGACTTCGCGCTGCTATGGGTTATACCGGAGCAAAAGATTTGGAAACTTTTTACAAAAAAAGTAAATTTGTGCAAATTACCACTGCAGGACTAAAAGAATCACATCCGCACGATTTAATTATGACTAAAAACGAGGCAAACTATGCAAAATAATTTTGTTTTAATAGCCGATTTCGGAGGACAATATAACCAGCTTATTGCAAGAAGAGTTAGAGAATTAAAAATTTACTGCGAAGTTGTGCCTTGGAATAAAATCTATCAAGAAGCTCTTGCCAAAAAACCGCAAGCTATAATTTTTACCGGCGGGCCTGCAAGTGTTTACGAACAAAACGCACCAAAAGTCCAAAAAGAATTATTTAAACTTAATATACCTATCTTAGGTATTTGCTACGGCCTTCAATTAATTGCGCAAACACTCGGCGGTAAAGTTGTTAGCCCTGATTTTAAAGAATATGGCAAAGTAGAACTTATAAAAAAAGAAGATACAAAACTCTTAAATAATGTGGAAGAGAAAACTATCTGCTGGATGAGCCACCGCGATTATGTTGAAACTCTGCCTAAAGATTTTAAAATAACTGCTCTGAGCAAACAATGCCCTGCCTGTATTATTGAAAATGATGCAAAGAAAATTTACGGCGTGCAGTTTCACCCGGAAGTTGCCCATACTCAGGCCGGTATGCAAATCTTACAAAATTTCCTTTACGATATTTGCAATTTAAAACCTACTTGGACTATGGGTAATTATAAAGAAAATCAAATTTCAGAACTGAAAGAAAAACTTAAAGATAAAAAAGTTTTATGCGCCCTTTCAGGCGGGGTAGATTCTTCTGTGGCGGCCCTTTTGGTGCATAAGGCAATAGGCAATAACTTAACTTGCGTTTTTGTGGACCACGGGCTACTGCGCTATAAAGAAGGCGACGATGTCGAAAATATTTTCCGCAAGCGTTTTAATATGAATTTGATTAGAGTTAACGTCGAAGAACGCTTTTTAAATGCTCTTAAAGGTGTAACTGACCCGGAGAAAAAACGCAAAATTATCGGCGCTGAGTTTATTAAAGTTTTTGAAGAAGAAGCAAAAAAACTTGGCAAAATTGATTATCTTTTACAAGGCACAATTTACCCTGATGTTATTGAAAGCGGCACAGGAACTGCAGAAGTTATTAAAAGCCACCACAATGTGGGCGGACTACCCAAAAATATGCAATTTAAACTGCTTGAACCGCTACGCCTATTATTTAAAGATGAAGTGCGCCAACTTGGTCTAGAACTTGGCCTTGAGGAAGATTTGGTATTTAGGCAACCTTTCCCAGGGCCTGGCCTTGCCGTTAGATGTCTTGGCGAAATCACAAAAGAAAAACTTGAAATTATTCAAAAAAGTGATTTTATCTTTAGGGAAGAAATTAAAA
The DNA here is from genome assembly GCA_017534965.1 of Elusimicrobiaceae bacterium. Lineage (GTDB taxonomy): Bacteria > Elusimicrobiota > Elusimicrobia > Elusimicrobiales > Elusimicrobiaceae > Proelusimicrobium. The sequence goes on along the minus strand of JAFXVA010000013.1, from coordinate 84,275 downwards.
AACATAATTTAGACCGCGCTATATGGCAATACTTTGCCTTTTTACCCAATATAAGAAGTGTCGGCGTGATGGGAGATTCAAGAACTTATTTCCACACCATTGGACTAAGAGCCGTAAACTCCCTTGATGCCATGACTTGCGATTGGGCCAAAATACCCTATGATGTTTTAGATATTGTTTCGCAAAGAATTGTTAGAGAAGTGAGCGGAGTAAACAGGGTTATTTACGATATAACATCTAAACCGCCTGCCACTATTGAGTGGGAATAAATTAATTTTCCATAAAAATTGCAACAAAATCTTATGGGCCAAAAGACCTATTTTATTTTAGGTCCTTTGACCCTTGTAGTTTCTCTATAGAAACGCTATACTTTTAGTATGAAAAAATATTTAACAATCACAACAGCAGTTATTTTTGCAGTAAGCGCGCAAACTTTAGGATTTGCTAAGGACTCTTCTAAGATAGAAGCGGCCGAAATTGCCTTTGAGCAATTATTAAGTAAAAAAGATTTAGCCAGTCTTTTAAGCGACAGCGGGGCTATAGCTTTAGAAAAGATTTTATTACCATCTGAAAACACACAAAAATCTTTTAAAGATCATTATGACCTTTACGAAAAAATTGTCGCCAATCCGAATATTAGCCCTGATTTTAATTTAAGCAAACAAGAACTTAATAAAATTATTAACGGATATCAAGAAAACATTATCAAATTACTTGAAGATACCTATGCTTTTAAAATTGAAAAAAGAAATAATCCAAAACTTACTTTATCAAATTATTTAGATAAAGTAGTAAACAAAAATATTGCATTGCTTAGTCAATATTACAAAGCAAACCCAAATATTGCCCTTTATGATATCAATAAAGAAAGCCCGATGATTGTTAGCATTAAGGAACATAAAGAATGGCCTAATGCTGCTTATCACCAAGAATTATTAGTTAAAGCTGCCGCTTTAAGAGTTATTGAAGCAAATTTAAAAAATGCTAAAGCCGGTTTAACTTATGACCTTGCTTTATTTGATATTATCAGTATTGCCAGAACAAGCAAAAATGAAACAACTATTAAATTTAACAATGGTGTTTTAAATTTCACTTTACCGCAAGAAATTTATAAATATGTTCCGTTTGGCACTAAAAAATTAGTAAGCAGAGATGAAAAATTTATGACTGCCTTACAAGAAATCCAAAAGAAGAAACAAAATCCTAAATATAATTTTGGAACAAAAAGAGATACTACCAAACAAGGCCGCGGTCATGATTATGTCCCCCCCCAACCTGAAATTTATGATTCTCCTTGGGGGCCAGGTAGCGTAAGATAAGTTTTAAGCAAAATAAAGAATATAAAAAGCCCTGTTCTATTTAGTTATAGGACAGGGCTTTTTGTTATATAAAAATTTTATTATAACATTTCTTCATATAAGCCATAAAACACCCAATCACCATTTGTGCCATATCTGCTAGGAGGTAAACCAAGTTCTTCTGCTATTGCTGCTGTTTGTTCTGCGGAATGGTTTTTATTTCCTCTAAGATATATATTTCCATTGTTTTGAATAAATACTTGGGCAAAAAATGGTCTGGTTGCATAATCATTTATATTTAAAACCAAGTTTCCATCCCAAGTGCCCCAAAAATATTCATAGCCATCTGCGCCTCTAATGCGTTTACCCATAGCATTTAAACAGGTTCCTTGTCCATCATCGGCACAAAGATCTTTTATTGCATCTTGTAAGCAATGTAAATCATTTCCGCAACCTGATGCCCAATTATCCGGTAAGATCTCCTTAAGGAAACCCACAAAATCTACAGCACTCCAATTTTGAATATTTGAAGTATCATAATTTGACATTGTAGGACCTTCAAGAACACCTAATTCTTGACAAACGAAATGACTGCTTGGACGGCAAAATATTTCTTTTGTTAAATAATCAACCGATAAAGTATATTCATTATTATTTCTTTGTGCAAAAGCCGCTTGCCTATCTTCGCCAAATACCGTATAATCAAAAAACTCGCCGTCAAAAGTGCTTCCGGTTGCCTTACTGCCATCAGAGAAGTTTGTATAGGCCAAATCTAATTTATCAACCTCGTTTGTATATTTATATCTTGCAAGTTTTTCTCTCTGTTCCCCTAAGGCAATTGTTGATAATACTTGAACGGCTTCGCGTGTTCTGCTCTTTTCTACCGCTTTTGTATAACTCGGAAAGGCAATTGCTGCCAAGATGCCAATTATTAATACCACCACAAGCACTTCTATCAAGGTAAAACCCTTCTTTTTTTTCTTTCTCTTATCCATAATTTAACTCCTTTATAAAAAATGCCCCTATTTACTTTTTAAAAAGTAAATAAGGGCTTTTATTAATATTAAAATAGATGCTAATTTTATATATAAATATCTTAACTCTACCTCTTAAAAAGCTTCTACTATAAGTATAGCTCATGTTTGCTATTTTGACAAGGGCAAATTATAGGGCAAACAATTCTTTGCCGGAGGATATTAAAGTATCAAGATATTCTTGGCTTTTAAAAGTTTCAGCGTAAAGTTTAATAATATTTTCCGTTCCGGAAGCGCGGGCAAGCAGCCAGGAATCTTTTAAATAAATCTTTATGCCATCCGTATCTCTAACATGTAAAATTTCTTGCCCGGCAAAAGTTTTTAATTCGGCAAAATTTTCAGCTTTAAGATTTTTAAATTTTTCTTTTATTTCGGGCTGGGCCGGACTATCAACACGGGTATAATAAGATTTGCCGTAAAGAGCAGTTAATTGCTCGTAAAGGCCGGCAATATCTTGGCCGGTAAAACACATAATTTCAAGCAAAAGGCAAACGGCCAAAATGCCATCTTTTTCGGTTACCCAATCTGTAATAGACATGCCGGCACTTTCCTCGCCTGCCATCAAAAGTTCTTTATTTAAAAGGCCGTCAACAAAATATTTAAAACCGACATTAACTTCTTCAATACCAAGGCCGTAATTTTTGGCAATTTTATCCATAAGCATAGTTGTGCCAAGGGTGCGCCCGACTTTTTTAGGTGCCTCCTTGCTAGATTTTCTTGCCATATAATCAAGCATAACACATAAAGCATGATTTGGTGCGATAAGGCCACCTTTTCTTGTAACACAACCAAAGCGGTCGCCATCCGGATCGCTTGCACCGACAAAATCATAATCACCATTTTTTGCAAGTTCAATAAGCGGTTTCATAGGATAAACAGAAGAAGGATCCATCCTTATTTTGCCATCGTGATCTAAAGGTATAAAATGAAAATCGGGGTTTTGCTCGCTAAGGACTAACTCTACATTTTTAAGTTTATATCTTTTTATAATTTCTTTATAAAAAGGCAGACTTGCCCCGCCAAGCGGTGTTATTGCCACTTTAAGAGAACTTTTACCAATAATATCAAAATTTATTTTTTTGCCAAGGGCTTTAACATAAGGGGTAATAATATCACAATCTTCAACAAGGCCTTTTTTGCGGGCTTCTTCTAAAGAAATTTTTTGAATTTTTTGCGGATTTTCTAAATAGTAATTTGCGAGTTCTTCAATCTTTTTAGTTAAAACACTTGAAGCAGGCCCGCCGTTTGAAGGATTATATTTTAGCCCCATATCTTGTGGGGGATTATGGCTTGCAGTGCCGTTTAAAGCGGCGCAAACTCTGCCGGATAAAATTTCAAAGGAAAAAACAGGTGTTGGCACAGCAATAGAGGGTAAAACAACTTTTAGTCCATTGGCACTTAAAACTTGGGCGCAAATTTCAGCAGTAGTTTTGCTCATTAAACGGGTGTCCCCGCCAACAAGTATTTTACCTAAAAGCCCCTCTTCTTTATGCAAAGTGGCAACAGCTTGGGCGATTGCCTCGGCATGTTTAGCACAAAAACCTTGCCCCAAAGAACCTCTGTGGCCGGATGTGCCAAATTTTACTTTTGAGATATCACCTTTTGGCTCAAAAAAATTCTTTCTTAAAATCTCTAAATCAATTTTTTCTTCGCTTAATGTGCCTGCTTTTGGATGAACCATAGTTATTTTCCCCCTTTCTTTTATATAATATATTAAAATGGAAGCAAAAGAACAAGCACTTTTTATACAGAAAGATATTTCTATGGCAAACTTTACAACCTATAAAACAGGTGGTAAAGCGCAGTATTTTTGCCTTCCTAAAAATATTGAAGAAATAAAACAGGCAATTAATTTTGCCAAAGAAAATAAACTTGATTTTTATATTTTAGGGCTTGGCTCAAATATTCTTGTCGGTGATTTAGGTATAAAAGGGCTTGTTTGTTGTTTAAAAGATTTTGAAAAGATAAAAATAAAAAATAACACTATTACCGCCCTTGCGGGAACACCGCTTGATAAAGTTATTGCCACATCTGTATTAAATAATTTGGGTGGGCTTGAAAAACTTTCCGGCATACCGGGAAGTGTCGGTGGGGCCGTTTTTATGAATGCCGGTGCTTTTAACGGCGAAACTTGGCAAAATATCACAAGTGTTGAAGTGCTAAAAGACGGACAAGTTAAAACCATAAAAAAAGAAGAAGTAAAAGCAGAATATCGCAAAGTAAAAGGGCTTGAAAATTGTTTAATTTTAAGTGCCACCTGGGCTTTAACAGAACCCGCCGATAAAAATTTAAGAGAAGAAATTTTAGCAAAGCGCAAACTAAAACAACCTTTGGAATACCCTTCTGCCGGCAGTGTTTTTAAAAGACCCGTAGGTGATTATGCAAGCAGATTAATAGATTCCTGTAATTTGCGCGGACTAACTATCGGTGGGGCACAAGTAGCCCAAAAACATGCCGGTTTTATTATCAACTATAATAAAGCAACAGCCCAAGATATAAGAAATTTAATGAAAGAAGTGCAAAAAATCGTTAAAGAAAAAACAGGTTTTTCTTTAGAGTTAGAACAAATACTTTGGGGCGATTTTAAAAATTAGTTGACGAAATAAAAATAAAAAGATAAAATAAAATTATAAAGATTTTAGGGGTCGTGGTGTAGCCTGGTCTAACACGCTGCCCTGTCAAGGCAGAGACCGCGGGTTCAAATCCCGTCGACCCCGAAGTTTTAAGAACCACTCTCCTATAGGAGTGGTTTTTTATTTTACTACTTGTAAAAAATATATTAATTATTAATAATATAATTAGAGGTATTTTTTATGAAAAAGAAAAATAAAAAAAATGGTTCGGTTTCAAGTAAAATAATTATTCTTTATATAGTGGGCTTATTAGTTGTTATTTTCCTTTCACTGCCCTTAATTTTTCAAGATAAAACTAACCCTGCTAAGCAAACAAAACAAAAACAAGAAACTTTGCCTTTAAAAACCGAAAACCCCTTTACTCATTATTTTAATTTGTTTAAGAAATTCTATAGCCCAAATAAGAAAAAGGGGCAAGCTAGCTTTTCCCAAATAAAAAATAATCTGCAAGTAAAAAATACCCTTACTAAAAAAGGATCTCAGCAAGCCCTTGCTCCTAAAAATATTGAAGGTATTTTAGGCCTGCAAACCCCTGTTTCCGATAGAAATTATTATGATGAAAAAGGCACCATACAATATGCCCAAGAAGAAGTTTACCCAGAAACTTATGATCCTTCGCAAGAAATAAAAGAATCTCCCGTAAAGCAAGAACCTTTTGAAGATTTCCTTATGGAAGGGCTTTACGAAACTTCGCAGTTAGACCCTTATGAAACAAAACTCGCAGCAAGAAAAAAAATGTTAGATATTATTTCCCCTAATCCTTTTGTGTTCTTAACTCCGGGTAAAAACTTAGAACAACCTTTAGCAAAAGCAACGGCCTCTAAATATATTAAAGAAAATTCCCCTCAGCAGGAAGAACAATCCATTTTATTTAATGACGGAACAAATACAAATAGGGTTTCTGCTTCGGCAAGTAAATATCTTAATAGAATTATGAATCCTTTTTATAGCAATAATGCTATTGCCGATAAGCTAGATATTAACGGATTGCCTTTTGAAACTCAAGCTGGCTTAGTATCTTCTAGATTAAATACTATTTATATAAACAACCAAACTAATTCCAATTCTAATAATAATTCTCAAAACGGACAAAATAATCAAGGCGGGCAAGATAATCCTAACCCCGAACCTCCTTTCCCACCCAAACCACCACAAAATACTTTTGACCCTACAAAATGGGATCCCCAAATTGATGTTGCCTGTTCGGCACCGGATGAAGTTGCTGTGCAAGAAGATATTAATCAGCCGAAATCTGCTCAACAACAAGAAACTCAAGAAGAAAATTCTGATAAGATAGAACACTGTGACCAAGAACTGCAGGATAAACTGCCTAAAGTAAATAATAATATGCAGAAAAATTATAATTATTTACTCGTTTCCGGCAGATATAATGGCAAAATAATGATACCGGCCTACAATTCTTTATCTGATACCATTTTAACTTTTGGTATTCAATCTGATGATTTTAATTTCTTAAATTATCCCGAGCAATTACAAGGCAAGAAATTTTCCCAAAACACAAAACCTACCAATTTCCAATTTGTTGTGGATTTGAATCCCCAAATTTTCAATCAAATGCTTCAGGATGAAAAAACTATTCTTATCTCTGTAGATCCGGAAGATCAAAAACGATTCCCTCAAAAAACAATTTTAATACAAAGTGGTGAAATTGAAACTTTCAGCGGAGTAACTAGAATTGTTGATGAGATAAATCACTTTAAGCAAAAACAAGAAAAACTTAAAAAACTTGCTCAAGAACAAGAGAAAATGGAAAAAGAACAAATGGCAGAAAATTTAAAAGATAAAATAAATGCCACCCTATAAATTTATGAAAATAAAAATAGATTTAAGTAATTTAGAACAATGCTTACCAAAAGATATATCTCCTAAAAAAAGAGATGCGTTTAAGACCTTATTTTATTCCAAGATGGCTCTTTTGATGCATGAAATGTATAAAGGTAAAATTACAAGTTTGCCTAAAGCGGCTTTTTGGGGCCCGGCTTGGTTAAATATTTGGTATACCCCCGGTGTAAGCGCACCGACATTGGCAATAAGAGATAAAGAAGAAAATTCTTATAAATTAACTAACCGCGCAGGTAAAGTTGCTATTATCAGCGATGGAAGCCGCGTTTTAGGGCTTGGTAATACCGGTCCTAAAGGGGCCTTGGCTGTTATGGAAGGCAAAGCCCTTTTAATGAACCGCCTTGGCGCAATTGATGCCGACCCTTTATGTATTGATTCCCGCGATGAAAACGGCCAAAATCAAGCAACTAAAATTATTGATTTTGCAAAAATGGTAAGCCCTTCTTACAGCGCAATTAATCTTGAAGATATCAGCCAGCCCAATTGCTATAAAGTTTTAGATGAACTAAAAGAAACTTGCCCTATACCCGTTTGGCATGATGACGCCCAAGGAACTGCCTGTATAACTTGCGCAGCTTTAATAAATGCTCTTAAAATTGCCGGTAAAAAAATTGAAAAAATTAAAATAATTTTATTTGGTGCCGGCGCTGCTAATACAAGTATTGCAAGTTTTCTTTTTGCCCTTGGGGCAGATGCAAAAAATATGATTTTATTTGACTCTAAAGGTCCGTTAAATGAAAACAGAACAGATTTAAAAAATAATCCTTCTTATTATAAACAATGGGGTCTTTGTCAAAAAACAAATGCAAAACAAATAAATTCTAAAGAAGAAGCTTTTAAAGATGCCGATGTTTTGATTGCTTTTTCTAGACCGGGACCGGATATTATTGCCCCGGAATTAATTAAACTTATGGCAAAACGTGCAATTGTTTTTGCCTGCGCAAATCCCGTGCCGGAAATTTACCCGGAACAAGCAATAAAAGCAGGGGCGTTTATAGTAGGAACCGGCAGAGGAGATTTTGAGAATCAAATAAATAATTCCCTTTGTTTCCCGGGTATTTTAAAAGGCGTCTTACTTTGCGGAGCAAAAAAAATAACAGATACTATGGCTCTTGCCGCAGCAAAAGCCATTGCAAAAAGAGCGCAAGATACTACCTTAAACCGCCATCATATTTTACCGGATTCAAAAGATATAGAAGTTTACCCCCTTCAAGCTGCAGCTGTTGCTGCCCAAGCCCAAAAAGAAGGCCTTGCAACTATAAAAATAACCTCTAAACAAGTTTATGCGCAAGTAAAAGCAGAAATTATTAAAAGAGATAAAATAAGTAAACTTTTAATTAAAAATAATTTTATAAAAAGACCAACGCAAAGTTTAATTGAAAAAGTTTTCAAACAAACTTTAAAGGAAATTTTATGAAAATTATAGAAGCAAAAGATATCACAAATGCAGTAAAAAAAATGTGTATAAAAGCAGCGCACGAGTTGCCAAGTGATGTTTTGCTGGCTATAAAAAAATCTCAAACAAAACAAAAAGGTATAGCTAAGCATTTAACGGCCTTAATGCTTGAAAATGCCAAAATCGCAAAAACGGAAATGTATCCACTTTGCCAAGATACAGGAACGGCTATTTTATTTGTTGAAATCGGTAGTGAAATTTTTATTAAAGGCAATATAACAAAAGCAATTAACGACGGAGTTAAACAAGGTTATAAAGAAGGTTATTTAAGAAAATCTATCGTAAAAGACCCTCTTTTTAAACGAAAAAACACAAATGATAATACGCCGGCAATTATCCATTATTCTTTTGCAGAAGGAAATAAATTAAAAATTTCTCTCTTGCTTAAAGGGGCCGGATCTGAAAATAAAAGTATTTTAAAAATGTTTGCCCCAAGTGCAAGTATCCAAGACATAAAAGATTTTATTTTATCTGCCGTTAGAACTGCCGGGGCAAGTGCTTGCCCTCCTTTTGTTGTGGGAATCGGTATCGGTGGGAATTTTGAAAGATCCGCCCAGCTTGCCAAAAAGGCCTTGCTTAGAAAAATAAATAATTTTAATAAAAATAAACTTTACGCAGGTTTAGAAAAAGATTTACTTAAAGAAATAAACAAAACAAATATCGGGCCACAAGGTTTAGGCGGTAATATTTCTGCTTTAGGTGTTTTTATCGAACAGGAACCTTGCCACACTGCAAGTTTACCTGTTTCCGTAAATATAAGTTGCCATGTTTCAAGACATATAAAAGAGGTCTTATGATACATTTAAAAACTCCTTTAAATTTAGAAAAAATAAAAAATATAAAAGCCGGCACGCAAATTTTTTTAAGCGGAACAATTTTTTCCATGCGCGATAAAGCCCATAAAAAAATGGTGGAAGAAAATTTTTACCCCTTAAATTTAAAAAATCAAACAATTTTTTATATGGGGCCTTCTCCGACGAGGCCGGGCCATAAAAGTGGCAGTTGCGGACCGACAACCAGTGCCCGTATGGATAAATGGACTCCCCCTTTTATCAAAAAAACGGGTATAATTGGTATTATAGGCAAAGGTGAGCGTTGCCAAGATGTTAAAGAAGCAATGAAAGGTAAAGTTATTTATTTACTTGCCTTTGGCGGGCTTGGCGCCCTTTACGCAAAATGTGTTAAAAAAAGTGAAGTTGTGCTTTTTAAAGAATTTGGCTGTGAAGCTGTTTATAAACTTGAAGTTAATAATATGCCCTTAATTGTGGCACAAGATATTAAAGGAGAATCTATTCTATGAAAAAAACTTTATCTTTATATTTATTTTTAATTGCGACTATTTGCTTTTGTGCTTGCATAGGATCTAATGCGCCAAGAACAAATAAGCAAAAACAGGCAGACGAAGCCTCTACTTATAACCGCTCTAAAAAAGCTTCTTATGAAAACAGAATAAGATATTCTGCTTTTGCCCCTTTCTTATATGAAGATAAATTTTATGCTTATTATTCTTTGGCCTATACTCCTTCTAATCCGGATAAAAATGGCTATAGCGAAGTAGTATTAAAAAATGGTCCAAAAGCCGGGCAAACCGTTCGCACAAAAAATATTATTTATAAAACCAGAGCCGCCCAAGCAAGTGATTTGAAAAAAGGACAAGTAGTTTTAGTTAACCATTGGAATCCAAGAGTTCAAGATGAAAATGCCCGCATTGATATTTGGAGAAAGGGTATTGTTTACAATTTAGATGAAATAAATAACGGCAAAGTCATGCTTGAATTTCCTCATGACCAAAACGATTTTATGGCGACAAAAGAAACTTATCTTTTGCAAAATATTCGCCTTATTATGAAACCTATTTTAAAAGATCCGAGAAATTTTATAGAGTAAAATGACAAAGAAACTATTATTTATTTTACCTCTTATATTACTGGTAAGCACTTTAAATGCTACACGGATAGAAGAATATTTAATAGATACTCCGACAGCAAAAGTTTCCCCTGTAAAAACTTTTACAGCAACCAGCCGTATCTTTAGCGAAGGGGGCCTTGTAACCTTCTTTACTTTTACTCCTTTTGACCGCTTTTCCATAGGAACAGGTATCACTTTGGAGCATATAGTCGGCACGAATGATGAAGATATAAAAGTTTTACCCCCTTCTTTACAATTAAAATTTCAAATGTATGATGGAAGTGAAACTTGGCCAATGCTTGCAATCGGTTTTAACAATCAAGGATTTTATTATAATCACGAAGAAGATAAATACTTGCAACTTGCAAAAGGGCTTTATTTATCTGCTACGCAGGAAGTTCTTTTTGAAGGATTAATGCTCAATTACGGAGCAAATGTTACTACAGATGGTTTTGAATTTAGGAAATTGCACGCTTTTACCTCTTTGAATTATGATATTACCGATTATTTAAACCTTATGGTTGAGTGGGATAATATTCGTTCTATAAAAACTTCCCGAGTGAATACCGGTTTAAGATTTTATGTTTCGGAATTTTTCGCCCTTGATTTTGCCGTGCGTAATTTGAATAACAAAGCAGAAAGAATTTTACAAATAAAATACAACTATACCTTCTAGGGGTTTTTATGGCAGAAAAAATACAGAGAAAAATAATATTTATTAAAAAGAAATTTCAATTAAAAATCGTTGCCTTTGTTATGCTATGTGTTCTTTTTGCGACAGCTTTAATAACCTATGAGTTCTTATCTTTATTACAGGATATCTTTTCAAAGCATCCGGCCCTTTTACAAAGTATTTTCGAAGAAGGTTCTTCTTTAGTTATTTTGTTCTTAATAAAAATTGCAATTTGTTTTATTGTAATTTTACTCTTTACGGCTCTTTTATCAAATAAAATCGCCGGGCCTATTTATCGTTTTGAAGAGGCCTTTAAACAAGTAGCTCAAGGCAACAAGAAGGTTCGCATTTCCTTAAGACAAGGCGATACTTTAAGAGATTTAGAAAAAGGTTTTAATGAAATGATGGATATTTTAGATGATAACAATAATACAGAGGAGGAAAAATAATGAAAAGAATTTTTCTTTGTATCTTAACTTTAGCCCTTACTACAAGTGTTTTTGCACAACAATATAGGATTAAATATACTACCAATGATAAAGACCCTCTTTCTTTGGAAAACGCTATCCGTCTTGCTATAGAAAATAATTATCAATTACTCTTAACGGAACAAGATGTTATTATTGCAGAGCAAAAAGTAAAAGAAGCAAAATTTTTATATCTGCCTCGTATAAGTTTAAACGCCGGCGCAACAGCTTATAATTTAGATTATCCCACGATTATCCCGGAAAGTCTTGGCATGCGTTTTATAACACAGGAAGAAGGCCACGAAAACAAAGATTTATTTTACGGAGCCGGAGTAAGCGCCATACAATATCTTTATACCGGTGGCAGAACAAGTAGCACAGTCAGTCTTGCTAAAGCAACTTTAAAAGAAGCCCTAAGCCGCTATGAAGCTGTTAAAAGTAAAACTATTTATGATGTAAAAGAAGCTTTTTTTAACTTACTATTCTTACAAAAGAAAAAAGAACTTTTTGAAAAAACTTCAAATAAAATTTCTAAAGTCTTAAATAAAAAAAATAGTAAAACATGGGAAAATATTTTAGTTAAATCTGAACTCGCTAAAATCAAAAGTGATTATAATTTCATAGGCGAAGAAACAAAAAATGCTAATCTTGCTCTTTTAAAAACTATGAATAAAGAATTTAATAATACTCTAGTTATACAAGGCAGTTTTGAATTAACCCCTGTTGAAACCGATTTAAAGAAATTAAGTGTTTGGGCTATGGAATTTAGACCGGAGTTAAAAAGTGCTCTTTATAAACTTGAAATGGATAATATTTCCGTAAGTCTTTCCTTAGCTAGAAGATATCCGGATATTATGCTAGGCGCTTCATACGAACGTTTAGGATTCAATGATTTTAAAGATGAAAATATGCAACTTACCCTTGCTTTAAAACTGCCTTTGGGTTATGACTATGCAAGCCAAATTAAACAAAAACGCGCCGAACAAAGACAAACCATTTTAAAACAAGCTGAAATTGAAGATCAGATTCGCATTGAAGTAGCACAAGCATATAATAAACTTCTCTTTTGGCAAGAGGAAGCCCGAAATCGCCAAAACACTTGGGAAGATATTCGCAAAGATATCAAAAATATTGACTTTAATAATATGAGTAAAGAAGAAGCCATAAAAGTTTATGAATATTATTATAAAGCCGGTGTAGATTATTTAGAAGGTATCCGCCAACATAAACTTGCTATCGCAGGCCTTGAACTTGCAGTCGGGCAGGATATTCAATAAAACAATAATGAAAAAAATATTTTTTTGTTTACTCTCTTTAATTTTGGCAGTAAACTCTTTTGCTTTAACCAGTAAAGAGGAAGATGCCCTCGTGCGAGAGTTTTTATGGCATGAATTTGTTTTACTTCCTAAAGATAAAAGACCTAAAATAGGGGTAACCCTTTCTGCCGGAGGACTTAGAGGTTTTTCCCATATCGGTTCTATGGAAGTGCTTATGGAAAGTGGCCTGCCGGTTGATTATATGACGGGAACTTCTATGGGTTGCATTGTAGGCGCTTTATTTACGGCAGGCGTTAGCCAAGAACGTATGCATAATCTTGCTAGCGATATGCCTCTTTCCTCCTTATCAAGCGATTTAACTTTGGTAGGAGCAATAAAATATATCTTTAATGACAAACTTTTTTCCTCACAAAAATTTCAAGATTTTATTGATAATGAAGTTGGCGGTGTTTACTATGAAAATTTAACAATACCATTTGCCTGTGTTTCTGCCGATATTAAAACCGGGGAAAAAGTTGTTTTTGATAGCGGGCCGGTGGCCCGCGGCGTTAGGGCAAGTATGAACTTGCCGGGTATTTTTGCACCGGTTGAATATCGCCAACGTTATTTGGTTGATGGTGGCGTAGTTGATTATATGCCTGTTGATATTGTTAGAGAAATGGGGGCAGATTGGGTTTTAGCTATTTTTGCTTTACCCGATTATTCAAGAAATGTGCCTTCTACAATTATGGGTTATGTTTTAAGAACAGCAGATTTAAGAGGCGCTTATTTAACAACAAACTCTGAAAAAGATGCAAATTTTGTTATTGCAGCAAGGGTTGGAGATATCGGCGCAATGGATGTAAAAGAAACTTTAAAAGCTGTTGATATAGGAGCAAAAGCAACTATAAAAGATTTGGCCGCTATGCAGGAAAATTTGCTTTTGTTTAGTATAGATTATGTGTTTAAATAAAATTTTTATTTTTATTTCTTTTTTATTTATGGCTTTAAATGCCAATGCTATCTTTGGCTTGAAAGGTAGAACGGAGCAAAAAGAACAAATTGCCAAAGCACGCCAGGCCTTTGCTGAGGAAAATTACCCTGAAACTATCCGCTTAATGAAAGATTTTACCTTGAAAGATGCACCGAAAAGAAGAATAAAAAGAGCTTATGTTTTGATTGCTGATTCTTATATTGCTATGGAAGAATATGATAAAGCAATGCTCACTTTAAGCGAAGCTCTGGAATTTTACCCAAAAGATATTGATTTACGCTTAACTTTAGCCGGGGTTTATTATATTTGCGATTTAAATTCCCGCGCTATAGAAGAATATGAGCAAGTTTTAAAACAAGATGATGATAACCCTAAGGCAATTTTAGGCCTTGCCCAGTCAATGCATAAAGAAGGTTTTTATAACAAAGCCTGTGAATATTTTAAAAAATATATAGAATTGACAAATTCCCAAGCGGCAAATGTTTATTATAATTACGCTGCAAGCAACTATATGGCAAATAATTTTGAACCTGCTCTTGAACTTGCTTTAATGTCTTTTGAACAAAATGAAGACCCTGATACAAAACTTTTAATAGCAAAAATTTATAAAAGCCAAGGCGAACTTGAAAAAGCCCTTTTAACTATAAGAGATGCTTGGCTTATGGATATTAATAGAGAAGATATTTATTTAACTTATGCCTTGTGGACAGCTTATGAACCACTCCACACAAAACAAGGGCTTGAAATGGCACAAGATTATTTAAAAAAATATCCCAATAACCGCCTTGCCCTATTTATAGAATATATTGCCTATACTCGCTTAGGTAATGAGAAAAAAGCAAAAGAATCTTTAAGAAAAATTGTCGCTTTACAAGAAAAAGGGTTTATTGATAGTGCTGCTGCTAAAATTCTAAAGAATACTAATTCTGACAAATAAAAAACTCCGGGACTAGGACTCGAACCTAGGCTAAACGCTCCAGAGGCGCTTGTGCTACCATTACACCATCCCGGAATATAAAATATTCTCTAACTTTATTTTATCATTTTTGGCTTTTACTTGCTAGATTACACAATTAAAAACCCCCGCTAAAAAGCAGGGGTTTTTGTTTTCCTTGTTTTCTAAAAAATATTAGAAATAGAATCTGCCGACTAAAGCACCACTGATACCAGATCTATCGGTTTTATAGCCGTCTTTTTCAATTTTAGCAGCAATATTATATTTTGCTTCAACACCTAAAGCAAAAAGTTGAGTAAATCTATATTCAACACCGCCAACAACATGCGGGAAAATCTTGCTTTTATGATTTTCAAGAGAGCCTTCTTCCCATTCGGTCCTGATATATGTTGCACCGGCGCCGGCATAATAACTCCATCCTTTTATACCATTATCCCATCTGTAATAAAGAGTTAAAGGAATGCCGTAAGTTGATTCTGAAAGTTTATTAGGGCCAGATTTGAACTCATTATCGCCATAACCATCAATACCTAATCTAACACCGAGTCTGCCTGTTTCAGTCATTTCGGCTTCGTATTGACCTTCAATGGAGAAGAAACCATAACCTTTGTCTAATTCACCGCCGTAAGTATCTAACAAATCTTGCAAGGTTTTAGGATCGTTTTGACCGCCACCAAGCTTAAGACCTAAGCCCCAATTACCGGCAAAAGCGGCAGAAGCGACAAATACTGCGAATACTACTAATGTAAGTTTTTTCATTTAATTCTCCTTTACAAGTTTGCTGATAGTATTATTATGCTTAATTTGTAAGCCATTATTTTATGTATAATTTATATATGGGAAAAACACAAAATTCTATCGGTATTTTTGATTCCGGCCTTGGCGGGCTTACAATTTTAAAAGAAATTCGCAAAGCAATGCCACGCGAAAATATTATTTATTTTGGTGATAGTGCACATGTGCCTTACGGCTCAAAATCAAAAGAAACGGTTAGTCAGTTTTCACTTGATATTGCAAAATTTTTAGAATCAAAAAAAGTTAAACTTATTTTGGTTGCTTGTAATACGGCTTCCGCTCTTGCCTTAAACACTTTACAAAGACATATTTCCGTGCCGATTTTAGGTGTTATTACCCCCGGCGCAAAAGCAGCAATAAAAACAAAAAATAAAAATATTTTTGTTATCGGAACTCGCGCTACTATTAAAAGTGAAGCTTACGCAAAAGAAATAAAAAAATTAAATAAACAAACAAACGTTAAACAAATTGCCTGCCCGCTTTTTGTGCCTTTGATAGAAGAAGGCCTTGCCGATGATAAAATAACAAAACTCACTATAGAAAAATATTTAAGTGAAGTTAAAAAATTTGGGCCTTGCACTTTAATTTTGGGATGTACTCATTACCCCGTTATCAAAAAAAATATTGCAAAATTTTTGCCAAAAGCCGTTTTGGTAGATTCCGCAAAAGAAATAACTAAAGAAGCAAAACTTTTGCTTGAAAAAGAAAATTTACTAAACAAAACAGGCAAAGGCAAAATTGAACTTTTTGTTAGCGACAGCCCAAAAAATTTTGCCGAACTTGCCAAAAGAATTTTAGGTTTTAATTTAAAAGCAAAGGAAATAAGATTTTATATATGAAAAGAATTTACGACGACGAAAGAATGCTGGAAGCCGGCTTTATAGGTGGCACCTTATCAAAAGACTTCGGCAATGCAAGAGAAACTGAAATTGCTAAAAAAATTTTTGCAGATTTACATTTGCCCGAAGACAAAATACTTGGCTTAAAACAAGAACATACAGATACTATTATTTCTATTACAACTGAAGCAGAACTTTCCGAATATAAAAAACAAGCAAAACATATCGCTGATGCTTGGTTAATCGGTTTGAACAATATCGGTGCAATGATTTTAACTGCCGATTGTGTGCCTTTATTTTTATGGGATGAAAGCGGAAAATATATTGGTCTGGCACACTGCGGTTGGCGCGGAATTGTTAAAAAATTACCGCAAAAACTTGCCAGATTAATTAAAGAAAAAGATAAAGAAGCAAAACTTATCGCCTATATCGGCCCGCATATTGAAAAATGCTGCTTTGAAGTAAAAGAAGATGTAGCAAGTCAATTTTCACCAGAAAGTATTATCAAAAAAGAAGATAAAATTTTTGTAGATTTAACTAAAGAAATTGTTTTACAACTTATGGCAGAAGGCGTTGACCCACTTAAAATTAAACGCGGTTGCCATTGCACCTGCACTTGCTGCAACGAGCAAGACTTCTTTTCTTACAGACGCACAAAACAAAAAGATGGCTTAATGAGTTTTATATATAAAATTGGCCGATAAAAGCTTTATTAACAGGGCCTGCCATTAAAATTTCGCCATCTTTATTTTCTATTTCAAGGGTGCCGCCCGGCATAATAATTTGGGCTTTATTTGAAGATAAACCTTTTTTATAAGCCGCTGCGAGCGTCGCACATGCACCGCTGCCACAGGCCTGAGTAATACCGGCACCACGTTCCCATACGCGCATAAGTATTTTGTTTGGGCTAACAACTTGCGCAAATTCTACATTTGTTCTGTTTACAAATAAAGGATTATTTTCTACCAAAGGGCCCATTTTTGCTAAATCAATTTTGTTAACATCTTCTACAAAAAATACCGCGTGAGGATTGCCCATGGAAACACCGCAAGCACTCATATTAGGTAAAAGATTTCCTAAATTTAAAGTATCTTTTTCCTCAGCAAGACCAATACCCTGCCAACTAAAATCAGGTGCGCCCATATTAACACATATTTGCTCTTTTTTATAGGCCTTAAGTAGTTTATCGCCCGGGGCTTCAATAAGAACTTCTCTTTTAGAAGAATCTTCTTCAAAAAGTAAGCTCGCAATACAGCGCGTGCCATTGCCACAAGCACCGGCCGAAGAGCCATCGCCATTATAAATTGTCATTTTAATATCGGCAATATTTGATTTTGTTAAAATAAAAAGCTGGTCAAAACCGATACCTGTTCTGCGATTTGCAATTTTAGTTATTTCTTGGGGAGTTAAAGTAATAAGTTTTTCTCTTGCGTCAATAACCACAAAGTCATTGCCAAGACCGTCCATCTTCATAAAGGGAATAGTTCTCATAATTTTTTTATACGCTCCAAAGCTTTTAAAGTATTTTCGCGGGAACCAAAGGCCGTAAGTCTAAAATATCCTTTGCCACCTTCACCAAAGCCACTACCCGGAGTTCCGACAACAGCACATTTATTTAATAATTCATCAAAAAACTGCCAGGAATCACAAGGAACTTCAAGCCAGATATACGGGGCATTTTCCCCGCCGTAAACTTTAAATTTTTTACCAAGTTCTTCTTTGATAATTTTGGCATTTTGCATATAATAAGAAATCATTTCTTTAATTTCTTTTTTGCCTTGCTGAGTGTAAATTGCTTCGGCGGCTCTTTGAACGATATAAGATACTCCGTTAAATTTTGTAGTATGGCGTCTGCGCCATAAAGTATTTAAACTTACTAAACCTTTTGGACTTTGTCCTTTTAGTTCAAGAGGCACGACCATATAAGCACATCTAAGCCCGGTAAAACCAGCTGTTTTGGAAAAAGAGCGTATCTCTATTGCGACTTCTTTTGCCCCTTCAATTTCATAAATAGAACGCGGTAAAGTAGGATCTTGGATATATTCTTTATAAGCACTATCAAAAATTATTAAAGAATTATTCTTCTTTGCATAGGCAACCCACTCTTTTAAATGTTTATGTGTTAAAACGCTACCTGTTGGGTTATTAGGAGAACATAAATAAATAATATCTGCTTTTTCTGTTGGTATTTGGGGAACAAAATTATTCTCTGCCTTACAAATAAGTTTGCTAATTTCGCGCCCTGCCATAATATTTGTATCAAGATAAACAGGATAAACCGGATCGCAAATAACGACCTTATTATTAACTGATAGAATTTCCTGAATATTACCGACATCACATTTTGCCCCATCGGAAACAAAAACTTCCTCTTTAGATAAATTTATGCCTAAAGGTTTATAATCGCCGTTAATTATGGCTTCAAGCAAAAAATCATACCCTTGCTCCGGGCCGTAACCGCGGAAGGTTTCTTTTTGTCCCATTTCCTGACTTGCTTTTATAAGAGCTTTAACACAAACTTGTGGCAAAGGTAAAGTTACATCACCAATACCAAGGGAAATGACTTCTTTTTCCGGGTTGTTTTTTTTGAACTCGGCAACCCTTTTTGCTATCATAGGAAAGAGATAGCTTTGTTCTAAATTAAGGTAATTATCATTTATATTCATAGTAATAGTATATAAATTTATGAGAAAAATTTTTATAGTTTTATTTTTATTTTGTTTATGCGCTTGTGCAAAAAAAGAGATAACTAATTACCCGCCAAAAGCAGGCCCTATTGTCGTTTTTGGCGATAGCATAACTTATGGCTATGGCGTAAAGGCAGAAGAGGCCTACCCGGCTTTGCTAGCTAAAAGCTGGAACAGAGAAGTTATAAATTTAGGGGTTTCAGGAGATACTTCCTTAAACGGCTCTGCCAGAAAAGAAGATTTAAAAAATCTAGAGCCGTCTTTTGTTTTAATTGAATTTGGCGGAAATGATTTTTTAAAAAAAGTACCAAAAACGCAAACGCAAAAAGCCCTTGAAGAGATTGTAGATTATGTCCACTCTATTGGTGCAATAGCCGTTTTAGTTGATACCGGCGGATACGGGCCGATGGATACCTATACTAAAATAAATAAGCAAATTGCTAAACAAAAAAACACTTTATATATTGATGGTATTATGAAGGATATTTTTTCCGATAGAAATTTGAAAACCGATCAAATACATCCAAACCAAAAAGGGCATCAAATTATAGCGCAAAGAATTGATAAGGTTTTAAACAAGTATCTTTAAAATAAACTCCCGGAAAGAAGAGAAGAATAGAAATCGTTTACTCTCTTAACTGCCACATAAAATTGATAGCAAAGAAGGGCTGAAACAATAGTAAGTAAAACAGCATTAATAATCTTTGCCTTTTTATTTTTGGAAGGGGATTTATATAAAAACCACAAGCAGAAAGGCCCTATTATAAATAATAAAACCCACACACCCCACATTTGATAATACCAGGGCATATGACTGCCTTGTCCGGCACCGCAAAAGCGACAATAATTATCTGTTTCGTCTATTTCTTTTTTACAATTATAACAAATCATAAATCAATACCGCGTGATCTTAATGATACCTTTATTTTAGAACGAGCGCGGGCTGTTCTTGCAGCTTCAAGCCATTGTTTTGAAGGCAAAACATTTTTACGGGTTTGAATAGTGCAAATATCACCACTTTTTAACTCGTGATTCATCTTAACCATTTTGCCGTTAACAAGGGCGCCTGCATAATGGTCACCTATTTCGGTATGGATGCTATAAGCAAAATCAAGTGGGGTTGCGTGCTCAGGCAAAACTTTAACTTCGCCCATAGGAGTAAAGACGAAAATTTGGCTTAAATTAATATCCGTTTGAAAACTTTCAATAAATTCTCTTGGAGCAGTCAAATCGCGTTGCCACTCAATCCATTGGCGTATCCAATTCAATTTTTCGTCAAAATGAGGATCTTCTTTTGTGCCTAGTTTATAACGCCAATGCGCCGCGATACCATATTCACAAGTGCGGTGCATTTCTTCAGTTCTGATTTGGACTTCAATTAACTGCCCTTCATAAAAAACGGTTGTATGTATGCTTTGATACATATTCATTTTTGGCATAGCAATATAATCGGTAAAAGTTCCGCTGACCGGTTTAAAATTAGCATGCAAAGCCCCTAAAGCGCGATAACAATCAAGTTTGCTCTCTGTTATAATACGCACGCCAAGCAAATCTTGTATTTGTTCAAAAGAAATATTTTGCTTAACCATTTTTCTATGTATAGAATAATAGTTTTTGACTCTTGAAAGTAAGCGATGCGGTATTTGCTCTTTTACCAAAACTTTATCTAAATTTTCTTTAAAAGAAAGTAAAATTTTCTCTAAACTTTCAGATCTTTTGGCTACACCGGCAACTAAGTTTTTATATTCTTCCGGCTGTAAATATTTAAAAGATAAATCTTCCAGTTCGTTTTTTAAACTAAACATACCAAGACGCTGGGCTAAAGGGGCATATAAATTAATTGTTTCCTGTGCTTTTTCTATTCTTCTTTTAGGGGCAAGGGCATCAAGGGTTTTCATATTATGGGTTCTATCGGCAAGTTTAATTAAAATTATGCGCATATCATGGGAAACGGCAATTAACATTTTACGCCAATTTTCCATAGTTTGTTCATCATTAGAAGTGTTTTCAAGTTTATCAATTTTGGTTAAGCCTTCTACCATTAAAGCTATTTCTTTATTAAAGTTTTTTTCAATATCAGCAACGGTGGTGGATGTATCTTCTACGGTATCATGAAGTAAAGCTGCGCAAATTGTATCAGCATCAAGTTTATGTTCAAGTAAGATTAAAGCAACTTCGCAACAATGCATAAAGAAATCTTCCCCTGTAAGACGTTTTTGGCCTTTATGGGCAGTTTCGGCAAAATGATAGGCTTTCTCAATCATAGATGTATCTTGAGTAGGGTTATAACTTTTGAAGCCTTCTAATATTCTTTTAAGATAATCTTGCATAGTTTATTTATTATGAAAAACCTCCCCCAAAATAACTTCAGCTACTCTTTTGGCTACGCCGGGCATACCGAGATGTTCTCTTATAACGCTCATATTTTTACACATAGCACCCAATTTTTTTTGATTACTTAAAACAAAGATGGTTTCTTTGGCAATATTTTCCGCCGTTGCCTGATGTTGAATAAGTTCTTTTACCACTTGTTGCTTACGCAAAATATTTACAAGGGAAATATAAGGAACTCTTATTATCATTCTTGCAATCAAATAAGTTATCCAAGAAGTTTTATATACAACAACCATAGGTAAATTTAAAAGGGCATTTTCCAATGTGGCTGTGCCGGAACAGGTTATAATAAAATCCATCGTGCGCCTTACTTTATAATCTTTTTCTCTGACAATTTTAAAATCTTCATTTTTACCGCCGATATGGTTAAACAAAGTTTCATCGCTAACTTCCGGCACGGCAAATAAATAGGCCTTAGCATTAGGTAAGGTTTTTTTGATTTCTTTAAAGGCCTGCCAGAAAAGTTTTGTATGTTTTTCAATTTCACCGCGACGGCTACCCGGCATCATACCGATTTTAAATTCATCATTATGGTCGGGCTTAAAAGTTTTATGTAAAGGTTCCGGCACGGTATCAAGTAAAGGATTGCCCAAAAATATAGCATCCCCGCCAAGTTCTGTGTAAATTTTCTTTTCAAAAGGGAAAATGACAAACATCTTTTTTGCCATTTTGACAATCTTTTTAGCGCGGTATTTCCTGCTTGCCCAAACTTGCGGACAAACATAATAATAAACAGGGATATTGCGCTCGTAAGCGGCTTTCATAACACGGCTGTTAAAGCCAAAAAAATCCGTCAAAACAACACAGGAAGGTTTTTGTGTGTCAAAATAATTTTTAATATCTTTTAATAAATTAAGCAAGGTAAAAATTTTCTTTATCGGTTCAACAAAGCCATTAGCCCCTTTAGCGACCATATCATATAAAAAAGTATCACTAAGGGCCTTCATCCTTTGCCCGCCAACAGAATCAAAACAAACATCAGAAGAAAGATTTTTTAATTCTTTCATTAAATTAGATGCGTGGACATCTCCGGAAACATCACCGGCGCAAAAGAAAATTCTATTTTGTTTTCGTTGAGTCATTTTACCTCTAAAAAATCTTTTTATTTAACATTATAACAATTAATTTTATCAATAATTTCCAAGGCAACCTGCAGGGCTTTTGCCCCTTTTTCACCGCTTG
This sequence comes from Elusimicrobiaceae bacterium, assembly GCA_017534965.1. Taxonomy (GTDB): domain Bacteria; phylum Elusimicrobiota; class Elusimicrobia; order Elusimicrobiales; family Elusimicrobiaceae; genus Proelusimicrobium. Next base: position 61,841 of record JAFXVA010000013.1, on the reverse strand, counting down.
GAGCAGGCGTTTTATGATTTTTAATACAATCAATAAAGTGTAAAATTTCAGAAGTCATTGGCAGTTGTTTTTCAACTTGCGGGAAAATAACTTCCACATCATCAAGAGTTTTAACTACCGGTGTTTTTTTGCGGTAAATTTTAACTCTTGCGTTCATAAAATCTACGGAAATATAAGCATCTTGCTGATAAAGATTCATCGTTCTTGCTTTTTCAAAACTTGCGCGGCTTGCTGTTACATCAGCAACACATCCGTTGGCAAATTTAAGACGGACATTTGCAATATCTTCGTATTGTGAAAAAGCGCTAAGCCCCAAGGCCTCAATATTAACTACATCACTTTTAAGCATAGTAAGAAGTAAATCTATATCGTGAATCATCAAATCTAATACAACGCCTACACTTGATACGCGCGGATCATAAGGCCCCATACGCTTAATAGCAATAAACTTTGGATCTTTAATATATTTAAAGGCCTCAACTACAGCGGGGTTAAATCTCTCAATATGACCTATTTGCAAAAGGACATTATTTTGTTTTGCAGCTTCAACAAGTTCTCTGGCTTGCTCCATTGTGGAGGCAATAGGTTTTTCCAAAAGGGTATGCTTTTTTTGATTTAAACAATACATACCGATTTCGTGGTGTAAAGGTGTTGGTGCAGCGACAATAACAGCTTCAATATCTTTTAGCATTTCTTTATAATCGCTGTAAGGTTTGCAATTATATTCTTTAGCAAGAGCCGTTGCTCTTTCAAAATTATTATCACACACACCTATAAGTTCGACTTCGCTTAAACCTGATAAGGTGCGAGTATGAAAAGTTCCGATTCTACCGGCACCAATAACACCAAACTTTATTTTTTTATCTGTCATAAAACACTTCTCCACAAAAATATTATAGCAAAATACGACGCTTACGACTAACATTTTAAGTTCTTTTATTATATAATGATTATATGGAAAAAACTTTAATTTTAATTAAACCCGATGCTATAAGCAAAAAACTTACCGGCATCATTATAGACAGAATTGAACACCTTGGCCTTGATATGAAAGCCGCCAAGGTAACCGTTGTAACTGAAGAACTTGCAAAAGAACATTATGCCAATTTGGCCGGGAAACCCTTTTTGCCAAGCGTAATAAGTTTTATGCGCGGCGATTATAACGGCATTAAAGATCACAGAATTTATGCCTTTGTTTATGAGGGAGAAAATGCTGTCGCAAAAGTCCGCGCGGCACTTGGGGCAACCGATCCTGCCAAGGCAGACCCTTGGACTATTCGCGGGGCTTTCGGTTGTTTTAAAGACGGCGTTATGCAAAACTGCGTGCACGCATCCGGCACCCCGGAAGAAGCTTTGCGAGAAATTAACATTTGGTTTAAACCAGAGGAAGTTTTAAAATGAGAAAATTTTTGCTTCTCTTAGTTTTTGCAATATTAACTCCATTATGCTTTGCTCAAAGCGAAGTTGAGTGGAAAACTGCCGATAATTGGAACATAAAAGCAACTTTTTTACCTTCTAAAAATGGCAAAATGGTTATACTTTTACACGATCTTGGCAGAACAAGAGAAGATTATAAAAATTTTACAAAAAGACTTGAAAATGAAACTTTTGGCTACCTTGCCTTTGATTTAAGAGGACACGGCAAAAGCACAAACTTGGGAACTTATAATGGCTTTAAAAAAACCGGCACAGATAATGAATATAACCAAATGGTTAGAGATGTGGAAGGGGCTATAAACTTTTTAAATAACAAAGGATATAAAACAGAAGATATTTTTATTATCGGGGCCGGCCTTGGCGCAAATGTGGCAGCAAAAGCAGTGGGGTTAAATCCGCAAATCGCAGGGCTTGGCCTTTTGACCCCCGGTTTAAAAACAAAAGATGTTCTTTCTATGGGCGGAATAAAGATGTATAAAAACCCTGTTATGATTGCTGTGGGTTCCGTTGATAGAAAACCTATGATGGAAGCAAATTTACTCAGAAATGCGGCTTTTTTATCTTCCGGACAAGGCAAAGTTTTATTTTTAACTGCTTATGAACTTGCCGGAACTAAAATGCTTGACCGCTATTTAACAAGCAATGTTATCTGGTGGCTTAAAGAACCCGCTTTGCCGGAAGTTTTACCAGATATACCCAATTTTAAAGAAAATAAAGAAATAGAAATTACTTATTCTGAAAATAAAGAAGAAGAAGAAATTATTCACTTAGGAACGCCGAGCGTTTTATAAAATGCAAAAACTGAGCGAAACAGAAAAAATAAATAAAAATACCGCTAGTTTACACTCTCTTACTTTAGATAAGCAAATTGACTTGATGAATAAGGAAAATTTGCGCTCGGTTTTATGCCTTAAAAAAGCAAAAACTTCTTTAAAAAAAGCAATTAATTTAGTTGCAAAAACTTACCTGGAAAATAAAACAATTTTATTTATGGGGGCAGGCACAAGCGGACGGCTTGGCATTTTAGAAGCCGCCGAACTGCCCCCCACTTTTAGCACTTTACCGAGCCAATTTAAAGCCCTAATTGCCGGCGGTAATAAAGCCGTTTTTAAAGCCGTTGAAGGCGCAGAAGATTCTAAAGAAAACGGGGCAAGAGATTTTTTAAAAAATTCAAAAAATCTAGGCGCCCTTATAACTATTGCTGCAAGTGGAAACACCCCTTATATCCAAGGAGCTTTAAAAACGGCAAAACAAAAAAAAGTGCCAACAATTCTAATAACTTCAAATAAAAATGCAAGTAAAGAAAATGTAGATATTTTTATCTTCCTTGACACAGGACCGGAGTTTATAAGTGGCTCTACCCGGCTAAAAGCGGCAAGTGCTGCCAAATTTGCTTTGAATATGATTACAACCCTTGCTATGACAAAATGTAATAAAGTTTATAAAAATTATATGGTTGATGTTAAAGCAACAAATACAAAATTAAAAGCACGCGCCGTTAGATTAATTGCTTTAACCTTAAATATTAATCAAGAAAAAGCGCAAGTTTTAGCACAAAAAACAAACTATAAAGTTAAAGAAGCTATTTTGCTTGGTAAAGGTAAAAAAAATTATAAAACTTTACTTACAAAACACAACGGCAATTTGGAGGCCGCTTTAAATGATAAATAAAAACCCTCTTGCCCTTGGTTTAATGAGCGGCACTTCCGCCGATGGTTTAACTATTGCGGCTTTAGATTTAAAAGAGCAAAATTGCCTCTGTTATAAAACTTATAAATACCCTGCAAACTTACAAAAAGAAATTTTAAATGCAGTCAATTTTACCGCGCCTAAACTTGCCAAACTTGATTATGATTTAGGCAGACTTTATTTAAAATTAACAAAAAAATTTACTCGCGAATTTAATTTAAAAAACATAAAAGTTATCGGCTGTCATGGGCAGACAATTTGCCACGCACCGCAAGAAAAAGCGACTATGCAAATCGGGCAAGGGGCTTTTATGGCAAAAAATTTAAAGATACCTGTAGTTAATAATTTCCGTGTCGGCGATATTGCCCTTGGCGGACTTGGCGCCCCTTTAATGCCCATTTTTGATAATGCGTTTTTTAAAAACTCAGAGCCGTTAATTTTACTTAATCTTGGCGGTATTGCAAATTTCAGTTTGGTTGGTAAAAATATAAAAACTTTTGGCTTTGATATCGGCCCGGCTAATGCTTTAAGTGATACAGCCATAACTATTTTAACCAAAGGTAAAAAAACTTTTGACAAAGAAGGTTTTCTTGCCGCAAAATATCAGCCCGATATAAAATACGCAAAAGAACTTGTCAAAAATTTTACACCTAAAAAAGTAGGGCTTTCTTTAGATAGAAACACTTTTGGCCCCAATTTTTTAAAAAAATATTTCCCAAAATTAAAAGAAAAAGATATCGCTACTTTAAATTATTTTACGGCTTTAATAATTGCCGAAAATCTTAAAAAATTTGTGCTTTCAAAATATAAAGTAAACACTATAGCCGTTTCCGGCGGTGGCCTTTTTAATAGAACTTTAATTAAAAATATTCAAGATTTAACAAAACTTGATATCATAAACACAATACAACTTGGCCTTGAGCCAATGGCAAAAGAAGCTTTAGCCATGGCTTATTTTGGTTGGCAAACAATAAACAAAAAAGCACTTAAACTGGCAAATAATAAAAAAACAATTCTAGGAGAAATTATTTTACCATGAATATAAACCGCTTGATATATCCCGGATTTTGGTTTGGTAAAAGCAACAAAAAAGATGCTATAAAACTTGCCCGTTTAGGCGTGGGTGGTTTTTGTATTTATAACGGGACAACTAAAGAAGTGAATGATTTAATTACAGAATTACGTGCAAATGCGCCCCATAAATTACTTATTTGTTGTGATTATGAATATGGCCTTGGGCGCTGGCATAAAGATGCCCCTTTACTTGCTTCTAATATATCTATCGGTGCAGCTGATAATAAAGAACTTGCCTATAAAAAAGGTTACAGCACCGCTATTCAAGCCCGCGCTTTGGGCGTTGATTGGGTTTTTGCCCCTGTTGTTGACCTTGCCCAGGAGCCAAATAACCCTATTGTTAATACGCGCTCTTTTGGCGCTGAGCCAAGTAAAGTTGCCACATTAGCAGGAGCGTTTATGCAAGGCCTTGCAGAAGGCGGTTGCTTAAATTCTGTAAAACATTTCCCCGGTCATGGCTCAACTGATATTGATTCCCATTTGGCTATGCCTGTTTTAAAAAAAGATTTTAAATTGCTAGAACAAGAAGATCTTTTACCTTACAGACAACTTTTAGATAAAGCAGATTCTATTATGATAGGGCATTTGAATATCCCTGCTTTTGATAAAGATTTGCCGGCCTCTTTTTCGGCTAAAATAATGCAAAATTATTTAAGAGAAAAAATGGGTTATAAAGGTTTAATTATTACTGATGCGCTTGTAATGAAGGCAATAGGACCGCTAAATCCTTTAGCCCCTTTACTAGCGGGAGCCGATATTTTGCTTTGTCCAAGTGAACCGGAACTTTTAATAGAAGAATTAAAGAAAAATGAAAAAAATATTTCTGAACGTATAGAAAAGGCTTTAGACAAACAAGAAAAACTTGTTTTAAAACTAGAAAGTTTACAAAAAAACTCTTTAAATAAAACCATAAATGTTGAGCAATTAAATACCGAAGTTGCCAAAAATTGTATTGTGCAAAAAGGCATCTTTAATATTAAAAAAGGTGAAACAATTTATTATTTTGAAGCAGAAACTTATCCAAGCATTTCTTGGCGCGCACAAACTTTTATTGATGAATTAAAAAAACAAAATATTTCCGTGAAACCTTATAATAAAGAAATAAAAAATGAAAAAATAATTATTGCCACCTATTCTAATTATGCAGCTTTTAGCGGACAAATAAATTTTACTAAAGAACAAAAAGAACTTATCCAAAAAGCAATAACTGACAATAAAGAAAGCGCTCTTATATCTTACGGAAGCCCTTTTGTAGATAAAGGATTAAAAAATTTAACTTCTTTTATTATGGCCGGTTCAGCCGGAAAAGAATTTGAAAAGACTACGGCACAAATTTTACTTGGCAAAATACAAGCAAAAGGCAAAATGCCTTTTTAATTGCTAAAATATAATTATGAGTGGAAAAGACAATATTATTATTGCTAAATCTGCCGGCTTTTGCCCAGGAGTGAAAAGAGCTATTGAGTGTGTTTTGGAACTTGAAGCCCAAGGCCATAAACCTATTTATACTCTTGGCCCTCTTATTCACAATAAACAAGTAACAGATAGTCTTGAGGCAAAAGGCATAAAAGAAATAGAAAGTTTAGAAGAAGCAAAAGATAAAAACGGCGTTTTGGTAATACGCGCTCATGGTATTACACCTGCCTTCCAAAAAGAAATTATGGATTATGGTATGAAAGTTGTTGATGCCACTTGTTTGCTGGTTAAAAAAGTGCATAATGTTATTGAAGAATACGCTAAGAAAGGTTATGATACTGTTATTGTAGGTGATAGCAAACATGCAGAAGTTATAGGTCTTATGGGTTATACCCAAAATAAAGGTATCGTTGTAGGCAGTATTGAAGAAGCGCAACACTTACCCCATTTTGAAAAAGTTAATGTAGTTTCCCAAACGACACAGAAGGAAGCAACTTTCCTTGAAATTGCAAATATCATAAAACAAAAATCAAAAATTTGTAATATTTCAAATACTATTTGCCAACCAACAAAACAAAGACAGACGGAAACAACAAAATGTGCTAAAGATGCCGATTTAGTTGTGGTCGTTGGCGGCCATCATAGCGCAAACACTGCACGTCTTGCTAAACTTTGCTCTGATTTATGTAAAAATGTTATTCACGTTGAAACTTCAAAAGATATTGAACCGCAAATAATTGTTAATAGTAAAAAGATTTTTATTACGGCAGGTGCTTCAACACCTATTTCCCTAGTAGAAGAAGTAGCAAATTATATTAAAACCTTAAAAGGAGAAAAATAAATGAGTATCTCAAGAATTGGTATTTTAACAGCAGGTGGTGATTGCCCCGGGTTAAATGCCGTTGTCCGCGCGGCAACAAAACATGCTTTACAAAATAATATTGAAGTCTTTGGATTTAAAAACGGCTTTGACGGGTTAGTAAAAAACCAATTTGTTATATTAGACGATAGGTCCGTATCGGGCATATTAACAAGAGGCGGAACAATTTTGGGGACAAGCAATCTCGCAAATCCTTTTAATTATACTCTTGCCCCCCTTGCAAGCCCGCAAGAACCAAAAGATTTATCTTCTCTAGTTTTACACGTTCTTAAAGCAAATAAAATTGATGCTCTAATTGCTATCGGTGGGGATGGAACTTTATCTATGGCAAGCAAATTTATTGATATGGGTGTTAAAATTATCGGTGTGCCTAAGACTATTGATAATGATTTAAGCGCAACCGATTTTACTTTTGGTTTTGATTCTGCCTTAGCCGTTGCAAGTGAAGCTGTTGATAGAATACATACAACAGCAGAATCCCACCACAGAGTTATGATTGTTGAAACTATGGGCCGCTATGCCGGGTGGATTGCCTTGCGTTCCTGTATTGCCGGGGGCGGTGATATTTGCTTGATACCCGAAATTCCTTACAATATTAATACTATAGCGCAAGCAATAGAAAAAAGACAAAGAAAAGGCAAAACCTTCAGTATTATTGTTGCCGCAGAAGGTGCTGTTGACCAGTCAGGCAAAATGGCTGTTCAAAAGAAAGTAGAGGGCTCTACTGACCCGATAAGACTTGGCGGTATAAGCGGAATAATCGCAAGCCAACTCGAAAAGATTTTAGATATTGAATGCCGCGTTGTAGTTTTAGGACACTTACAAAGAGGCGGAACTCCTACCGCTTTTGACAGATGGCTTGCAACCAGATTTGGCGCAAAAGCCGTTGATTTAATTTTACAAGGCCAGTTTGGCAATATGGTTGCTTTACGCGGAACAGATATTATAAGCGTGCCGGTAAAAGAGGCCGTAGCTAAACTTAAGAAAGTTGACCCAAACAGCCAAGAAGTTAAGACAGCTTTAGAAGTTGGCACAAGTTTCGGTTCACCTACTTTAGGTTAAATTTTAAAAAAGAAAAGGAAGAAGATTTATGGAAAGAATTAGTAAAGAAGAATTAATTTTTGGCTTACACTCTGTTAGAGAAGCCCTTAAAACAAAAAAACGCCAAGTTAGTATGCTTTATATCGTGGCAAATAAAACGGCTTCAAAACAGGTGGAAGAAGTTATCCGCCTTGCAAAAGCAAACAATGTAAAAATTAAATCTTTAGAACTAAGACTTATGGATAATCTTGCTTCCGGTGGTAATCACCAAGGCGTTATTGCTAAAGCTGAACCTATTAAAGCTATGCGTCTTTCAAGTGCAATTTACGAAGCGCAAAATAATAAAAAAGAACTTTGGCTTGCCGTAGATGAAGTAACCGATCCCCAAAATTTAGGTTCCCTTTTAAGAAGCGCCGCTTGCCTTGGTTTTACAACAATTCTTTTACCAAAGCACAGAACTGTCGGCATAAATGCAACCGTGCATAAAGTTGCCTGCGGTGCCGTTGAAAAACTTAGAATTGTTGAAGTTTCCAATTTAAACACTGCTTTGATTGATTTAAAAGAAGAAGGTTTTTGGGTTTACGGCGCTGATATGGATGGTAAAAGCATTGTTAATTTTGATTATGCTTACCCTGCTGTTCTGGTTGTCGGTTCTGAAGGAACAGGCATCCGCCAGAAAACTTTGGAACATTGTGATGAAGTTATCAGCATACCGCAAAAAGGCGGCGTTAGCAGTTTAAATGCCGCTGCTGCAGGCGCAATTATTATGTATGATATGTTTGCCAAAAGTTTGAAATAAAAATAAAGTGATTAATCAAAAGCACCTTCTAGTATTATTAGAAGGTGCTTTTAATTGGCAAATTTTATTAAAAACTAAATACCTTTTGGTAGGCGGTCAGATAAAATTTGGGGCAATTTAAGAGCTTCTATTTTTTCTTGAACAGATTTAATATCATAAGGTAAACGGATAAGACGGAAAATGTTTTTTTCTGTATCAAAAAGACCAAAAGAAGCAAGAGGATTTGTATCGCGGGGTTGGCCGACAGAACCGGGGTTTATCATATATCTAACCCCCGGCATAAGTTTTATACTGACATCTCTGCCGTAAAAAACATCAATTTGGGGGATATGACCTTCGCGATAACTCATAATAAACGGAACATGGCTATGCCCGACAAAACAAACATTACCCTCCCATTTTGATAAATTCATAATAAATTGTTCCGGAGTTAAAAGATAATCTCTATAAGGATCGCTGAAAGAACCATGAACCATGGAAAAATGCGGGCCTTGATATTCCGTTAAAAAACTTGAAATAAATTTTTTGCTTTTTGAACTTAATTTTTTAGAGGTAAAAATCATTGCTTTGCTTGCATATTCGCTAAACCAACGGGAAAAATCTTTATTAAACAAACAAACATCATGATTACCCATTACCGCAATGAAATTTTTTAATTTCATAATTGCTTTGGTGCATTCTTCCGGATTAGGGCCATAACCTATTAAATCACCACAAAAAGCATAGCCGTCAACTTTAAGCTCTTGCATTTTATCAAGACAAACTTTTAGAGCTTCATAATTAGAGTGAATATCTGAAAAAACGGCATATTTCATAAAATTATTTTACCAAAATGATTATGCAGCAGAGGCAGCTTCAACAAGTTGTTTGGTTTTGGAATCCTGCTCCTTTAAATTTAAGGATAAAATTTTTGAAACACCTTTTTCTTCCATAGTAACGCCATAAAGCATTTGCGCTGCTTCCATAGAGCGTTTATTATGGGTAACAACAATAAATTGTGTCTTGGCGGAAAATTCTTTTATCAAATTGACAAAACGTTCGACGTTTGCTTCATCAAGCGGGGCGTCCGCTTCGTCCAAAATACAGAAAGGAGAAGGGCTGTGTGTAAAGAAAGCAAAGAGTAAAGAAACCGCTGTTAAGGCCTTTTCTCCACCGGACATTGCAGAAATTGTTAAAAGTTTTTTGCCGGGCGGTTGGGCGATAATTTCTATACCCGTTTCAAGCAAGTTTTCAGGATCGGTAAGTTTTAATTCTGCTTCGCCACCGCGGAAAAGAATTTGATAAATCCTCTTAAAGTGAGTGCGCACTTGGTCAAAAGTATATTTAAAGTTTTCTTTTGTTGTTGCGTTAATTTTGGCAATAGCAGATTTTAAATCTTTCTTTGCATTTTGTAAATCTTCAATTTGTTTCTTTAAGAAATCATTTCTTTGAGTGAGAGCGTCGTATTCTTCCGGAGCGGTCATATTAACAGCACCCATATTTTCAATACGCTTACGCATCATTTTAACTCTTTCAAGGTCAACGGTTTTGCCTTCGCACTTCATTTGTGCTTCTTGGGGTGTGGTGTTCCAAGATTCAAGCAAAGTATTAACGATAGCCGTTTTTTGACGGCGGTGATTAGTTAAATTGTTTTCTAATTCTTGGGCTTTTAAGGCAAGCTCACCGGCGCGGGTTTTATTTTTATTTAAAGCAGAAATTTTATTATTATATTCTGTTTTTAAAATATTTAAGTCGCCACGCATTTTGTTTTCAGAAGTTTCAAGAGCGGCTAAATTATCACGGCAAGCGGCAAGCTTTGCTTGGGAAGTAAGTTTTTCTTCCTGCAAAGTTTTTATTCTTGCTTCTGCGGCAGTTGTTTCCTGTGTGCGTTTTGTTTTTGCTTCAAGCAAGGTTGTTTGCTCGCCGGAAGTAGTTTTATAGTCAAGCTCAATATTATTCTTTTTAATTTTTATCTCGTAAAGTTTGCTACTGGCTTTTTCTATCTCCACTTTTAAAGTTTGTTCTTCTTGCTCAAGATTTGCTCTTTTAACACGTAAGGCCTCATGTTGTTTTTTTGCTTCTTCGTGCTGATTATTAAGAGCGTCTAATTCCTCTTTAAAAGTTTGCACTTTGGCTTTGCGCTTTTCAACTCTATCTAAAATTTCTTGTTTATTTTTAATAATTTGAGAACTTGTTTGTTCTAAATCATTTAAGAGTCTTTGCTTATTGTTTAAATTATTTTGTAAAGAATTTAGAGATAAAGATTCTTCCTGAAATTTATTTCTTGCTGTTTTTAGTAAATCTTCTGTTCTAGCAAGGTCATCAATATTTTTTAAAGTTTGTTTGGTTAAATCTTCTTGCTCTTTATTTAATTCTTTAAGTTCGGCTTTGGCAGATTCTTCTTTACCCCAATAGGCCTCCGGCGATTCTACACCAACGGCACCGGCAGAAAGCCAAAAACCGCAATTTATCTTACCTTCTGCGCTGCTGGCATTACCCAAAATATAATTTACTAAGGGGCGCAAATTATCCGCGCAAGTTATTTTTGCTGATAAATCTTGCCCGTTGTTTGAGCCTTGCGGAACAGCATTTAAAAGGATAAAGCGGCATCTTGTTTTGCCGTTTTGCTTCAAAACTTGCTCGGCTTGGTTAAAAGCATTTTCGTTTTCGCACACGACGGAATCGAGATATTTACCAAAAGCTTCTTCAAAGGCGAGTTCTAAAGATTTATCAAATTTAAGGTTCTTTCTAAGAGTGCCAAGCACGCCGGGTATTTGGGCATCTTCCACAAGTTTTGTGCCAACCCAATAAGGATTATTTTTGCCCTGGGTTTGTATCATTTGCATTTTGGTATTAAGGGCAGCTTGTTTTGTTTTTAGAGTTGTTAATTTATCGTTTAACTCTTGCTTTTGGGTTTGAAGTTTTTGTCTTTGCTCGTCTAAATTTGTTTGTTCTTGGCGCAATTTTTCAACTTCTTGTTTTTTTGTTTCAAGAGAAGTTTTAATAGTTTCTAATTCTTTTTTAACTTCATCAAGTTGCACTTTTTGCGCGGTTAAAGAACGCTCAAGATTGATTAAATTATTATTTTCGTGTTGGGCGGCAGATTCTTCAAGAGCAATTTTACCGCTTAACTCCATTTCTTTATGGGTAAAGCCCATTAAGTTATTGGTTGCTTTTTCAAAATCTTGACGGACTTGTAAAATTGCTTGCTCGTTTGCGGTAACTTGTTGATATTTATTGTTATATTCCTGTTGGGCAGGTTCAAGTTGCAAAGTAATTTCTTCAAGTTTCTTTTTTAAGTTGGCAAGGGCAGGTTCAATTTCACCAAGTCTGCTTAAACTTAAAGTTTCCTCAGAAGCAAAATTTTTAAGGCGGGCCTGAAGTTCCTGTGCCATATTTTCACAATTTTGTATTGCGCCTTCTAAAAGACCGATTTGGTATTTATCGGCGGCAATTTTTTCGCTAAATTCGCTTAATTGTTTTTGTTTGTGGGTAAGGTTTAAATCTAAAGCAGCAGTTTCGCCTTCGGCTGCGCTAATAGTATTTTGTAAATCTTCTTTTTCTTTTACAACGGGTTCTAACTCGGCCGCGATTTTATTTATTTGTTCTTCGTGTGTTTTAATATTTTCAAGGCATAAAATAATTTCGCTTTCTTTTAATTCTTCGCGGTATTTTTGATAAAGGCGCGCTTTGCGGGCTTCGCCGTCAAGTTTTTTGATTTGTTCTTCAAGCAAAGCAAGAGTATCACTCAAACGGGCAATATCCATATCAACTCTTTCAAGACGGCGGACGGCTTCATCCCTTTTTGCTTTGTATTTGGAAACACCGGCAACTTCTTCAAACATTTCGCGTCTTTGTTCTGGGGAGGCCTCAAGCATTTGATGGACAGAGCCCTGGTCAATAATAGCATAACCTGCCCCGCCGATACCGGTATCTAAAAACATTTCTCTAATATCTTTTAGACGGCAAGGCACGCGGTTTAAGAAATATTCGCTTTCCCCTGAGCGAAAGATTTTGCGTGAAACTGTTACTTCATTAAAATCAACCGGCAATTTGCGCGAAGTATTATCAAAAATCATATTAACTTGCGCCATATTTAAAGGCGGGCGTGTTTTTGTGCCGTTAAAAATAATATCTACCATAGAGCCGGAGCGAAGTGCCTTCCAAGACATTTCGCCAATACACCAGCGAACAGAATCTATAACATTTGATTTACCGCAGCCATTTGGCCCTACAATACAAGATACGCCAGGTTCAAAATTAAGGCGCATTTTATCTGCAAAAGATTTAAAACCGATTATTTCAATTGCTTTAAGATACATAATGGGGAAATTCCTATAAAAAATTAGGCACAAAAGGCCCTATTTATATCATACTAAATTTAAGGTATTTTATAAAGAGAAAAAGAACATATTTTTTTGTGAGAAATTTGAAGTTTACTTTTACCAAGCAAAGCATATTGTTTTGTAAGGATTTTTGAATTTTAATTTTAAATAGAGCAAATGGTTTTTGCAAGGATTTTTGTGGAAATTTTAATTTTAAACAGAGCATATCGTTTTACGAGTATTTTGAGGTTAGTTTTAATTAATTTTTTCTAAAGAAAAAATGTTTTAAAAAATGAGGTATACCTAGAGCGGACGGCAGTCCCGCGTATCCGAAATTTTTTAAAAATTAAAACTAGCCCAAAAGACGAAGTAAAAGTTTTGCGAGGATTTTGCGTTTAGAGAAGGCTTGCCGAGCGAAGCATATCTTGAGCGGGTGGCAACCCCGTATATATGAGCGAGGCATAACGCACTATAAGCGCAAAAGCCGACGCAAAAACTATTGTTCTTGTTTGGAAATGGACATCATCAACTTTATGCGGTTAACCTGATTAGTTTCACTAGCACCGGGGTCATAATCAACGGCAATAATATTTGCTTTAGGATAGCGTTTTTTTATTTCCTTAATAAAACCTTTGGCGATAATGTGATTAGGTAAGCAGCCAAAAGGTTGCACACATAAAATATTGCGAACGCCGGCTTCCAAAAGTTCAACAATTTCGGCAGTCAAAAGCCAACCTTCGCCTGCCTGATGGCCGAGAGATGCAATACCGCGCACTTTTTTGCGAAGTTTACTAAAAGAACCGAAAGGTTCAAAATGTTTAGAGAATTTTAAGCCGATACGCTGTGGCAAACGGAACAACTCTATAACTAAAAGACCGATACGGCTAAATAAACTATCTTTTAATTTGCCTGTTAAATAGCGGTGGCGGAAAATATGGTCATAAAAGCCATACAAAATAAAATCTAAAAGACCTGTTATAACAACTTCGCCACCTTCCTGTTCAATAATTTGGCCGGCATAGTTATTGGCATCGGGGTGATATTTAAGTAAAATTTCCCCCACTATACCAACACGCGGTTTTCTTTTTTGGCGTTTGAGAGGTATTTTATCAAAATCTCTAATCATACTGAAAATATTATAAACAAAGGTAAATAAATTGCCGTTTTTAATATTTTTGTGTATGCGTGGCAACCATCTTTGCTCTAAAGCATCAGTTGCACCGGGCTCTTTTTCGTAAGGGCGCATACGACAAGTAAGGCCAAGCAAAGTATCCCCGTAACAACCAAGCATTAAAATACGCAAGAAAACTTTGCGCCCGGGTGCAAAACCGGTATTGGCTTTTTTACCGCTTACATTTAAAGCAATAACAGGAATATAAGATAAATTACATTGGGCTAAAGCTCTTCTAAGAAGCCAGGTATAATTTGAAGCGCGGCAACCGCCGTTAGTTTGCGAAATAAGCAAAGCAATTTTGTGCGTATCATAATTACCATCTTGTATGGCTTTTAGTAATTGGCCTATAACAACTATTGCCGGGTAGCAAACATCATTATTAACATGTTTTAAACCAAGCTCAATAGCTTCTTTGCTGACGTGGGGCAGTTGCACAAGTTTATAGCCCTCGCTAGAAAAGACATCTTCTATAAATTGGAAATGTAAAGGCGACATTTGCGGCACTAAAAGGGTGTGGGTCTTTTTCATTTCCGGGGTAAAGGTGGCAAATTTTTCTTGCTCGCTTTCATTTGATACATAATCTTTAGGTTGTCTATCACGCATAGCAGCCAAGAGTGAGCGTATGCGTATTTTGGCAGGGCCAAGATTATCGCCTTCGTCTATTTTTATTTGAGCATACAAACGCCCTTTACTGCTGACGATTTCTTCCGTCTGATCTGCCGTAATAGCATCAAGCCCGCAACCAAAAGAAACAAGTTGCAAAATAGCTAAATTATCTTGACTAGCAACAAAAGCAGCCGCGCGGTAAAGTCTTGCGTGATAAGTCCACTGATCGCGCACTTTTAATGGACCTGGATCCGGATGCAAATGAGCAACGCTATCTTCCGTTAAAACAGCAAGACCGCAAGAATTAGCAAGTTCCGGTATGCCGTGGTTTATAGCAGGGTCAATATGATAAGGATGCCCGCTTAAAACAATACCGAGTTTACCTTCTGCTTTTAATTCTTCAACGGCTTTACGGCCTGTTTCGCGGATATCTTTTAGATATTTTCTTTGCTCGGCAAAAGCTTTTTTAACAGCTTTATTTAATTTTCTTTTGCTAAATTTCTTAAATAGAATAACCTTTTTTAAACGCTTAGCTAAAACCTTTTCATCAAGCGGTAAAAAGGGGGCATAATAGGGAATATTTTGCTCGGCAATTTCGGTAATATTTTTATAAAGCAGTTCCGGGTAGCCGGCAACTATCGGGCAGTTATAAGAATCTTCCTGCGTGGCAAAATCTTTCTTCTGTAAAATAATTGACGGAAAGAAAATCGCATCAACTTTTTTGCTAAGCAAGTTCATAATGTGGCCGTGTGCCATTTTTGCAGGATAGCAAATTGTTTGTGAAGGTATTGAGCCATAACCTTCAAAAAAAAGTTTTTTGGAAGAAGGTTCTGATAATTCCACCTTAAAGCCAAGTTCACTAAGTAAAGTAAACCACAAGGGGTAAGTTTCAAACATATCAAGAGCGCGAGGAATACCGATAGTGCCGTTTTTGGCTTCTTTTGAGGGTAAGGGTTTATAATAATTAAACAGGCGGTTATATTTATATTCCGCTAAATTAATATGTTTGTTTTTAGAAAGGCCGGCACCGCGTTCACACCTATTGCCGGAAACAAAATTTTCTTTTCCGCCAAAATTACTGATAGTTAAAGAACAATGATTTGTGCAACCTTGACAGCGGACATTGCGGGTAGTTATTTTTAAATTATCAATTTCTTCTTTTGAAAGTAAAGCCGTTTTTTTGCCGTTTTCAGGACCGCGTTTTTTGGCAATTAAGGCCACACCGAAAGCACCCATTAAACCAGATAAACTAGGCCTAATAATTGTTTTGCCGACTTGCAGTTCTAGCGCTCTAAGTAAAGCATTATTTAAGAAAGAACCGCCTTGGGCAACAATAGTATCGCCGAGTTCTTCAACATTTCTTATTTTAATAACTTTATAACAGGCATTTTTTATGACGGAATAAGAAAGCCCTGCCGCAATATCGCCGACAGGCACCCCTTCTTTTTGGGCCTGTTTTACTTTAGAGTTCATAAAAACGGTGCAACGGGTGCCAAGGTCAACAGGATTTTTGGCTTTTAAAGCGGCCTCAACAAATTGGGGCAGTTCCATATTAAGAGATTTAGCAAAATTTTCAATAAAAGAACCGCAACCTGCCGAACAGGCCTCGTTTAAACCGATATGGTCTATTGCGCCGTTTTTTAAGGACATACATTTGATATCTTGCCCGCCGATATCCAAAACAAAGGTGGCTTTTGGCGCAAAGAAAGTTGCCGCTGTGCAATGGGCAATAGTTTCTACTTCATCAATATCAAATTTTAAGCCGGCTTTTAAAAGTGCGCTACCATAACCTGTAGCAGCTGCGGCTTTTATTACAAGGCCGGGTTTTTTGCGCAAGTAAATTTCCTGTAAAATTTTCATTGCGATTGCAAAAGGATCGCCGTTATTTGAGCCGTAAGAAGAATATAAAACGCGGTTTTGCTCGTCTATCAAAACGGCCTTTATTGTGGTGCTGCCACTATCAATACCTAAATAGGCGGGGCCTTCATATTCTTCTAAAGGGAAAGTTTTGACATCATCTTTTTTGTGGCGTTTAATAAATTCTTGATATTCTTTTTCATTTTTAAATAAAGGCGGTAATTTTTGAATATCTTGGTCCGTTTTTAAATCTTTTAAATCTTCTATAATTTGTGGTAAAGAATATTCCTGTTCGGTATGTCTGAGAGCATATAAAGCAGCACCGATTGCAACAAAAATTTCTGCCTTTTGGGGAAAAATTGCGTGTTTATCATCCAAATTAAGCGTTTTAACAAAGCATTTGCCAAGAGATTTTAAAAAAGATAAAGGGCCCCCTAAAAAGACAACTGTTCCTTCTATTTTGCGGCCTCTTGCAAGCCCGCCGATAAATTGATTTACCACGGCCTGCATAATGGAAAGGGAAATATCACTTTTTGTGCAACCTTCGTTAATTAAAGGAACAATATCTGTTTTAGCAAAAACACCACAACGCGAAGCAATAGGATAAATATTTTTTGCTTCAAGTGCAAGGGCATCCATTTGCGGAACTTCCAAATTTAAGAAAGAAGCCATTTGGTCAATAAAAGCCCCTGTTCCGCCGGCACAGGTTTCGTTCATTCTTAAATCTGTGCCGTTAGTTAAAAAGGTAAGTTTGGCATCTTCTCCGCCGAGTTCAACTATTACATCAGCATTAGGTATTTTGCTTTTTATACTCAAGCCCGAAGCAATAACTTCCTGCACAAAATTTAATTTAAGTTTTGAATATAAAGTTAAAGCACCGGACCCTGTTAAAGCCAAGCGAAAAGAATAATTTGGAAATTTATTTTGGACTTCTTGTAAGATAGAAATAATTTTTTGGCGGACTTCGGACATATGACGTTGATAGGTAGAAAACAAAATTTCTTCCTTATCATTTATGACGACCACTTTTACCGTCGTAGAGCCGACATCAATGCCGATATGTAAAATCTGTTTTTCCATTATTTTTATCTTTTCCCCTATATATAAATTATATCAAATCAAGAGTTTTCAATAAATATATACAATTAATGTCCTTACTAAAAATTTGTAGAGAAATTAAACTAAATAGAGCAAATTAAGTATTTTATATGTAGAACAAATTTAGTTTTGCAAGGATTTTTTAGATAAATTAAATTTAAACAGAGCGAATTATTTTATCAAGTATTTTGATTTTAGAGAAGGCGCAAGGAGCGAAGCATAACAACCCATTTTGCAAGGATTTTGCATTCATGTTGAATTTAGTTTTGCAAGGATTTTTTAGGTGTGTAAAAATACACCGACCTATTTTTTATTTTCTTTAAGACGAGGTATAGTAGGGAACCACGCCCGCAGGGCGGAACTATCCGAAGTCTTAAAAAAATAAAAAAGAGGAAAAAAGCCGAAGAAAATAAATATCCCCTCGCTTTTGCGAGGGGATATTTATTCAAAACTATGGACCTGAACGGGATCGAACCGATGACCTCCTGCATGCCATGCAGGCGCTCTCCCAGCTGAGCTACAGGCCCGTAAATATATTATAGCAAATAAAGTTTAAAATAAGCAAATATAATATTACTTACTCCAACACGGAGTAAACGAATTGCCGCCGATATTAGCAATCAAATGTTGGGCGCTGCCATCAGAATCCATAACATAGATTTGGTGTCTGCCACCACGGGTTGTGGTAAAGGCAATAAAACGGCCATCAGGCGACCAGAAAGGATCTTCATTATTTCCGCTATCTGCCGTAAGTTGTCTGATTTGAGAGCCGGTAATATCTACTAAAAATAAATCTATAGGATGATTAGGGGCCTGGCGCCCGGCAAAAACTATCCAATCACCATTAGGTGACCATTGCGGAGTATCAGTCCAATTAAATTTAGTTAAACGGCGAGTTTGTTTTGTCATTAAATCTAAAACATAAATTTGAGGATTGCCCGAGCGGTTTGAAACATAAGTAACAAATTTGCCGTCCGGTGAAAAAGAGGGAGAGCCATCCACCCCATATTTATCTGTTAGTTGCCTCAAGTTACCTGTATCAAGTTCTTTAATAAAGATACTTGCATTTTCTCCGCGGGACATTGTAAAAACAATTTTAGAATCATCCGGGGAAACACCCCCAATTAGGTTTAAGCCCTCATCTTTAATTAAAGATCTTATTTTACCGGCTTTTAAATCAATATAAAAAATATCCGGATTATTATTACGATAAGTTGTATAAAAAATTTTTGTGCCGTCTGTATTCCAGCGCGGTAAAAGAGCTATACTTTTATCTTTGGTAAGTTTTGTTAAATTATAGCCGTCATAATCAACCATAAAAATTTCTTTAAACCCGGCAGAGTCATTTGAAAAGGCAATTTTGGTATCTGCAATACCGCGTTTTCCTTGTAAAAGTTTTACAACTTGATCACTAAATAAATGCGCCGAACGTCTAAGCCCTTTTGCAGAACTTACAAATTTTTTAGCAAGAACTGCTTTTTGGCTTTGAGTATCATAAACAAAAGCTTTTAATTCCCAAGAATTATTTTGACTAGAGGAAACTTCCCCGAATAAAAGATAATCCGCTTTTTTTGAACGGGCTAACTCTAAAGAAGAAGCCATATTATTTGTATCAATAAGGCCGATATTTTCTTCTAAATTAAAATATCTTGAACGCATTAAATCCGAGCGAACGACATTGCTTAAAAGGTTTGCATTTTCTTGTGCTTTTTCATTACCTTCCGCATATCTAAAAGAACCCAAAGCAATTTTAGGTAAAGCATTAGGGTCGTATTTAGAAGAAATACCGATATAGACATCGCTATTTCTGGCAAGACAAAATAAGGGACATAGCAAAATTGCTATGAATAATAATATTTTTAAATTTTTCATTGTAATTTTTTAAGTAAGTCTTTTGCTTCTTTAGCAAAATCTGTATCTTTAAAATCTTGAACAACAGATTTTAAATACATTGTGGCCTCGTCTTTTTTATTTAAAGGCAAAATACTTTGAGCGTAAACAAGACGGCCTTGAGCAGTTAATTTGCTGCTTGGATATTTATCAATCAAAGTAGCAGCATTTATTGCGGCTGTTTGATAATCTTTTAATTCAAAATTGCTTTTTGCTAAATAAAAATAAGCATCTTCAATATTGGCGCCGTTTGGAGCAGATTTTATATATAAATTAAAACCTTCTGCCGCGGCGGCATAATTTTTATTATCAAATTGTTTTTTAGCTTCGGAGTAAAGTTCTGTTGGAGAACTTTTATATGTAGAAGTTTCTTTTTCACTTATAGAAGAAGTAATATTATCAAGTTTTGAAGAAACTTGATCAAGTTTATAATTAAAATCTTTTAAATTATCGTTGGCTTCAGTTAATTGAACGGATAAATCTTGTATTTGTTGATCGCTGGCGGCCTGATTGGCTTGAACGCTTTGTAAAGTTTTATTTAAAACAGAAATTTGTGTTTTTAAAATACTAATATCATCACGAGTGGCAACACAACCACCTAGAAAAAGGGAGTTTATCCCCACGAAAATTAAAAATAAATTTCTAAATTTCATATAAAATAAACTCCCTTTGTAAAGTCTTACATAATTGCTGTATCAGCTCTGCGGTTTTTGGACCAGCAGGCACTGGTGTTTTCTGTGCAGACAGGTTTTTCTTCACCATAAGAAACGACTCTGATATTTGCAGCAGGAATACCAAGTTTAATATAGTAATTCTTGACTTCTTGAGCTCTCTTATCACCTAAAACGATGTTATAAGCGATAGTGCCTCTATCATCACAATTACCTTCAATTAAGATATTAGTTGCGCCTTTTTCTTTAATAGCGCTGGCATTATCTTCCAAAGTTTTGCGGCTTTGAGCATTAAGACTATATTCGTTAAATGCGAAATAGACCGGTTCAAGATAATTGCTCGGAACAGGAAGACCATTACCTTCATCTTCCACATCAAGTTCTTCTTCAACATAGATCTCTGTTGACTGACCGACAGCAACGGTATCTGCTGTGGCATCTTTTTTGACGTTTTTGCTACAGGCAGTTACACCAAAAACCAAAGCAAAAACTAACATTAACTTCATTGTTTTACTCATCATTTTCTCCTTTAGATTTTATTATTTCTATATAGTTTCTATATAATAATAAATGATACAAGACTTTGGGCCTTTCAGTCAATATCTATCTCGGCAAACGGCCGGACATAATTTCCGCAAAAACTTTTGTCGGCTCAATTTTACTTAAAATAATATGCACCGCTGAAGTTATAGGAACAGCCAAAAAAGCCCCCGGTATTCCCCAAACTAAAGCCCAAAAAACAAGAGAACTAATTATAGTGACAGGGTGCAAGTCCATACCATTACCAAGAAATTTAGGTTCCAAAATACTGCCGATTATTATTTGGGCAGCCGTAGGAATCAATAACACAATTAAAAAATGGGCGCCAAAACCATATTGCATATAGGCAATAGGTAAAGGAAGCAAAACCGCTATAACAGAACCGATATTTGGAATAAAATTTAAAATAATTGTTAATACGGCAAAGGTAAACGCAAGTTTGATACCTACACTATAATATACAATACCAACGCAAACACCTGTTACAATAGACATTATTATATGAATAAATAAGTAAGCAGAAATTTTATTTTGTATTTCTTTTATTAAGGGATTTGTTATTTTTGTGCTACTGCCTCCGATAAATAAAAAGAATAAAAATAAGATTACAAGCATTGTGCCGGAAAGAAGTTTTATTGTCATGCCGCTAATATTTTTCATAATAGAGGCGCCATAATCAACACTGATAATTTTGGAAAGAGTATCAAATTCAAAAAAATCTTGCGAAATGGGAATATTGTGTTCTGCAAAGAAATTACCAATATCTGTGAGCAAAGCCGTAATATTTTGTTGATAACTGGAAATAACCTTTAAGAAATTGCTGATAGATTGTATCAAAAAAATAGAAATAAAAATCAAAGGGATAATAACTAAAGCACCGCCAATTAACATTGATAGCCATTTAGCCAATTTGAATTTTACACGAATATAACGAGTAATAGGTGTAACCATAGTAAAAATAAAAACAGAAATTACTAAAGGTATTAAAATTGTTTTTGTATAAGCAAGGGCAATAGTTAAACTTACCGCAGCAAGAACAATTAAACAAATAGTATTAATTTTGCGATAAACTTCTGGAACATTTTTCTGTTCTGTATTATTTATGGTAGTATTTTGTTTCTCCGGCATAAAATTTCCCCCGACTTACTTTATTTTAGTTAATTTTATTTATCTTGAGTTTTTGGGAATTTAAGTGAAATTATTGTGCCTATCCCATATTGAGAGCGCATAGCAATATGCCCTTTATGTAAAGCAACTATTCTTTTTACTAAAGCAAGACCAAGCCCCCAACCTTCTATTTGGCCGGTAAAAAAATCATCCACCTGATAAAAAGTTTCAAAAATTTTATGAGAGTCTTCTTCTTTTATGCCTACGCCATTATCTGCAATAGCAACAACGTCTTGGCCGTTTTCTTCATAATAGAAAAGTTTTAAACGCTTATTCATATTATTATTGAATTTAATGCTATTATCCAGCAGTTCTTCCAAAGCCATATTGAATAAGTTTTTATCGACATTAATTTTAACATCTTCTGCACATCTTATTTCTATGTTTGGCCCTTTGCGGCGCATGGTTTCTTCGGAAGAATTGACATTAACAGCATCATCTCTAAAAGCACATTTTGTAGCAACTTCCGTTAAAACAGAATATAAATTTATTGGTTCAAATTTTAAATCTGTTTCTTTTAATTCTGTAATTGAAGAAAAATGGACAAGACGATCAACCAAGAGGGCCATTTTTTGCCCTTGCTTACTAATATTACGCAAGGCCTGAATGTTAAAGGAAGACATCTCCCCCGGTTGCATTGTTGATAAAATAGTTTCGCTATAACCATTTATAATAGATAACGGCGTTTTTAATTTATGCGAAACTAAAGCAAGTAATTTTGATGCTGGATCTTTTGCTATTTGTGGTTTTGTTTCATCTGACATAGGTTTTTCTTCTGACATAAATTGCCCCTTATTAAAACTTAAGAGATATTGCCCCTTTAAAAATATCTTTATCTTTTTGCGAACTTATAAAAATATGATTATAGGCCAAATTTATATACAAATTATATTTTAGCATGACAAGAGTTGAAAACATAACAGAATGATGCGGGCTAATGTCATGCTCTTTAAATTCTATATATTTATAAGAAATAGTATTTGAACTTTGGCTTGCTTCGGAATTCCATTTAATTTTAGCCCCTATGGAAGATTTTGGCAAGCTTAAAACATAATTTAAGGTATCTAAAGAGGCAATGTTTTGTTGATCTAAAACACCGGCAACATTTTCCACATCACTTATGCCTGAAATATAATCAAACATATTACCGGAAATTTCAAAAAAATACATATCAAAATAATCAAAAACAAGCCCCCCTTCATAAACCATTTGTTTAAAATCTTCTTTTTGGCTGCCAAGACCGACTTTTGTAACATAAGCATTTTGATTTGCAAAGCCGGCTGACAAAAAGACACTTGAAGAGGAATTATCTACTTCGTCATGTTTTATATTTAAGGTTAGGGAGGCCTTGGCTCCATAAGCACTGGCGTCATTGGCATTATCCGGCACAATAAAAGGCCTAAGATATAAACCCAATCTTTCTGTGCGGAACATCAAAGGCAAACTAAAAGTATATATGTGATGGGAAATATCATCATGTTCGGCTATATCAAAATTTAAACCGACATTAAGCATATAATTTATGTCTTGCGATACGGCGACATTGTTTTGCCAAAAATCTTTGCTATAAACAAAACCCTCCGATATTTCAAAAGCACCGGCAGAAAGACTGCTTAAACATAAAACAAAAATAAAAAATATTTTTCTCATAAAATTATTCTACAAAATTAACTCATTAAGCGAACAAGTATTTTGTTAATTATGGCAGGATTGGCTTTGCCTTTTGAAAGTTTCATTACCATACCAACCATAGCCCCTATCGCTTTTGTGTTGCCGGATTTATAATCGGCAACAGCTTTGGGGTTAGCTTCAACTGCTTGCTTAGCCCAAACTTCTATCTGTGCTTCATCATTAATTTGAGTTTGGCCTAAACTTTTAACTAAATCTGCGATTTTTTTATTTTCATTAAAAGCTTTTGGGAAGATCTCCCTAGCCATTTTAATAGAAATTTTACCTTCTTGTATAAATTTAATTAAAGCCGCAATTTCACTTGGTGGTAAAGGACTATCTTCAATTTCTTTACCGCAAGCATTTAAAGCACCGAGCAAATCTGTTCCTATCCAATTAGCGGCCTGTTTTGCAGGCACTCCATAAGATAAAACTTTTTCAAAATATTCTGTAATTTGGCGGCTCTTTGTTAAAATACCGGCATCGTAAGAAGCAAGGCCAAGTTCTTTTTCAAAATATTCTCTTTTTTGAGAAGGAAGCATTGGCATAGAAGAGCGGACTTGCGCTATTTCTTCCTCTGTAATAATTAAAGGTTTTAAATCCGGCTCGGGGAAATATCTATATTCTTGGGCCGTTTCTTTACTACGCATAACTTTGGTTTCCCCTTTAACTTCATCCCAAAGCATTGTCTGTTGGTGTAAAGTTTCCCCTGCTTTAACTGCTGCAATTTGGCGATTAATTTCATAAGTTAAAGCATCTTTTACCGCTTTAAAAGAATTAAGATTTTTTATTTCCATCCTTGTGCCGAATTTTTCCTGGCCTTTAGGGCGGACAGAGACATTGACATCAACTCTTAACTCGCCTTTTTCCATATCGCAATTTGAAACATCAAGCCAAGATAAAAGGGCGCGTAAATTTGTTAAATAATCGTAGGCCTCTTGCGGACTTCTTAAATCAGGTTCGCCGACAATTTCAAGCAAAGGAACACCGCTTCTGTTTAAATCAACAAGGGAATCACTTTCTTCGTGCATACTTTTGCCGGCATCTTCTTCCAAGTGGGCGCGGGTAATACCTATCTTTTTTGTGTTACCCTGAGCATCTTTAATTTCTATATATCCTTTACCAATAATAGGTTTATCATCTTGTGAAATTTGATAACCTTTTGGCAAATCGGGATAAAAATAATTCTTGCGAGCAAAAACAGATTCCTTATTTATTTGCGCATTAAAACCAAAACCTGCTCTTAAAGCAAGTTCAACGGCTTTTTTATTTAAAACGGGTAAAGCCCCCGGCTGACCGCTGCAAACAGGGCAAAGAGCCGTGTTAGGGGCGAGGTTTTTTCTTGCACCGCTTGGGCAAGAGCAAAACATTTTACTTTCTGTGTTAAGTTGGACGTGTATTTCAAGTCCGATAATAGATTCAAAATTTTGTTCCATATATTTAATATAATATCATAATGATAAACTTTAAGAAAGAGTTTTTAATTTAAAGTTATAAGGTTTTTCTTAAATTTATATATAATATAAGTAAACACATTTTATAATATAAAGGATTTCTATTATGTTAAGATTCAGCCCCGGCGCACAAAAAGCAGTTTTAATTGCTCAACAAGAAGCAAAAAAATTAAATCACGATTATGTAGGAACGGAGCACCTTTTACTAGGTTTAGCTAAAGCAGAAGGTGAAATTTCTTATGCTATCTTATATAATCTTGGTCTTGAAGCACCAAAAATTATTAATGCTATTGAACAACTTGTAGGTAGAGGCGATAATGTTTCTATACCTAGCGAAATTCCTTTTACCGCAAGATCAAAAAGAGTTTTGGAACGCTCTTTTGAAGAAGCCCAAATTTTAAATAGCGTTTTTATAAACACAGAACACTTACTGCTTGGCCTTGCCGCCGAGCAAGAAGGTGTTGGCGCACGCATTTTACAAAATTTTAATATAACAGAAGACCTTATCCGCGCTTTAGTTTTAAAAACAATTTCCGAACAGGAAAAAGAATTTAAAGAAGAAAAACAAAATAAAACTTTAGCTAATTTAGAAAAGAAGCAGGAAACTTCTTCCACCCCGACCCTTGATGAACACTCCCGTGATTTAACCCAACTTGCCCGCGAAGGCAAACTTGACCCTGTTATCGGCAGAGAAGAAGAAATTGAACGCTTAACCCAAATACTTGCAAGAAGAACAAAAAATAATCCAATTTTAATCGGCGACCCGGGCGTCGGTAAAACAGCTATTGTTGAAGGCCTTGCCCAGCGTATGGCAAGTGGCGAAATTGCCGAAGTTTTACATAATAAACGCCTTGTTAATATTGACCTTGGCTCTCTTGTTGCCGGCACAAAATACCGCGGCGAATTTGAACAAAGACTCAAAAATATTATCAGCGAAGTTGAAGAAGCAAAAAATGTTATTTTGTTTATTGACGAATTTCATACTATCGTCGGTGCGGGTGCAGCGGAAGGTTCTATGGATGCCTCAAATATGTTAAAGCCCGCTCTTGCAAGAGGTTCTTTTCAATGTATCGGTGCTACCACTTTTGATGAATATAGAAAATATGTGGAAGCAGACCCTGCTTTAGAAAGAAGATTCCAGCCCATTACAACTGAACCTGCTTCTTTAAATGAAACTATTGAAATTTTAAAAGGTCTTAAAAATAAATACGAACAACATCACGAAGTTTCTTTTACCGATGAGGCCTTAAAAGCAGCTGCAAATATTGCTGATAGATATATTACAGAACGCGCCTTGCCCGATAAAGCTATTGACCTTTTAGATGAAGCCGGCTCAAGAGTGCGTTTAAAAAATTCCACCTTGCCGCCTGCTCTTAGGGAAAAACAAAGAACTTTAAACACTTTAAATGAAGAAAAAGAAGAAGCCCTTAATAAACAAAAATATGAAGCGGCGGAAAAAATAAAACAAAAAATTTCTAAACTTTCAGAAGAGATTGAAAAGGCAAAAGAAACTTTCTTTAAAAATAAAAAGAAAAAACATCCGCAAGTTTCAGCAGAAGATATTGCAATAGTTGCTTCTAAATGGACGGGTATTCCCGTGACCCGCTTAACCCAAAGCCAAACAGATAAAATCTTAAATATGGAAGCATTTTTACACGAAAGAATTATCGGCCAAGATGAAGGTGTGCACGCAATTTCCCAAGCAATTAAAAGAAGCAGAACCGGTCTTTCCAATCCTAACAGACCTTTGGGCGGTTTTTTGTTCTTAGGGCCTACCGGTGTTGGTAAAACAGAACTTGCAAAAACTTTGGCTTCTTTCTTATTTGGCGATGAAGACGCTATGATAAGAATTGATATGTCTGAATATATGGAAAAATTTGCCGTTTCACGCTTAATCGGTGCGCCCCCGGGCTATGTTGGCTATGAAGAAGGCGGTCAACTGACAGAAGCCGTAAGAAGACGCCCTTACAGCGTGGTTGTTTTAGACGAATTTGAAAAAGCACACCCCGATATTTATAATATTCTTTTACAAGTGCTTGATGAAGGCAGTTTGACTGACAATTTAGGCCATAAAGTTAATTTTAAAAATACTATAATTATTATGACTTCAAATGTCGGTGCGCGTGAAATTGTTAATAAAGGCAGTCGCCTTGGTTTTACAGCGCAAAATACCTTGCAAGAACAATATGCAGATATGAAAGTTGATGTTCTTGACCAAGTCAAAAAGACCTTTAACCCTGAGTTTATAAACAGAATTGACGAAATTATCGTCTTCCATCAATTAACCGAAGAAAATATGCACAAAATTCTTGATATAAACTTAAAGGATATTGAAACAAAACTTGCCGCCCATAATTTAAAAATTAAATTTACGGCAGGCGTAAAAGATTTCTTAGTCAAAACCGGCTTTGACCCGAAATACGGCGCAAGACCTTTACTTCGCACCATTAGACGCGAACTTGAGGACCCTTTAGCCGAATATATTTTGGAAAACCAACTTGGTGATAAGAGCGAAGTTGTTGCCGATTATGACAAAGCAAAAGATAAAATAGTTTTTAGTATTTCAAAATCTAAAAGTGCTAAAAAATAGGAGGAAGTAAAAATATGGCAGAAACAAATTTAGATAAGAAAAAAGCCCTTGAACTTGCTATCGGGCAAATTGAAAAATCTTTCGGTAAAGGGGCAATTTGCCGCTTAGGCCAAGCAGCAACACAAAAAATTGAGTGTATCCCGACAGGGGCACTTTCCCTTGATTTAGCACTTGGTATCGGCGGTATTCCGCGTGGCAGAGTTATTGAAATTTACGGCCCTGAAGCAGGCGGTAAAACAACTTTAAGTTTGCATATTGCAGCCCAAGCCCAAAAAGCAGGCGGAACAGTTGCCTTTATTGATGCAGAACACGCTTTAGATCCGTCTTACGCAAAATTAATTGGCGTAAATATTGATGAATTATTTATTTCCCAACCTGATAGCGGCGAACAAGCTTTAGAAATTGCGGAAAAATTAGTCCGCTCCGGTGCTACTGATTTAATTATTGTTGACTCTGTTGCGGCCCTTGTTCCCCAGGCAGAAATTGAAGGTGAAATGGGCGATGCCCATGTCGGTCTTCAAGCCCGCTTAATGAGCCAAGCCTTAAGAAAATTAACAAGTCTTCTTGCTAAGACAAAAACAAGCATTATCTTTATTAACCAACTACGCCAAAAAATCGGCGTTATGTTTGGCAACCCGGAAACTACCCCCGGCGGTCTTGCTTTAAAGTTTTATTCTTCCGTTCGTTTGGAAGTTAGAAAAATTGAAAACCTTAAAAACGGCGAACATGTTATCGGCACACGCGTCAGAGTAAAAGTTGTTAAAAATAAAGTTGCACCCCCTTACAGACAAGCCGAATTTACTATGCTCCACGGCGAAGGTATTTCTAAAGAAGCTTGCTTACTTTCTATGGGCGCAGATAATGGCGTTATTGAAAAAAGCGGCAGCTGGTTTATTTATAATGGCGAAAAACTCGGCCAAGGTGCTGAAAATGCCCGCCAATATCTAAAAGATAATCCGGAAGTAGCAAACGAAATTGAGAACAAATTAAAAGAAATGTTCTTAAATACAGGCTCACTTCCTACAAAGGCTGAAAAGAAATCTAAAAAAGCGGCCTAAGAATATTCTTATTATATATAGGGCTTATGGCTGCGCGCTGTAAGCCCTGTTTTTTTAAAAGAAAAAGAAAAAATGGAAATTGAAGATTTTTTAAATCACCTTTCTTTTGAAAGGCAATTATCAAAAAACACTATTCTTGCTTATGGCAGAGATATTCGGCAGTTTTTTGATTATTGCGCGCAAAATAAAACAGAACCGATGCAGGCAACACCGGAGTTTTTGGATAACTATATTTACCATTTAAAAGCAGAATTAATGCTTGCGCCTGCCAGCACTCAAAGGAAACTTGAAGCCCTAAAATCTTATTATAAATTTTTGATGATTGAAGGTGTTTTGAAAAATGACCCTTCGCGTTTTTTAATTTCGGCAAGAACTATCCGCCATTTGCCAAAACAATTAACAAAAGAGCAAATGGATCGTTTGCTAAGTTTCCCAGCAAAAACTTTTAGCGAAAAAAGAACTCTTGCTATTTTACATTTACTTTATGCAAGCGGTATAAGAGTGAGCGAACTTATAAATTTAAGAATTGAAAATGTTAACCTTGAAGAAAGGTGGCTACTGGCCTTTGGTAAAGGCAGAAAGCAAAGATTTGTGCCTATTAATAAGGAAGCATGCAGTGTGCTAAAAGATTATCTTGAGTTAAGGCGCGCCCACTTTGCTAAAAAAAACACTTCCGATGAGTTCTTTTTAAACCGCGACGGCAAAAAAATGAGCCGCGTTATTGTTTGGAAAGACCTTGCCGAAATCGGCCGTTTAAGCGGTATTTCAACCAAATTACACCCCCACCTTTTGCGCCACACTTTTGCTACACACCTCTTAAGCGGTGGGGCAGATTTGCGTTCCTTACAGGAAATGCTAGGCCATGAAAGCTTAAACACCACCCAAATTTATACCCATGTAAATACCCAAGATCTGAAGAGAAAGCATAAACTAGCACACCCAAGGGGCTAATGTGCTATAACAAAAAATATTTTTAAAAGCAATACTATTAAAAGTTTTTTCTTCCCCCCAAACTTTTTAACTGATAAAATATAAGTATAGAAGTAATGGAGGAAAAAATGAAAAAACTAACAAAAATCGCAACTTTAGTGTTATCCGTTTGCTTTGCCGGTCAGATTGCTTTTGCCGCTGGCTTTGGTTTATATGAGTTCAGCGCAAGAGGCAATGCTATGGGCGGTGCCGTTTTAGCAGGGGAAGCAGAACCTGCCTCTTTGGCACTTAACCCGGCCTTAATTACCCAATTACCCGGCAAACAGGTTCAATTATCCGCAACTCTTGTTACTGCAAAAATTGAAGATGTAGAATATGGAAACCATAAAACCAGCACAGATAGACAATGGTGGCCTTTGCCCGCTTTATATTATACCCAACAAGTTGGGGAAAAATGGTGGCTCGGCTTGGGTGCTTTTACCCGTTTTGGTTTAAGTAATGATTATCCAGATAAAGGATGGCTTTTATCCGGTTCAGGTGGCGCAAGTTTATACCATGTCGGTGTTGTAACTTATACTATTCAACCGACAGTTGCTTACCAAGCAACAGATAAACTTTCCGTTGCTGCCGGTCTTGAAGTTCAATATTTAAACTTTACTGAAAAAGTCCGTTTTGGAGTTCCTACAACATATTCTGATATGAATTTAGACGGAGATAGCTATGCTTGGTCAGGGATGATTGCTTTCTTCTATAATGCAAATGAAAAGGTTAACTTTGGCGGTAGCTTCCGTATGAGAAATGACCATAATGTAAGAGGTCCCCTTAAATATGATACAAACATGTTAGGATTCACTGAAGGTGGTGATTTCTGGGGCGATATTACCTTCCCCGCACAACTTGCTTTAGGTGCTTCTTATAAACCGACAGATAAATGGTTATTTGAATTTAACTGGACAAATATCTTCTGGAGCTGTTTTAGATCTATTGATATTTATTTTGATAATGTCCCTGTAGATTCTGGATATGCACCTATGCTCGGCACCCCACAAGGTAATATGAAACAATATCAAGATGCTTACAGAATCGGTATCGGTGCTGAATATACTTTAAATGATATAACTAAATTACGCGGTAGCTTCATCTTTGATAAATCACCTTTAAATCAACAATTCTTAGATGTTATGCTCCCCGCTGATGATAGATATATCGTAGGTGTCGGTGCAGGTTTTGATTTAGGCAAAAATGTTCTTTTAGACCTCAGTTATAATATCTTATTTGTTCAAGGTGTAAGCGGTGTGGCAGCTGACCACACAACACCGGTTCATTTTAAAGATTCCCAAAGCCACTTATTTGGTCTTTCAGTTAGATATACTTTCTAACCTAAAATTGAAACAGATTAACCCCCCGCTTTTGCGGGGGTTTTTTATTTACTATTGTAAACATTTACATTTTATAATATTATATATTTATGAGAATCACCAAAATTTTTATCTTATTTACTTTACTTACTTTACCGCTTTTTGCCCAAAATAATGCAATTATTGTGGAAGGCCCTTATGGATCCGCCCAAAAGCAATTATCCTTGCAAGAAGAAGCTAAAAAAATTACTGATTTAAACAGAAAGATTGAAGAACTTAACCAAGCCGTTAAAGCAGAAGATTATGCTTTTGTTCAAGAAGAAACAAAAAAACTAATTGCCCAAGATGTTAAAGATTCAAGAGTGGAACGCTTGCTTGCTTTAAGTTATGAAAAACAAAGTGATTGTAAAAATGCAATTTATTATGCCACTCAAGCAATAGCAAGGCAACCATCAGATGCTCAGGCCTATGCAGTGCGCGCAAGTTGTTATTATAAAAATGGCGATACTTTAAGAGCGACAGAAGATATTGAAACTGCTTTAAACTTAAATCCGAATTATTTATTCGCCCAAGATTTAAAAAATTTAATTGATAATTATGACACCCAAATTGTAAAGAAAAAATATCAGGCAAGAAATCAAAAAAGACTTCCTTCTTGGTTTGTGCCTTATTTAATATGCGTGCTAGCTTTAATTGGATTTTTACTAATCTTACATTTCAAAGCAATATATTCCTTAAAAGATAAAAAAGGAACAGCATACCAAGGTATAAATATTAAAGAAAAATATAACTTTATCCGTCAGATAGGTGAAGGCGGTATGGGTAAAGTTTACGAGGCCTATGATAATGTTTTAAAAAGAAGAGTCGCCGTAAAAAGAATACGCCCGGAACTTTTAAAAAACGATTATATAAGAGAACAATTTTTGTCCGAAGCCCGCATGGTTGCAATGTTACGCAACCCTTATATTGTGGAAATTTATACCGTCATTGAAACAGCAAATAGTTTATATCTTGTCTTTGAATATGTTGACGGACAAACCTTGGAAACACGCCTTGATATTGATAATAATTTGACTTTAGAACAGGCAAAAGATATTTTTTCTTCCGTCTGTAAAGGCCTTGCTTACGCTCATAAACAAGATGTAGTTCATTGCGATTTAAAGCCCGGTAATATTATGATTGCCGATAGCGGTATCGCCAAAGTTATGGATTTTGGCGTTGCTAAAAAATTAGCCGGCGGAAGTAAAAAAGAAGCAAAAAACTTGGCTGGAACACCGGCATATATGTCGCCCGAACAACAACAAGGTATTATGTCAAAACAATCGGATATTTACTCCCTTGCGGTTTGTTTATATGAAACCCTCTGCGGACAGGTGCCTTGGTCTGTTGATGGCTTTGATGTGGAAACTAAAAAAATTGTTCCCCTTTCAAAATTATTGCCGGATATCCCCCCCGCTGTTGATGCTTTAATTGAACGTTGTTTAAAAGAAGATCCCGTCGAAAGAGTGCAAAGTGTAGAAGAATTTTGGGAAAGATTATCTAAAGCATAAAATAAAATATATTCTTTTTTTGTGCTAAAAATGCTATCCTTTATTTAGATATTATTTCGTTTTAATTTAATAAGACTTTTTTGGAGATTTTTGTTGTGCAAAAAACTTATATATTAAAAGATAATAAAATTGTGGAAGATGAAAACACCAGCGCAAATGCTTGCGATGTTTTGCTTTTTGTGGACCCAACTACCGCAGAACAACAATATTTAATTAACGAATTAAAAATTGACGAGCATACGCTTGCTTCCGCGATGGATCCGGAAGAATTGCCCCGTGTGGAACAAGAGCCAAACCACACCGCTTTAATTTTAAATAGACCGCGCAATTATTCAGGCAAGGATCAACTTGTTTTTAAAGTTGCTTCCATGGGTTTATTTATGTTTAAAGATAAACTCGTTATTGTTATGACGGAAGATATACCGCTGTTTATAGGTAAAAGATTTAACAATATTTCTTCCATACAAGATGTTTTCTTAAAAATTATTTATAACGCTATTGCCCATTATCTTGAACACTTGCGCGTTATCAATATGATTTCCGAAGAAATTGAAAAGAAAATGGCAGAATCTCTTGATAATAAATATTTGCTTAATTTATTTAGTCTTGAAAAAAGTTTAGTGTATTATATCAGCGCAATTACCGCAAATGGTTTTGCTTTTGAAAAATTAAGAAACTTCTCCACTCGCCTTGGCTTTGATGAAGCAAGCAGAGAAACTTTAGACGATATTATCGTTGAAAACACCCAATCACAAAAACAAGCGGAAATTTATTCTGATATTTTAGCCGGCCTTATGGATGCAAGAGCTTCTATCGTAAATAACAACTTAAACTGGCTTATTAAACGTTTAAACAATATCACTATCGGTATTATGGTGCCGACTTTTGTTGTTAGCGCATTTTCTATGAACGTTAGAATCCCGCTTGCCCAACATTATTATGCCTTCTGGATAGTTATGGCGCTAGGCCTACTTTCCGTTTGGGCTATGATTTCCATTTGGAAATACAAAAAATGGTAATTTGATACAAAATAAAAACCCCTGCTCGTAAAAAGAACAGGGGTTTTTTATTGTAGAAAACTTAATTAGAGTTTCTTAAGATAATTAAGGAACTCGTCAAATACGCGGGAAAGAATATCTTGAACATATTGCGAAAGACTTTCCTTTCTTGTAGGGCTCTTTGGCGTCTTGCACCAATCAACTTCGGCCTTAGTTTCTCCGTAATATCTAACGGCTAAATGATTATTTACCAGTTCCTCTGATAAATCATAACCTTGATTTTGCCCCAAAACGATAACATCGCAAAGTATGCGAAAATATTTATCTCTTTTACAATTTTTAAGAAGGACAGGCCCTTTAGATAAAATTTCTTTTGTTAGAGCTTGGGCTTCTTTTGCTTTTCTTTTTTCACAAGTATTTTGGGTTTTCATTTCCGGAGTATCAATGCCGTAAACACGAACGGAAACATCCCTGCAAAAAATATCTTGCGTGCAAGGCAAGTTTACTTTAAAAGTATCGCCATCATATACGGAAACTACTTTTACATCGTCAAAATTTTCCGCATTTAAAAACGAAAAACAAATTAAGCAAAGACTAAACAAAAAATATTTTTTTATCATAAATTAAAGAGTATATCTTTCGTAAACTTTCAAATCAAAAACTGAAATTATAGACAAAAGATGATCAAAAATATCTGCTTGGATACCTTCGTAAGCGACCCAATTTGTATCACTGGAAAATGCGTAAATTTCTAGAGGCAAACCTTCTGAAGTCGGCTCTAATTGGCGCACCATACAGGTAAAATCTTGAGTGATTTTTTTATTATGTCTTAAATACTCTTGGCAATAAGCCCTAAAAGTACCAATATTGGTTAAACGTCTTGTATTATAAATATTTTCGCGGTGTTCAACTTTTTTATTATAATCGGCAAGTTCTTTTTCTTTTTTTGCCAAATAGTCTTTTAATAAAGAAACACTTTTTAATTTTTCAATTTCTTCAGGGGTTAAAAATCTAATTGAGTGAATATCAATATTGATTGCTCTTTTTATTCTTCTTGCCCCCGATTCGCTCATGCCACGCCAGTTTGTAAAGGAGTGGGAAACAAGATCATAAGCCGGCACATTGACGATAGTATTATCCCAATTTTTAACTCTGACGGTGGAAAGCAAAATATCAACAACTTCTCCGTCTGCCCCTTGACCGGGAATAACTATCCAATCGCCAACGCGCACTAAATCATTTAAGGAAAGTTGAAAACCGGAAACAAGGCCCAAAATTGAATCTTTAAAAATCAAAAGCAGAATTGCAGATAAAGCCGTTAAACCACCGAGTAGATAAACAGGCTCCTTGTTAACAATAATAGACACCATTAAAATAACAGATACAAGCCAACAAATAACCTGAATTGCCTGCACAATACCTTTAACAGGGATTTTAACCGAGCGAGAATATTTATCACCTAAGACACTTAAACAAGCTGTTACAAGTAAAGTAAATTTGGCAACTATAATGATATTTAAAATCCTTAAAATAAAAGTGGTAAATTTTGGATAAGCCGAACTTAAAAAAACTTCGTTAACGCCGACTAAAACACAAAGTCCGATAGCAAAAAACAAATGATCTAAAACTTTATGTTTAATAATTAAACTAACCCAACCTCTGCCGATAAGTTGTTTTTTGTTTAAAAATTTTTCTGTAAGCCATTGCAAAGTGCGGGAAATATATTTTAACGCAATAACAATCAATATTACTACGCCGACACCTATAATATATCTTGTTAATTCACTTTCAATAGTTATAAAATTTTTTAAAAACTCACCTGACATAAATTCTCCTTTTATGCTATGATATTTATATACATATTGTATAAATTATGGAGGACTTTTTAAAATGAAAAAAGTTATTTTAGGAACTCTTGCCCTCTTTTTAGTTGCGCAAGTTTATGCATTAAATATTACAGACCCCTTTTATATGCCTAAAAAGGGAGGTTTTATCTCTGACACTAGCGTTCTTAAACAAAATAGTGGCAATGCCAGAGCATATGGTATCAGAGAAGTTGTAACCTATGGTATTATGGATGAATTATCTATTGGTGCAGGCCTTGGCTGGGCTAAAATTAAACACGGCGACAGCGGTTTAGAAGACCCCACCATCTATGCAAGATATAGAATTGCAGATGAAGCAAAAACCTCTAATGGTATTATCGTTGATTTAAAAGCCTATCTCAGCCCTGAGATTTTTGATTCCCCGTTAAACGGCGATGACGGTGTGGCTAAAGGTTCTACCGATTTTGGCTTTTCTGCTATGGTCGGCTCCAAAGAATTAGCTAAAGATTTTGTTTTATGGGCAGAAGCCGGTGTTGATTTAATCGGTAGCACAAAATTCACAAAATCCAGCAATGTTATTTACCTTTCCGGTAATGCAAAATATTACTTAGATGACTTGAACTCTTTTGACGGCGGTATTTTCTTAAAACACTATTCCGCAGGAGATGACTATACCGGTTATGGTATCAGATTTGATTATGCAAGACTCTTACAAGATAATCTTGCTTTAGTTCCTTTCTGGTCTGCAGAATCCCATAGCGATGATGTGCCCTCTACCGTTCAATTCGGTATTACTTTAAGATATACTTTCTAGTTTCTTAGAAATCAAACAAAAGGCCTTTGCCAAATAGCGCAAAGGCCTTGTTTTTAGTAAAATTTAAGTATATGAAGAAACTTTTATTTTTTATTTTTATTTGTCTTACAATTTCCCTTAATAGCGCACAAATTGTGCGCGGCCCTTATATTCAAGATACAGAACTGACAACAGTGGTTATGCGCTTTTCTACAGATGAGCCTTCCCCCGCGTGGATAGAATATGGCCCAAAAGATAATTGCTCCTTAATAATGACTAATAGCCCAAGACAAAGGAACCATGCAATTAATTTACATGGGCTTATACCTAATACTCAATTTTGTTATAAAGTTTACGTGGAAAACAATAAAGGGACCGGCGTGCAAGAACCGCAAAGTGGCACTTTTACAACGGCCTATAGCGCAGAAAGAAAAGAATTAAGTCTTCTTGTATTAGGTAATACCTCGGACCCCAATAATAATGCAGGACAAATAAAAAAACAACTAGCCCAAAGTATGCTTGGCCATAATGCAGATTTATTAATTCATACCGGGAATATTGCTACAGAAGGGCTTTTAACTAATGCTTATAAAGACTTTTTTGAACCTTTTAAAGAAGTGCTTAAAAAAACGCCCTATATAGCTGCCCTTGGGCAAGATGAATATGGCCCAGATAGAACAGACCCTGAAAGCAAAGGCTTTTTAAACGCTAATTACCGCATAATAAATACAATGCCTTGGAGCAAAGGCACACCTAACTATTATTATTATGATAGCGCAAATGCCCGCATAATAGTTCTTGATACAAACAATTTATATGACGCAATAA
The DNA here is from genome assembly GCA_017534965.1 of Elusimicrobiaceae bacterium. Classification (GTDB taxonomy): domain Bacteria; phylum Elusimicrobiota; class Elusimicrobia; order Elusimicrobiales; family Elusimicrobiaceae; genus Proelusimicrobium. Next base: position 25,145 of record JAFXVA010000013.1, on the reverse strand, counting down.
ATGCCCCTAAACTTGATAAAGAAAGTCCGCAATATGCTTGGCTAAAAAATACTCTTGCTACAGCCGGGGCAGATAAATGGAAAATTGTTGTTTTACACCATCCTGTATATTCCAGCGGTGCAAGCGAAGATAGACTAAGCGAATTACTAGCCCCTTTATTTGAAACCTATAGAGTTAATTTGGTTTTACAAGGGCATCAGGGCGCTTATGAAAGGACAAAACCTATTCGTTCAGCTGAGCCAAGTAAAGCAGGCCCGATTTATGTTACTATCGGCGGAGCAGGCCGTTCTTTTGAACCGGCTTCTTACTCTAATGCGTGGACAAGCAAATATTATGCAACACCGCATTTTGCCCACATAAAAATTGTGGATAGAAAACTTTCTTTAAGAATTTATACTCACGAAAATAAAAAAATTGATGCTTTAGATATTTATTTCTAAAGAATTTACTTTTTTATATGATTAGTTTACAAGTTATTAAAGAGGATATTACTACGCTTAAAGTAGATGCTATTGTCAATGCGGCAAATCATACCTTGCTTGGTGGAGGCGGCGTTGACGGGGCAATACATCGCGCTGCCGGGCCGGATTTATTAAAAGAATGCCAAACTTTAGGCGGATGCAAAACAGGTGAAGCTAAAATAACTTCCGATTATAACTTGCCTTGTAAATATGTAATACATACCGTCGGTCCGGTATGGTATGGCGGAAATAATAAGGAAGAAGAAAAACTATATAATTGTTATATAAATTCTGTAAAATTAGCAGAATTATATAAATGTAAAGATATTGCTTTCCCTTGCATCTCTACAGGCGTTTACCGCTTTCCTAAAGAGAAAGCAGCAAAAATAGCCGTAACCTCCATAAAAGAAATTTCCCCCACATTAAAAAATATAAAACAAATATTTTTTGTTTGTTTTAGCACGGAAGATAAAAATATTTACGATAGTTTATTATAAATTATCTTTTGCAGTTATAAAATAAATTTGCTATAATATATTTGTTGTTAGAAATGACGACGATAAACAATTTGAGTTTTTAGTTTTAAGCCCAGTTGGCGCAGTGGTAGCGCGTTCCCTTGACATGGGAAAGGTCACAGGTTCAAATCCTGTACTGGGCATTTTTTATTGGCATTATTTTACGACGAAGATTTATTATTTTTTACCTATTTTATGGCTTTTTTGACCTAAGCGTTAAAAAGGCCATTTTTTGCGCGTTTTTGCAGGTTTTTGTAGTTTTATTGTCAATATTTTGGCAATGCGTTTTATGAGGACAAAAATATCTTTTTGTGCTCTTTATTTGGCAATTTTAAAAAAGTAAATACGTCTGAAAGGCCCAATTTCCGCGGGAAAGGTGAATAATTAAATATATACTTCAATTACAATTTCTCATAACATTTAAAAGGGATATATAGGAAAATAGCCTGAAAAAAGAGAGAAGAAGTTTTATAATTTATTTCTTACTAAGATTAATTAGTCGTCAAAAACTACTTCCTGTTCTGCTTTATTGTAAATTTCTACTTGATTATTTACATCTATATTATTAACCAACCAACCTTTTAATTGACAATTTTGAATAAAATCTTCTATTTTATTTTCGCCCTTTATATGTTTAAGAGAAATAATCACTCCGAAATTAATCCCACGTTCAAATCGACTATCTAAACGCTCAGTTCTCTTTAAACTTAACCCCCAAAGACCTGTTTGATATGCTTTTTTCCCTTGGTTCCTACCAGTAGATTTTTCTCTAATATGTTTTACATTATTCCATTTTTTAAAATATTTTCTTGCTTCTGCTTCCAATGTATGATGTCCTGGTTCTGATTGATAATTATTATTTATTGGTTTTATTGTTTCATCTATTCGACCGAATTGAATGTCTAGTTCTGTATTGGTATAATCTACTCCCTGATTGCGCGAACACAAAGGGAAATAGCATAGAGTGGCTTTTGTAATAAAAGGATGTTTACCATTATATGCTGGTATAGGAAGTTTATATGTATAAGTGTTATATGTTTCTGATTTTCCAGTTAACATAAATCGAATTTCATCATTACTACTATTAACGATGTTATTTATATCTGTAGGAACGATGCCATATCCTATTAAATTAGACATTTCATTAGTTTGAGAGTCCCAAGTAGTTGCTGAGTGTAAAAGTAAAGCTTTGGCTAATTCACGGTTTAATCCTAAAACTTCAATTAGATAACATAATTTCCTAGAAATCCACGGAGCAGCAAAAGATGTTCCTGAAACAAAAGATTCTCCTGTAGGTGTACAAACTCTAATTTTTTGTGTACTATCTCCACCATAGCAACTAATATCTGGTTTTTCAAAAAATGACAATACAGGCCCGCGTCTACTATAGTTAGCAGGTTTGTTATTAAAAGAGACTGAATTAACTACTACGGAATTTATAGAATCAGCAGGAGCCCCTAATCTAACTACATTTTTTTCAGTTTTGTTAGTTCCTGCAATAACAAAGACGACATCATTATCATATTGTATTTTATCTAAAATTGCCGCTTCAGGAGAAATTGAATTAAGATTAACCTCTGTTTTAGACCCAAGACAGAGATTCCATACTTTAATATCTGGATTTTGTGTCACAATTTCTTGAATTTTTCGCAGAATAGTAAAAGAACTAAATTGTTTACCTGTAGCCACCCCGAAATGTCTCACTTTAAATCGTCCGCAATTATCGTTTAATTGAGGGTTGGAAGAAGGCCCATCTACAATAATAGAAGAAACAGCTGTACCGTGTACATAGTCTTCTTGCTCTCTGGGAATATTAATATCTATCATTTCTCGATAATCAACCCATTCGGAAAAATAAACTCGTTTATCAAATAAAGTATCAATTACTCCAATAGTAGGTTCATTAGTAGGATGTGGAATAGTAAATAAGGTGTTTCGATTAGATATAAAATTTTCCTTTGTAATGTTATTTAAGTCACTAACTGCCATAGCTATTAAAAAAGGAGCTTTCTGTTGCAATAAAGAAATTTGTTTTGGTGTTAATAAAACAGTGTTGCTATCCTTTAAAATACGACTTTCTGGTGCCTCGATTCCTAATTTTTCAAGCATTTCTGCAGTTTGCACTCCTGTATTATATAAAGTTATAATTGCTTCTTGATTAGTAGGCACATCTGATGTGAAAATATTAAATTTTTGTACATAATAACAATCAACTATTGCATTTACAAATTGGCTTTTTGAAATTTGTACTCCAGAAATTCTAATAATATTTTTATTAATTGAATCAATTTGTGAATGTGTAATGGTTCCATTAAATCTAGAAAAATTTAATACTTTAACACATTTTTTTAGTATATTTATTGTTTTTTCTATAGTAGACAAAGAAACGAAGTGTGTAATAATGTGTTTTTGGCTAATATCATTGTAAAACCTTGCACCTACAATTGATTGATTAGGAGAGACAGAAGACTTTGAAGTAAGTAAACACTTAATTCTATTAGTTTTTGCGGCTAGCTTGATGTAATATACACTAATTAGAGCACCTTTAATTATTTGTTGATTTTCTTGCCAGTATAAATATAAACGCTCTAAATCTGATAACAAACTCTGCACTCTATTGATATTTAGAGATTCTTTTGCAGGGATATTAGCAGGTCCCATTTTGTTAGTACGAGATGCTTGGTCAAATGTTCCTTTTAAATATAGTACCTTATTCACGATTATAATCCCTTTAATTCACGAGAAACAGAACTTTTAGAAACGCCTGTTAATATTTCTATTTCACGAACTGTAAATCCTTGTTTCTGTAAATATCTCAATGATATATTTTTATTTGGATGAATTGAAAAATAAAGGCGTCTCAGATAATCAAACTCATCTTCAGAAGAACTAAAAGCTAAGGATGTGCGAATTAAGTTTTTCAATTCTGCTGGAAAGGGAATAGGGGACATACTTTTAATTATTTTTCTAAACAAACAAATATTTCTTCCTGCAAATTTAAATCTAACTAAAAATTTATTTAAAAGGGATTCTGCAATTAGTAACAAATCCTCTTGAGAATATGCGCTAAAGTCAATAACAGAGTCAAAGCGTCTAATTAATGCTTTATCAAATAATTTATGTAAATTAGTTGTGGCAATTAACACTAGTTTTTCATTAAAAGAATCTAATCCTTTCAAAACTGCGGAAGTAGCTCTGCCCATTTCCCGCAAATCGTTTTGGTTAATTCTATCCATAGCAATAGCATCTATTTCATCCATTAAAATAATTGCTTCTTCAGGATTAGGAAGTGTTTTTAATTCTTCAAACATTAAAGCAATATTTTTAACAGTCTGTCCTAATCTGCTATCTATGATAATATCAAAATTAACTACGAATAATTTTCGGTTTAAAATGCGTGCTACTTGCTTTGCAGTTTCTGTTTTTCCAGTTCCAGGAGCTCCCACAAATAAAAATTTATTAACACCTACATTATGTCCTATTGCATTTAAAACTCCTAAGATTTTATCTCTAATCTCATTTGGTAATGGTAATGAATCTGTATGTAAATCTAGTGCTTTAATAAATTTAAAAGACATTGGACTTTTTTGAGGAGAAAGGGTATGAGCATCTGAAAGTAATGCCATAATATATTCAGATAATTGTGTATCATTGTTTTTATCGAAATATTGAGCAATTTCATATGCTTCATTTCTGAACGCAGCATCATTTTTTTCTGCATAATATTTTATAAGATTTAATATATTTTTCTTTTTCATAGCTCATCCCTTTTTATAAGTATAGCAGAAATGGGACAAAAAATCAAGTATTGGGACAAAAATACTAAAAACAAGTTAATATTAGCGGCTATGTTTCGCTTGGCAAAAATAAGGTTAGCCAAAGGTAGCGGCCTATGACAGTTGATAATGTTGCAAAAATAAAATCTTATTTTTTTAAAAAGAGTTAGCTTAAAAATTTTTCTGAAAAATTTTATAAAAACTTATCCCTTTAAAATTTTTACAGAAATTTTTTAGACTTTTTATTTAATATTCTATTGTAGTATATCAAATTATATGTTTTTTTAAAAAATCGCAAGTCATTTTTTAATCTTCTAGAATGAACTATTAATTAACCGCATAAAACCACGACCTTCTATTGCATCTGCGTAGTCCATTAAGAAAGTTACTTGGTCTTCATCACTTTCGCAATCTTCTTTAAGTTCTCTATAAGTATAATTTTCGTATTTCTTTCGCAAAGCCCATATTGATTTTTTATATCCAAGGTCCTTATATAACCGATAAAGGATGCAATAAGATTTCGTAGCGTGATACTTCTCAATAGACTTTTTATAATCTACAATAGCCTCTTTATTTCTATTTGTTTCACGATACAAAGTCCCACGGTTTCGGTATATGCTTGCGGCATTATCATCGGCTATTAGCTCTGACTTTTCTACTGCACGTGAAAGAAAGACCTCTGCATCTTCAAATTGTTTATCACGGAAATGCAATACTCCAAGATTATTTAGAGCAATAGCATCTTCGGGATATTTTGAAAGATGTTTCCTCAATTCATTTTTTGCTAAGTCATAATTTCCTTCTACAATATGGTGGCAAGCACGGTCCTGATACTGCGGTGGACGGCAAAATAAACCGCAAAATATCACAAGGCATACCGTTAAGGAAATAATCACACCTTTTAAAGGGAATTGACCTTGCACGAAATCGTATTGCTTAAAATCTGGCACTTTATAATTTTTTTGCAAGATTTCTTCTGCTTTATTGAAATTGAGTGTAATATCTGATAATTTATCTAATCCTGCAATAAAATTACGGAGTTTAATACACACGGCTTCATTTTGCCAACCGAAAACGTGTGCCCACTCAATTTTACGTTCATCATTAATCCCGACTACAGCATTAATGGTATTGCGTTTACCGTTTTGCCAATATTGTTGCCAAAACATAGCTTGGGTAGATTTAGCATTTTTAAGCAAAATAAAATTAAGTTTTATATTCTTTTCACGAAACCAACAGTTATATTCGTCTAGTTTACTGCTTAATTCCCACGCATCATCTTTATCTCGGGCTGTACCGTAAACGGACATTTCACCATATTTAACTAAGTGATATTTTTTAATATCTTCCTCGGTTAACTTTTCACTTTCATACACATTGGAACCCTTTAAAATAGGATTTTTATAAGAGCGATGCACATATTCATAACAGACTGTATCAAAAGTACCAGGCCACTCGGTTACGAAACAAGAACCTGATTCTATAATCTCGCCTTCGGCTTCCAATTCGTGGTCTACATAATCTTCTTCCTCATTGCCGAATATCTCCACATATTGTTTATATCGTTCTTCGTCAATAGGGAAACTATCGCCTTCGGCTACGGTAATTTCCCATTCTTCTTCGTGCTCAACTATTTCATAGGTTACTTCTTTTGTTTCTTCGTCTTCGTGTTTTATTTTTTCGGTCCAAGGTTCATAATAACGCGCTTCGGTTACATAAGTGCCGAGTATTTCTTCATCTTGAACTTTTTCCGATTCAAAAGCTTTCGCTATCCCAATAATAATCCAAGCACAAATAGAACCGACCACAATACCTAAAATACCGAGTGATTCCCAACCCATTAAAGGTGGCACTATCAACAGAAAACAAAGTGCATATATAAATGCAATAACCATTAAATATTCTCCTTGCCTGTGGCATAAACATCTGCCGTATGGTCAGATTTAATGACTGTAATTTTGATTTCTTTAGCATTAGGCAATAAAATATTAGCAGGGAAACTTTGAATAAATGTTTTATGCTCATTATGACGGGCGACAAGTAATCTTTGATGGCTGAAAAACTCCTCGCGATTGATTTCTATAGCAGTTGCAAGTTGCTGTAAAACCGAGGTATCTAAAGGCGGGTTATGCTCTACGATAAATGAAATATCTTTGCCTTGATAACGCCCTTCAATAAGTTTGGGGTAAATTTCCTTAAAGGCATTTAAATATGTATCAGACACATTTGTAATTTGCTTAATTACCTTCCACATTTTATCAAAGTTGGCCTCACATACTTCTTGCTGTGCTTTAACAAGATTGCGAAGGCGAATTTCCGTATTGTTTACGGAAATGAAATATCCTACTGCAAATACTACTAAGAGTACAACAACTACTAATATTCCTGTCATTTTTATTCTCCTTATATTTCAATTTGAACTGCTTTTTCCAAAAATTGCGTTTGGAATAATTGCCCGACTTGCTGATGCAACCCTCTTGCACCTAGATGTCGCTCACAAGCATTGTTTAGCAAGGTTTCAAGGGTTTTGGGGGATACCTTATTGGATGTATGCAATAAGTCCTTATACTGTTGCAAAGGCCCATTATGCGGGTTAAATAATATTTTGCGTAAATCTTCCTTTTCAAGCCCTTTTAACTGGACGAAGTATGAAAAACGGCCTATTAATTCAGGTAACATCCCATAGGCAATAAAATCATCTGCTGTCAAAGTTTCCTTTTTAACAATAGGTGCGTGCGTAAAACCGACACTTTTATCAGCGTGTTTAACTTGCAAACTTTCAAAGGCACCGCCGACTATAAAAAGTACTTTGGAAATATCAAAATTCATAACATTTCTAATAAAACTTCTATCCTGCAAACGAAAACGAGTGCTTTCTATAAGGCGTAAAAGTTCTACTTGGACATTTGTGGAAGCAGCCCCACCGTGACTTTCACTTCCTTGGCGTATTTTATCTATTTCATCAATAAAAACTATAGCTATAGGCATTTTGCCTGCTGAAGCGTGTGAAATAAGAGGGCGTAAAATATCACTTACATCCATACCGACATAACCTGTCTGAGTATATTGACTGGCATCAGCGTGAATAAAAGGTATTTTAAGTATTCTTGCTAAGCATTGGCACATATAAGTTTTGCCTGTTCCCGTAGGTCCGCTAATAAAGATATTGCTCTTATTAAAAAATTGTCCGTCTTTGGCACTAGCACATTTGGTTAAATGCTCAAAAACACCTGCTACTAATTTCTTTTTGGCTTCATCTTGCCCGATTACATATTTGTTAAGTTCTGCTAAAACACGCTTAGGGTTTAAAGTGCGTTTTTTAGTTTTAGGTTTCTTTGAAACAGGTAAAACAAGGAAATTTCTCTTTAATTCTATTCTATCGCCTATACTTGTAAAAATGCCTTCCGTAAATAATACACTTTTATGGTCTAATAAGATAGATAATACTTCTTGTCGTGTCCCAAAAATTTGTCCTTTGGTGAGTAAACTAGGTATTTGAAAGAAACTGGAATTTAACAAACGCTGCAAACACAATATAGATATGCGAAGCAGTAAAAATAGTTCCACTTGTGATAATTTGTTTTTTTGAATAAATTCGGCCAGTGGTAATTTTTTACCATCGGAACGCAACAAGCGAGTGTGAATATCTTTAAGAGTTTGAATATACTCTGCTTCCTTACAGGCAGAAACAGAGATATCGTTCCAATTTACTATATCTTCTATTAACTCTGCGCGTGAAGTATATTTCGTAATTTTTTTAGTTTTATTTTCCATAATTATTATCCTTTTAAATTAAACTCCGTAATAAATTTCCCAATCGGAATAGCCAAAAGAATCTTCCTTCATCGGCTCTTTTTTAAAATAGCTATTGCCCAATACCCAGATTGTTCTATTATTTTTTTGTTGTTTGTGTTTTTTTGTCATAAAAAAACTCTCCTTTGTTAATTTAGCCATCGGAGAGAATAAAAAAAGACCCATCGTCTCCGATGGGTCCTGCTTACTGCAAATTTGTTTTAGTTCCCATCGTTCAAGCTTTAGCACCTTGCCCTTTGGGTAGGTTGCTGTGTAGTCAACGGGCTTGTCCCTCGTACACTCTTAATGGAATCGTTATTTTTTAATAAAATAACGCTATAATTTTCAAAAAAACGATAAAAATGGCTTTTTGTGCCTTTTTATCCTAGCTTATAATATTATAATAGCATTTTCAGATGGATTTGTCAAGTCCACTTTGCGTAAAAAATGAGATTTTATAGTTTTTTTGCTGTTAATTATTTATATAATTAGAATAAACTATTTTCTACCTTTTTTCTAGTAAGTTTTTTAGATGTTAAAATTTGAAAAAGATTTCCTTTTAATTTATCTTGATAGAAAGATTTCTCATCTAATATTACATAATTCCAAATACAATCCATTCTGTCTTCAGATTTAAGAGAGTTGACCTGTTTACACCAAGATAATGCGCTTTTTTCTTTTTGTTGAACATTCACATTATCTATATCTTTTTGAGCCTTGGTTTCTACTAGAAATATTTCTTTTCCTATTTGTACTATAAAATCAGGAAAATAACTTCTTAACAAACCATCTGCACTTACATATCTCAGAGCACAAAAAAGATGGTAATTAGGGTCTATTTTTATCAATTTCTTCACATCACTGTCTCTATCGGCAAATTGCATAAAATTTTTCTCGAAATCACCTTTATTGGAAGGGTATTGCGTTTTAATATAAATTGATTTTTGAATACCTAATGAGAAATTATCGCGCATTTTTATACTCGAAACATCTGAAAACCAATTTTTAATTACTACTGCCTCTTCCTGTAAAACATTATTTTGCATATCATAGATAATTTGACTAATTTGTATCATAATATGTTGAATAATTCCTTTCTCAACTAACATTAATATCCTCCAGTTGTTTCCTTCTGTTGGATTAAATTCTGTGTTAAACAGAGTATGTCTAATATAATTATCTAACATTCGTAGTAAAGATACTCTATTAATACTCATTACAGGATATTTAGTTCTACCAACTACATTTTGTGTAATACACCCTATAATCTTAATTAAGAAATCATTATATCCACTTGCAGAAAATAAATCTACTGATACTTTGTATTTCCCAAAACGTGTTTCTGTAACTAAATCTTGTGTATAAAACTGCTCTTCCGTACGATTAGCTACAAATTGTTTTAACTGTTCAATAGAATATCCATTAAACGGCCGTAATTTTTGAACATTTAATTCTTCAGATTTAAGAACTTCGTCCTGTTCTTTTATAATTTGTGGAAAAAACAAATCATATTTTTTATAATCATTTTTTAAGCCTACTGTAATTATGTCTCCTAAAATATTTTCTCGTTTGGGCGCCCCCCTCTCTTCTACTACAAGACCATCTTCTAATTCTTTATAAAATTGCATAAAAGCAGGATGCTCAATAATGCTTAAAACATCTAAACGGTTATCAGGCATTTCGTGTCGTTTTAATTTCTCTAAGTTTTCTTGATGAATATCAAAATAAACTGGCTCTCTCCACATTAAACGCAATCCTCTTCCAACAGTTTGTTCTAGTAATACAGAAGATTGAGCTGAACGTAAAGGCACTATAACACAAATATTATTTACATCAAAACCTTCCCTCAACATTAGTACTGATACTATAACTTTTGGAGAAGACATTTTATCAATATTAAATAATTTTTGTTTAATTTTATCCCAATCTTCTTGAGATACTTCACCTTTTTTATTAGAATCAATTTGCAAAATATCTTTTTCCTCTAATCCTTCCTGGCGCAAAAAATCGACAATAAATGGTGATACAGAAGTATCTTCACACATTACTAACATTTTAGGATGTTTACTTTCGTCTTTTTTTATAAATTCTTCTTCCAATGTTTTTAATTTTGCTAAACCCGCTTTTAGCATTAAACGTTGTCCAGGCGAAATAGCAATAACTTTACCATTATCCCTAATGGATTTAAAATTTAAATCATCATTAGAAATACTAGCCCATTCTTCACGTTTATCAATACCAATAATTTTAACAAGGCTATTATTAATAGCACTTTTTAAATCAAAATCTACAATTATGTGTGGAAAATAATCTTTTATCGGTTGGGTTTTTCTGCCTTGTTTACCTGCGCGATATCTAGAATTAGAACTATTATGATAAGGTGTTGCGGTAAAATCTACTTGAATAAAATATCCTTTATGGTTTTTTGCCAGTTTATCAATAGATTTTTGCCATTCTAAATCTTCTTCTTTTTTAGATAATCCATATAAATGATGTGCTTCATCATTAAACACGCATAAATTTGGCAAATTAGATAAAAACTTCAATTTATCTTCTCTAAGATATGCGGTGTCAAAAACATCCAAAGAATGTCCATTATCAGAGCCTGGTCTTATTGGAATGATTTCATTTATACATTCAGTAGGGTCCAAGATTGAATCTGTTTTTTCTTGTTCTATATTTTTATTATCATCTTTAACTTGATGCCAATTGGCGACTGCAATAATTCCATCTCCAGTAATTTTATGTCCAATTTCTTCTTTTTTTACTACGTTGTTTTGAACAAAAGCAAATACTGTATCACGAAAACGTATAGGTATAAATAAATCTTGATATTTTTTTATATCAGATGTTAAAAAATCCCGTTTCCCATCAGATTGTTCTTTGCCCAATAAGGTATCTAGTAAACGTTCATAAACAATTACTCCAGGTGCAACTAGCAAAAAGTTTTTAGTATAAATTACACCATTATCTATCGGATTTTTGGCGTTTAACATCTGCCAAATCAACAAAGCATTCAACACCCACGTCTTCCCAGTTCCAGTTGCCATTTTGATACAATACTTGGGATATGAGTATTTATCTTCCATCAAAGTATTATACAATCCCTTATTATCTAATAATCCGTTACTGGAAGTTTGATACAATTCTAAAGTGTTCTTGGTTTTAAGGATTTCGTGACAATAAATTGTATTTAAAATTGCTTGTTTCTGTCCCTTATGAAAATTGGTCATACGATTATCTGCAAAAGAACTAGTAAACCAGAATTTTAAGAGTTCTTGTGTAATAGGAGTTACTTTTTTAAGAAAATTTCCATTTTCCCATTCTGTGTTTACTAGCGTGGAAAGTTGTTGGGCAAATTGCAATGGCAAATCTTTAGTTTTATTTTGTTGTTTTTTTATCATAATTTCTCCTAAATTTCTTCCACTACTACACTTTCTAATCCAAATACATCTACTGCTTTAACACAGATTTTACGCTTTTGGCCATCAGGCAGTTTAGGAACATCAAAAATTGCCTTTGTAACCACACGCAAATTATTATCATTATGTTCAGTATTTTCTCGATAATCCTGCCATTGACTATGAAAGGTCTCTCCATCGTAATTAGGGTCCACACTCCAATACTCAATAAGTGCAAGAGGGTCTTTATCTACAAATTTTTGTATTTGTTCTTTTCCTTTTTCATCTAATGGAAGTGCTTCTGGAGAAAGCATACAATAATTTTTTAATTCCACGTGTAGGGTTTCTTCTGTACTATTTTTAGATTCAACAAATGGTTTTTGCAAACTAATATATTGCAAAGTAACGAAACGAATTTGTTTATTTTCTATCAATTTTTTGTAATTAGTTTTACTACGTAGTTTATCTATTAAATCGGGTGGAATTACTTGTACTTCCAATGAGGGATTGTTCGTATTACGGATAATATCAACTATATTAAATGCAAAATTCCATCCCAAAACAATAACTTTATTCCAACCATCTCGTTCTTTTAGTTCTATAGCTTTGTTGATAATATTTTCTCCTGTTATACGGTTTGGGCTATCAACTACATCAAGTGTATGAGAGTCTTTAATATAGCCTAAATTTCGTTGGCTTTCTTCATTAGATAAAGGAATGGCTCCAAATAAATTAAGAACAACCTGGGCTAAATCTCCTACGCGTTTAAAAATTTTATTGGAAGCAAAAACTTCTTGTTGGTAATCTCCTATACATTGATATAAAAAAGGTTTAGCAGGAATATCTACGAACCTCTTACGCATAATCATTGTAGCAGGTTTACCCATATCACTCATAATCCAACGTCTACCTAATTTTTCTGCTACTGCCCCTGTTGTGCCACTCCCTGCAAAGAAATCAGCTACTATAGAATTTTCATTAGATGAAGCTCTAATAATACGCTCTAATAATTTCTCAGGTTTTTGAGTAGCATATCCTGTTAACTCCGAACTTTTTCGTGGAGGAATACAATCTGTCCAAATACTTTGAATATTACGCCCAGGTAATTCATCAATATATTTCTTAATGAAAGGATATCCTGAACGTGTAAATATAATTCTGTCTTCTTTTAATAATCTATTTATTTCTTCCTGGTCAATAGACCAATGGCGTCCCTGTGGAGGATATATTTCTCCTTTTCCGAAATTACGTGTATGATGTTGGTATCCTTGACCAGTAGGATTATTTTTTCGATATAATTTACCATTTATCGGGTCAACTGAAAAATATTCTTGAATATCTTCTTCAGTATATGGCGTAAATTGAGGATTCCAAATATAATCTTCTGTTACTCTATATACTAAAATAGTATCATAGTTAATACCATACGACCTTGCGTTATTTTGTGCTCCAGTTCGTTGCCAGACTATTTCATTTACAAATTTATCTTTACCAAATATATCATCCAATAATATTTTGACATAATGTCCTACGTGCCAATCTAGATGAACATAAAGACTACCTTTATCAGACAATAATTCTTTCATTAATACTAATCTTGGATACATCATTTTTAAGTAACTAACTGTTCCATCTCTCCAAGTGTCAGAGTAGGCTACTTGTTCAGCTGTAGTAGGAGTTAAAGAGACTTCTGTTCCTGGTAATGTAATTTTACTACGATAATCTGCCTTACTATCAAATGGAGGGTCAATATAAATCAAGTCAATACACTTACGCATAGAAGGTAGTCCTGTAGATTGGTCTCCTGCGAGTAATGCTTGCATAACAAATAAATTATCCCCATAACACAATCGATTTAGCCATTCGCTTTGTGAAGGTCTAATGACCGTTTTCTGATATAGTTGGTTCCCTTTTTCTACAGGAAGAACATATTCATTTGTTTGGAGTGTAATTTTATGCCTTCCTTCTAAATTTTCAAGTATTTTAATTACTTCTTTTTTCCCTTCTGCAATAATTTTCGGTAATTCTTCAATTAATGATTTCATATTGTCCTCCACAAAAACTTTTAAGACTTTACGGAGAGCAATAAAAAAGGCGACTTATGCTTGAGGAATTACAAGGACCCAAACAAAAGCCGCCTACCCATACCGATATTGCATCAAATACAGGGTTTGCTGCCAGTTAAACGGGTAATTAGGCCGTTTTACTAGCAAATGGCGACTATTTCTGGTTTGTAATTCCTTTTGCTTTCACAAAAGTCCGAGCTAAATGCTCTCCAAAAACAGTACTAATTTTGTAAGCAGGTCCTTCGTTTGGACCTACTGAAATTGTATTTACTCCTTAAAACTAAAATATACCTTTATCTTATCATATTTAGCGAATTAAGCATATACAAGGCTATTTTTTCATAAAAACATCATTTTTATTGGTTTTATATGCCAAGTAACCCTATTTCAAAAGAAAAATACCCTATTTAAGATTTTTTGCTGAATTTTATCCCTATTGTAAAACAGCGTTATGTTTACACTTTTACATTACGTAGAGGGGGTAATAATTTTTTACCCACTCAAATCTTAACATCAGAACAAAATCTGATCAAATTTAAGGAGAGTTATTATGTCTATAGATATAATAAGAATAAACTTATACAATTGGGAATTTGAGGTGCTCTCAAAAGGGCGTTCATTAAGACACGCCTATTTGGATAAAGTCGAAAGAACAGGTTTCAGACAAGTGTATATTAATAGGAATTCCAATGACTATATGCCAACAATTCACGTATATGCTGATAATACGGGTATTAAAAGAGCAGAAATTCAAGTTTGCCCTAGTAAACTATTATATGGCACGAACATCTACGAAACTAAGGAAGAAGATTTGGAATGCTTTTTATCTCTGCTAGTAGAAAAATTAGAATATGCAGGCATTTTAACGGATGAATCGGTATTACGGAACCACTATTTATCTGGTTGGGACGTAAATAAACCTATCCTTCTTCCTTTTACATCCTCTGTTTTGCGATTGATTTGCACTCATAATATTCCACAACCTGCTAAATCTCGTAAAGGTTACTCAGCATATGAAACATCAGATGGGTGGTGTGTGCATTTTAATTTTCAACATAAAGGTATTAAAATGTATGATAAAACGGCTGAAGCAATGAAATGGGATGGTATGCCTACAGATTTATCACAATTATTTAAACAAAATGGTTATTGTTTACTAAATTTAGAATATGCAATGAATGATAAAAAGGCGATTGATGAAGAATTAAAACTCATAAAAAGTTATCTTCCTAACACTTTAGAAACAGCATTTGATAGAGAAACTTGTTCAAAGATTTTACAGTATAGAACTATTGAAGTATTGGAAGGGTTCTTTACTATTTCAAATGATATGGTAAAACACTTAGCATCTGTAGAGCAATTTTGTGATATGCATAAACAATATAATGGTTTACAAAAAAGAAATGCCTTATTTGGTGCTGTTTGTAAGTTTAATACTTTAGGTTATTCTGATTATTGTAAATACTTAAAACAACATTATTCATTGAAAGAAGTAAGGAATAACTTAAACCTACTTAAAAAACTCAATCTTTCTAGAATGCCTGAAGAAAGACTATTCAAAGATACTATATTAGAATCTCTATATTCTGATGATTATGTTACAAAAGATAGTATTATAGAAACATTAAATAGATATAAAAGTAATAATTTTATACCTACTAAAACCCCTGTAATACAGGAAACTGAAAATTTAGAGGGCGTAGACAATGAAAACTAATGTAAGCCCTTTAATGGATGTAAAAGAAGTATCGTCTTATTTACACCTATCACCTGCAACCGTTTATTCTAAAAGAACCCGTGGTGAGTTCCCAAAAGGTAGCACTGTAAAATTGTTTGGAAAACTTCTTTTTGTAAGAGAGAAGATAGAACAACTGGTGGAAGATTCTATAGAACCTTCTTTCGGACATTCTTAATGAAAATTTAGTTATTTGGTTCGCTCTGATTCTAATAATTTTTTAAGAG
This sequence comes from Elusimicrobiaceae bacterium, assembly GCA_017534965.1. Lineage (GTDB taxonomy): Bacteria > Elusimicrobiota > Elusimicrobia > Elusimicrobiales > Elusimicrobiaceae > Proelusimicrobium. The sequence goes on along the minus strand of JAFXVA010000013.1, from coordinate 9,172 downwards.
CTAACCGAATAACTGAAGATAAATTACGATCTTCCCGTTGAGCATAGGCTTTAACACGGTTTAAAAGTTCTTCGGGAAGCGTAAAACTAATTGTTTTTATCTTTTGTTCATTATTTTGTTCGGACATATAAATATAATAGCAAATTTTGTTGAATATTAAAATATAATACTTGACAATATGATTAAATATTATGTAATATTATAATATAATACTAAGGAATATTGAATATGAAAATTTATAGAAATAAAAAAGGCCTTTACGGAATTGATTATTATGACAAGACGGGGAAACGACATCGTAAGATTGTTGGGACTAGTGAATCTGCCGCTAAGGAAGAATTGGCCAAACGCACAAACTTATTTTATAAAGCAAAAAACGACCAACGACTAATGCAAGAAAGCCAGCTATTTAAAGATATGGCTCCTTTATTTATTAAGTGTCATATAGAACTGTTACCTTCAAAAAAAACATATTTGGCTATGTTTAAAAAAATTGTAGAGCATTTTGGTAATTACACATTAAAAGAAATAACGCCATTGGAAGTACAAACATTCTACAATCAAAAAGCTGAGGAAACTTCTTATGCAAATGCTAATAGGTACTTCGGAATCATTAGTAAATTTTTTAATTGTTTAAATGATTGGGATAAATATAGCGGTCCAAATCCCTGCCGTAAAGCCAAGAAAAAACCTGAAGAACCTTTCAACCCTCATCCGATAAATGAAATGGAAATTCAGAAACTTTTACCATTTATCAGCGATGAAGTGCGACCTTGTGTAATTATTGGCTTTTATACAGGATTAAGAAGGCAGGAATTATTAGGGCTTCGTTGGGAAAATATTGATTTTAACTGCAAAACAATTTATATTCCGAAAACAAAAACAGAACGTCCGCGAGCATTGGGATTAAGTACTGATATTGAATCAATTTTACAAACATTAAATCCACAAAAAAATGGTCTTGTATTTGCAACAATAACGGAAGATAAACTTAAATATCAACTTAATAAAGCATCTAAAAAATCTGGAGTTGGGCACATTCGTCCACACGATATGCGTCATTCATTTGCAGTTAATTTCTTAAATCGCGGTGGAAGTTTAGAGTATTTACAAAGATTACTTGGACATAGTAAAATTACTACTACACAACGTTATTTGCGCTTTAAAACAGGTGAAATTGCCAGTAAAATGAAAGTAATGGATGGACTAATTCCTATGAATATTATAAAGTGAAATATGGTAAATTTAACATTCTCCGCATAATCTCCGCATTTTTTGCGTAGATTATGGTATAATAATAATAACATAGGAGTATGAATTATGTATATATATCAAAATGAAAATTGGCCACACTTTACGTGGAATAAAACAAAGATTTTAACGTTACTTGCACAAGTTAAATTGGCGCAAGGTTTACTGCTTGGCAAAATGCAAAACATTGGTTTTAATATGCAGGATAATGCTTTGCTTCAAACTCTTACCGAAGAAATTTTAAAATCCAATCAAATTGAAGGCCAACGTTTAGATATGGAACAAGTTCGTTCTTCTATTGCAAGAAAACTTGGTTTGCATAGTGAAGATATATCCGTTCCAAGAAACATTGAAGGTTCTGTGGATATGATGTTAGATGCCATCCAAAATTATAATGCACCCGTTACGAAGGAGCGTTTATGTGCTTGGCATAAAAATATGTTTCCGGAAGGTAAAAGCGGTTTTTATACTATTAAAGCAGGTGATTACCGTGATGATAAATTAGGACCAATGCAAGTTGTTTCAGGCCCTATGGGATTAGAAAAAGTTCACTATCAAGCCCCAAGTGCCAAAGTCTTAAATGGCGAAATGAAAAAATTATTTGAATTTATAGATAAAGACGAAACAGATAATGTCTTAAAAGCGGCTATTGCTCACTTATGGTTTGTTACTTTGCACCCTTTTGATGATGGTAATGGCCGTATCGCCCGTGCTTTATCAGAATTATTACTGGCAAGAAGCGAAAATTCTTCTAATCGTTTTTATTCTATGTCTTCCCAAATAGCAAAAGAACGCAAGCAATATTATAAGCAACTGGAAATTACTCAACAGGGTGATTTAGATATAACAGAATGGCTTGAATGGTTTTTAATTACCTTAGAAAATGCTATTAAAAATTCTAACGAACTTTTAAAATCAGTTTTAGTAAAAGCAAACTTTTGGAAGCAATACCAAGGTGAAACATTTAATGACCGCCAAAGCAAAATTATTAATATGCTTTTTGACGGATTCAGCGGTAATTTGACTAGCAGTAAGTGGGCTAAAATTTGCAAATGCTCCCAAGACAGTGCAGGCCGTGATATAGCAGACTTATTAAAACGCGGAATTTTGGAACAAATCGGTAGCGGAAGAAATACAAATTATAAACTTAGATAAAGTATAATAATAATAATAATATGCAACTCAATTGATTGTTTTTTTGCTAAAATATAAGCATAAAGGATGTATGACTGAACAAGAATTAAAAGTTTTATTAAAAAATCCCGAAGATGCTCATCTAGAGTTCAAGGAAGCATCTAATCATTTTAGTGAAAAGGAAATAAATGATTATTGTGCTGCTATATCTAATGTGAAGGGGGGCTATTTATTACTCGGTATTAAAGATAATCGTGAAATTATTGGAACTAAAGCATTTTTAGGAACTCATACTAATTTACCACATAAAATTTACCAAACTCTCAATTTAAATATTAAGGTAGAAGAACTCTTTGTAGATAGTAAAAGAATTTTAGTATTCTCCATTCCACTACATCGACTAGGTATTCCAACAAAATCTAATGGGAAATATAGATATCCAATAAGAAGGGGCTCGTCTATTTGCGAAATGTCCTCAGATGAGCTACTTTCTATTTTTTCTGAAAGGGAAGAAGACTTTTCAAATACTTATGTTACTGGTTTATCTATTACAGATATGGATTTACAAGCTATAGAAAATTATAAAAACTTGTGGGCACAACGTTCTAGTAATGATGAGTATAAAAACTTTTCTACCGAAAAACTATTAACATCATTGAGGTTAAAAGATAATAAGGGTATTAAGCTAGCAGCTTTAATTTTGTTTGGTAAAAAAGATGCTCTAGATAAATTGCTTCCGTCTGCTGAAATTATTTTTGAGTGGAGAAAAGATGCAGCCCAAATTGAATATGATTTCCGTAAATCTTGGAGAGAACCTTTTTTTAAAATTGCTGATGAGCTATGGGGAACTATCAATGCCAGAAATGAAAATATTTCTTTTCAAGACGGGTTTTTTATAAATGAAATTCCTTTGTTTGCTGAGCGTCCTATTAGAGAGGCAATTCTTAATGCCATCGCACATAGAGATTATACTATAAGCGGCGGTTCTATCATAATTAAAGCATCTCCTGAAGCATTTATAATTCAAAGTCCGGGTGGATTCCCTCCAGGTATCACAGTACAAAATATTCTATACACCCAAAAATCACGAAATCGTACTATTGCTGAAACATTAGCATATAGCGGTTTAGTGGAAAGGTCAGGACAAGGAATGGATGTAATCTTTTCATCATCAATTAAAGATGGAAAAGGAGTTCCAGATTTATCAAAGACATCAGATAAACAGGTAATTTTGAGTATACCAGCACAAATTAAAGATAAAAATTTTGTACTTTTTCTTAAAGAAATTCAAAAAAAATTAAATATTAATCTTTCAGTAGAAGAGGTGCTGGAACTTGAAAATATAAGACTTTCTAAAACTTTTATAAATGTAGGTTATAAGAAAAAACTATTAGAATTAGGTATTATTGAACCAATCGGAAAACATAAAAAACAAGAATATATTTTATCAAAAAAATATTATGCCCATATTGGCAAATTAGGAGAGTATTCTAGATTAAAAGGTTTATCTCGTTCCTATAAAAAAGAAATTATTTTAAAACATATTGAAAACCACGGAAAAGGAACTACAAAAGAATTTTTAGAAGCAATGCGGGATACTGATAAAAAAACTATTGAAAATATGCTACAAGAATTACGAAGAGATGGAAAAATTATATCTAAGGGAACAGGTCATTTTGCATATTGGATAATGAATCCTTCTAAATCTAAATAGACAAGGTAATATGCAAGGTAATATACAAGTTTAGGGCAAGTTTAGGGCAAGTTTAGGGCAAGTTTAGGGCAAGGTGACTGTAAAATTCAATATAAGTTATAATAAAATATTACTTTTAGTAATATAATATGTTAAAGTTTATTTAAAATTTTTTCTTAATTATAACCCGCTATTGTCAATATTTTGGCAATGGTAAAAAAAGAAAAATCTCAAGCAATTTTCTCGACGATAACTTTCCCAGTCAAGGGGCACTGCGCCCTTGACATGGGAAAGGTCACAGGTTCAAATCCTGTACTGGGCATTTTTTATTGGCATTTTTGCCAATAAAATATGGCCTTGTAGAAGCAACAACTGCTTGTTGTTTCGTCAGAATTTGAAAGCCGGAGCGTTATGCGAGTTTGAGCGAAGCGAAAGGCGAGCATCGCGAGGCGGGCCTGCAGAAAAATTCCGTCAGGAATTTTATCGGAAGGCAAATCCTGTACTGGGCAATTTTTATTGCCTTCATCTTCTGCGTTTATACTCTATTGCAAATAAGGCGGCTTGTGACCAAATCCTATTTTGCTAGTAAAAATTGGCCTTAAGGCAAATCCAAAAATCTAATTCCCTTTTATATTTACCGAAAAATCATTAAGCAAAAATACTAAAGTGTGGATAAATATCTATCTATCTCATAGCTAGATATATGCGTTCTGTAATGGGCCCACTCAATATCTTTATTGGCAATAAATTTTTCAAAAGTATGATCGCCAAGAATTTTCTTGACGAATTTAGATTCACGAGTATAATTTATAGCTTCATAAAGATAAGCGGGCAAGCACTCAATTTTGCGGGCCTTTCTTTCTTCTTTAGACATTTCAAAAATATTTTCTTCTGTAATAGGAGGTATTGCCATTTTATGTTTAATACCTTCAAGGCCGGCACCAAGCATAACAGCAAAAGTTAAATAGGGATTGCACGCAGGATCAGGGAAGCGAAACTCAATACGTGTTGCATTTGGCTTGCCAAGTTTTACTTGCGGGATACGAACAAGAGTGCTTCTGTTTTTGCGTCCCCAAGCAATATAAGAGGGTGCTTCATAACCGGGAACAAGGCGTTTATAAGAATTTACCCATTGATTTGTAACAGAGCAAATTTCTTTTACATGCGTTAAAATACCTGCTATATAATGGCGCGCGGTAGTGGATAAATAAAGAGGGTCTTTGGCATCAAAAAATTGATTTTCCCCTTTAGTAAAAAGAGATTGATGCACATGCATACCGCTGCCGTTTATTTTAGCTATCGGCTTTGGCATAAAAGTTGCGTAAACGCCGTTTCTTGCAGCCACTTGCTTTACAACGGTGCGGTAAGTTATAACTTTATCAGCCATTTTCATAGCTTCGTCGTATCTTAAATCAATTTCATGTTGGGAAGGGGCTGCTTCGTGATGAGAATATTCCACACGAATACCAAGTTTTTCCAGTAGTTGCATTGTTTCACGGCGGATAGCATAAGAAGAATCTAATGGTATTGTATCATAATAACCGGCGTGGTCCAAAGTTTCAGGATTTTTATTATCTTTAAAATAAAAATATTCAAGTTCCGGCCCTACCATAAACTGATCAAAGCCAAACTTTTTCATTTCTTTAATATTGCGTTTTAAAATATATCTGGGGTCGCCTTCAAATTGTTTGCCATCGGTTGTTTTGATATCACAGAAAACTCTTGCTATAGGCACACCGGTAAAATCAGCAGGAAACATCTGAAAAGTGCTTAAATCGGGCAAAGCAACAAGATCGGATTCGTAAACACGGGCAAAACCTTCAATAGAAGAACCATCAAGGCCCATACCTTCAGTTAAGGCATATTCAAATTCACGATAAGAAACAGTGATAGATTTTAATTTGCCCAAAATATCTACAAACCATAATTTTAAGATTTGAATATTGTTTTCTTCCATCAATTTTAAACATTGTTTTACTGCAACTTTTTCTTCCGGAGATCTTTCCAACATAAATTTTACCTTGAAATATTTTTTAATTAAAAAATCCCCAAGGTTTTATTCCCCCTGGGGATTTTAGATTGATTTTCTACATAAAATTAGAAAATAGCTTTGATATAAGCGCCGACTCTGTTGTTATCATATTCATAATCGTCAGACATATTGGAAGCACGTTTTCTGAATTGATACCAAGCACCAATGTTTAACCAGTCTTTTAATTGATAGTCAATTTCCGGGCGAACGGTGTAAACATCATCTTTGCGTTTAATATTAGAAACTTCTTTTTGATAAGCTAAGTTATCATAACCCAAATTTAAACCAAGAGTAAGTTTGTTAATTTTTTGGGCCATATACAAATTAACACCGGTATCAATAAAGTAGCGGTTATTTGTGAAGAGAGTTTCTTCAAAAGTTCTTTCGCCGGTTAATTTAATTAAGTTTCTAGATGTGGGAGTCCAAGCTAAAGATACTTCATAACCGAATAAATCGGCATAGTTATCATAACCAGCTAAATCATGATCATAGTTGCGATAGTTATAGGTTGCTTTTGCGGTTCCTTTAACTTTGGAAGCAATTTGACCTTCAACACCTAAAGCAACAATTCCGCCATCGGAATTATTATCTTTATTTTTATCATAGTCAATATCGGTATAAGTATATTCGGCAAACAAGCTGGTTTTGCTGGAAATATTATAATAAGCACCGACGCCGGCATTGATTCTGTTTCTGTTTAAAGCTTTAAATTCATCTTCAAAATATCTGGTGTAATCATCAGAAACTTTGAAACCTAAGCTAAACATTTTTTCTTTGCTGGTAATAAAGCTTGCATAAGCATTATTGTTAATTCTTTTTGCTCTTTCGGTTTGTTCGGAGTTAGCAGGATCGGAAGTGAGTAAGAATCTATCACCAAGCGTAAAGTTTTTATTGGAAATTTCAGCAATGGCTAAAGCATCCCAATAACCGTTTTTATCATTTTTTTCGGTATAAGCATTATAACCGCCAACGGCACTAAAAAGACCTTTTAAAGAAGTATTAGGAATTTGACCTTCATACTTAGCACCAAGTTTAGTGGAGCTGATAAAAGAATCTTTTTTATCAGAGTTGGTTAAATAAATATTATCGTCGTATTTAACTTCTTCGGAAGCCAAGAATTTAAGGTTACCGGCATTAGCTACGACGGCAAAAGCACAAATAAAACCAAGTAATGTTAATTTTTTCATTTTATATTTTTCCTCTATATTCCAGTAGGTGCAGAAGGACTTAATTGGCCTTCAACATCTTGAACGGCTTGTTCGGAAACGATTTCATTTACATAATCTTCCGGTTCCGGAAAAGCTACTTCAACAATAGTTTCTTTGCCTGCGGCTTGAGTATCTAAATTTTTATTTTCTTTATTTTCTTCTTTTTTAGATGAAACTGTTTGAATAGGAGCACGAATAATAGTATTCCTTTTCATGTTGATAACATAAGTTGCAGGTTTTTCAGATCTTAAAGTTTGACCTAAAACTTTAACCCCATTAAGATTATCTCCACTGATTAAAATATCACCGGATTTATTTTGGCTCATTACTACTTTTTTACCTTTCGGAATAGTAAATAAAACACCATCATAATAAACTTCAGCATAATCTTTGCTGGTGACATTGATAGTGGACCCTTTTTCATAAGTGGTTACTTTGCCATGATTGGCAACTTTAACCTGTGCAAATGCTGGCATAGCAAACAAAACTACAGCAGCAAGTATTGCGAATTTCTTCATTTCTTCTCTCCTTATTATAATTTAAAATACTTTATAGTTGTCAGTATTTTCCTTTAATAAATTATATCATTTATTTAACTTTGTTTACAATATTTTAAAATATTATAAATCCTACTGACGCCTTATTCTTTCCCGTATATATTTCTATTATTTTCAAAAATCAAAAAATAATATAAAATAATTATATCTTTTTTACAATTTACTTGTAAAGAAGAAAGGGGGTATTATGTTAGTAGCACTTATTGTTTTATTTTTAATTGCCGGCGGACTTAGCAGTATCTTTGTTAGTTCGTCTATTACGACTTGGTATGCTTTTGTAAAAAAACCTTTTTTTGCTCCGCCTAATTTTTTATTTGCACCGGTTTGGACAATATTATATATTTTGCTTGCCGTTTTTTATTGGCGACTTGATAAAATTTACGACAAAAGCAAAGATAAAAATTTAATAAAGAAATTAAAAGGAGTTTTTATTTTGCAAATGGTTTTAAATTTTATGTGGACACCAGTTTTCTTTGGATTAAGAAGTATTTTAGGTGGATTAGTTGTTATTTTAGCGCTTGATTTACTCGTCGTAAAAATGATTTTAATGAGCCGCAAAATTGATAAAAAATGTTTTTATATTTCTTTAGTTTATCTTCTATGGCTTTTATATGCAACAAGTTTAAACTTAGGTATTTTTATTTTAAATTAAAATTTAATTATAAAAAATATGACAGATTGATTTATTATTACTCCAGTGTTTTGAAATAAAAAAATTAAAATTTACCAAAAAAATTGAAGCCATAAAAAGCAATTCAAATTCAGTCCAAGTAACGCGTGGCTTTTTTCAAGGATTTTGCATTTAGATAAGGTGCAAAAATTATATCTAAACAGAACATATCATGGCACAGAATTTTTGAGAAAATTTTAACTTTTCTTTTTCGCTTCAAATTAAGCAAAATAGAGCAAATATCTTTTTCAAGGATTTTGAGTTTAGATAAGGCGCTAAAAAATATCACATAAAAGGCACAGTATTTTTGAGGAAATTTTAATTAACTTTTTCTTTAGAAAAAGTGTTTCTTTCAAATGAGGTATACCCCGAGTGGCTGGCAAGCCCGTGTATCCGAAATTTGAAAAAAATTAAAATTTACCAAAAAGACGAAGCCACAAATAAAAAAGCCCGACTATAAAAAGTCGGGCTTTTATGTTTCAGCAAATTTGCTTACTCTAAGATTTTGGTAACAACACCTGCACCAACAGTTCTGCCACCTTCGCGGATAGCAAAGCGAACGCCTTCTTCCATGGCTACAGGGGTTATTAAGGTTACTTCGATTTCAGCATTATCACCAGGCATAAT
>JAFXVA010000012.1 GCA_017534965.1 Elusimicrobiaceae bacterium | reverse complement strand
TCTTTTTTTGCCCAAAGTTCTGTTAAAAAAGGTGCTGATTTTGAAGATATTTCCTTTTTATCAAAACATTGTTTTACCCAAGCAGAACTTCTTTGTTCTATAACTTCAATATCAATACCTATTGCCTGCCCTGTCAAAGCAATAGCAGCCGCGGCATAAGGGCCACTATGGGTAATGGAAACAGGTAATTTTGTTCCACCGGGAACAAGCAAAACCGGTTGTCCGCTTGGCAAATTGTTTACTTCCATATACTTAATATCAAAATTAAAAAAATCACAAGCAAGTGTTTTAAGAGCATATCTGCCACCGAGCCACTCTTTTTTACGCTTTTCTATTTTGAAAGTTTTATAAGTTTCTAACTCCCGTTTTGTTAAAAAATCTTCCGCAGGAGGAACTTTTGAAATTTCTACAATATTTAATCTATATGCCATAACAATATAATAGCAAATTACTGCCCTACCATTTGATAATCTTGCAGTTCAACCCATAATTTGCCGTTTTCATCAAAGACAAAAGTATTATAAAGACTCTTGCCTTCTATATTTTTACCTGTATATTTGGCAAGCACAAATAAATTATCTTTTGGCTTATCGGTAAGATTGAGCCAAAGAGAGCCAATATAATCAGGTAAAGTAATCCTGTTTTCCACAAGAACATCCCTATAACCGCTGGTTTGGAAAGCCGCTTCTATAAGAAGAGGATTTGCTATAAGTTTTTTATCCCCGCTATCAAAAAGAGGTTCTTCCGGCTTTTTATATACGGAAAGGACATGATCTCCATCAGCTTGAATAATGCCGTCTAAAACACGGAAACTAGGGCCATGAAACATACCTTTATAAATCTCATCTTTAGAAATTTTATAATTTGAGGCACTTTTGATAAGATTATCAAAATCAATAGTTTCCCTCACCTTTGGCCATAAACTTTCAAAATGATTTAAAAGGGTCGCTTTAAAATGCTTTCTGGTTGAGCCCATTTTTATACCGCGGCTATTTATAAAATCAGATTCTAAAGCAAAAGAAGTTAGGCCTTGTTCATTTTTGGCTTTAATCATAACTTCCTGATCTCTAAGTCTTAAAAGTTTTATAGGTAAAGAAAAATGAACATCCTGCAAACCTTTTGTTTTTTGGCCTAAAGCTTTGGCTGCTTCAACAAAAGATTCTATCCCCATAACACCGGGAATATAAGGTGTTCCGTTTATAGAGTGGTCTTTTAAGAAAGTCCATGCAGCGCGGTATGTTTTCTTGGCAAGAAGTTCTTGATTTTTTATTAAACTGACTATTTGACCAAGAAAAAAATTATCTTTTTCTTCTGTTTGAACTTCCGCTGTGCTTTGAGTATCTTCTTGTTTTGTTTGAGGTTCTTCGTTTAAACTAAAAAGTTCCCCTTGTTCTTCTGTTTTAGGTTCTTCCTGTTTTTTAGGTTCCTCTTGCGTGAGTTCTTCTTTAACAGATTCTTCTTCTTGTTTAGGGGTTTCTTCAATTTTTTCTTCTACTGAAGGAGTATTGTTTGAGTTATTATCATCATTACCGCTATCCTCTTCAACAATATCTTCTTCTAAAAGGTTTGGTTCTTCAAAACAAATTTGTTTATCAGTATCAAGCATACCTAAATCATCAGTTAAGACTATTTCAGGCACTTTGCCGTAAACAATTTCATCAAGGAAAATTTGCATACCGACTTCCGGATCAACAAATTTAAGCCCTTGCTTTGTTAAGAAATCAAACACACCCGGGCGCACCCCCATACCAACTTTGGAATAAGCACTCATAGCAATACTTACAGCTCTTTGGCCTTGCCTATTTAAACTTAAAGAAAGTTTGGCAAGATAGTCGCTTGCACTTGCATAATCGCTTTGGCCAAGATTGCCAAATTTACCGGCAATAGAAGAAGCAAAAGCATAAAAACCGCTTTCCTTAACTAAATTTAAAGCAAGGAAGGCCGCTGCACTTATGGCTTTTACGCTAAAGATCTTATAATATTCTTCTATTGTTTTATCGGTAAGAAGTTTTGAACGCTCAAGCCCTGCAAAGTGAATAAGCCCGTCAAGTTTGCCATATTTCTTTTTGATTTTCATTACGACATCTTTTAACATACTGCCGTTGGTAACATCACAATGGTAATACTCCACTTCGCTGCCAAGGGCTTTAAGTTTTTGAATTGTTTTATATAAGGTAATGGAGTCTTTTATTTTGCCAAACTCTTTTTCAAGCAAGACAGGAGTTGCCTTTATTGTTGTATCGGCTTTTAATTTTTGCCATAACTCTTGTTTTAAAGCGGCTAAATCTTGCTCGCCTAAAGTGGCATAATAAGGTGTTTTATCAAGTAGTTCTATTATATCTAAAATTAAAATACGGCTTTGATATTGTTTGGCAATCTTTTGTGCCAAAATTGAACCGATACCGCGTGCTGCCCCGGTAAAAGCAAGGGTTTTGCCTTCAAGATCCATGCGTTTTACCTCTTTACTTATTTTTCTTGGCAGGCAGAGTATCGTTTTTCTCTCAAGCCCTTCAAAAGATATTTGGCCTCTTTCATCCCCTGTAAGCACTTCACTTATAGTTTGCTGGGCCATTTGTTCGGGGGTAAGATCTTCACTAAAATCAATTATTTTAGTAAGCACGCCGGCAATTTCATATAAATCTTTTCTAAAGCAGGCAGCTCCGCCGTAAACAGCCCCTAAAATAGGATTAACAGGATCCTTTGTTTTATAGCCAAAATTGCCATCTACTTTTGAAACAACGGCAACAAAAGTATCGGCATCATCACGCTTTTTAAGGTCATTAATGAATACCTTACAAACATTAAACAAGGGCATTAAGTTTTTTGTAAGTTCGGTATTAGGATTAACTCTCTTGTCAAATTTCTTTATAGAACAAGGTAAAGCATAAATTATACCTTGCACTGCTAAAGGATTATTTTTTGAAAATTCCTCAAAAGCGGCAATAGTTTCTTCAAGACTATCCCAATTAACTATTGTTGTGTTTTTGGTTCTTGCTCTTAAAGTTGTAAAAGTATGGGTTTTGATACCTTGTTCTTTAAAGGCTTCTGTATAGGCCTTTGTTATGGGCGCATTATCAGACATTATCAAAACAACTCTCTGGGCTGATAATTTGCGTGGTTTTAAAGGTGTTAAAGGTGCCGGAGCAGTTATAGGAACAAAACGCAATTTTTGCTCTTCAGAGGAATTTTCTTCTTTGTTTTCTTCCTCTTTAGGTTCTTCTTTTTCTTCAACAACTTCTGCTTTGGCAGGTTCTTCAAAAATTGGGTCTTCTGCTTTTGGTGCTTCTGCTTTAACTTCTACCGGCTTAGGTTCTTCTTTTTTAACTTCCGCTTTTACTTCTGCTTTTGTTTCTTTAACTTCAGCAGTTTTTCCGCCGGAAAGTTCTTTATAGACATATTTAACGCAATGTCTTATCGTAGGATAATCTTTAAGTTGTAAACCTTGGTCTAAAGGTAATTTATATTTTTCGCCAAACAAAGCAAAAAGTTCTGCTTGTTTAACGGTGTCTATACCAAGGTCTGCTTCCATATCTAAATCAAGCTCAAGCATATCTTGCGGATAACCTGTTTTCTCGGCAACGATATCAACAATTTCTTTTGTTAAGGCTTCTTCCGAAATTTGTTTATTTTGACTTTCTTTTTTAACTTCTGCTTTGGGTGTTTCTTGTTTAGGTTCTTCCTTTTTAACTTCCGCTTTTACTTCGTTTGTAATTGTGGTGGAAGAAAGATTTTCCTGTAAACAAACGGCAACGTTATTAAAGCCGCTTGAAATTCTTAAAGCATATTTATAATTATCTTTATTTAAGGCAGTGGTTGCTAAAACACCTTCTATACCGGAGCCAAAAGTGCAACCGATTAAAGAAGAAATATCTTTTATTTCTGCATTTACAAAAAATGCTTTTAAATCGGCTTTTTCTAAAACTTCTTTACTTGGTAAAACAAGCATATTGCTTTGCTCTTTATCAAGCCCTGTTTTGCTAAGTAATTTTTTAAGAGTTTCATTTATATCGCCGGTAGCAAAATCGCTAAAGACAATTTTGGCTAAAGGTTTTTTATTCCTTTTAAGAACATCTTGGCTACGTTCAAGCATTAAAGCAGAGGCCCCCGCACCCAAAACAACTTTGTTTTGACCTTGCGTAAGGAATCCTGCATTTAAGAAATCTTGTAAAGTTTCGCCTGAAGGTGCGTCTGCAGCAATAACAATAACTCTGTTTACTTTACCGAGTTTAAGCCAATCTTTAGCAATACTGATTGCCTCTTCCACGCAGGTGCCGCTGCCACTTATGTGTAAAGCAGGCCCTGTTACGCCAACTAAAGAAGCAAATTGTGTGTGTGCTAAAGGTAAGGCCTTTGTCAAAAAATCTTGGGTAAAGGTTCTAGAAGTGTGCATTTCATATTTGGCAAAGTTTTCTTCATACCAAGTTTGAATTTGCGTTCTTAAAGTTTCATCAGAGATTTTGTTTATAAAAGAATCGTAAAAAGTGCGGACTTCCTTTTTTGTTTTACCTTTTAAAATATCTGCAACTTTTGTTGAAACTTCATAAACCCAAGCACTTGCCGTAGGTAAAGAAGAAGCAAAAATAATACCTGTATCTTGTTTCATATTTTCAGGTAAGGCAAGATTATTTAAAGGTATATTGCTATCCTTTAAAGCAAGTAGCCCTGCATAAATTGCCATTTTAGCCGTATCGTTTAAAGTTTTAACAATATCGCTAGAAAGGCCAAATTCTCTTGTCAAATCGACAATACCGGCAGGAACATAATTTTTAATTACTTGTTCAAGAGTTGTTATTTTTTCACCTGAAATTGCAGTAATATTTTTATCAAGTTGTTTTTGTTGTTCGACCTCAGAAAGTTCTTTAACTAAACTCTTGCCTTGTAAAACTTCCTCTAAATCAGCACCAAAAACTTTTGCGCCGACACCGCTGATAACAATTTCGCCCTCGTTTAAAACAACTTTTTCTTCAACCGGTTTAACACCGAATTGTTGTTTTAAAGTATTAAGGTCAAAAGTTTTTTCTTCTTTTGGTTTGGGTAAATTAAGAGCTTCTTTAAAGCAAGGGGTAAATAAAGTATCTTCTTTTGTAATATCGGTTTTGGACCAATCAACGCTGATACCGGCTGCAGCCAAGTTTGCCATTAAGTCGTTAAACTCGGTTATACCACCGCGTTTTGGGTGATTGGAAGCCAAGACTCTGATATCTTTTTTATCGGCTAAAGTATTGGTAACAAAGGCACTTAAAACTCTTTTAGGGCCACATTCAATGAACAAACGGACACCGCGTTTATAAGCAAGTTCAACTTGTTTTACCCATTCAACAGAACTCATAATTTGAGTTGTCATAATATCTTTAATTTTTTCAATTTCAGTAGGATAAAAATCTGCTGAAACATTTGAAGTTATCGGCAAATTAGGTGCTTTAACATCAAGAGTATCTAAAAATTTGCGGTAAGCAGGCATTACGGGTGCCACCATTTTTGAATGGAAAGCGTGGGAAACAGGTATTTCTACCGCTTGAATACCAAGTGAGTTAAACAAGGCAACGGCATCTTCAACAGATTTACTTTCCCCCGCAATAACAGTTTGGGTTGGGCAGTTTTTATTGGCAACGGCAACATAGCCGGAAATTTTTGCAAGCTCCGGTTCAATAGTTTCTACACTAGCGGAAACTGCGGCCATTTTACCTGTATCTTCAAGTTCAATATTTGCCATAACGCTGCCACGGATGGTAACGGCTTTAATGGCATCTTCAAAGTTTAATATGCCGGAAGCAACCGCTGCACCATATTCGCCAAGACTATGGCCCATTGTGACATCGGGCTTTAAACCAAATTGATATAAAAGGCGCATCATCGCCACATTACAAGTTAAAATTGCCGGTTGGGTAATTTGGGTTTGCTTAATGGCTTCTTCTCTTTTCTTATAATCTTCTTTACTTTCCCCCTCTTTAGACCAAAGGGTATCAGTCAAAGTAGAACCTATAATTTCTTTTAAAATTTTATCTGCCTGGGCAAAAGTATCACGCACGATTTTATATTTGCTGGCAAGGTCTTTCATCATATCAACATATTGTGCGCCTTGGCCAGGGAACATAAAACAGACTTTTGGTTTATCTGTAGTAGGTGTAAAAGGATAAATACCTTTCATTTTTAAATATAAGGAAGGTTCTGCCCAGACATCTGTGCCGGTAGCAGTTTTAATAAAGAAAGCAATTTTTTCTTTTAATTTATCCGGATTTTCGGCATTGATAGAAACAGCAAATTTTTTGTGTTTTTGGGTATGGGTTTTATAAGCAAGCAAAGTTAAGAAATAATTTTCCTGCTTAACAGAACGCACAACTTCGTTTAAATTGTTAAACAAATCTTGTTTTGTATCTCCTGAAAAAATCAACATATCCCCTTGTAATTTTTCAACGGGAACCATAAGTTTATAATCAGTTTTAATATCTGTCATTTCTTTCTCCTGCTTACAACATATTGTTTTTACGGGTTCTTGTTTAAAATCTTTTTTGGAAGGATCATATTCCTGGGCAAGTAAATGGAAATTTGCCCCGCCAAAGCCAAAAGCTGAAACAGCTGCTGTGCGCACTTTATCAGTTTGCCAAGGCATTGTTTTTGTTATAACTTTAAAAGGACTTTTTGCCCAATCTACGATAGGATTAGGGGTTTCAAAATTAATTGAAGGCGGTAAAACTTTATTTTTCAAAGCAAACATAACTTTGATTAAAGAAGCCATACCGGCAGCCGATTTTGTATGCCCGATTTGGCTTTTAACAGAACCAAGCCCGATAGTGCCCGGTTTTGCATAAGGAGCAAAAACTTCATTTAAAGCACCAAGTTCGGTTGCATCGCCGACTTTAGTGGCTGTTCCGTGGGCTTCCATAAGAGTAACTTGGGAGGGATCAAATTCCACTTGTTCAAAAGCGCGGTTTATAGCAATCATCTGCCCTTTTGGATTAGGTGCTGTTATACCTTTGCCTTTACCATCACTTGAAGATCCGATTGAACGAATAACGCCGTAAATTTTATCCCCGTCTTTAACAGCATCAGAAAGTCTTTTTAAAATAACCATACCGGCACCTTCTGCCATAACAAAGCCGTTTGCCCTTGCATCAAAAGCATAAGAACCTGTGGCAGATAAAGCACCAATTTTACAAAATCTTATATAAGAAGCCGGCGACATCATTTGATCTACGCCACCGCATAAAACCATATTATATTCGCCTGCTCTAAGGCCGTTTACGGCTTGGTCTAAAGCAGCAAGGGAACTTGCGCAAGCAGCATCAATAGCAAAGTTTGCGCCGTTTAAGTTAAAAACATTGGCAATTCTGCCGGCAATAACATTAGGAAGTTCGCCCGGCATGGTATCTTCGTTTATAGGCAAAAATTGTTCGTTTACAAAATTATCAACTTCTTTTAAAATTTCATCTTTGGTGGTTTGAGGTAAAGTCTTAAAAGAATCACTGCGTTTTAACATATCATAATAAAAAGCTTTATAAATGCGGACATTGCTATACTCGTTTTTCATACCGCCAACGGAGTTTGCAATTATTACGGCTGTGTTTTTGCGGTCAAAATCTTTTTTATCATAACCGCTGTCTTCAAGAGCCATTTGGGCAATATCTAAAGCAAGACATTGAACAGAGTCCATCTGTTTTGCAATGGCCGGCGGAATTTTATATTTTAAAGAATTAAATTTATAACCGGTTATAAACCCACCGATTTTGCTGTAAGTTTTATCCGGTGCGGTTCTATCTGCGGAGTAAAAAAGGGAAGAATCCCACTTTTCCTTTGGAACTTCGGTTATACAATTTTTGCCGTTAATAATATTTTGCCAATATTCTTCCTTATTTAAAGCCCCTGGCATTATTGCACCGATACCAATTACTGCTATAGGTTCCAAATTTTTGTTCATAAATTAAACTCCTTTTTTACCGCTTGGGTAAAACTCACCATATATAAATGGTATTAAATATAAACCTTAAGAGCAACCTTGTGGCAAACTTTTTAAGCAAAAACAAGCCATTTTGTGGTATAATATGGTAAGGGTGCAAAAAACCTTTTATTTTTTTGTTTACCCGCTTTAATAATCAAACTTAATTTTGTATAATATATAAGATATGAAAGATTGTATTTTTTGTAAAATTGCTTCAGGTGAAGTTCAGGCACAAATTGTTTACCAGGATGAAGAGGTTGTGGTGTTTAAAGATTTAAATCCACAAGCACCAACCCATTTGCTTATTATCCCTGTTAAACATATTGCCAAACTTGATGAAGCAAGCAAGGAAGATATGGCCTTACTCGGCAAACTTCAGCTAACGGCTGCTAAGATTGCCAAAGATATGGGTATAACAGATTTTAGACTTATAACCAATAACGGCAAAGGTGCCGGCCAAAGTGTAGAACATTTACATTATCACTTAATGGCAGGGCGCCGCTTTTTGTGGCCTGCCGGTTAAAATAGATTTTAAATAACTATCCGAAAGGATAAGGTGGTGAAATAATTAATGGTATTTGTAAAAGTCCGCGATGCTGAACATCTTGAAGAAGCTTTGAAACGCTTTAAAAGAGAATGCGAAAAGAACGGGATTCTTAAAGAAATCAAAAGAAGAGAAACCTACACCCCGCCCAGCATCAGAAGAAAACTTAAATCTCAAGAAGCACAACGCAGAATGAGACGCACTAAAAGAAAACGCTTTTAGTTAATCAGAAAAATAACACAATAGTCCGCCTAAGTAAACGAGGGCGGGCTGTTGTGTCTTACGCACGCGCACGCGTGCCCACGCGCATAAGCGCGTAATATATATAATATAGGCCGAAAATGGAAAATAGTATTATTGAGCAAATACGCCAAAGCGTAGATATGCTTGAACTTGTAAAGGAATATGTCCCCAATGTAAAAAGAGCCGGCAGAACTTTTAAGGCATGCTGTCCTTTTCATAGGGAAAAAACCCCCTCTTTTTCCATTTCCCCTGATAAAGGTTTATTTTATTGTTTCGGTTGCCAGGCGGGCGGTGATATTTTTGATTTTGTAATGCGGATTGAAAATCTTTCCTTTAACGAAGCCGCAAGAAAACTTGCCCAAAGGGCCGGCCTTGAGTGGAAACCTCTTGCCGAAATGACCGAAGAAGAAAAAAAGCGTGCCCAATATTACAAAATAATGCAATTTGCAAAAGATTTTTACCATCAGCAACTTTTATCAGAGCAAGGCACTTCAGCCAGAAATTATATTAAAGAGCGCAATTTAACAAAAGAAACAACTATAAAATTTGCCCTTGGACTCAGTTTTTTTAATGGCCTTGTAGCAAAAGCAAAAGCCCAAGGTTTCAGCGAACAAGATTTAAAAACCTTAGGACTCTCAAATTATGCGGGAAGCGACCTTTTTAAAAACCGCTTAATGTTCCCCATTTTTAATCATAGAGGCGAAGTTGTTGCCTTTGGCGGCAGAGTGCTTGGCGAAGGACAGCCAAAATATTTAAACTCGCCGGAAACACCTTTATTTTCCAAAAGTCGCATTTTATACGGCCTTAATTTTGCAGGTCCTAGCATTAGAAAAGAAGATTTTGTTATCTTACTTGAGGGTTATATGGATGTTATCGGCGCCCATCAGGCAGGTGTGGAAAATTGTGTTGCTCCGCTTGGAACTTCTTTTACCCCCTACCACGCAACAATTTTGAAACGCTACACTAACCAAGCCGTTGTTATTTTTGACCCTGATGATGCCGGTATAAATGCGGCTTTAAGGGCAGCTTTAATTTTGGTGGAGCAAGGGCTTTATGTTAGAGTTGCCACCTTGCCTGCCGGCCTTGACCCCGACGAATTTATAACCGAATACGGTGCAGAAGAATTTAAAAATATCGCAAAATCTGCACCTGATATAATGGATTTTCAAATTAATCTTTTGTTAAAAAAAGCAGGTTTAAATATGGACGCGCAAACAAAAACAAATATTGCCGCCGAGTTAAGTGAAACTATAAACAAACAACCTGATGAAATTATCAAAAGAGAATGGGCTAAAACAGCAGCCGACCGCTTAAATATTGATGCCGATATTATGCTTAAAAAAATAACAAAAAAACCAATGCAAAATACGGCAAAAACTCAAGTTAAAAAACCAAAAACACTTGAGCCAAAGCGCGAGGTTGACCTGATAAAAATACTTCTCTGGAATCCAAGATATTGCCAAGACTGCGCAAATCTTACAGAGGCCCATTTTGAAAATAAGGAATTATGGCAAATTTTAGAAGGCATAAAAGCCCTCTATCAAGAAAATCCGACTATTCAGGAGCCCTCTAAACCCCTTATTGAAAAACAGCCGGAACTTGAACCTCTTATTTTAAACTTAACTCTTGAAGTTTTACCAAAAGAGGCCAGAGCTTCCGTTGACATAAAAACTTGCATAGATTCTATTGAAAAGGCGTTTCTTGAAAAACGCTTTGAAAGTTTAAACGCCCAGCTTAAAAGTTATCCGGCCGGGCAAGTTCCTGTTGAACTTTTGCAGGAACAAATCAAATTACAAAAGAAATTAAAGTCATAACTTGGAGATAAACAAAATATGGCACAACAAGACAAAGCACTTAAAGAATTGGTAGAAATCGGTAAAGAACATGGTTTTTTAACCTTGGATGAGATTAACAAATCTTTAACCGCGGGAGATAATAATTCCGAAGATATTGATAACCTTATGGGCACGTTAGAAGACCTTGGCATTAAAGTTGTTGATAAAAAATATAAAGCCATGTCCGCAAGCGAAAAAGAATCTTACAACGAAGATTGGAGCGCAAATGTTGACGTTTCAAATTCTATAAGAATGTATCTTTCCGAAATGGGTAAAGTGCCCCTTTTATCAAGAGATGAAGAAATCGCCCTTGCCAGAAATATCCGTGAACGCGAAAAAGAACTTAGAAAACTTGTTTTAGAGTGCCCTATAACCATGCGTGAAATTTGCTCTTGGGAAGAACTTGTTGACCAAGAAGAAATGACCACAAAAGAACTTATGCCGCGCGGTAAAAGAACATCGCGCGAACTTACCAATATGCGTAAGAAACTTAAAGAAGCGGCAGCCTTTATTTCCAAGAGAGAAAAAGATATCACAGCCCTTTTAAAAGAGCTTCGCAACCCCAAACTAAGCGATAAAATGCTTAGCAAATATACCAGCAAACTTGAAGAAAAGCAAAAAGAAGTCGTTGACAGAATTTTAAAATTAAACTTAAACCAAAATAAAATCAAAAGGTTAATTAACCGTCTTAAAAACTTGGCCGATAAATTAACCGAATACAAAAACGATATTAACCGCTTTGATGAATATTTTGGCCCCTATAACGAAGTTGTTAAACTTTATAAACAATACGAAAAAGGCAAAATTAAAGAAAAAGAACTTATCAAAAAAACTCACGCCCAATCAGGAGAAGATTTACAAAGAGCAATTAAAAATATTAACGGCGTTAAAAACCGCTACGAAAAACTTTTGCAAACTTTGCCTGTAAGCGAAAAAGAGTTTTTATCCCTTAATGATAGAATTGCCTTTTTTGAAAGTATGATTTTGCAAGATAAATTAAAACTTATCCGCGCAAATTTAAGACTTGTTGTTTCTATTGCAAAAAAACACGTTAATTCCAACTTGGAACTTTCCGATTTAATTCAGGAAGGCGGACTTGGTTTAATGAAAGCTGTTGAAAAATTTGAATATAAAAGAGGTTTCAAATTTTCCACTTACGCAACTTGGTGGATAAGACAATCAATTAACCGCGCCATTGCTGACCAGGCAAACACTATCCGCATACCTGTTCACATGAAGGAACTTGTTTCAAAACTTACAAAAGTTTCCAATAAATTCCGTCAGGAAAACGGCCGCGAACCCGAGTTAGAAGATTATTCAAAGGCCTTACACTTATCTATGGAAAAAGTTAAAGGTATTTTAAAAATTATGCAAGATCCGATTTCTTTATCCACACCTATCGGCGAAGATGAAGATTCTAACCTTGAGGACTTTATTGAAGATAAAAACGGGCCAAACCCCTCCAACTCCGCAACGGACTTTTTAAGAAAGCAAGAAGTTGCCGATGTCTTGGCAACACTTTCAGAAAGAGAAGCAAAAATTATCCGCTTGCGCTTTGGTATTGATTCCGGCTACCCAAGAACGCTTGAAGAAGTGGGCAAGATGTTTAATGTTACGCGCGAGCGTGTGCGCCAAATTGAAGCAAAAGCCATACGCAAATTGCGCCACCCAAGCCGCACAAAAATGTTAAAAGATTATTCCGACCAACATTTTTAGAATAATTTTTTGATACAAAAATCACCGGTAAAAAATACCGGTGATTTTTATTTGAAAAATAAATCTTAATTTATTTAAGATATTTTTTTATTTCGCTTACTTTATCAAGTTTTTCCCAAGGGAAAACTTCGCGTCCGAAATGGCCGTAGGCAGCAGTTTTTTCGTATATAGGGCGCTCAAGTTTAAACTGCTCAATAATTGCTCTGGGCGTCATTTTAAATACTTTAGTGCAAATCTTACAAAGATCATCATCACTAATAATACCTGTGCCAAAAGTGTTAAGATAGAAACTTACCGGTTCGGCTTTGCCGATTGCGTAGGCAATTTGGACTTCACACTCACTTGCAGCGCCGCTGGCAACTAAGTTTTTGGCGATATATCTAGCCATATAAGCAGCAGATCTATCAACTTTTGTCGGATCTTTACCGCTAAATGCGCCACCGCCGTGGGCGCATCTTCCGCCGTAAGTATCAACGATAATTTTTCTGCCTGTCATACCGGTATCGCTCTGCGGTCCACCGATAACAAATTTACCCGTCGGGTTAATTAAGTATTTTGTTTTGGAATCTATCCATTTTGAAACAACCGGTTTAATTGCTTTGTCAATTAATTCTTGGGCTGCTTTTTGGGTGATTTTTTTGCCTGTTTTATCCAAAATTTCCGTTGTGTGCTGAGTGGATAAAACAATAGTGTCAATTCTTTGCGGTTTGCCGTCAACATATTCAACACTTACCTGGCTTTTAGAATCAGGCCCGACATAAGAGAGTTTTTTTGTTTTTCTAAGATTTGCGAGATTTTTTAAAATATCATGCGCAAGTTGCAAAGGAAGTGGCATATATTGCGGTGTTTCTTTGCAGGCATAGCCGACCATAAAGCCCTGGTCGCCAGCACCGCCGATATTAACGCCCTGGCTGATATCGGGCGATTGTTTGCCGATAACATTGACTACCGAGCAAGTTTCATAGTTAAAACCATATTTAGAATCGTCATAACCTATGTTTTTGATTGTTTCTCTTGCAATTTTATCAACATCAACCCAGGTGTTTGTGGTTATTTCCCCCCCCACAATTACCATACCGCGCGTGATATAAGTTTCGCAAGCAACTCTTGCGGTTTTATCTTTTGCTAAAATTGCATCTAAAATAGCATCTGAAATTTGATCGCACACTTTATCGGGGTGCCCTTCGGAAACAGATTCCGAGGTAAGTAAATAATTGCCTTTTCTCATATAAAAACTCTCCTAAAATGATATTATATAATTTATGAAAGAAAATAAAAAATTTCTATCGTGGAATGTAAACGGTCTTAGAGCCATAGAGAAAAAGGGCTTTTTAGATTGGCTTAAATCTACTAATGCCGATATTGTTGCCTTGCAGGAAACAAAGGCCTGGCCCGAGCAATTAAGTGATAATTTAAAAAATGTTAAAGGGTATTTTAGTTATTTCAGCCAGCCCGAGCGCAAGGGTTATAGCGGTGTGGGTGTTTATACAAAGGAAAAACCTATAAATGTTTCTTTCAGTATGGAGGTAGCGGAGTTTGACGCCGAAGGCCGTTATATCTGCCTTGAATTTGATAAATTTTACTTTATAAATATTTATTACCCAAACGGCGGACAAGGCCCGCACAGAATTGATTATAAACTCCGCTTTTACGATAGATTTTTGCAAATAGCAAAAGAACTCGCCAAACAAAAATATGTTATTTGCTGCGGCGATGTTAACACCGCCCATAAAGAAATTGACCTAGAGCACCCAAAAGAGAATCAAAATACTACCGGCTTTTTGCCCGAAGAACGCGCCTGGCTTGATAAGTTTTTTAGTGAGGGTTTAAATGATAGTTTCCGGCTTTTTAACAAAGAGCCAAAGCAATATACCTGGTGGGATTATAAAACCGCTGCCCGCACAAGAAATGTGGGCTGGCGCCTTGATTATTTTATGGTTGATGATAAAGCAGTTAAACTTTTAAAAAATGCCTATATTTTAAGTGATGTTATGGGCTCTGACCATGCGCCAATAGGTATTGATATAGAATTGTAAAAACTTTTTATACAAATAAAAATCCCCGTGCCATAAACACGGGGATTTTTTGTTTTAAATCAGCATTATCTTAGTAGGTAAGAGTAATGTGATATTGGCCGGAATATACACCTGATGCTTGGTTTTGGCCGATAGCCAATTGTCCGCCAACATAGATATCCGTTGCAGTGCAACTGCTAGTGCAAGAAGGAGTAAAAGCAGATACGGTCATTTCATCATTGTTGGGATTTTTAACAGTGATAGAAGCTTCTGTAACTGCAGCACTGTAAGAAACATTGTCCGGATTGGTAACAGTAAAGTGATCGCTTGATACAGGATCAACTGTTATACGTTCAACACCGCTATCAGTTGCTTGGCCAGGGTTTGCATTGGAAATGGTAACTGTTCCTGCGCCATTCTTCGGGCTAACTAATGTGCCAAAGTTCAAAGCAGCACCAGTTGCGTGGGTTATTGCAAGTGGTGCAACAATTTTAGCTTTTGCCTCACCAGTTGCAGGATCAGTTTGGCTTGCAAACACAGCACCTGCGACAAAAACAAATACTACTAACATTAATAACTTTTTCATAACTATTCTCCTAAATTTACGACCTAATATAAAACTGCTTGCTCTTTTATTATAGCAGACAAATTTAAAAAAAACAAGGGGTATTTTATTTTTTCTTTATGAATCTATTTTGAAACTCTTCTATTTTTTCGTCGGAATATTGCTTAAATTTGTTCCAATAATACCTAAAGAAAGAAGTTGTGTCAGATATGACTTCTTTTGCTTTTTCAATAGCAACATTTGGTTTATCTTTTGCAGTTCCGGCTTTTCTTTTTACAGATTTTTTTGCCTTGACCGGTGTTTTTTTCACTTCGGCTTTTTGCTGTATTTGTAAAACCAAATCGGCTTTTTCAGGCGTTTGGGAAACCGTTTCTTCTACAATAGATTCTTCTTTCTCCTTATCTTCGTCTTCGTCGTCGTCTTCATCTTCTTCTTTTTCAATTTGTTTTAAAGTAATATTTCTTACTTCAAGTTGTTCAAATTTATTAAGAATAACTTTTACATCTTTAGTTTGAATTAAATCTAAATCTTTACTTTGCACTTCATCAATGGTAATTTGATAATTACCCATAGGCAGTTGCTGGAAAATATAATAGCCGTCATATTCAGAAATTTTACTGCTTAATAATTCTTTGGTATCGCTGTTATATAGTTTTAAAATTATACCGCGGGCTTCTCTTAATCCTTTATCATTTTGTATAAACACCGTTCCCTCTATATCACCTGTTCCGACCACTGGGAAATCTAAATAAACAATTTGCGCAGGCCTAAGCATAAGTGTTTTATCACCGCTGGTGCTAAGCAAAGATAAAGTTTCATGGACATTATTTACATTTAAAGCAATATCTACCGGCTTGTAAGCAGGAATATGGGTCAAAACCTTACTACCGGCTTTCATTTGCTTTTTGGAATCAAAAACATTAACTTTTGGTGTTATATCAAACTCGGCCTCGTTTAAAACCATTTCATTGGCATCGTAAAGGCCGTTCATATTATCATCCATAAATGCCCTGGCGGAAATTGCGCCTGTGCCTTGCAATTTTGTTGCAGAAGTATGAACTTTGCCGTTTCGTTTATCTGGAAGTAAAGATAAGTTATAACCGATAAAAGCATAATTATTATGCCAGCTTGAAGTGCCAACCTCAAAAGAGAAATAACCTATCTTTGTGGACCAGTTTAAATTGGCGGAATATAAACTTTCATACTTTTTGTTTAATAAATCACGCGCCGTATAAGCATATTTAACACCGGCTTTTAACTGCGGGGTTAAATTACGGTAAGCAGCTATTTCTGCAGTTTGCATTCCGTCATAAGTTAAATCATATAAAAAGTTGCCTCTTATGGTATAAGGACCATATATTTTATTTATATTTAAACTGAGTTTTTCTGTTCTGTTTGCAGAAATATAATAAGAATTTTGATAAGTTGCATTAACATAGAAACTATAAGGTAAATTTTTAGATAAAGAAACATAATGTTCCGTCTGATCTTGACCGGAAACAAGAGAAAAACGGGATAAATAATAAGAAAATGGGAAATTGCCCAAAACTCCTAATTTTATGTTTTTGTTTAATCTTAAGGTGGTTTGATTTTTAATGTAAGTATCATTATAAATATTGCGGTTTGTAATAGCATCGCCAAAATAAATATTTTCAAAAGTAATATCCCAATCTAAAAGTGAAGTTTGCCCGTAATAATCAAGCGTAAAAGCATTTTCCTTAAAATCGGCAATAGTGCTTAAACTTGAATATACTCCAAAGGCAAATAAAGATAACTCCGCAGAGGCAAATGCTTTATCATCACGAATATAACTGCCCGGTGGGTAAGGGGCAGGATATTCCAAAGAATCTGCAATAGCGGCAAGATTTAAAGTTAAATTATCTGTTATACCATAGCCAAATTCCGCAAGGGCGTGATGACCTAAAGAAGTATCTCTTGGTTTATCGCGGAACTCAACAAGATATCTGTTTTTATTGACATAATCTAATTTTACGCGGGTTTTGCCTTTATCTAAAATATTGCCGTTAAAGAATAAAATATCATACTTTTCTTTTATTTGTCCCTGCGGGCCGTAAAAAACAAATTTAAAAACATTTTTACCAAGCAAAAGAGGTATGCCGGTAAATTCAAAGAATCCGTCTGTAGAACTATTTTGATAACCAAGCATTTCGCCGTTTCTGTAAAGTTCAACTTCCCAACCTAAAGGCAGTTCAGAACGGACATTATAGGTTTTGCCATCCGTATTAAAAACAGAATCTGTGGACATTTTAATACCCCAGCCACTCTGCGCGCCCTGATTTTCCAAATTGCTGAAGGAATAAATATCGCCAATTTCAAGTTGTTTAAATAAACCAAGAATTTTGCCTTCCTCGTCAATTTTAGCTGTTTTTAAAGATAAAAGGGGCGGCTCTTTATCGGTGGAAGAATATAAGTAAGCATTAGTATCAAAACCGCCTGTTAAAAGAGAAGCGTTTACACTATAACCGAAGTTAGAATCAGTCCCCCCGTCAGGTGTATCATAGATACTATATCTTGCCGATAAATCTATAAAAGGATATTGCAAAAAATCTTTTTGTTTATATATTTGTTTGTTTAAATCTTCTTGGCGCTTACGTTCTTTTTCCTCATTAAGGCGGTCAAACTTATCTCTTTTTTCTTTGCGGGATAATTCCTTTTCAAAAGGCAAATTGCCAATGGTTTGCATATTAATAGTTTGGGTAGAGAAATCAAAATCGGTGGAACTTGAAAGTATTTCGTCAATAAGTTTTATGTTTAAATATATATCGCCCTCGTAATAAATAAAATCTTTTTTCCCTACGGCAAATATTTTTTTGCCTACTTGGCCTTCTTCTTTATTAAAATCAATTAAAACTTTTTTAGATTCTTCTTCTATCCAACCGCTTATAGTATGATTTTGTTTATCATATTTAAGAGCTAAATCTAAATCATCGGTTAAATAATCAAAAGGTAAATAAAGGGTATTCTCTTGATATAAAGCAAGTAAAGCAGGGTTTACTATCCGGTTTGCAGCTATTGATTTGACAATAATAAAGTTATCCTGTTGTAAAGCAAACAAAGGATTTGCGCTAATTAAAAATAGCAAAACGGACAAAATTATTTTATAAACAAACTTTACTCTCATATATTGAGGTAAAACTAACCCCTAAAATTTTATTTCTTCTTTTGCCAAGACATCTTTTTTATTTATTTTGTCTTCGCCCGGCTCGGTAAATAATACTTTTATTTTCTTATCTTTTAAATCTTCCCAAGTTAAAGTTTTTTCTTCACTTTTTAAAGGAATACTAATATCCACACTATTGTTAGAAGGTAATAAATATTTGCCCTTAATAAACCCTATCATTTCGTTTTTAAGCCAAATACTTATATCACCGCGCACGAAGAAATTTTTATCCTTGCTTATACGCAATGTAATATACGGCGTAGGGCCTTTATATTCTCTTTCAAGCACTTCAAGTGAAACTTTTGGATTTTCTTTATTTTGATAGCGAACAAGTATCGGGATAGAAAAAGAAGGTATCGGCGTTATTTTTACACTAAAAGTATTTTTTTGAACTTCTTTTGTTAAAGGTTTTTCCATAAGAACTTCGGTAAAAGTAATATACGCAATATAATCGCCCGGTTCTAAACCTTCAGGCAGACGCTTTAAAACGCGCACTATCTGACTTTTTTGCGGAGATAAAAACGCCGCTCTTGGACTATAACGCAAAAAAGGAACCGCACTATCTTTTGGCGTTTTACTAGAGTCCTCTTCCGGTATATCTATCTCGGTATAAGAACCATCTTGATTTTGTTTCTTATAAGATAAAGAGATACGGTAATTGGCACTTTCCACAGGATCGGAATTGATTAAAATAATTTCTTCAACTTTTGTTTTATCATCAAAAAACAAAAATTTAGGATGAATCATAATACCTGCGCTTGCCGATATTGATAAACCCAACAAAATAAATAATACTACTGATTTTTTCATATATTCTCCTTGTTAATATGTAACTGACACGGGATAATTACCCGTATAATCTCCGGATGATACACCGCCGGGCACCGTAATTGTTGCGCCGATAGTAAAAGTGGCTTGACCACCTGTCGTCGTGCAACTAGTGCAAGACGAGGTAAAATTGCTTATAGATAAACTATCCGTTCCATTGGATATACTTACTGATCCTGCTGGTAAATTAACGGAAAAAGGTGCCGACATATCCGCCGAAGTAAAAGTAAAACTATCCGCGGAAATGTCATTGCTGATAGGACAAACAACACTTGAACTGCCCACCGTTCCTGCAGGCGTAACCGTTAGGGTTTGTGTTTGGTCCGAACTGCAAAAACTACCAAAATTAAGTTTTGCCCCCGTATCATGAACCAAATAATTTGGCACCAATATATCCAAGGAAACCATTATATTTGCATCGTGCCAAGTTTCATGATTTGGATTATTAGAGTTTTTATATTGCAAAGTTACCCCTTCTATAGCCCCTGATATCGTGCAAGAAGAAGTAGGCGTTCCGCTGAAGGAAGCCGTCATTGATATAAAGATTCCGTTTGGCAAATCGTATAAATCCGTAGCGGAAGTTACTTTATAATTGCGCATTGTTGCCCCATTAATAGACATACCCGTAATATTTATTACCCCACAAGACCCTGTTACCGTGCCGGAGTCTCCGCCTACTAATTGAACATAAACATACTTACGCTTTGTATTCATATCAATAAAAGTTGCCCCTGTTGCAAATGAACCGGTTAAACTACCCAAAGGACCGCCATTTGTGGTAGAAATAGCCCCTGTTTTATAATTAGTGATACTTACACTTGCTTTACCGCTACTGTCTGTTACATAGATAGCCGAGCCCATATTTAAAGCAGGCAGAGTATTTATAGTAATTTCGGCGTATAAGTTCATCGCAACAAACATTAAAGAAAAAATTAATAGGGTTTTTTTCATAAATTATTTCCGCTAATATGTTATTCTCAACTGATAATTACCTTGATAATCGCCCAATGGCGCATTAGCGGGAACAGTTAAAGTTCCGCCGACACCTAAACTATATGTATTACCTGAAAGCGCACAATTATTCAAACAAGAAGGCGTTAAATTTGTCACATTTAAACTATTTGAGCCACTTGTTATAACAACAGAACTTGGCAAATCTACATTAAAAGTTTGACCGTTATTCCCGGTTATGGTAAAAGTATCTGCACTGGTATTTTGTGCAGAGCAAAATAAATTTGTGGGAGAAACCGCCCCGTTTGGTGCAATAGTTATAGTTTGTTGATGCGGGGCAGAACATATTGTCCCAAAATTTAAAGAGGCATTGTCATCATGCACAAGCGCCATATGTGGCACAACATAAACTTTTACTTTTATAGAAGCATTTGTCCATGAACCAAGACCGGAGGGGCGATGCCTGTAAGCATTTGAAATTGTGCCCTGTATATAACAAGGGGCTGTTGCGGTAATTTCATTAAAAGTTAAAGTGCCCCCAAGCGGAAAATCCAAAGTGGAAGAAAAACCTCTCCATTTCTCATCAGAAGTATCCCCATTGGTTGTTGTAAGGTTTGTAATAGTTATTTTACCGCAACCGGAAGTTTGCACTTCAAAAGGACCGCTAAACATTTCTACCCCCGGTTGAATACCTTGTAAAAAACCAAAATTTCCTAAAGTTATCGTCCCTACAGAACCGCCGATTTGATCATATAAAGCACCGCTACCGCTTGTGGATAAGCCACTGCCGTCTTGCGCAGCAATAGTATTAAATCCCGAAGTATTACCATATAAATAAGAAACACTACCAAAATCAATGGTAGGATCATTTGTAACATTATAAGAATATGCGTTTACGGCAATCAAGATAAACGCAAATATCAAAAAATTTTTTATATGGGGCATACTAAATATTATTATACAAATATTAAGGCAACTTTTGTTAGCATATAAAGAGTCCATATAAATATTTATAATAAATGGGGCCTTTCAAAAAAGCATAGAAAAACAGCAAAAAACTTGTTTTTAAAAATGTGTTAAAAAAGGGGTTGACAAGTTTAATAAAATAATATAAATTGTTTATGTAAGATAACCTAAAAAGGTTATTTTATAAAAGGGGATAAAGTTGTACACAGGGGGTTGGGTGCATATCCCAATATGAAAATATTAAGATATGCACCCATCATTTTAAAAGTTCTAAAAGAGTGGCAAAAAGAAGTATCCGTTATATTGCCCGCCACTCAAAGCACACAAAATAGGCGCCATGGGGGTGGCGCCTATTTTATTATTTTTACGACTGATATTATTTAATTTCTTTTAGAAAATCAAAAGCCGTTTGCATGGGATTAGAAGTATCAAAAGTTTTTTCGTGTAAATCTAAAACGAGTAAATCTTTTGATTTTTTAGGTAAAACTTCTTTAATAAAATCTTGCGTTGGAGTTAAAGTTAAAACAAGTTTTTTAGTTTCTTTTTCTTCTTTAACTATTTGCCAAGTTGGCATATTGGAAGCAAAAATTAAAACATCTTTTTCTTCTAAATTTTTTAAAATTGCTTCTTTATATTCCGCGCGGGTTTGGGCTTTAATTTGAGTGTAAGGCACTTCACAAATATCATTAGTAATCAAAACAACTTTTGCGCCGTTTAAATAAGCAACGCGCGCTAAAAACCTTGCTTTTTCAAAATCAGTTTTTACGGAAATAAAATTATTATTATCAAAATCTTCGCGCATACTTCCGCCGATAATTAAAACTTTTTTATCTTTTAAAGTTTGCTCTAAACTTAAAATATTTTTTGCGCTTTCAAAAATATCGGCAACTTCTGCCATGGGGCCTTTGCTTACTTGCCCGTTAGACATTTTTGCAATTTGTGGGCCTACTATAAAAGCCCCCCTCGCCTCTAAAGTTTTTATGCTGTTTTGGGTTGAAGGGTTATACCACATACCATCGTTCATAGCAGGAGCAATTAAAAGCGGTTTTTGCCAAGCACACAAAACTGAAGTCAAAAGATTATCTGCAATGCCGTTTGCTACTTTTGAAATTGTGTTTGCACTTGCCGGGGCTAAAATAAAAAGGTCGGCTTCTACCTGCAAACTTTTGTGGTTTATATCATATTTTTTAATGTCAAATTGCTCTGTTAAAACAGGGGTTCTTGCAAGAGTTTGAAGCGTGGTTTTGGTAATAAAATTCAAAGAGTTTTCAGTCGCAACTAAGCGGATACTTGCCCCAAGACCTCTAAATTTGTTTATCAAAAGACAAATCTTGTAAGCGGCAAGCCCGCCCGTTAAACCAAGCACAATAACTTTGTTTTTAAAAATATTTTCTGTTTGTTTTTTATTTTCCTGTTCCATAATTTAATTATACAAATTAGCAGAAGTTTTAATCTTGCGTATGTTTTCTAGGATAGTTAAAAATAATTGCAAATAAAACACCCACGCCAAGCAAATAAGGATAATATAAATATTTCATTATCTCTATTGGCGAGCATTGCGCAAGACTTGCCGCCATTAAAAGTTGCGCGCCATACGGAATAATGCCTTGTATAACGCAAGAAGAAGTATCAAGAATGCTTGCCGCACGACTTGGCGAAATATTAAATTTTTGCGCAATAGTTTTGGCAATCGGACCGGCCATAATCAAAGCAATAGTATTGTTTGCCGTGCATAAATTGGCAAAAGAAACTATTGCCGCAATACTAAACTGCGCCCCGCGTTTTGTGCGAACAGGGGCCGTAAGTTTTTTAATAATAAAAGCAAGGCCGCCGTTATAGCAAATCATTTCAAGCATACCACCGGCAAGAATAGTAATAATAATTAAATCTGCCATTGTGCTAATACCGCCGGCTATGGAAGCAAGTAAGCCCCAAAAATCAAAAGCACCGCTTGCTATACCGATAGTTCCGCAAAGTAAAATCCCCCCTAGTAAAACTACCATAACATTTACCCCCAACAAAGCTGCAACTAAAACCGCCCCGTAAGGAAGAACTTTTAGCCACTCAATTTTTTCGGCCGTAAAAGTGCTTGCTTGACCACCGCAAACTAAAATATATAAAAGCATTGTAATCAAAGCCAAAGGAAAAACCAAAGCGAAATTTGTTTTAAATTTATCGTTCATCTTGCAACCTTGCGTGCGAGTTGCAACAATAGTAGTATCGGAAATAAAAGAAAGATTATCCCCAAACATAGCACCGCTTACAACAACACCTGCCATAAGAGTTAAAGGTAAATTTGTTTGCTGGCTAAGACCGGCGGCTATCGGCGTTAAAGCAACTATTGTGCCAACAGATGTGCCAACGGAAATTGAAATTAAACAAGCAGCTAAAAATAAACCCGCCGCTAAAATATTGCTCGGTAAAATTGAAAGTGTTAATTGCACCATAGCATCAACTGCACCCATAGTTTTTGCCGTATAAGCAAAACCGCCGGCTAAAATAAAAATAAGAATCATCATCATAATATTTGGGTTGGCAGGGCCTTTGCAAAAACGCTCAATACGACGATGTAAAGAACCACCGCGGCTTAACGCAACGGAAAATACCGATGCAATAACAAAAGCAACTGTTATCGGCATTTTATAAAAATCATTTGCAATAATTGATACTAAAACATAGACGATAAAAAATATGCCAAGAGGCAAAAGGGCCAAAGGATTTGGCGGAAAATTTTCTACTTTCATATTATATATTATATAAAAGTATGGGGCTGGGCTGCTTGCGGTGGCTAGCGTTGTGTTTGGAATTTTTGTGTTGAGTTTTTATCTCATCTTTAACAAATTTGTGCCAAAGAAAATAAAATTTTGTAAAATATATTTATAGTTGTATTTTGCTTGGTTAATTTTTAACAGATTTTTTAAATTTAAGCGCCTATAGCTCAATGGATAGAGCACCAGCCTGCGGAGCTGGGGATACAAGTTCGATTCCTGTTAGGCGCACCATTCGACGGTAAGCCCATTCTCAGACGAGAATGGGCCTCTTTTTATACTTTTACGACGGTGTTTTTTAGGGTAAATGAAGAAAATGAACAACAAGAACTATGAAAGAGGTGG
>JAFXVA010000011.1 GCA_017534965.1 Elusimicrobiaceae bacterium | reverse complement strand
GCAAATTATTAAAAAAGAATATGATGAATTATCTTTTTCAAATATGTTTGCATATATTTTTGATGCAAACCCTAATGGCTTTAAGAAATTTGCGCATAAATGTTTAGGTATATCAAATTGGGGTAAAGATTTTGAAATAAAACGGGAATATAAAAATATTGATATATTGTTATCTGACGGAAAACATACCCTAATTATTGAAAATAAAATTAAATCAGGTTTAAATGGAAAAAAAGAAGATAAAGACCAATTAGATAAATATTGGCAAATAATTGCAAAAGATTCTAATTATAAAGGATTTAAACAATATGGCTTTGTATTTGTTCCAGATTATAATGCTGATGTGATAGAAAATGTAAAAAAACAACACAAGGGAAAATACATATGCATACCCTACAGCAAAATATACAACTTTTTTGAAAAATACCGTGTTTTATATACAGGCGTTCCCTATTATGACGAATTTTTATCAGCTATTAAAAAACACACTAGTCCGGTAGATAATTATTTGGAAGAAGATACCTACAATAAGTTTCTTGCCGCAATCCGACATGGAAGATTACTTACTTAACCAGTAGTTAAGAAGTTTGTTTAGTAATTCCTTGTCCTCATTTATATTTGTGCGTTTATATTGTTGGAGGTTACGATTAACGGTTACTTTGTGGTGATTATCTTGTGAACAATCAATTTTATAAATGCAATACCCTGTCCAACTTCGGTGGGCATATAGAGTGTTATTCTCCATATAGAAAAACCATTTATCATCCATAGACTTGGGGTTGTTTCCTTTACGAAGAATATTCATTTGTTCCGGTGTAAAGGTGCGCTCAAGTATAAAAGTATCGTTTTGCTCTGGCATATCAATGGTTTTCCAATTTTTCATAAATTATTCCTTTAATAATATTATGCCATATATTAAAGACAACGTATTGTCGTTTCTTTTAAAATAAATTAATAAATTGGATCTTGCGAAATTGGCGGTTAGAGAAAAAGCCTTAAAATCCCCCTATTTCAATCCATCAAAAAGTAATCTATGACCTTGATAAATAAAATATAGTAAAAAGTTACGACGGAAAAAAGATAGATAAAACAGCAAAAAAGGCATCTTTTACAAGATGCCTTTTAAAATGGTGGGCCGAAAAGGACTCGCCTTGCGGTAAAATTCCTGACGGAATTTTCCTTCAGGCCGGGCTCGCGATGTTCGCCTTTTGCTATGCAAAAACTCACATAACGCTCTGCCTTTCTCGTCCTTACGCAGGCAAAGCAGTTTGCCTGCTTTCAAACCATTAAAAAACCTGCTTCTTTCAAAGCAGGTTTTTAAATGGTGGGCCGAAAAGGACTCGAACCTTCAACCTTCCGCGTGTAAGGCGGACGCTCTAACCAGTTGAGCTATCAGCCCCTAAAATCTTAGGATAATATTATTCTACCAAAATTTAAAATACTTTGCCAATATTTTTTAAGAAAGTTCCTCTAATAATTTTAAAGCCCTATCTCTTGCTTGTCTGATAACTGCGCTTCTTGAACCTTTAAAAATAAACTTTTTTGCCACCAATTTATTGGGTGTTTTTATACCAAACCAAACAAGACCGACAGGTTTTTTGGGAGTTCCTCCAAGAGGACCGGCTATACCTGAAGTCGCAATGGCATATTCTGTATGAAAAACCTTGCTTGCACCTTCTGCCATAGCTAAAACAACTTGGCTACTTACAGCACCATATTTTTTAAGCAAAACGGGACTGACGCCCAAAATTTCAGCTTTTGCCTGATTTGAATAGGCAACAATTCCCCCTTTAAAATAGGCAGAAGCCCCACTTTTTGCTACTATTTTACTTGCAATGGCTCCGCCGGTGCAACTTTCCGCTGTAGATAAAGAAGTAAGTTCTTTTATTTTCATATATTTCATTTTATCAAAAAAGATGTGAAAATATATGTTTTTTTTGCTAAAATATTGGTATAAGTATATTTAAATAAGGAGTGTAGTATGAAAAAACTTATTGTTGTATCTGTCTTAGTCTCTTTATCTTTAGGTGCAAATGCTCATATGGTTCAAAAATGCTTCTATGGTAAAGATTGCGTCAATGGTCAGCTCGTCGGTTATTGCGATTCTAAATGCAAAGCTGAAATTGCTGCAAGAGAAGCCGCTTTAAAAGCAGAACAAGAAAGATTAGCCGCTCAAAGAAGAGCTGCTGCTTTAAGAGCCCAAAGAGAAGCTGAAGAAGCCGCAAGAAGAGCTCAACAAGAAAGAGAAGCTGCTGCCTTAGCCGCTATCGGTGCTGTAAGACAAACCGAAAATGAAATTGCCGTAACTTTAAAGAATGATATTCTTTTTGATTATGGTAAGTCCACTTTATCTTCTCAAGCAAAAGAAACTTTAGATAAAGCGGTTGAACTTCTTAACAAATTACCTAACAGAACTTTAGTTGTTGAAGGTCACACTGATTCTTCAGGTTCTGACGAATTCAATATGGCTTTATCAGAAAAAAGAGCTAAAGCTGTTTATGATTATATGAATGCACAAGGTTTAAATATTAAATCCGTTTCCTACAAAGGTTATGGTGAAACAAGACCTGTTGCAGATAATTCTACAAAAGAAGGCCGCATTGCAAACCGCCGTGTAGAATTCAGAATCAAATAATCATAATTACTTGATTTAACGGGCCGCTTTTTTAGAAAGCGGCCTTTTTTATATAATTTATATATGTTTAAAAATATATTTAAAAAGTTAAAAATAAAAAAAATTATTAAAATTTGTTCTTATTTACTTATTAT
>JAFXVA010000010.1 GCA_017534965.1 Elusimicrobiaceae bacterium | reverse complement strand
TTTCCATTTCTTTTAAATATTTTTTTGAAAAATTTATTTTCTTTTTTAAAAGAAAAAGTTTTCCCTTTTTTACCTATATTATCATTATTTATATTAGATTCTGTTTCTTTAACAACACCGGTATTATCTCTTATCAAAATAGTTGATACCATCTGTCTAAGCAAAGTAGATAAAGACATAAGTATAAAACCTGCTACAAAAACGCCTTGTTGCCAGGGCTGCCTTACAACATCGTGGACAAATCCGTTAAACCCTGCAACGCTTACCATTACTCCCGCTAGGGCAGAAAAACCCAAAGCCGTCAGTAAAGTATTTTTTTCTCCAAGCCATCTAATTACAGGTTTTATAATTAAAGAAAGCATAGGAATAAAATATTGTATTCCCAGCATAAGACCTGATGCTTGAGTATCAGTAAGATTAAGTTCTTTTTTAGCTATGGGAGAAAATGTTTTGCCTAAACTTACATTAGTAAGCATTGCCTCTCTATAAACGACCTGTGCTTTATCTCTGTTGGGAACCATATGTAAAGTAAGCGAAACTTGTGAATCAGAAAAAACTTCCGTCAAATTAGGTATTTGTTTTTTAGGAACTCTTAAACTAAATCTATCTAATTTTTCTTTACGTTTTAAAGTTTCTTTATCAAAAGTATAAAAACCGCCATCATAAAACATAATACCCTCGCCCTCTGTTAAAACACCTTCCGGCAGCAATATGTTTATGTTTAAGACATTACCCGAAGAATCATATAATAAAACTCTTTGGAAATCCGCTTTATCATATTGGGAAAAAGTCATCTTAATTTCAAAAGGAGAAGCAAGTTTGCTGTTTTTTACTGCTCTTATTAAAAGTTTTAAATCTTTTTGTTTATTAGAAATTGTCATATAGAAATTAGACATTACTTTTGTCCCCTTATCACCCCTATAATAAGCAATGCCTTCTTTATCAAAAACTATTCTGTCATATCTGCGAAATTGTCGTAAATTAGGATCTATTTTAACTTTTATATTTAAAGGTTTTTCCTCTTGGCTTTTGACATCTTCCGTATAATAAATATTATGACTTTTTTTCTTTTTATCTGTTTTATCTTTAGCTTTGCCGACTCCGATCTTAGAAAATAAAATAATTGAGAATAAAAGCAAAGCACTTGCAGAAGAAGTGTTTGGTTGAATTGCCGGAGAATCGGACAAAAATAAAAGAGGATTTTGCTCCTCTTTTATTTCTGTTGTTAATTTTGCTTGCTCTACGGGTTTTGATAATTGTTCTGGGGCTATGAGATTCTGGTTTTGTTCTATATAGTAAGTTTGTGAGGCCCCTATAGTATTATCGCTTGAGGGCTTCTTTTTTGGCGTTCCCCTGAAGCCATACTTTTGTATTAAGTAGGATATAAAATCACCTGCATTCAACATATCGTTACCGGAGGCACTTAGCTGGAAGTCAAAGCCTTGTTTATAATGCCTTTCTTTATCTCCCATACCGGAAGAAAGAATAGTTATTGTATCATATCCTTCTTTTTCAATTTTTTCTGCTATTTTATAGCCATTGACATAAGAAACAAAAGTATCAATAAATACGAAATGAATTTTATTACCGGCTTTTTTAGTAGCATTTAATATTGAAACTGCTTTTTCGCCATCTTTAGCTTCAAGCACATTAAATCCTTTCTTTTTTAAAGAAGAAATTGTTCTATCAAAAACATTCAAATCATCCTGGACTACTAAGACTGTATAATCTTGAGGATTTTCAATAGGATATTCTCCTGTAAAAGTTTCTTTTCCGTAAAAATCAACAGCGTTAAAATAAGATAAATCTTTATTTGTTGCTGAAGTAAGAACAGGAGGAAGCTTTAAACCTCTTACTTGGTTACCAGATTCCGCAAAATTAGCAACATCCCTTTTAAGCAAAGTATCATCAATATAATAATCGGTATTAGGCAAGAAAGCAGCAAGAGGACTGACATATCTTTCTTGAACGACCGGCTTTTCCTGCTTTGAAGCCGTGGTTTGAACCTCTTGTTTAACTTCTTCTTTAACTGCTTCTTTAACTTCTTGTTTTTCTGCAACCGGAGCAACTTGTAAATTTGCTATTTCTTGTTTAACAGGATTTTCTGTTTTAATCTTATGTCCTTGAAAGCCATACTTTTGTATAAGATAGCTAATAAAATCGCCTGTTTTACTTAAGTCGTTTGTAGAAGTGCTAAAGGAGAAATCAAAACCTTTTATATAACGGCTTTCCCCTGTTGAAGTTCCCTCTGAGAAACTTATAGCAATAGTATTCATGCCGGAATTATAAATTTTACTTGCCACTTCATAACCATTTTTACCAGGAACAAAACTATCAAGCAAAGCAAATTCTATAGTTTTTCCTTGTTTTTCAAATGCTTCCAATACAGATATTGCATCATCACCATTTTCCACAGCTATTACATAGAAACCTTTCTCTTTTAAAGAATTTTTTGCTTGGTTTAATAAATCTTTATTATCTTGAAGAACTAAAATAGTATAATCACTGGGATTATCTACTGAATATTCCCCCTCAAAAGATTTTTTACCAAAGAAATCTTCTTCATTAAAATATGCTCTATCTCTATTCGTTGTAGGATTATCTGTCGGAGCTCTTTTTATATGATATCTTACTTGCTCTTTGCTTGAAATGGCATAATTATTAACTTGCCTTTCAAGATCTTTATCCTCCATATATAAAGGATGTTCCGGCAAGAAAGTTGCAAAAGGACTGACATATCTTTGCTGTTCAACTGGCTTTTCCTGTTTGGGCACTTCATTAACTACAGAAGTTTGATCTTTAGCGACATCTTCTCTAGAAGAATTATTTTCTTTTAAATTTTTATCCTCATTTTCATCTTTAAGATCTATAGAATTTATTCCTACTATAGCCATTTTACTTTGAGTATCACTTGCAGCATCTTCTTTAGAAATTTTTCTCATAGCTATA
This sequence comes from Elusimicrobiaceae bacterium, assembly GCA_017534965.1. Taxonomy (GTDB): domain Bacteria; phylum Elusimicrobiota; class Elusimicrobia; order Elusimicrobiales; family Elusimicrobiaceae; genus Proelusimicrobium. The sequence goes on along the minus strand of JAFXVA010000010.1, from coordinate 1,432 downwards.
ATTATGGCTTCATCTGCGTTAACTTTAGCAAATGTTGTTACCAAAATACTGCCGTCTTCTTGCGGAGTATGGAAAACAATAAATTTATCATCTTCATAAAAAGGCTTAGCACGCACTATTGAAGGCAAAAGCATAAAGTCAGATTTAGTTATAGCTGCTACGCCAGGCATATGATTATGAATTACTCTGACTAAACCATAATGTCTTCTAATATCGGGGACGATATCTTCGGCAAGTTTACCTGTCATGGCATTTCTTAAAGCAATACCATGGTTTAAAATAAATAGTCTATTACCATTACCCTGTAAAATTGCCATTACTTTATGGGCATGACCTACAAAAGGATTTTTCTTTATAGAATCATAAACAGAAGATAAAAGTTTTTCTTCTTTTACTTTAACTTCGCTATCTGTTACTACATAGCGCAAATTCTGTGCGTCTTCAAGCGGAGATATAAGATCGCTGGAAGTTTCCGAACTTACATATAAACCTTTTAAATCACTCTTTTTAGGCAATAAATTATTTTGTCCAATAAAATCAGTTTTATCAGGGTTAAAATCTAAAATATTTTCTCTATTTTCTTTTGCAAGTTTCTGTTGTCGTTTAAATATTTTATCTTTCTTTTCTAAAATATTTACGACAGCTGTATTATTTGCTTCTTGGGCAATAAGTAAAGCTCTGCCGGCTTTGGTTTGGATATTTGCTCTGCCGCCGTTTTTCAAAACGAGTTCAGTTACCTTAACATTTGGATTTTTTGCCGCATACATCAAAGCAGTCCAGCCCTCTGCATTAATTTCATTTATATCTTGGACTCTGGCAATAAATCTTTCAGTCATTTTCTCATCTGCATAAGTTAAAACTTCCAAAGAAACTTCTTTGCCCTCTTTACTCATTACGGCCTGGCCTTTAGTAGGATTTAAGAAAGCATTTTCCACCTGTTTTACATAAGCATCATATTCTTCTGCTTTTTTAATTTGTATAAGAACTTCAGTTAAGTATTCTTTTAACTCTTTGGTTTTTATTGTGTCTAGCAAATGTGTATCAGAAGAATTAAGAATAAACCCTTTTTCTATAAATAATTTTGCCAATTTTATTTTTTCATCAGCAGGAATTGCAGCTTTATCTAAGAGATCTATAACACTTTGACCTTGTTTATTTTTCTTATTAAGAAGTTTTTCTGCTTCTTCCTGTGTTAAATGATTAAACAATATTTCAGCCGTTTCTACAGGGCTTGTCCCCTCAAGCAAATATTTAATTAAAGTGTTGCCTTCTTTATCAACTTTTTTTGCGTCAACTTTTGCAGCAATAAAACCAAACGGGCTTGTGGTATCTTCCTGTTGTAAAACAATCATCGCAAGGGTAGCACCCGTTTGCTCATTTATTATGGTATTAGCTTCAAGCCCGACCTGATTAGAATACAGATATACATAGT
>JAFXVA010000009.1 GCA_017534965.1 Elusimicrobiaceae bacterium | reverse complement strand
TAGTAAGCAGCATTTTCAGGGTCATATTTTATGGCTTCGTTTATATTGTTATATGCTTCTTCAATATTGTGTTCTCTATATGCTTTTCTATATTTCTTAAAGTGTTTTTTTGCTTTTTGGCGAGCAACAGCTTCCGGCTTAACATCGGCGGAAATTTTGCCCTCTTCAACTAATTTATCATATACTTTTTGAGAATAAGATTTTGAATTATCTTGAGATTCTACATTCTTTTGCTCTTCAGCAAGTTTTGCTTCTTGTTTGGCTTTAGCTTCTCTTGCTTCTAATTCTTTGCCCCATCTTTCTTCTAAAATATAACCATATCTGCTGTTCTTGGGGTCTAATTTATGAGCCATTTTCATATCTTCCATACCCGCCATGTAGTTTTCAAAGTTATAATACTCTAACATAGCGCGCTCGTGATAGTAAGCAGCATTTTCAGGGTCATATTTTATGGCTTCGTTTATATTGTTATAAGCTTCTTCAATATTGTGTTCTCTATATGCTTTTCTATATTTCTTAAAGTGTTTTTTTGCTTTTTGGCGAGCAACAACTTCCGGCTTGATATTAGCAGGGGCTTTATCTGCGGCAACTTCTGCACCTTTAGAAACACTTTCCTCGGTTTTTACTATATCTGTATTTGTTTTTTCGGGCTTTATTTTGCTCTTATCTGATATTTCTGAATTGACATAATCACCTTCTTCAACAGGTTTAACTTCTCTTACAGGTTCTCTACCTCGGAATAAATCTGCTTTTTCTTCAGCGGTAAAGTCCGCAGATTCCTGTATTTTGGCAAAAGTTCTATCAAGAAGGGAATTCCTTAACTCCGCTTGCGGTATTTTGCCCTCAGTTATTTCCGGTATCAAAGACTTGGCGGCTTCATCTACTATTGCTTTTACTTTTGCAATTTTAGTTTCGCTTAAATAAACTCTGCCTGTTAAGAAGAAGGAAAGTCTTTTGCTAATACCGCTAAGACCAAAAGGTAATATGGACATAGCCGCCGGTCTTTGATAATATTTACCAAGAATATCATATTTAACTTCTCTTGCAATAGCTGTAACTTGACTTTGGGCAACTTCCGGTGTAACTTTTGCTACCTGAGCGGCAGGGACTTTAATAGGTTCTGCAAAAACAGGAACTTTAACAGGTTCTACAACCTTAGGAGCAACTTTTGGCATTTCTAAAGGTTTGACTTCTATGGGTTTGACCTCTATGGGTTTTGCTTCCACAGGTTTAATTTCCACGGGTTTTGCCGGGGCAGATTTTACAACAGGTTTTACTTCTACAGGTTTAGCAACTACGGGCTTTGCTACACCGGCAGGTTTTGCTTCCACTTTAAACCACTTTGATATATTTTTTGCCCAATTGGATACTCTACCGATCATTGCAGGCATTGATACAACCATTTGTCCCAGCATTGCCGCTTGGGCAAAAACATCTACAAATTTAGCTGTGTTTTTGGTCCTAATAACAAGGGCATACATATCTTGTTTTCTTTGGTTAAAGGGTTTTCTCTGTAAATTAAGATATTTGGCTGCCGCATTATTTTTATCTCTTTGGGTTATTTCGTTAATATCCCACCAATTGCCGTTATAAATTACTCTTGCGGCTTTTGTTAAGTTTTCTTCTTTTTGTTTAGTTGTAGATAAAATACCTACTATTAAAGAGGTGTGTATTTTGGTTTCTCTTTTAAGCGGGCTATCTGCTCTACTTAATATCGCAGTTTTATTGTTGACAGCGGTAATAAAACCGCTGGCATTCTTTTGAGGTTCTGCAGTATTTTGTTTGGCGGCGTTTAACTCGCTATAATATTTATTTGCAAATCTTGAAGCAAGTTTTGCTACTTTAGGGTCTTTTGTTCTTCTGCCTATTTCTTTTCCTATTTCTTCAAAAATATCTGTATAAATTACTTTTGAATAATTGGCAAGGGTTTCATCTCTGCTTTCGGCAAGGCGTTTTTGGTCATAACTATTTTTATTTGGATCTACATAAACATATCTTCTTGCAATAGCATTGTGATATTGGCCTAGGCCGTTATTTAATTCACTTGTAAAACCGGCTAACCTTTGTTGTAATTCTTCTATAGAAAATGTTTCTGTTACGAACATTACAAGTTCTGTTCCCCAACCTCTGTATAAATCTTCGGCAAGTAAAGTATAAAGTTTATTTAAACTATCCTCTGTATTTAAAGCAAGTAAAGCTTCTGAGCCGCTAAGAATGCCCATTGCTCCTAAATCTTTTCTCATTACGCTTTTTGATAAAGCATATATTACTTGGGCACTTTCTTGTTTTTTAGCACTTGTATTACTTAAAGCTGTTAAAACTGATATTGCTGCCACTACCCCTTTTGCATCATGGGCTTCATCGTTATGTTCTTTTGTAGATTTAAAGTATTCTTTTCCTTCTCTTACTACTTCCTTTGCCATTTTATATAAAGCTTCTTGATCTTTGGGATAAAAGCCATCGTTGCTGATTACCCTATAAATAAAATCCATTACGGCAACTTTTTCTTTTATATTAAATTCTTTATTACTTTCACTACCAAAGACAAATGTGCTATTTTGAGTATAGCCGCTTAAAGTTCTTGTAGCTAAATTGTGAAGAGCTGCGTGATATATAGCAACTTTATTATATTTTTTACCTTGATAAGAAACGATATTGCCTTTCTCACCGATAAAAGATTTTGCTTCTGTTAAAACTTCAAGATAGGTCTTTTTGTTAAAGATTTTGATTACAGCTTGGTAATCATTATAATATTTAAGAATTTCTTTTGAATAGGCTTGGTAAGAGGCGGATAAATCTATAGTGTTTATATCTATTTTTTTGGCTTTGGCATATTGTTCCATTGCCTTTTTATATTCTGTAGGATTTAAACCAAGGGTAGAAACAATTTCTTGTTCTTTTCTTTGTTCTTCTGTTGCTAAAACAAGGGGATTAGTGGCTGTTTTAGCTTGTTCTGTTTCAGGGAAATAATTACCTTTAGGACTTGTAAAGCCGGGTATGCTTTGACCAAAAACTTCCCCAGTTAAATTTACTAACATAACAAAAGTGATTATTAAAGATAATACTTTTTTCATAGTTTTCTCCCTATAAATATATGCTTATTTATATCAATATTATAACTCAAAAGAAAAGCATACACAAGGGCTTTTAGGCCTATTAAAAAATAGGCCAAAAGACCTATAAAAAAGGAACTATCAAAAAAATAGTTCCTTTTTTAAAATATTAATTGCAGAGTTAATTTATTTAATTAGACTTTCTGCGGTCATCTCTTTAGGTATTGCTATACCGAGAATTTGCAAGATTGTCGGGGCAATATCACTGAGTTTACCGCCTTCTTTTAAGGTAACTTTACCTGCATCTGCACCCATATAAATAAATTCAACCAAGTTTGTGGTATGGGCAGTTTTTGGCATATTTATCTTAGAATCCCACATTTCTTCGGCATTGCCGTGATCTGCGGTAATTAAGACGATATATCCCTTTTCTAAAGCGGCACGGGCAACTTGTCCGGTGCAATCATCAACAACTTCTACCGCTTTTACGGCAGAATCAAAATTGCCGGTATGCCCGACCATATCACAGTTAGCAAAATTAAGAACAATTAAAGAGTATTTATCTTTATTAATTTCTTCTATTGCGCGCGCGGCAACGGGGTAAGCATCCATTTCAGGATGATCGGCGTAAGTGGCAGGGTCAAAGGTGCCTTTAATTTCAATTCTGTCTTCACCCTCGTAAGGTTTAATTGCTTTGCCGTTAAAGAAAGAGGTGACATGTTTAAATTTTTGGGTTTCGGCAATTCTAAGTTGCTTTAAACCATTAGCGGAAATAACTTCGCCAAGTAAATTATTCATACCGCCCCCTTCACTCATAGGAGCAAGAGCATTAAATTTAAAACTATCATAATATTTTGTTAAACCGCAATAAACAATTTTTGGACGGCGATTTCTTTTGCCGGCAAAATCATCTTCCACAAAAGCGCGTGTTAGTTGAATTGCTCTATCTTGGCGGAAGTTAAAGAATATTATACTATCGCCATCTTTAACCCCTTTATAATTGCCAATAACCATTGGCGGTATATATTCATCAACCATTTTATTGCCGTCAGGAGTTTTAAGATTATCATAAGCATATTTAATGGCCTCTTCGGCAGTGGCTGCGTGGTGGCCTTTAGCATCAACAATTAAATCGTAAGCATCACTTGTAAGTTGCCAGGTTTCGTTTCTATCCATAGCGTAATAGCGGCCCATAAGGGTTGCCACTTGACCGACTTTATATTCATTTATTTTATCTTCAAGCATTTTTAAATAGCCAAGTGAACTTGTCGGCGGAGTATCGCGCCCGTCAGCAAAAAAGTGGATATAAACTTGTTTTATACCTTTTTGTGCGGCGTGTTTTAAAATTGCGTAAAGGTGATCTTGGTGTGCGTGCACGCCTTCATCTTGCACAAGGCCCATAAGATGTAAAGCGCTATTATTTGCAAGGCAATTATCAATAGCGGCTTTAAAAGCAGGAGCTTGATAAATTGAACCGTCTTCAAAAGCATCTTTTAATCTTTTTAACTCTTGAACGACAATTCTGCCGGCCCCCATATTCAAGTGACCGACTTCAGAGGACCCCATATAGCCTTCCGGCAAACCAACCTGCGTGCCGGAGGCCTCAATTAAAGTGTGCGGATATTTGGCTATAAAACCATCAATATTTGGTGTTTTGGCTTTGGCAACGGCATTATAGGAACTATCTTTTCTTTCCCCCCATCCGTCGCGAATTATTAAAATAACTTTTTTCATAAACATCTCCTATTTTGTAAGTTAAATAAATCTTCTATTGTTTTTGCACCCATATCTTTGAATTTTAAAAGGAAATAATAAAATATTTTTTCAGTCATAATAGTATCGGCCATAGCTCTATGCCAGCCTTGGCTAGAAATGCCAAGTTCCTGCGCGATAAGGCCAAGGCGGTTTCTTTTAAAATTGCCGTGCATACGGGCAAATTTTAAAGTATCTAAAATTATGCAACTTGGCATAGCTTCGCCGATATTTTGAAATTCATGACGCAAAAATTTTGTATCAAAATCGGCATTATGGCAAATTAAGACATTACCTTCCAAAATTTCTCTTATTTTGGGGGCAATATCTTTAAACACCGGCTTAGAGGCCACCATTTCATTTGTTATACCATGTATGGCAATAACTTCCGGCATAATAAAAACTTGCGGGTTTATAAGCGTAGTATAACTTGCTACCCTTTTTTGTGCTTGGGAAGAAAGCAAGGCAACCTCGCAGATTCTACCGCCTAACTCGGGACTAAGGCCGGTTGTTTCGGTATCTAAGCAAACAAATTTAGCATTTTCTATTAAAGTATTCATAAGTGATATATAAAAAAGCGCATAACAAGCGCAAGTATTATTGTAATAGCCGTCCCTCCGTAAAGACGATAGGGACAAGTGTCAACTACAAAAGGCTTCTTTAAAATTACAACTAAAAAAGCCCAAACAAAACCAAGTAAATACCCCCCAAAACCGGGAATAAGTAAACACAAATATAAAGAGGCCCTATATAAGGTGCTTACAAAACGCTCATCAAAAATAGGATAGGCACTTTGATTAATATCCCTTTTTAAAAAATGTATTGAAACCATAAAAAAGTAAGTGCTAATTAAAATACCTATAAGAATAAAGATTATTTTATCTCCTACAAAAAAACTTTGTCCGGGAATAGAAATAAAAGGGGCAAAAATAAATAAAAGCATAATTTCCATTGCTTGCCAAAGCAAAAATAGAAATAAATTATATCCGGCAAAAGAACGGGTTTCACTAGGATTTATTTTGTCCAGCAAGGCATGTAAAATAGCCAAAATCAAAATACTTTGGATACCATTTAAAGTAATAAAACCCAATTTAAGCCAAGGTATAAATATAAAATCATGGCAACAAAGAAGTGCCACCCAGAAAAACACTAAACCATGAACAAGATAACCGGCAAAGATTTTAGTATTTTTTAATTTATAAATAAAATTAAAATGAAAAAGAAAATCCGCTAGTAAATGAGCCAAAACCAGACGCCAAAAAATACTCATAAAACTTCCTCCACACTAAAAAAGAACGAAGCCCCGCCTTCTTTATTATTTTGAGCTTCAATTTTACCCCCGTGAGCTTCAATTATATGACGTGAAATATTAAGGCCAAGGCCATAGCCCTTTTCTTTAGAATTGCCTTTATTGTATTTTTCAAATATTTTGGGTAAATCAGTAGGGGCAATACCCTGGCCGCTATCCTTAATACGAACTTGCCCTTTATTATAAGAAAGCACAATTTGGCCTTTTTCGGTAAATTTTAAAGCATTGGAAATTAAATTACTAAAAACTCTTTTTAAAAGTTGTTCATCTCCGTTAACTTTGATTTTAGGAGATATTTTATTTTCTATTTTTATATTTTTATTTTGTGCAACGGCATAAAGTTCTTTAACTACCTGATCTGCACAATTTTTAAGATTAAAAACTTTTTTATTTAATTTAAGCAAGCCCTTTTCAAGTTTAGAAATATCTAAAATATTTTCTATAAGAGAGGTTAGCGTTTGGCTTGATTTTTCCATATTACCAAGCATCTCTTTTTGCGTGTCAGTTAAAGAGGTGTTTTCAAGCAACATCATATAACCTTGCAAACCAAGAAGAGGAGCTCTTAAATCGTGGGCAATAGCATTAAATACGCTCTCCTTCATCTGATTTATCTCGTGTTCATAAGTAATATCTCTAAACAAGATAATGTTCACCGGTTGGGTTTTAGAAGGTTTAAAAGTATCTTTAATAATTTCAAAATAAAATTCTTTATTATCACGCAGGACAGGAAAAATTGTATTTTGTTTTAACTCTAAAATTGTTTTTATTTGTTCTTTGCCTTGCGCTTTTGCTAAAGCCCCGCTACTTAAAATATATTCCGCTGTTTCATTGGCAAAAAGTTTCGTTCCTTTTAAAGAACACATCAAAAGCCCATCCCTCATCAAAGAAACAAGTAAATCAAGTTTCTTTTTTTCATCTAAAATTTTATCAAGTTGCATAGCTTGATATTTTTTAAGTTTTAGGGCCATTTCTTCAAAAGTATTAGTTAAAATTTCAAATTCCCCCCAAGTATCTGCGGTAGATAAATCAATATCAAAATCATTAGAAGCAATTTGTTTAGCTGCTTTAGTTAAATCTTCCACCGGTTTGCTTACTTCTTGAGAAAAGAGTAAGGCCGCAAAATAAGAAAGGGTCGTTGTTGCCAAAATAAAAAAGGCAATTAACCAAGTTATAAGATTTATATTCCAAAAGGCCTCTCTCTTATACTGAAGCAAAGCAATATTTGTTTGGGGAATAATTGTCTTTTGCCAAGCGCCGACAAAGATTGTTTTATCTTTTGCAATAGCTTTTCTAATTAAAAAAGAACCCTGTAAAGCAGATTTTATCTCTCTTGAAGGAATATCCGGTAAAAGACGGGATGTAAAAGAAATTATTTCCCCTTCTTGATTGATAAAATAAAAAGCTCCGCTTTTACCAAAATCTTTACTTTCAATTTTTTGCATAAAATACTTAATATTTATTAAAGCAAAAAGGTATTGACCATCTTCCCTTGGATATAAAACAGAAATGTCTCCCCCTTGTTCTAAATCAAGAGGACCTAAGGCAACTTGTGTGGCATTTATATTTTTTAAATAAGGGAATTTAGATAAATCTACGGAAAAATTATCTTGCTCTGTATTAACGCTAACAATATTTTTGCCTTCTTTATCAAGTAAAGCAATAAAAGAAAACTGAGGGTTTAAATAAATAGTATTTTTTACTTCTTCCAAAAAATTTTTTTGTTTATTTGTATCAAGTTGAGATAAATAGTCTAACTTTTGATAAGAATCTTCTACATTTTGCCTTAAAAAATCACTTGCTAAAGCTGTTAGATTTTTATAATTTTCTAAAATTTCCGTCTTACTATGATTTTGATAATAGAACAAAAACACCCCTGTTACAAAAAGCGGTGTTATTATGACTAGTATAAAAAGTTTAAAAAGACGGGAAAACATTTTATTTCATATCCTTTGCTTTATCTTTTATTTTTGTTGCTAAAGATTCTTCTTTTATTTTCTTTATATTTTCTTCTTGCAGTAAAAAATCTACTTTATTTTTTACATTTTTATCTTTATTTTTTTTATTTTGTTTTAATTCTTCTTTAAGTTGTTTTATTTTATTTTCCTGGCGTTCAATTCGTTTTTCCTGACGGGCAAGGGCTTCTTCTTCCTTCTTAGTTTGAAGTTTAATAATTTCCTTTTTTATTGTTTCTTTTTGGTTTTCAGGAGCACTTTCATATTTTAAAACAAGTTTTTTTATATCTTCTTCTTCACTAAGAACATTTGATGTCTTTTGCAAATCAAAAGCTTTAGTTGCTTGCATAAGAGCATTTTGCGTAGTTTGAGCAAACAGATTTGCCCCTATAAATAAAAAAGCAAACATTAATATAAAACGAAAATTTTTCATTTTATCTCCTATTTATCTAAAATTCCTGCTTCTTTAAAACCTTGCGCTCTAAGCAAGCAGGCATCACATTTACCACAAGGTTTTGCCCCGCCTTTATAACAAGTCCATGTTAAGCCAAAAGGGACTTTTAATTTAGCCCCAAGTTTTGCAATTTGCGCTTTAGATAATTTTAAAAGCGGAGTTATAATCTTTATACTTTTGCCCGATATTGCCCCACTGGTGCCTTCTTTAACAGCTTTAGCAAGCGGTGTATAAAATTGAGGGCGACAATCCGGATAGCCGGAATAATCTATAGCATTGGGGCCGGCAATAATTGCCGTTGCGCCAATACTATCGGCAAAAGAAGCCGCTAAAGCAATAAAAAGCAAATTCCTTCCCGGAACATAGGTTGAAGGTAAACGCTTTTTATTATGAATTTCTTTAAGATTAGCTGCCGGCAAAACTTTGTTTTTTCCTACGAGTGAAGTTGCCTTAGCAAGCCAAGGCAAATTTAAGTTTAAACTCTGCATTTTAATGCCTAGTTTAGAGCAAATTTTTTTAGCACAAGTAATTTCTTTTATATGTTTTTGGCCGTAAGAAATATTTAAAGCCACACAATCATAACCTTTATCTAAAGCCCAATAAAGACACGTGGTAGAATCAAGCCCGCCTGAAAAGAGAACAACGGCTTTTTCTTTTTTCAATTTATTTCTTTTGGAAGTTTTATCTTGAAGCATCAAGCATCCCCGCTGTGTTTACAAAATTTTCTATTTTTTGTGCATCTTCAGGAGAAACACTACTCATATACTTTAAAAAATAACTTGATAAATTTATTGGATAAGCAGTATTGTCATCATTAACATATTGTTTAATAATAATGGCATTTGCTCCTTTTTTTGCAGCTAACTCTTTTATTTTTTCAATTTCTTTTAATATAACTTTTTGATCTTTAGGCAATTTTTGCACTTGATAAAAACCTATACGGGCAGAAGGTTCTGTAACTTGATCCGGATTTGCAAAAACAGGCATATCTTTTGCATTTTGCACTTGTCTTGACAAATCTTGAGGCCCTATAGGCACATAATTTGTTTTGCCCATAAAAGAAGTGCAAGCCCCTAAAAATAAAGTTGCAATAATTAAATATTTTTTCATTTTTTCCTCCCATTATTTATAGCAAGTTGCCCGCAAGCAGCACTAATATCAGAACCTAAACTTTTGCGTATAGAGTTTTTTATATGCATTTTAGTCAATGCTTGCGAAAACTTACGAACAACAAATTCATCTGTTTCAACGGCTTTGCCAACTGCCTTATTACACGCAATTAAATTTACATGAAGCAAATAATTATCTTTTATTTCGCTTATCCATTTACCAAGTTTTCTTAAATGGTGTAAACCATTATTTTCGCCGTCAATAACCGTATATTCCAAAAAAACTTCGCGAGAAGTTCTTGCAAGGTATTCTTCTAATTTTTCTTTAACAATATCTAAATTATATTTTTTATTTATAGGCATAAGTTTAGATCTTTCTTCGTTATCAGCATTATGTAAAGAAAGAGCCAAGTTAACTTGCGGTAAATCCTGGGCAAGATTAATAAATCTATCTGCCACGCCGGAAGTGGAAATTGAAATATGGCGTTGCCCGATACCAAGATAATCGCTATCAGATAATTCTTTAACCGCTGCTACCACATTTTGATAGTTAAGTAAAGGTTCGCCCATACCCATAAAAACAACATTTGAAACCCGTTCGCCAAGTTTCTTTTCTTTTAAAAAATCAGACCAAAAAAGGGCTTGGTCGCAAATTTCTTCGGTAGTTAAATTCCTTTTAAAACCCATCTTACCCGTTGCACAAAACGCACAACCTAAAGGACAACCCACTTGAGAAGAAACACAAATGCTCCAAGTTTTGCCGGGCTTCATTAAAACACTTTCAATTTTTAAGCCGTCTTCAAGTTCTAAAAGTGCTTTAAAAACTTTATCAAGTTTAGAGGCCTGTATTAAAACCGGTTTTACACTTAAGATTTTAAAGTTCTTCTTTAATAACTCACGCAAATCAAGGGGCAGATTTGTTGCCTTGTCCCAAGAAGTTATGCCTTTTTCATAAACGGCACTTCTTATCTGCGCTAGGCGATAAGCCGGTATTTTTTGTGTTTTAATAAAATTTTTTATTTTCTCAAAATCCATAATTAAAGAGGAATATTTCCTTTTTTAGTATTAAACTGAGGCTTTCTTTTATCTTTTAAAAGTCTAAAGGCCTTGATAATTTTTTGGCGGGCAAAAGTAGGTTCTAAAATTTCATCAATAGAACCGCTTGCCGCCGTTTGATAAGGTGAAGCAAATTTTTGGGCATATTCTTTTGTAAGTTTTTCCTTTAATTCTTCAACTTTCTCCTTAGGGGCGGCTTTTATTTCTTTAGAATAAAGTATTTCTATTGCTCCGCGCGGACCCATAACAGCAATTTCGGCAGAAGGTAAGGCAAAATTGAAATCTCCGCCTAAATGTTTGGAACTCATTGCAATATAGGCACCGCCATAAGCCTTGCGCAACACTAGGGTAATCTTTGGCACGCTGGCTTCGGCATAAGCATAAAGTAATTTTGCTCCATGTCTGATAATACCCCCATGTTCTTGTGAAACACCCGGCAAATAACCACCTAAATCAACCAAAGTTAATATAGGTATATTAAAAGCATTTAGGAAACGGACAAAGCGGGCTGCCTTATCGCTTGCATCCATATCCAAAGCGCCGCCAAGGACATCAGAGTTATTGGCAACAATACCAACAACTTCACCGCCCATTTTGGCAAAACCGATAACGATATTTTTAGCAAAATCTCTATGAATTTCAAAGAATTTATTTTCGTCGGCAAGTTCCCAAATAATATGTTGGATTCTAAAAGGTTTTTTGGGGTTAATTTCGCAAACTTTTTCAAGTAAGGGGGTCTGCCTGTCAACAGAATCAATAGTTGTTGTAGCGGGGGCTTTTTCATAGCAGTTTTGCGGTAAGAAAGAAAGAAGTTCCTTAACTTGTCTAAAGCAATCTTGTTCGCTGTTTGCTATAACATGGCAAACACCGCTTTTTTGGGAATGCATTTTAGCACCGCCAAGAGTATCAAAAGTAACATCTTCGCCGGTGGCTGCTTTAACGACATTTGGCCCAGTTACAAACATGTGGCTAATGCCGTCAACCATAAAAATAAAATCTGTTAAAGCAGGAGAGTAAACCGCCCCCCCCGCACAAGGACCAAGAACAACCGAAATTTGCGGTATTACCCCTGAGGCCTTAACATTTCTATAAAAAATTTCGCCATAGCCGTCAAGACTATTAACTCCTTCTTGTATTCTTGCGCCGCCACTATCAAGCAAACCGATTATAGGTATTTTGGCCTCTATGGCAAGGTCCATTAAGTTTGCAATTTTTTTTGCGTGGGCAAGCCCAAGAGAACCGCCAAGACTCATAAAATCTTGCGCAAAAATTGCAACATCACGGCCGTTTATTTTGCCAAAACCGGTTATAACTCCGTCGCCTTTAATGTTTTTATCTTTTAAATCGAAATCATTACTGGCAGTTTGAACAAGAGTGCGAATTTCAAAAAAACTATTTTCATCCAGCAAATAAGATAATCTTTGACGGGCAGTAAATTTACCTTTTTGGTTTTGGATGCGCTCTTTTTCAGGAGAACTTTCTACTGCTTGGGCATAAATCTGTCTGAATTTTTTAATACTCGCAGCTACTTCTCTTTTTCCTTTAGGTTCTTCATCTGTTTTTGTGCTGGTAATTATTGTATCATCATTCATATTTAAACCTCTTAAATTCTTAAAATCTTGGTTCTTCTGATGCAATAGCAAGTTTGTAAGAACCCGGTAAATCTTGCACTGTTAAAGTTATATTAGGACTGCCTTGGCGCGCCCATAAATCAAGGGCTTTACCTTGTAATTCAAGTTTGCCAAAAACAAAATTTATATCAGTGCAACTGAGTT